>NZ_JBIRPW010000005.1:0-567190 GCF_044332905.1 Streptomyces sp. NPDC021224 | reverse complement strand
CACCGTCTTGTCGCGGCTGAGCAGCTGGTCGGTGAGGGCGCCGGTGTGGGGGTCGTAGGTGTTCGTCACGTACGCCGGGCTCGCCGCGCTGCCGATGGTCTCCTGGAGGACCTGGCCCCAGGCGGAGTAGGTGGTGCTCTGGGCGTAGGCGGCAGCGCTGTCGCCGACACCGTTGGGCAGGTCCAGAGCCGTGGAGTAGGTGTGGGTGACCGTCTGCGGCGGCAGGCCGCCCGCCAGCGGGTAGACGTCCGAGTAGAGCAGGCCCGTGTGAGCGGTGTAGGTGTGCTTGAACGTCCAGGTACGGCCCAGCGCGGTCCCCTCGGTCGCCGGGATGGTGACCGATTCGCCCAGTGACTCGCCGAAGGCGTTGAAGCCCAACTGCTGGGTGACATAGGCCGAACCGCCGTTGTAGGACGTCTCGGTGGTGAGCTGCCCCACCGCGTCCGTGACGCCGGCAACGGCGTTGTCGTTGTCGTACACCCACGACGCGACCTGGTTCGCCGACGCCTGCCCGTCCAGCGGCGCCGCGTACTCCGCCGTCTTCCGGTTCAGCACGTCGTACACGAACGAGACGCTCTTACCCCGCGCGTCGGTACTCTGCGTGACGTTGCCGTCGGCGTCGTAGGCCATGCTGCTCGTGCCAGCGTCCGGGTCGGACTTCGAGGTCTCACGGCCGAGCAGGTCATAGGTGGACGACCAGGTACTGCCACCGCTGGCGGCGGAGTTCTGTTTGCCGTGCCCGTCATAGCCGTACGTGATCGCGTTGGACGTACCGCCACTCACCGACCACACGCCCGTGAACGAGTTCGAGGGTTTCGACAGCGTCGGCGGGGTGCTGTACGAGGAGACCGACACGGTACGGCCGAGCGGATCGACCGTGGTCGACTTGACCGTGCCGCCGTCCGGCGGGAACACCGTCGTGGTGTCGCCGCTGTACACGGTGGTTGTGGTCTGCTTGGGGACCGCGTAGGCGTCGGACTCGTCCACCACGGTGCGGCCCAGGCCGTCGTAGGTGAGCAGGTCCTGGTTCGGGATCTCCGAGTCCTGCGCTGACGCCATGTTCAGCCCCGGCAGGTGGTCCTTGTCCCACCAGGCGTTGTTCTTCTTGCGGATCCAGCCGTGCGAGTCGTAGACCGACTCGGTGACCATCCGCCCACCCTGCGGCGTCGGCGTCTGGGACTGCCGGTCGCGGCCCAGCGAGTCGTACAGCGAGACAGAGGTGACGTAGCCCAGCGAGTCGTTCAGCGTCTGGGTGGTCACCCCCGAGACGCCGCCCGACGGGGAGACGGTGTACGTGAACAGCGCGTCGGCGGGATCGCTGGTCGGGCGGTCGTGCTGCCAGACCGCGGTCGTACGCCCGAGGGTGTCGTACTCGGTGGTACTGACCAGCCCGTTGGCGTCGGTGGCGGTCAGCGTCAGGCCACGCGCAGGGTCGATCGTGGTGTTCGCAGTCTGACCCTTGGGGTTGGTGGCGCTCGTCGCGGTCGTCAGGCCGACGCTGTCGACGGTGTAGCCGCTGGCGGTCTTGTCGCCGTTGGCGTCGTACGACGCCGTCGTACGCCCGTAACCGTCGTATGTGGCACGGCTGGTAGTGACCCAGGTGAAGGCCCCGGCCACGTAGCCCGATGCCTGTTGCGTCATCGTGACGTCGGCGGCAATGGGCGCGCTGGTCTGAGGGAAGGCGGTGGCGAAGGTCGGGTCGTCGTAGAAGGTCCGGGTCGCCGAGACAACCTGGGCGGGGCGACTGACGGACGCCGGTGCGCCCAGGCTGTTGAGAGCTTTGGGGACGCTCGCGACGCTGTTCTCGGTGAAACCGGAGCAGGCGACGGAGTCCGTCTCCTGCTGCGCTGCCGGACCCACCACGTTCCTCGCGGTGTTGGCCGGGGCATACGTCGTCGACGTGCACTGGTCGTACGCCGGCTGCGCCGGGACGGTGTGGCTGTAGACGCGGACGGGCAGCGCGAACGTCGCACTGGTGAGGGCGTCATCGTAGGTGGTGTCGGTCTCGGTGTACCGCCACGTCGTGGTGCCGGAGCCGGTGACCGCCTGCCTGGTCCAGGACTCGGCGGGCTGCACCGCGCGGGCGGTCAGGTCCGGGATGCCGGTACGGGCGCGGGTCGCCGTGGCAGGGGACACCCAGTACGAACTGACGGTGGAGTTGGTGACGGCACCGCCGTCACCCAGGTAGCCGGTGGACTCCAGCGGGTTGCCGGCGAGTTGGTCGCTGTCAGCGTGCTGGCCGCCCTGGGAGTCGGCGAGCGACACCGACCGGTTCGAGGACGACGACAGCCAGTCCCCGTCCATGCCCCGGTAGTACGTGGTGACGGCCTTGGTCTGCGGGTCGTTGGTACCGTCACCAGTACGCGTCGTCACCGTGCCATAGCCACGGAACTGCCCCCAGGTGCGGTACCTGGGCTTGACGACCTCGCTGTCGTCGTGGTGCCAGGCCGCGCCGCCGGCGTAGGCGTAGTCCGTCTCCTGCGCCACCGCGCCGCCGGTGATGTCGGTCTGGAGAACCTGGGAGACGGCGTACTTCTCGAACCAGTCCGTGATCGGCGCGGTGTAGTCCTTCGGCGTCCAAGACACCGGATAGCAGGACTTGGTGTTGCCCGACGCGCTCGCAGAGGCGACGTACGCGGCCGTGCACGCGTCCGGCAGGCCGTAGGTGACAGTGGTAACGCCGCCCATCTCGTTCGTGACCGACGAGATCCGGTAGCGGTAAAGGCCCGGAAAGGACGAGGTGTCCACGCGGTTCTGCAGGTCGATGCCAGTGAACTTCACGTCCGGCAGCGAGATCGCCGTCGCCGGGCCACCCGGCGAGACGTGGTTGCCGGTGTGGCCGATCGAGGCCAGCCACAGCGTCGGCGAGTTCCCGTCACCGGTCGCCGGCTCCGTCTCGTGCAACGTGTATGTGTCGACGGCCTGGTAGCCACTCGCCGCGGCCGAGTACTGCTTCGTCGTGATCGACGCCAGGCGGACGGTCGAGAAGAACGACGGCGACTGCTGCGCGCAGTCCTTGCCCTGTGCGCACACCAGGTCGAACGGAACGTCCGGATACTGCGCGGCCGCCGTCGTCGACGACAGCGCGTCGCAGGAGTCCAGGGTGCAGCGAGAGGCAGTGCCGAAAACCACCTGGTCGGGCACCGTGCCATAGGCGCCGCCGTCACGGAAGCCGTAGTCGATCCGGGCCAGGTAGGAGTCTCGGACGTAGGACACGTCGTGCGCGCCCTTGTCCTGGCCGTAGTAGTTGGTGTCCTGGTGGTAGTAGTACGCCATCGCGTCGCCGTGCGTGTCGGTGACGTAGTCCAGGTGCCAGCGGTAGGCCATCGTGCACACCGACGACGTGAACCCGGCCGAGTCGTAGCACGGGTCACCCGAGTGCGCCGAGTACACCGGTACGGTGTCGACCGAGTTGGTCGTGGCCTTGCCCGACGACCAGCCAGGCAGCTGGTTGCGTCCGAACTGGTAGACCGTGCCGTCGCGTTCGGTCACCGTCCAGTAGTCCGTGTTGTACGTGCCCGTGCCGTTGCCGGAGCCGGTGACGTGCTTGACCACCTCACCGTTGTCCCTGGCCGGCTTCCACTCCCCCGTCTTGTCGTCCTTGACCAGCGACGTCGACGAACCGCTCAGCGACAGGGTCAGCAGCGGACCCGCATAGCACTCATCGACGGTCAGGACAGGCGACGCCGTGCCCTCGGGGTCTTCGGAGCATGAGGCGAAGGTCTGCTCGATGAAGGAGTCCGGTGTGCTCCACCCATCACCCGCCCATGACGCCTGCGACTGCGTCGAAGCCGTCTGCCCGTCCACCGCACCGGAGTTGTAGCCGAGGTCGGCCGTCGGCTGAAGGCCTCCGGACTGGCCCGGCAGCGCCACGCGGTAGCTGTAGGAGAACGCCCCGGCCGAACCACCCGCCGTCCACGAACCGGACGGCTTGAGCGAGGTCGCCGAATACGTCCCCGCGCCGCTGTCCGTGGACGTGGTCGCCGCGAGCACCCTCGCGGTCGCGGCAACCGACTCCGGGGCCGCCATGGCCAGCGTCGTCGCCACACCCGCCGCACCGTCCCGCGCCGTCGAAAGCGGCGTCTGCGTGCGGCACGAGGCCACCTCCGGCGTTGTCAGCGCACACGCCGGAAGCTCCACCAGACGCAGCCGCGAGGCGTAGTCGCCACCGTATGCCTGCGCGAACGCGCCCGCGTCCAGGCCGACCTGGATGCTCCCTGTTCCGCCGGCGGTGGAAGCGACCGTGAAGACAGCCCCGTTGACGCCCAGCCGTGTCGCGTCCGCGTGCGGCAGCACCTTCACCTGGACGCTGCTCGGGCCCCGGTACGCGCCCGTCCTCGGCGCGACCGCCCGTGCCCACACCGGCGTCCCCGACGCCGTCGCCTTCGCCCCCGCCGCGGCCTTGCCCGCCGGGGCGGCCAGCGTCGCCGTCGTGGACGCGGCCGCAGGCCACTTCGCCGGTGAGGCGTGGTGCGCCGCCCGCTTCGTCTCGTCGGTGACCTTGACCTTCTTCGGCTTCAGGGTCGTCACACCCGAGACCGGCTCGGTCTGGTGGATCGCCGGCGGACCGGTATGCGAAGGAGCCGACACGGCTGGGCCCGCGCCCGCCAGCGACACCGTGACCGCGAGCGCCGCAGCGGCGCCCACCCACCGGCTCCGCCACCGCGGAGAGTGAACCCCGCCGCCGAACCACCCGCCCCGAGCCATCAACAACACCTGCCCCACCCCGAGTCCCGCCCGCGAGCGGGCACGACGAACCACCGGATCGTGAAGAACCGGTAAAGCGGCGACGACTATCGCACGGCGAGGTGGATCACGCCGAGACCTTCATATCCGAAATGTCAGAATATGAAAATGCAATTTTTCTGTAAATCGATCGTGAAGGAACTGTGTAAAATCAGACCACACACCCACCATTTCCCCCATGGCCGATTCGCCCGTCAGGTCGTGAGGTGTCGACGAGAAGCAGAACTCCAAGGGATGCTCTGCCGGTAGTTGCCCGACCCAAACAACCTGCTTTGGTCGGGCTTTCACTCTGAATATGGGGGGAACAACTCCGTGAGACCCGTTCGGACCCACCGGACCGTCGCCGCCTTGGTGAGCGCCGCGCTCGGTGCGCTGTCACTGACCGTCGCGGCCGTACCGGCCCACGCGGATGCGGTCACCGCGCCCGCTGCCGCACCGAAGTCCACCGCAGCCCGGAAGGCGCCCAGGACGACCGCCGGTGAGGCCGCCGCGTCGGCGAAGGCCGTCTCCACCGGCAAGGCGGTGGGCGTGCCCTCCGCGACCACCCCGACCGAGGTCGAGTCGGCGAACCCGGACGGTACGTTCACGCTCACGCAGAGCGCCACGCCGGTTCGCAAGTACACCGGCGGTGCGTGGAAGGCGCTGGACGCCACCCTCGTCCGGCACGCGGACGGCAGCGTCACTCCGACGCTGTCCACGGTCGACCTGTCGCTGTCCGGCGGCGGTTCGGGCGCCCTGGCCGTCATGAAGGACGGCGCGCGCACCCTGTCGCTGACGCTGCCGGCCTCGATCGGCGACCTGCCGGCGCCCACCCTGTCCGGAAACAGCGCCACGTACACCGACGTCCTGCCCGGTGTCGACCTCGCCGTCACGGCTGACAAGCAGGGTGGTTTCTCCGAGACCCTGGTCGTCAAGAACGCCGCCGCGGCCGCCGAGCCGGCGCTGGCCGGGCTGACGTTCGCCACCCGGACCCAGGGGCTCACCCCGGCCACCGACACGGCAGGCAACTTCACCGCCACCGACATCACCGGCCGTACGGTCTTCTCCGCGCCCGCCCCCACCATGTGGGACTCCGCCACCCCGGCGGCGACGGCCTCCCGCAGCGCGAAGAGCGCGACACCCTCCGGTGACAGCGCCGGCGCCGGCACACCGGAGGCGTCCAGCGCCGCCGCGCCCGGCAGTGGCGCGCACATCGCGCCGGTCAGGGCCGTCTACTCGCGTGGCGCCGGCGCCGGTTCGACCGGGGGCACCCTCGCGCTGACCCCCGACGCCTCACTGCTGAAGAGCGCCTCGACGGTCTACCCGCTCTACATCGACCCCACCTACGCGGCAGGCGGCTCGTCGCAGGGCTACACGTACACCAACTCCTATTACCACTCGTCCAGTTTCTGGAACACGAAGGACTCCGAGGGCCTGCGCGTCGGCTACAACGGATGGGACTCCCCGTACTACAAGGCCAACGCCTACGTGCGGATGAGCGTCAGCAGCAAGATCTACGGCGCCACGATCGACACGACCCACACGCACTTCTACGCCACCGAGATCCACTCCGCCTCCTGCACCGCGGAGCCGGTGGAACTGTGGACGACCGGCGCGATCTCCTCGGCCACCACCTGGGACAACCCGCCGACGTGGAAGACCAAGGTCGACACCCAGACCGTCGCGCACGGCTGGTCCTCCTCCTGCCCGGCCGCGTCGGTCGGCTGGGACATCCACAGCACCATGCAGGCCATCGCCAACACCCCCGCCTCCTCGGTCACCTTCGGCCTCCAGGCCGGTGACAGCGGCGACAAGGACCAGTGGAAGAAGTTCGACCCTTCCACCATGACGATGACCGTCACGTACGACCACAAGCCCGAGGTCCCCACCCCGCTGACCACCTCCCCGGCCCGCAACTGCACCGGCGGCACCATGGGCGACGGTGACGTCACCCTCTACGCCGGTGTCCGCGACACCGACGGCGGCACGGTCAGCGCCACCTTCACGGTCACCAAGGCGGCCGACGGAACGCCCGTCACCTCCAAGGCCGTCAGCGCCGCGGGCGGCACCAAGGCCGCCTTCACGCTCACCAAGGCCAATCTGCACAGCTGGCTCGGTACCGCCGGCCCCACCCGGGTCGCCTGGAGCGTGACGGCTTCCGACGGCACCTACACGTCGGCGAAGTCCACCACGTGCGTCTTCACGTTCGACCCGACCCGTCCCGGCGCCCCCGTCGTCAACGACACAGCCGGCGCGGACTGCAGCGAGTCGGCGCTCGCCTACCAGGTCGGTACGGCCGCGTCCTTCACCCTGGTCCCCAACAGCAGCGGCACGACGCCCGACCACTACCTCTACCAGCTCAACGGCGCCGCACCGGCGACGACCGCCGGCACCACCATCAGCATCACGCCCACGCGCGGCACGAACATGCTGACCGTCACCGCGGTCTCCACCGGCGGCAACATCGGTGACACCGCCAGCTGCGTCATCTACGCCGCTCCGGCCGCCACCGCCTCGGACGGCGACCTGACCGGCGACGGACACCCCGACCTCACCGCAGTCGGCTCCCGAGCAGGTCTGCCCAGCGGCTACTGGCTCGCCCACGCCACCGACACCGGTCAGATCAGCACCGGCGCCACCGACATCGGCGCCCAGGGCACCGGCGCCAACTCCGCGGGCTCGCCCGCCGACTGGAACGGCACCCAGGCCGTCACCGGCCACTTCGCCAACGGCGCCGGCTTCAACGACGTCCTCGACTACAACCCCGCCACCGGCAGCGGCTCCGTCCTCTACGGCAACGGCGACGGCGCCACCCTCTCCCCCACCAGCGGCAACCAGGCCAACGTCGCCGACCCGGTCTTCCAGGACAGCCTCACCGGCGACCTCGTCACCTCCGTCGCGAACGGCGGCAGCCTCTACAACACCCTCGCCGGCTACCCCACCACCGGCTTCCCCGACCTGCTGGTCGTCATCGGCGGCAACCTGCTGGACGAAGGCGCCATGGCCTTCCCCGGCGCGTTCACCGGCATCGACGGCGCACTCCCGCTCTCCTCCGTCAACCCCACCGGCACCGGCGACTGGACCGGCTGGACCCTCACCACCGCACTCGACGGCAACAGCCTGCCCACTCTCTTCGCCCGCGACACCAGCAGCGGTGCGCTGTACGCCTACACCCCCGGCGACCTGCAGAACCTCGCCATGGGCAACCCCGCCGCCCCCGTGCAGCTCGCCACCACCGGCTGGAGCGGCACCGCGGCGCCGATCCTCCAGGCCGCCGACCTCGACAACAACGGCACCCCCGACCTGCGCAAGGTCGACGACGGCGGCAACGTCACCGCCTACCTCTTCAACGGTACGGCCCTGACCGCCCAGACCGGGCAGAAGATCTCCAGCCCCGACCACGTCTGGCCGCTCGACGACGGTGAGGACGGCGCCGTTGCCACCACCGCCGCCGACACCAGCGGCAGCCTGAACCTCACCGGCTCGGCAGCCGGGGCCACCTGGGACGCGGACGACTCGCTGGGCAACGTCCTGGCCCTGGACGGCACCGGAGCGATGAACAGCAGCGCCGCGCTGTCGATGTCCGCGCCGTTCTCGGTCTCCCTGTGGGCCAAGCCCGCCGTCATCGGCGGTGTCATCGCCTCCCAGGACGGCACCAGGAACTCCGGCTTCCTGCTCTACGCCCAGTCCAACCGCGCGTGGTCCTTCTGCATGGCCATCACCGACGCCACCCGCGCCTACGACTGCATCTCCGGCGGCACCGCCGTCATCGGCCAGTGGGCCCACCTGACCGCCACCTACGACCCGGCCACCAAGTCCACCAACCTCTACGTCGGCGACCGGCTCGTCGCCCACGGCACCCACACCGCGGTCACCGGCTTCACGGGCGGTTTCCAGCTCGGCGACGACCTCAACGCCGGCGCCCACGCCTCCCACTACCAGGGCAGCATCTCCGACGTGCAGACGTGGAACGGCACCGTCCTGACCACCAACCAGGTCGCCACCATGGCCAACCTGCCGCTGCCCAGTGCCCCGTACCACTTCGCCGACATCGCCGACTACGACGGGGACGGCAAGCCCGACCTCGTCGCTGCCGACGCCACCGGCAGCCTGTGGCTCTACCCCGGCAACGGCACCGGCAAGTTCACCGCCGACTCCCTCTACATCGGCTCCGGCTTCACCGGCCACACCTTCGCCGGCGTCGCCGACTTCAACGGCGACGGCTACGCCGACATCATCGCCATGACCCCCAGCGGAGCGCTCCACCTCTACCCCGGGGACGCCGGCCACGACCTGCTCACCCCCAGCCTCACCTTCGTCAGCGGCTGGTCCGGCTACGCCTTCGCCGGCGTCCGCGACTTCAACAAGGACGGCAAGCCCGACCTCGTCGGCCGCGACCCCTCCGGCGTCCTGTACCTCTACCCCGGCACGGGCAGCGGGGCGACCATCGGCTCCCGCATCCAGCTCGGCACCGGCTTCAACCCCTTCACCTTCGCCGGTCTCGGCGACCTCGATTCGGACGGCAACGTCGACGTCATCGCCCGCGACAGCACCGGCCTGCTGTGGAACTACCACGGCAACGGCAGCAACGACGTGGCCTCCCCCACCCAGATCGGCAGCGGCTGGAACGGCTACACCTACGCCGGAATCAACGACTTCAACAGCGACGGCAACCCCGACGTCATCGCCCGCGACGCGAACGGAGACCTCTGGCTCTACCCCCGGACCGCCACCGCCTTCAGCACCCGCATCCAGATCGGCCACGGCTGGTGACCGCTTCACGCGGCTGATCCCCGCCGTCCGACCGACGGCCGGCCGCCCGGATCTCTCCGGGCGGCCGGCCCCGCCCCGGGCGCCAACCCGCAGCTCAGCGGGCATGCCCGAGGGGGGCCTCGGTGGGGCGGCTGGGACTCGAACCCAGGACCGGCGGATTATGAGTCCGCTGCTCTAACCGGCTGAGCTACCGCCCCGTACGGCGTGGCGTGCGCCGTCTGCCGCAGCATAGCTGCTCATACGATCTGTCGCCCTCGTGGGTCACAGACGCGGCATCAGGTGGACTCCCCGGGGCAGGCGGATGGTTCCCGCGGGTACGAAAAAGGACCCCAACGGGGTCCCTGGTCGTGCGCTCCCCCGACTGGACTCGAACCAGTAACCTGCCGGTTAACAGCCGGCTGCTCTGCCAATTGAGCTACAGGGGACCGAAGCTCCCCCGACTGGACTCGAACCAGTAACCTGCCGGTTAACAGCCGGCTGCTCTGCCAATTGAGCTACAGGGGATCGCTTCGCGTGCACCGAATGCACCCGCCGGAGGCTTCCCGGAAGGCGCGCGTTCGGTGCGACACATACATTAGCGCAAGTGGGGGGGTGCTCCGCCAACCCTTGGCTGCCGGGTTGCGGCTCGGGCGCGGAGGGTAGGCGCCCAGCCACGACGAGCAGGACCAGCAATGACGAGCGACGCGGCCGCCAGGGGTACGGCCGCAGCGAGGATGGTGGAGCCATGCGCTACAAGCTGACGTTCATCGCGGGGGCCGCGGTCGGGTTCGTGATCGGTGCCAGGGCGGGCCGGGAGCGGTACGAGCAGCTGGTCAGGGCCGGTCAGGCCTTCGTCCAGAACCCGGCGGTGCGCAACGCCGCGGAGAGCGCCGCGCAGCAGAGCCGTACGGCGGCGGTACGGGCGGCGGACACGGTCGTCGTCAAGGTCGGGCCGCGGCTGCCCGAGCCGCTCGCCGAGAAGGTGCGGGCGATGCGCAACGGCAGCGCGTCCCAGGACGACTGGGGCACCTCGAACACCTGAGCCCACCGGGGCGCACCGGACGGCGGGCCGCGCGGCGCGCGGGCCGCCCGGTGCGGCATCATCGGCCCATGGGCAAAGTGGCCGGTATAGACAACTCCTCCGCGGGCACCACCGTCGTCGTCTGCGACACGGACACCGGTGAGATCCTGCGGCAGGGTTACGCACCCCACGAGGTGCCGGACGGCGGCAAGCCGTCCGAGCTGGACCCGCAGGCCTGGCTGCTGTCGCTGGGCGAGGCGGCCAAGGGCGGGGTGCTGGAGGGTGTGCAGGCGATCGGGGTGTGCGGCCAGCAGCACGGGCTGGTCGCACTGGACGCGGGCGGTGTGACCGTACGGCCCGCGATGCTGCGCGGCGACAACCGCGCGCAGACCCAGGCCGCGGATCTGCTCCAGGAGCTGGGCGGGCCCGCGGGCTGGGCGGACGCGGTGGGCGCGCAGCCGCAGGCCGCGTACCCGGTGGCGAAGCTGCGCTGGCTGGCCCAGCACGAGCCGGCCGCGGCGGCGCGCGTCGCCGAGGTGATGCTGCCGCACGACTGGCTGGTGTGGCAGCTGCTCGGGCAGCCCGCCCGCCGCACCACCGACCGCGGTGACGCGTCGGGCACCGGCTACTGGTCGGCAGCCACCGGCGAGTACCGCCCCGACCTCGTCGAGCGCGCTCTCGGCCGCTCCGTGGCGCTGCCCGAGGTGCTGGGGCCCGCCGAGCCGGCCGGGCAGACGCCCGAGGGCCTGCTGATCTCGGCCGGCACGGGCGACACCATGGCCGCCGCCCTGGGACTGGGCGTCGGGCCCGGCGACGCGGTGGTGTCGCTGGGCGCGGGCGGCAGCGTCTTCGCCGTTCACCACGAGGCGCTGAAGGACCCGACCGGCACCGTCACCGCCTTCGCCGACGCGACCGGCCGCCACCTGCCCGTCCTCCAGGTCCGCAACGCGGTACGGACGCTGCGCGGCGCCGCCGAACTGCTCGGCACGGACCTCGCCGGGCTCTCGGAGCTGGCGCTGGCCTCGACACCCGGCGCGTACGGGCTCGTCCTGCTCCCCTATCTGGAGGGCGAGCGCACCCCGGACCTGCCGCACACCGCGGGCACGCTGGCCGGACTGCGGCGCGAGTCGATGAAGCCGGAGCACCTGGCCCGCGCGGCCTTCGAGGGCATGCTGTGCGGGCTCGCGGACGCGCTGGACGTGCTGCGCGGCAAGGGCGTGGAGATCCGCCGGGTGGTGCTGCTGGGCGCGGCGGCGGAGCTGCCGGCCGTCCGGGCGCTGGCGCCGTCGATCTTCGGGACGTTCGTGGCGGTGCCGCCGGCGGCGGAGTACGCGGCGATCGGCGCGGCCCGGCAGGCGGCCTGGTCGCTGGGCGCGGTGCTGGGCTCGCAGGCGCACAGCGAGCCGCCCGCGTGGCCGCAGCCCGCGGGCACCGAGGTGCTCGACCCGGAGGACGCGGTGGAGCCGGACGGCCCGGGGCAGGACGGTACGGGGCCGGGCGGGCCCGGACACGGCGGCGGCGGACCGGCGGTCGGCTCGGCGGTGCGGCAGCAGTTCATCGCGGTGCGCGAGCAGACCCATCCGGGGGCTTTCGCCGCGCTGTGACCGGCATCCCGGGACGCCGGTCGGAGTCCGGGTCGGTGTCGGGGCCGCAGGGACCGTCGGTGGGGTACGGCGAAGGTACGGCGGGGGGGCGGGAGCGGAGGCCGGGGCGTGCGACGTGTGCGACCCACGTGACCCCGGCGACCCGGGCGACGCGGGAGCTTTTGCCTCTCTTTAACCGGATGCGGCGGCGCGATGTCCGACGATAGGGTTGCGCGCCGCCGCGGGGCGGCCGCTCAACCCTGCACGGACGGTACGGCGTCCTGAAGGGAAAAGGCACGGTGCCGTCGTCCTTCGCCGGTGCCGGGCCTGTCCTGATGTCCTGATGTCTTGATGTCGTGAGAGAGCCGAGCGCCGCCCCTTCCCGTACCGACCGACCCCGAGGTAGTCAGTGTGCTGATCCGACTCCTGCGGTCCCACCTGGGACCGTACAAGCGCCCCATCGGCGCGCTGGTGGCCCTGCAGTTCGTCTCGACCCTTGCCGCCCTCTTCCTGCCCACCCTCAACGCCGACATCATCGACAACGGCGTGGTCAAGGGTGACTCCGGCTACATCGTCGGCATGGGCGCGACCATGCTCGGCGTGACCGTCCTGCAGGTGCTGTGCGCGATCTGCGCGGTGTACTACGGCGCGCGGACGTCGATGGCGATCGGGCGGGACATCCGCGCGGCGGTCTTCGACCAGGTGCAGAGCTTCTCCGCACGCGAGGTCGGGCAGTTCGGCGCCCCCTCGCTGATCACCCGCACCACCAACGACGTCCAGCAGGTCCAGATGCTGGTGCTGATGTCGTTCACGATGATGGTGTCCGCGCCGATCATGTGCGTGGGCGGCATCGTGATGGCGCTGGGCCAGGACGTGCCGCTGTCGTCGCTGCTGCTGGCCGTGGTGCCGGTGCTGGGCATCGCCGTGAGCCTGATCATCCGCAGGCTGCGCCCGATCTTCCGGACGATGCAGAAGCGCGTCGACACGGTGAACCGGGTGCTGCGCGAGCAGATCACCGGCATCCGGGTGATCCGCGCCTTCGTCAAGGACGACTACGAGCAGCGCCGCTTCGGCACCGCGAACGAGGATGTCACGGCGGTCTCGCTGGCCTCCGGACGGCTGCTCGCGCTGATGTTCCCGACGGTGATGGCGATCGTGAACCTGTCGAGCGTGGCCGTGCTGTGGTTCGGCGCGCACCGCATCGACAGCGGCGGCATGCAGATCGGCGCGCTCACGGCCTTCCTGAGCTATCTGATGCAGATCCTGATGTCGGTCATGATGGCCACCTTCATGTTCATGATGGTGCCGCGCGCCGAGGTGTGCGCCGAGCGCATCCAGGAGGTGCTGAGCACGCAGTCCAGCGTCGTCCCGCCGAAGGCGCCGATCACGACCCTGGGGCGGCACGGCGAGCTGGAGCTCTTCGACGTCGACTTCGCCTACCCCGGCGCCGAGGTCGCGGTGCTGCGCGGCATCGACCTCATCGCCCGCCCCGGCGAGACGACCGCGGTGATCGGCTCCACGGGCAGCGGCAAGTCGACCCTGCTCGGCCTGATCCCGCGGCTGTACGACGCGACGGGCGGCCGGGTGCTCATCGACGGCGAGGACGTCGCGGAACTCGATCCCGCGCTGCTCGCCGAGACGGTCGGCCTGGTGCCGCAGAAGCCGTACCTCTTCTCCGGCACCGTCGCCTCCAACCTGCGCTACGGCAAGCCCGACGCGACGGACGAGGAGCTGTGGCACGCGCTGGAGGTGGCGCAGGCCAAGGACTTCGTCGAGCGCCTGGACGGCGGCCTCGACGCGGAGATCGCGCAGGGCGGCAGCAATGTCTCCGGCGGGCAGCGGCAGCGGCTCGCGATCGCGCGGGCGCTGGTGCGGCGCCCGGAGATCTACCTCTTCGACGACTCCTTCTCGGCGCTGGACTACGCGACGGACGCGGCACTGCGGCGGGCGCTCGGCGCGGAGACGGCGGACGCGACGGTCGTGATCGTGGCCCAGCGGGTGTCCACGATCCGCGACGCCGACCGGATCGTCGTCCTCGACGAGGGGCGGGTCGTCGGCACCGGCACCCACAACGAGCTGATGGCCACGAACGAGACCTACCGGGAGATCGTGTTGTCCCAGCTGACCGAGCAGGAGGCGGCGGCATGAGCGACGCCCCCCACGGCGGTCCCGCCGACAAGACCCCCGGCGCTCCCGGAGGCACAACCCCCGGCGGTCCCGTCGGCAAGGCTCCCGGCGGCGGACCGGACAAGCCCGGCGGCAAGGGCGTCATGTCCACCGCCCAGCGCGGCCCGCGCCCCATGGGCGGCCCCGCCCGCTTCATGAGCGGCGGACCCATCGAGCGCTCCATGGACTTCAAGGGCTCCTCCAAGCGCCTGATCGGCCTCATGCGGCCCGACCGCGCCCTGCTCTACGTCGTGCTCGCGGTCGGCCTGGTCAGCGTCGCCCTCGCCGTGACCGGGCCCCGTATCCTCGGCCACGCCACCGACCTGATCTTCGCGGGCGTCATCGGCCGCCAGCTCAAGGGCGGCTCGAAGGAGCAGGCGCTGGACTACCTGCGTGCCCACGGCAAGGGCGGCGTGGCGGACATGCTGTCCGGTATCGACTTCACCCCCGGCCAGGGCATGGACTTCGGCGCGATCGGCGCGGTCCTGCTGCTCGCTCTCGGGGTGTACCTGGCGGCCTCGGTGTTCAGCGTCGTCCAGATGCGGACGGCGACGACGGTCATCAACCGCACGGTCTTCCGGCTGCGCCGTGACGTCGAGGCGAAGATCTCCCGGCTGCCGCTGTCGTACTTCGACAAGCAGCCGCGCGGCGAGGTCCTCAGCCGGGCCACGAACGACATCGACAACATCGGCCAGACCATGCAGCAGACCATGGGCCAGCTGATCAACTCGCTGCTGACCATCGTCGGCGTGCTGGCGATGATGTTCTGGATCTCCTGGCTGCTGGCCCTGGTCGCGCTCGCCACGGTGCCGCTGACGCTGCTGATCGCGACGCGGGTCGGCAAGCGCGCGCAGCCGCAGTTCGTCCAGCAGTGGAAGACGACCGGCACGCTGAACGCGCACATCGAGGAGATGTACACCGGCCACAGCCTGGTGAAGGTCTTCGGCCGCCAGCAGGAGTCCGCCGAAACCTTCCGGCAGGAGAACGAGGCGCTCTACGAGGCCGGTTTCAAGGCGCAGTTCCTGTCCGGCACGATCCAGCCGCTGATGATGTTCATCGGGAACCTCCAGTACGTGCTGATCGCCGTCGTCGGCGGGCTGCGGGTCGCGTCCGGCGCGCTGTCGATCGGCGACGTGCAGGCGTTCATCCAGTACTCGCGGCAGTTCAGCCAGCCGCTGACGCAGGTCGCGAGCATGGCCAACCTGATCCAGTCCGGGGTCGCCTCCGCCGAGCGGGTCTTCGAGCTGCTGGACGCCGAGGAGCAGTCCCCGGAACCGGCCGTCCCGGCCCGCCCGGCCGCGCTGACCGGGCGTGTCGCGCTGGAGAAGGTCGCCTTCCGCTACGACCCGGACAAGCCGCTCATCGACGGCCTGTCGCTCAGCGTCCGCCCCGGCCAGACCGTCGCGATCGTCGGACCCACGGGCGCGGGCAAGACCACCCTGGTCAACCTGCTGATGCGGTTCTACGAGGTGACCGGCGGCCGGATCACCCTGGACGACGTGGACATCGCCGCAATGTCCCGCGAGGACCTGCGCTCGTCCATCGGCATGGTGCTCCAGGACACCTGGCTCTTCGGCGGCACCATCGCCGAGAACATCGGCTACGGCCACGAGGACGCCACCCGCGAGGACATCGAGGCGGCCGCGCGCGCCGCGCACGCCGACCGCTTCATCCGCACCCTCCCGGACGGCTACGACACCGTCCTCGACGACGAGGGCACGGGCGTCAGCGCGGGCGAGAAGCAGCTCATCACGATCGCGCGGGCCTTCCTGTCCGACCCGGTGATCCTGGTCCTCGACGAGGCCACCAGCTCCGTCGACACCCGCACCGAGGTGCTCATCCAGCGGGCGATGGCCCGGCTGAGCCACGGCCGTACCAGCTTCGTGATCGCCCACCGGCTGTCCACGATCCGCGACGCCGACGTCATCCTGGTGATGGAGTCCGGCGCGATCGTGGAGCAGGGCACGCACGACGAGCTGCTCGCCGCGCAGGGCGCGTACGCCCGGCTGTACGCGGCGCAGTTCGCCCAGGCGGTCGCCGAGGTCGACTGACCCGCCGCCGGGTGCCCGGGACTCCCCGTCCCGGGCACCCGGCCCGGCTCAGCGGTTGACGGACTGGATCTCCCGTACGGTGACGGTCTGGTGGCTCGCGAACGTCCCCGTCGGCAGCTTCGTCGGGTTGGGGTGCCCGGTCCCGACCCAGGTGATGTTCCAGGTCACGGTGATGTTCATGGTGTACGTCCCGTTGCCGGAGTCCTTGAGGTACACCACCCCGCACGGCGGCACGTTCCCCGCCCCCGGCGTCCACGCCGTCCCCGTGCCCTTGCACTTCCCCGACGCGGGGTACGTCTGCGCGTACGACGTCCCGGGGTCGATCGTGAACCCGGAGGGCGTCGCGGTCGTCGTCGCGGAGACGTTGTAGTCGGGGAGGAAGGCGGTGACCGACACCGGGTGGAAGACGGTGGGGTCCATCCACACCCAGGTGGGGATGTTCACGCCCTGCTTGCCGGCGGGGTTGATGGTGGCGTCGCCGGTGGGGATGACGATCTCCCGGTACGCCAGCTGCGCCAGCACCTCGGGGGTGACCGCGTTCTTGTGCCCGGGTGGCGGCGGGTCGCCGAGGTCGACCCAGAAGGGCTCGTCGTTGCAGGAGTCCGCACCGGGCATGGCGCCGTTCTCGGGCGGCGAGTAGCCGGACCACCAGTAACCCTTGCCGGACTTGTCCATGTTGAAATCGGTGTAGGGGTGGCCGTCCTGGTACTTGTCCTTCTGGCCGGAGATCCACTCCCAGCTGGGCGACTGCTCCGACCAGACGCCTTCCGACTCCTTCTTCAGCTCCTCCGGGGTGTACGTCGGCTGGTACCAGCACGCGGGCGGTGTCCAGTTGCCCACCGGCTTGAGCGAGCCGGCGGGGTGACCGCTCGACCCGGTACCGTTCTTGCTCTTGTCATACTGCACACCGACGCTGGCGTTGATGGTCTGGTGACCCTGTCCGTCGTCGCCCTTGCCGCCGTGGCCGTCGAAGCTGGCGTGGGCGGCCCCCGGGGTCAGTACGGTCAGCAGCGCCGCGGCCGACCCCGCGAGCAGCGCCGAGCGTCGTCCTATCGGGGCAGGCACTTCTTGTACCCCCGGATCGACGTGATGTTGTCCGTCACCCACACGCCCTGCGCGTTCTTCTTCAGGTCGGTGTTGTAGAAGACGTAGTTCCTCGACTTGTCCTCGGTGCTCGTCCCCCGGTCGACCTTCCCCGACTTGCGGTCCTTCGGGAAGGCGTTGGTCTCGTCACCGCAGTAGAGGACGGCCGCCTGGTCCTTGTTCAGCATGGTCACCTGGCGGTCGTAGTAGCGAGTGGTCCCGTACAGCGACTGGCCCTGGCTCAGGAAGCTCTGGATGAACTCGACGGCATTGGTCGACGCCTTGCCGGTGCTGTAGAACTCCAGCGCGTCCGTGTGCGTCGAGCCCTGGATCACGGCGTCGTCGATGGCCGTCACGTATCCCTGGTTGTCCGCGAGGACGGCGTCCTTGACCGGGTCGCCGGTCTGTCCCCCCTCGAAGACGTCCTTGAAGTCCGCCGGGAACGTGATCACCGGCCGCTTCGCCCCCGACGCGGTCGGCGACGGCGCGGCCGACGTCGTCGTCGGCGCGGGGGCCGACGTCGTGACGTCCTTGCCCGGGTCCTTGATCTTGCCGTCGTCCTTCTTCGAGCCGCCGCAGGCAGTGAGCACAAGCGCGGCAGAGACGGCCACGCAGGTGGCGGCGAGCGCGTGCGGTGCGCGCATGGTCAACAGACTCCCCGTTCGTTCGGCGAACGGCCGCCGAACCGGGCACAACGGCGCACTCCCCCCGCGCACTCGGTCCACGGCCCCGTTTCGTGTGACGCCCGAGACTATCCAAGTCCCCGGCCCCACACGAGATGGACGCCCGCTTGGCCGGGACCGTTCCCTCCGGGCCCGGAAAGGCGCGGGCGGGCGCACTATGGGAGGAGCGGGTTCACGCGCGGACGGGGGTACGGCGATGAGCGGCAGGCGGTGGGTGGCGGGCACGGGGGTGGTGGCCGCGGTGCTGGTGGTGCTGGCGGGGTGTCAGCCGCCGGACACGGGCGGGACGTCGGGCAAGCGGGGGACGGGGACACGGGCGCCCGCGGCCACCTCGTATCTGACCGGGGAGCCGGGGGCGGCCGGGCGCGTGCTGGCCGTGAAGATCGACAACGTGGGACCGGCGCGGCCCGCGACCGGGCTGGACGACGCGGCGATCGTGTACGCGATCGAGGTCGAGGGCGGGCTCTCCCGGCTGATGGCCGTCTACGACGACAAGCATCTGCCGCAGAAGGTCGGGCCGGTGCGCAGCGCGCGGGAGACGGATCTGCAGCTGCTCGCGGAGTACGACCACCCGGCGCTGGCCTTCTCCGGCGCGCAGAGCAAGCTACTGCCGGTACTGCGGGCGAGTCACGACCTCACGGCGGTGACGGGCACGCGCGACTTCTTCCGCGACCCCGCCCGCCGCGCCCCGCACAACGAGTACCTGCGGCCGACGGGTCCGGCGGCGAAGGGCGGCACCGCGCGGGACATCGGGCTGCGGTTCGCGGCGGCCGTCCCGGCGGGCGGTACGGCGGCCACCACCGCGTCGGCGAAGATGCCGTCCGCGCGTTTCTCGTTCGCCTGGGACGGTTCGCGCTACCGCGTCGCGATGGACGGGAAGACGTCTCCGTGGTCGGCGGACAACGTGATCATCCAGCACGTGGACGTCCAGGAGTCGCATTACCACAGCCGTACCGGCTTCGTTCCGTTCACGCAGACCGTGGGCCACGGGCAGGCGCGGATCCTGCGGGACGGCCGGTCGTACGCGGCGGCCTGGGACCGGCCGTCCGCCTCGTCCGGCACGTCGTACACGCTGCACGGCGCCGCACTGCCGCTCAAGCCGGGGCGCACCTGGATCGTGCTGGAGCCCTGAGGGGCGGGGACGCCGAGGGGGGAGACGGGGAGATAGACAGCCAGCTGCACAGTTGGCTGTCCAAGTGCTACGGTGGAGGCATGACGACGCAGCCCCCGCCCCCGCGGACCGACACCGGCGTCCTGGCCGGTGAGCTGCGGGTGGCGCTCGCCGCGCTGGTGCGGCGGCTGCGCGAGCAGGCGGACGGGATGGACCTCACGCGGTCGCAGTCGTCCGTGCTGCTGCGGCTGGAGCGGGAGGGGCCCGCGACAGCCACCGTGCTGGCCCGCGCCGAGGGCGTACGGCCGCAGTCGATGGCCAAGATCGTGCAGGCGCTGGAGGCCGCGGGGCTCGTCGGCGGCGCGCCCGACCCGAAGGACGGGCGCAAGACGCTGCTGAGCCTCACCGAGACCGCCCGGGAGGAGTTCCGCACCGGCCGGCTCGCGAAGCAGGACTGGCTGACCAAGGCGCTCGACACGACGCTGAGCGCCGAGGAGATCGACCGGCTGGCGTCCGTCACCGACCTGCTGCGGCGGCTCGCCCAGTACCCGTGACACCGCCGATCCCCGCGATCCCGCCTACGCCGACCCCACTCCGATCGACCGAAGGACTCCGCATGCCCGTCACCACGCTCGACGAGAGCACCGCGCTCGTCGTCATCGACCTCCAGCGGGGCATCGTCGCGATGCCCCTCGCCCACCCCGTCGAGGACGTCGTGGCGCGCTCGGCGGAGCTGGCGCGGGCCTTCCGCGACCGCGGGCTGCCCGTCGTGCTGGTCAACGTCGCGGGCACCCCGCAGGGGCGGACGGACGCCGGGCCGGTCGCGCTGGACCGGCCCGAGGGCTGGACGGAGCTGATACCGGAGCTGGAGCAGCAGCCCGGCGACGTCCTCGTCACCAAGCACGCGCGCAGCGCCTTCACCGCCACCGGGCTCGCCGGCACCCTGCGCGGGCTGGGCGTGACGCAGGTGGTCGTGACCGGCATCGCGACCAGCGGCGGCGTCGAGTCGACCGCGCGGGACGCGCACGAGCAGGGCTTCCACGTCACGCTGCCGGCCGACGCCATGACCGACCGGAGTGCCGAGCGGCACGACCACAGTCTGCTCCAGGTCTTCCCGCGGATCGCCGAGACCGGCACCACGCGGGACGTCCTGGACGCCCTCGCGTCCCTGCCGGTACAGCCGGTACAGTCCGGCAGCGGCTCCGCCGCCGACCGGTCGTGACCGCCGCGACCCAGACCACCGCGACCGCGCCGCAGGCACCCGGCGGCGGCAAGCCGTTCGGCGCGCGCTTCGTGAGCCCGCTGCTGCTCGGCTCGACCCTGAACCCGATCAACAGCTCGATGATCGCGACCGGCCTGGTCGGCATCGGGCTGGACTTCCACAAGGGCGCCGGCACCACCGCCTCGCTGATCTCCGTGCTGTACCTGTGCAGCGCGGTGGCGCAGCCCACCATGGGCAAGCTCGCGACGATCTTCGGGGCGCGCCGGGTGTTCCTGAGCGGGGTGGCGATCCTGCTGGTCGCGGGGGTTGTCGGCGCGACGGCGCCCGCCTTCGGTTTCCTGCTGGTGTCGCGCGCGCTCATCGGCATCGGCACCTCGGCCGCGTACCCGACGGCGATGGCGCTGGTCAGGAAGCGCGCGGACGAGGTGGGCACGGGGGTGCCGAGCCGGGTGCTGGGCAACTTCTCGATCGCCTCGCAGGTCACGATCGTCGTGGGGCTGCCGCTCGGCGGGCTGCTCGCGGGGGCGTGGGGCTGGCGCGCGCTCTTCCTGGTGAACGTGCCGCTCGCGCTCGTCACGCTGGTCTGCACGCTCGTCGGGGTGGCACCGGACCGGCCGGTGGCGAAGGAGTCGCGCGCGGCCCTGTTCACCGCGGTCGACGTGCCCGGTATCGCGCTCTTCGCGGCCACGATCGTGAGTCTGCTGCTCCTCCTGTCCGACCTGACGTCGCCCGCCTGGTGGCTCGTCCCGGTGACGCTGCTGCTGGGCGCCGCGCTGACGGTGTGGGAGCGGCGGACGGCGCGCCCGCTCATCGACGTGCGGATGCTGGGCCGCAACCGGCGGCTGCTGCGCACGTACATCCGGCAGGCGGTCGTCGCGCTGGGCACGTACACCGCGCTGTACGGGCTGAGCCAGTGGATGGAGGAGTCCGCGGGCTACAGCGCCTCGCAGGTGGGGCTGATCATGCTGCCGCTGTCGGGCATCAGCATCGTGGTGGCCCGGCTGGTGTCGGGGCGCGGGTGGGTGCGGATGCCGCTCGTGCTGACCGGGGTGTCGCTGGTCGCGACGGGCGCGGTGATGCTGTTCATCACGCACACCTCGTCGGTGCTGGTGCTGCTGTGCATGTCGGCGCTCTTCGGTTTCGCGAACGGCTTCTCCGGTTTCGCCAACCAGGCCGCGCTGTACGTGCAGGCGCCCGCCGAGGAGATCGCCGTCGCGTCCGGCCTCTACCGGACCTTCGCCTACATCGGCGCGATCTTCTCCTCCAGCCTCATCGCCATCGCCTTCGGGCACGCGGCGACGGACTCTGGCCTGCACGGGGTGTCGTACGTCATCGCGGGGATCGGGGTGCTGGTGCTGCTGATGAGCGTGCTGGACCGGGCGATCCCGGCCCGTGCGGAGCGCTGAGCGGGCCGTCGGGCCGCGGCCCCCGGGGACACCGGGGGCCGCGGCGGGCTCAGAGGGTGGCGGGCGGGTTGACCTGGGACTGCGGGATGCCGCTGCCCGTCAGGCCCCACTTGGCGAAGATCTTCGCGTAGTCGCCGCTCGCGATGAGCTTGTTCACCGCGTCGCTGAGCGCCTTGGCCACCGGGGAGTTGCGGGCGGTGACGAAGCCGACCGGGGTGGTCGACACCTCGCCGAGGAAGCGCGTGTTGGGGATGTGCGCCGCGTCGTACTTCAGGCCGAGCGTCGGGCCGAACATGACGTCGATCCGGCCGTTCTGGAGGCCCAGCACCCCGGCGGCCGAATCCGTGGAGTACTGCACGGTGTACGGCTTCTTGCCGGCCGCGGCGCACTTGTCCTTGTTGGCGTCGAGGATCTGCTGGAAGGTCGAGCCGGAGCCGGTGGAGATGGTCAGGCCGCACACGTCGGTGATCTGCGTGACGGTCTTCAGGTCGGAGTCCTTCGAGGCGAGGAAGGCCTGGCCGTCGTTGAGGTACGTGGCGAAGTCGACGACCTGCTCGCGGGCCTTGGTGACACCGAAGTTGTCCTGGCCGACGTCGTAACGCCCGTTCTGGACACCGGGGATGACGGTGGGGAAGGTGCCGTACTGGATGTCCCACTGCACGCCGAGCACCTTGGCGACCGCGTCGCGCAGGTCCACGTCGAGGCCGACGGGCTTGCCGTCGACCTCGCCGCCGTGTGGCAGGCCGACCGTGCCGGGTGCGCGGGTGGTGCCGAGGGTGAGCTTGCCGGCGTCACGGATCTTCGCGGGGAGTTCGGCGGCGACGGTCGGGTCGGTGGCGATCGCGGACACCACGTCCTGGGTCGGGACGGCTGCGGTGTCACCGGACTTGGCGGCCGCGGCCTTGGTGGAGTCCTTCGTGCCGGAGCCCGTGCCGGAACCGGAGCCGGAGTCGGAGGAGCCGCAGCCGGCGAGCAGCAGCAGGGCCGCGGTCGCGGCGGCGAGGGCCGCGAGGGGGCCGCGTCTCGCGAGGTTCGGTCGGGCGGTGCTGCGGGTGCGGGCGCTGGTCACGGGCGTGCCTTTCGTACGGCGGAGCTGGTGGGCGGTTCGGGTACGCGGAGGTGCCGCGGAGGAGACGTGCAGGGGCGGGAGTGCCGCGGGGGTACGGCGGTACGGGGTCACAGCACCGCCGAGAGGAAGGCGCGGGCGCGCTCGTGGCGGGGGGCGGTCAGGACGTCGGCGGGGGCGCCGGACTCGACGATGCGGCCGCCGTCGAGGAAGACCACGGTGTCGGCGACCTTGCGGGCGAAGCCGATCTCGTGGGTGACGACGATCATCGTCATGCCGCTGAGCGCCAGGTCCTGCATGACGCCGAGGACCTCGCCGACGAGTTCGGGGTCGAGCGCGCTGGTCGGCTCGTCGAAGAGCAGCAGCCGCGGGTCCATGGCCAGCGCGCGGGCGATGGCCACCCGCTGCTGCTGGCCGCCGGACAGCTGCCGCGGGTAGGCGCCCTCCCGGCCGCCGAGCCCGACGCGTTCCAGCAGTTCGCGGGCGCGGGCGGCGGCCTGCGGGCGGGTGCTGCCGCGGACGGCGACGGGCGCCTCGGTGACGTTCTCCAGCACGGTCAGGTGCGGGAAGAGGTTGAACTGCTGGAAGACCATGCCGACCTGGGCGCGCTGCCGGGTCACCGCGCGCGGTGGCAGCTCGCGCAGCCGGGTGCCGTCCCGGCGGTAGCCGACGAGGTCGCCGGCGATCTCGACGAAGCCCGCGTCCGGCTTCTCCAGGTGGTTGACGCAGCGCAGCAGCGTGGACTTGCCCGAACCGGACGGCCCGAGCAGCACCGTGACCTCGCCCTCGCGCACGTCGAGGTCGATGCCGTCCAGGACGGTCGTGCCGCCGAAGCTCTTGCGCAGACCCCGTACCCGCACCAGCGGGCTTCCGCCGCCGGTCACGACAGCCCCGCCAGGTCGGTCCTGGTGCGACCGAAGAGCGGCAGGTTGGCGCGGGTGAGCTGCCAGAACCCGCGTGCTGCGGGGCCGTTACGGGCCGGGCCGTCGCGCCGCGAGCCGCGGGCGTAGTGCCGCTCGACGTAGAACTGCCCGATCGACAGCACGGTGGTGAGGATGATGTACCAGACCGTCGCGACCAGCAGCAGCGGGATGATCAGGAAGTTCTGGTTGTAGATGAGCTGCGCGGAGTAGAGCAGGTCCTCCACCGCGATGACGCTCACGATCGAGGTGGCCTTGAGCATCCCGATCAGCAGGTTGCCGGAGGCGGGCACGATCGCGGGCATCGCCTGCGGCAGCACGATCCGGCGGAAGATCCGCGCCTCGCCCAGGCCCAGCGCCTTGGCGGCCTCGCGCTGTCCGGAATCGACGGCGAGGATGCCGCCGCGCACGATCTCGCTGCTGAACGCGGCGACGTCCAGGGTCAGTCCGACGTACGCGGCGAGGATGCCGCTAAACAGGTGCGCGGTGCGGAAGTGCAGGAATTCCGGGCCGAAGGGCACACCGAACGACAACCGCGGGTAGAGCGAGGCGAGTTCGAACCAGAACAGCAGCTGTACGAGCGGCGGCACCGAGCGGATGAGCCACACGTAGCCGAAACTCACCGCGCGCAGCACGGGGTTGCCGGACAGCCGCATCGCGGCCACCGCGATGCCCAGCAGGTAGCCGCTGGTCATCACGGCGGCGGTGAGCCAGAGGGTGAGTTCCAGGCCGTGCAGGATGTTGTGGCTGAGGAAGTAGTCGCCGACGACGCCCCACTGGAAGCGCTTGTTGGCGACGAGGGTGTGGCCCGCCATCGCGAGCAGCAGGAGCAGCACCGCGGCCGACACCCACTGGCCGGGGTGGCGCAGCGGTACGAGCCGCGCGGCGAGCAGCTCCCGGTCGGCGGGCCGGTGGTCGAGGGCGGACAGCGACGGCGGAGGCTGCGTACCGGGCGGCGGATGGCCGGGGTCGGGGCCGCCCGCGGGGTCCTTGCCGGGCGGGTCGGGGTCCTTCGCGAGGGAGGGTGCGGGCGCGGGGGTGTCGTGGGGCATGGCGGGTCCCGTCTGGTCGGGAGCACGGCGGCGCCGGGCCGCGTACGGCGGTGTACGGGCGTGCGCGCTGCCGGACGTGCGGCAGGGAGGGGCGGCGCGGAGCAGGAGGCGGGACGGCGCCCCGGACACGGGGGCCGCCCGCGGAGCCGGGGAGACCGGAGAAGGCGGTGCGGCCGCGAACGGGCGCCGTCACACAGGCGGCGGCGCCTGCGGGGAAAGCGGCCGGGCGGAGGGAGAAGTGCGGCTCAGACGGCCGGGCGGGCCACCGGACACAGGGCGCTGCTGACGCGGAGGAGGTCGACGTGCCGCCGCTCCACCCGGGCCGGGAAGGAGCCGCGGGGGTGCGTCGTGCGGTCGCGCTGCACTGCGGCGGCCATGGCTTCCCCTCGCTCTCTCGTCTCGACGCGCATCGCCCCGTACGCGGTACGGGGCCTGTGGGCCAGCACGTTAACGGGCAGTCGCCGTTCGGACAATCCCCTTCCCCGGCACCGGAGTCGAGAAGCGACGCACGTCACGTGCGGCGGAAGGGGATTGTGCGGGGCCGCGCGGCGGAGTTACGGTCGGGCGGAGGCCACAGGTGCCGCCAGGCAGCGGGCCGTCGAGGATGTGCACCGGACGCGGGCGAGACCCGTCCGGGCGACGGGGAGGGAGGCGGGAGCGATGCGGTCCACCCGGCGTACCCGCCCGGCCGCCACCAGCCCGACCGCCACGGCCCGGGCCGTCACCGTCCCGGCCGTCACGCCCTCCCGTCGCGCCGCCGCCACGTCCGCCGGGTGCACGCCGCCCGCGCTCGTGACGTACTCCCGGCGGCACATCGACCTGCAGCGTGTCGCCACCGCCCTGTGTCCGGGCCTGGCGAACGGCCGTTCCGGGGCCTGACCACCGGACCGCCGCGCGATCGGCGCCGTACGTCCGCGCCCGCGCCCGCCCCACCCCGCACCATCCCGTTCCCGGCCCCGCACGGCCCGGCCCCGCGTACCCCGCACCGGCGCACCCCGCGCCGTGACGCCGTACGCGGAGGCGGCCCGCGCCGCCGGTCCCCTCGCGATCCTCGCGCCCCTCCGAGCAGGAAGCGGTAACCGCCCATGCCCCGGAACCCCGACCACCTTCACCTGGCCGCCGCCCTGGACGGCGCCGGCTGGCATCCCGCCGCCTGGCGCGAGCCCGGCGCGCGGCCCGCCGACCTCTTCCGGGCCGGCTACTGGGCCGACCTGGCCGCGCGCGCCGAGCGCGGCCTGCTGGACCTCGTCACGATCGAGGACTCGCTCGGCCCGCAGACCGCCCCGCTCGCCGGTCCCGACGACCGCACCGACCTGGTGCGCGGGCGGCTCGACGCCGTGCTGACCGCGGCCCGGATCGCGCCGCTGACCCGGCACCTGGGGCTGGTGCCGGTCGCGGTGGTCACCCACACCGAGCCCTTCCACCTGTCGAAGGCCGTCGCCACGCTGGACCACGTCAGCACGGGGCGGGCGGGCGTGCAGGTCAGGGTGTCGCTGCGGCAGGACGAGGCCGCGCACTTCGGGCGCCGTGACCTGCCCGGCATCTCCTCGGTCGCCGAGCTGGAGTCACCCGCCGGACAGGCCCTGTTCCGCGAGCTGTTCGGGGAGGCGGCCGACGCGGTGGAGGTGGTGCGGCGGCTGTGGGACAGCTGGGAGGACGACGCGGTGATCCGCGACGCGACCACCGGCCGCTTCGTGGACCGCGGCAAGCTGCACTACATCGACTTCACGGGCGACCACTTCAGCGTCAAGGGCCCCTCGATCACCCCACGCCCACCGCAGGGCCAGCCGCTGGTGGCGGCGCTCGCGCACGCCGCCGAGCCCTTCCGGCTCGTCGGCACCTCCGCCGACCTGGGCTTCGTCACCCCGCACGACACCGCGCAGGCCGCCGCGACCGTCGCGGCGATCCGTACCGCGCAGGAGGACGCCGGGCGCGGCGGCGAGACCGTGCACGTCTTCGCCGACCTGGTGGTCTTCCTGGACGCCGAGCCGGGCCGGGCCGCCGAGCGCCGGGCCCGGCTGGACGCCGCGCTCGACGCCCCCTACCAGAGCGACGCCCTGGTCTTCGCCGGGACGCCCGCCGAACTCGCCGACGTGCTCCAGGACTTCGCCACCGCCGGGCTCACCGGCTTCCGGCTGCGCCCGGCCGAACTGCCCCACGACCTGGACGCGATCACCGAAGGGCTGGTCCCGGAGCTGCAGCGGCGCGGTGCCTTCCGCACCGCGTACGGGGCCGACACCCTGCGCGGCCTGCTCGGGCTGCCGCGCCCGGCGAGCCGCTACGCCGCCGTCTGACCCGCGACCCCGCCCGCCCGCACCACCCCCCTTGGAGGGCCACCCGCCATGAGCACCGCGCCCGGCAGCCGCACCGAGTCCGGCAAGCCCCGCAAGCAGATCCACCTCGCCGTGCACTTCCCCGGCGTGAACAACACGACCGTGTGGAGCGACCCGGCGGCCGGCAGCCAGATCGACTTCGCCTCCTTCGTCCACCTCGCCCGTACCGCCGAACGCGCCAAGTTCGACTTCCTCTTCCTCGCCGAGGGCCTGCGGCTGCGCGAGCAGGCCGGGAAGATCTACGACCTGGACGTGGTGGGCCGCCCCGACACGTTCACGGTGCTGGCCGCGCTCGCCGCCGTCACCGACCGGCTCGGCCTGGCCGGCACGATCAACTCGACCTTCAACGAACCGTACGAGGTGGCACGGCAGTTCGCGTCCCTCGACCACCTCTCGGCGGGCCGCGCCGCGTGGAACGTCGTGACGTCCTGGGACGAGTTCACCGGGGAGAACTTCCGCCGCGGCGGCTACCTCGCCCGCGAGGACCGCTACACGCGGGCCACCCAGTTCCTGACCGCCGTCACGGCGCTGCTCGACTCCTGGCGCGGCGACGAGGTCGCCGCCGACAAGGAGTCCGGGACCTTCCTGCGCGACCCGGACGCCGGGCGGTTCGCCCACCGGGCCGACCAGTTCGACATCCGCGGGCGCTTCAACGTGCCGCGCAGCCCGCAGGGCCGGCCGGTGATCTTCCAGGCGGGCGACTCCGACCAGGGCCGGGAGTTCGCGGCCTCCGGCGCCGACGCGATCTTCACCCGGCACGGCACGCTGGAGGCGGGCAAGGCCTTCTACGCCGACGTCAAGGGCCGGCTGGCGAAGTACGGCCGCTCCCCCGACGAGCTGCTGATCCTGCCCGGTGTCACCTTCGTGCTCGGCGACACCCCGGCCGACGCCGCCGAGAAGGCCGACGTCATCCGCCACCAGCAGGTCAGCGGGCCCACCGCGATCGCCTTCCTGGAGCGGGTGTGGAACCGCGACCTGAGCGGCTACGACCCGGACGGCCCGCTGCCGGACGTCGAGCCGCTGTACGAGGGCGAGCTGATCGCCCGCGGGCGCGCCGACGCCCGCGGCCAGGAACTGCTGGAGACCGTGACGCGGTGGCGGGAGACCGCCGAACGCGACAAGCTGTCGATCCGCGAGCTGGTCATCGCCGAGACCGGCCGCCAGTCCTTCATCGGCACCCCGCAGCAAGTGGCCGCGCAGCTCGACGACTTCGTGCAGGCCGACGCCAGCGACGGCTTCATCCTGGCGCCGCACCTGATCCCCGGCGGCCTCAACGACTTCGCCGACACGGTGGTGCCGCTGCTCCAGGAGCGCGGCGTCTTCCGCACCGAGTACACCGGCGAGACGCTGCGCGACCACCTGGGGCTGCCGCCGCTCCCCCCGGTGGCGGGGGGCCTGCGCACGGTGGAGGCGGCGTCGTGAAATTCCTCGCCATCACCCTGATCGTGCACGCCCCGCACCCCGTGACCGGCGAACTGCCCTCGACGCAGGAGCGCTTCCGGGAGGTGGTCGACAACGCCCTGCTGGCCGAGGAGCTGGGCTTCGACGGCTTCGGCGTGGGCGAGCGGCACGAGCGGCCCTTCATCTCCTCCGCCCCGCCGGTGGTGCTCAGCCACCTGGCCGCCCTCACCTCCCGCATCCGGCTCTTCACCGCCGTGACGACACTGAGCCTGCTGGACCCGGTCCGGGCCTACGAGGACTACGCCACGCTGGACCATCTGTCGGGCGGACGGCTGGAGTTGATCGTCGGCAAGGGCAACGGCAGCGCGCAGCGCGAGCTGTTCGACGTCACGACGGAGGACCAGTGGGCGCGCAACGCCGAGAGCTACGCGCTCTTCCGGCGGATCTGGCGCGAACGCAAGGTCACCGCGCAGCCGCGCTTCCGCCCCGCGCTGGAGGAGGCCGAGGTGTGGCCGGAGCCGTACCAGCAGCCGATCCGGATCTGGCACGGCAGCGCCACCAGCCGTGAGTCGGTGGACCTCGCCGCCCGCTACGGCGACCCGCTGTTCTCCGCGAACGTCACCAACCCCATCGAGCCGTACGCCGAGTTGGTGCGGTACTACCGGGAGCGCTGGGCGCACCACGGGCACGACCCGGCGCTCGCCACGGTCGGCGCGGGGTCCGCGGGCTACTACGCCGCGCGTACCTCGCAGGAGGCCGTCGCCGCCTACCGGCCGGTGTTCGAGGGCCGCCTGGCCTTCCAGAAGCGGCTGGGCGTCGAACCGGTCTTCGCGACCCTGGAGGACTTCGTGGAGCGCAGCTCCGCGCTGATCGGCAGCCCGCAGCAGGTCGTCGAGAAGGTGCACCGCTACCACGAGCAGTTCGGCCACAGTGTGCTGCACCTGCACGCGGACGCGGACGGCCTCACCCAGGCGCAGCACCGCGACGCGCTGGAGCTGTTCCAGGCGGAGATCGCGCCCGTGCTGCGCAAGGAGATCCCCGACCCGCCGTGGCCCTGGGCCCCGGCCGGGCTGCCGGACGCCCCCGGCTCCCCCGACCACGCCGACGCGGCCCCCGCCGCCTGACCGACAAGGAGCGCCGCCGTGGCACCCACCCCGCTCGCCGTCCTCGACCTCGTCCCGATCCCGTCCGGCTCCACCGCGCCGCAGGCGCTGCACAACAGCATCGATCTGGCCCGGCGCACCGAGGAGTTCGGCTACGCCCGCTACTGGTTCGCCGAGCACCACCTCAACCCCGGCGTGGCCGGCACCTCCCCCGCGGTCGTGCTCGCCCTCACCGCCGCCGCGACCCGCACCATCCGGCTCGGCTCGGGCGCGGTGCAGCTCGGGCACCGCACCGCGCTGGCGACCGTCGAGGAGTTCGGGCTGCTGGACGCCCTGCACCCGGGCCGCTTCGACCTCGGCCTCGGCCGCTCGGGGGCGCGCGGCGCGCCGGGCGACGCCCCCAAGGTCGCGGTGCCGGCGGGCGGCGGCACCCCGCCCCCGGTCGTCGAGGGCCGCGCCCCGAACGGCCTGCGCATACCGGCCCGGTTCGCCCCCGAGCGCCTACTCGCCTCCCCCCGCTTCGTCCTGCACCAGAAGCTGCTGACGCTGCCGGGCGCCCAGCCCCAGCCCTACGACGAGCAGATCGCCGACATCCTCGCGCTGCTCGCCGGGACGTACGTCGGCGCGGACGGCGTGCCCGCGCACGTCGTGCCCGGCGAGGGCGCCGACCTCCAGCTGTGGATCCTCGGCAGCAGCGCGGGCGTCAGCGCGCGGACGGCGGGCGCGAAGGGCCTCCGGTTCGCGGCCAGTTACCACGTCAGCCCGGCCGGCGTGCTGGAGGCGGTGGAGGCCTACCGGGCCGCCTTCGTGCCGTCCGCCGAGCTGGAGCGCCCGTACGTGAGCGTGTCGGCGGACGTGGTCGTGGCCGAGGCGAAGGCGCGGGAGCTGGCGTCCGGGTACGGGCTGTGGGTGCACAGCATCCGCAGCGGCGCGGGCGCGATCCCCTTCCCGACCCCGGAGCAGGCCGCCGCGCACGTGTGGCAGCCGGAGGAGCGGGAGCTGGTCGCCGACCGGATCGAGACGCAGTTCGTCGGCAGCCCGCGGCAGGTCGCCGACCAGCTGGAGACGCTGCGCGACGCGACCGGCGCCGACGAGCTGATCGTCACCACCATCACCCACGACCACGCCGACCGGGTGCGGTCCTACCAGCTGCTCGCCGAGGAGTGGCAGCGCCGCTGACACCCCCGGCCCCCGTACGTCCCACCACCACGACCAGGAAGACACCATGAGCGCATCCGCACAGCCCGCCACCGCGTCCACCGCGACCGCCGCGACCGCCGCGACCGCCGACCGGGCGGCCTTCGCCGAGGAATGGCAGGAGTGGCACCGGCAGAAGGACGAGACGTTCGCCGGCCCGCACGGCTTCCTCGCCATCACCAGCCTCAACTGGCTGGACGAGAACCCCACCCGCTTCCCCGACGCGCCCGGCCTGTGGTCCAGCACCGCGGAGGGCGTGACCGTCCAGCTCGACGCGGACGAGGAACTGCTGCTGGACGGCGAGGTGCTGCGCGGCCGCCACGACTTCGGTGTCCTGGCCGAACGCTCCAGCGTCTACCCCGCCGCCGGGGACGCGGTGTTCGAGGTCGCCAAGCGCGGCGGCCACGACATCCTGCGCCCCCGGCACCCCGACAGCGAGCTGCGGCAGTCCTTCACCGGCACCCCCGCCTACGACCCCGACCCGCGCTGGGCCGTGCCCGGCCGCTACGAGGCCTTCGCGACGCCCCGCCCCACGACGGTCGGCGCGGTCGTGGAGGGCCTGGAGCACGTGTACGACGCCGTGGGCCGGGTCGACTTCGCGGTCGACGGCACCTCCTACGCGCTGACCGCGTTCGAGGGCGCCGCCCCCGGCACGCTCCACATCCTCTTCACCGACGCCACCTCGGGCGTCACCACCTACGCCGCCAACCGGTCGCTGTCGGTCGCCGCCCCGGACGCCGAGGGCAACGTGGTGCTCGACTTCAACCGCGCCACCAACCTGCCGTGCGCCTACACCGACCTCGCCACCTGCCCGCTGCCGCCCGCCGAGAACCGCCTCGCGCTGTCCGTCGAGGCGGGCGAGCTCATCCCGACGGTGCCCGCGGCGGCCACCCGCTCCGTCCCTGCCTGAGGCCCGCGCTCATCCCGCCGCCGTGGCGTGTCCCGCGACCAGGTCCGCGAGGCGTCTGCCCTCCCCCTCGGCGTCGGCGAACACGGTGAGTCTTCTGATCAGGTCCACGTCCGCGAGCTGGACGCCCTCGCGGGCGAGGACGAAGACCAGGGCGAGGAAGGCGCAGCGGGCGTTGCCGTCGTCGAAGGGGTGGAAGAAGCAGATGTCGAGGTGGGCCCGCGCCGCCCGCGCGGGCAGCGGCGGGGCGCCCACGCTGTCGGCGGCGCTCTCGGCCAGGCACGCGTCCAGCCGCGCCCGGGTGCCGGGACCGATGCCGTAGCGCTCCCGGCCGCCCTTGGCGAAGGCGGGGAGGGTGCGGAAGGCGGGCGGCCGCGGGGTGCCGAGGACGTGCTGCTGCCAGCGGGCGAGCAGGCCGGTGTCGAGCCGGGCGCCGCGCGCCGCGTCGGCCCGCACCAGGCGGAGGGCGGCGGCCAGGCCCTCGGCCCGGTCCGGGTCGATGAGGGCGTCGAAGGTGCGGAAGTGCTCCGCCGCGCCGTCCCGTCCCGGGGTGGCGGGGCCGCCCGGACCGATGTCCCGCACGTCCGCCCAGCGCTCGGCCGCGCGGACCTCCAGCCAGCGCGCCAGGTGGTCGGGCGGCTCCGCGGCGGGGGCGGGGGCGTCCTGCGGGCGCAGCGGCGCGGTCAGCCGCGCGGCGACCTCGTCGGCGGTCGCCGGGTCGGGCCCGCACCAGCTGTGGAAGCGTCCGCCCACGGCCTGCTCGACCAGTTCGGCGGCGCGCGCGTCCGCCACCTCCCACCGGGTCAGGTACCAGCGCAGCACCTGGCGGCAGTGCCCGTACCAGCCGCTGGCGCCCTCGGTGCGGTCGCCCACCTGGAGGATCAGGGCGCGCGCGGTGCGCTCCCACAAGATGCGCTGGTCGTCGATGTCGGCGAGCCGCAGCGGGTAGGCCTCGAAGCGCCAGGCCAGGTTCTCCAGCCAGTCGCGCCACTCGCGCAGCGCCTCGGCGACCACGGCGAGTGTCTCGTCCGGGTCCTCGCGGATCGAGTCGGCGGCGTGGCACCAGGCGGAGACGGGGCCGCCGTCGAACTCGGCCTCGCCGATGCCCCAGCACCAGCCGGCGGCCCAGCGGCCGTAGTGCCGCGCGAGGCCGTAGGTGAGGGCGTCCGACCACGTCTTGGCCTCCGCCCGCCAGGTGCTGTCCAGGTGGTCGAGCCCGCGCAGGCGCGGGTGGACCGGTATGCGGCGGGCGGCGGTCAGGGACCGTACGACGTCGTCGGCGGACGCGCTGTCGAAGGGGTGCCGGGCGGGGTCCACGTCGTCCCAGCTCAGCAGGCGGGGCACCCAGGGGTGTAGCACGCCCGCCAGTGTCCGCGCCGGCCCCGTGCCCGGCAACCGGATTTGCGCCGCCGCCTCAGCCGGCGGCCGGGCTGCTGTGGTAGGCCTCGATCAGCCATGTGCCGGTGTGGCGGGCGAGCACCCAGGTGACCGACTCCCGCTGTTCCGGGGCCGGTTCGTCCTGGCCGGGGGCGAGCGTGGCACTGACGGTGTGGACGAGGGCGACGTCCGGGGTGACCAGGCGGACGTCCCGGACGTCGTGGACGCGCCGGGTGCCGCGCAGCGGGCCCGCGAAGGCGGTGGTCATCGCGGCCTCGATCCGCGCGCGCCCGGTCAGCCGGGTGCCGGGCAGGACCACGGTCGCGGCGGGGGCGTAGGGGGCGGCAAAAGCGGCGCCGTCGCCCGCGGCCCAGGCGAGGGAGACGGCGTGGAAGAGGGCGCGGATCGCGGTGTCGTCGGCGGTGCTCACCGGTCCGGCCGGAGTCGTGCTGCTGTTCATGGCGGGTCCTCCCGTGACGTTCGCTGCTGTCATGGATGAAGACCCGCCGGGCGGCGGAAATTCGTCGGGTCCGGCCGGGCCCGTCAGTCGAGGTAGCCGCGGAGCTGGTCGGCGAAGGTGTGGTCGCGGAGTTTGTTGAGGGTCTTGGACTCGATCTGGCGGATGCGTTCGCGGGTCACGCCGAACAGGCCGCCGATCTCCTCCAGGGTGCGCGGGCGGCCGTCGGCGAGGCCGTAGCGGAGCTGGACGACACGGCGTTCGCGCTCGCCGAGGGTGGACAGGACCGCCTCCAGGTGCTCACGCAGCAGCAGGAAGGCGGCCGTCTCGACGGGGGAGACGGCGTCGCCGTCCTCGATGAGGTCGCCGAGGGCGACGTCGTCCTCCTCCCCGACCGGGGCGTGCAGCGAGACCGGTTCCTGGGCGAGCCGCAGCACCTCGCCGACGCGTTCGGGGGTGATGTCGAGCTGCGCGGCGACGTCCTCGGCGGTGGGTTCGTGGCCGCGCTCCTGGAGCAGGCGGCGCTGGACGCGGATGACGCGGTTGATCAGTTCGACGACGTGGACGGGCACGCGGATCGTGCGGGCCTGGTCGGCGAGCGCGCGGGACATGGCCTGCCGGATCCACCAGGTCGCGTACGTCGAGAACTTGTAGCCGCGGGTGTAGTCGAACTTCTCGACGGCCCTGATCAGGCCGAGGTTGCCCTCCTGGACGAGGTCGAGCATCGTCAGGCCGCGTCCGATGTAACGTTTCGCCACCGAGACCACCAGCCGCAGGTTCGCCTCGATGAGCCGCCGCTTGGCCACCCGGCCCAGCACCACGATGCGGTCCAGGTCCACCGCGAGCCGCGAGTCCAGCGCGGGGAAGGCGGCGAGCTTCTCCTCGGCGAAGAGCCCCGCCTCGACCTGCCGGGCCAGCTCCACCTCCTGCTCGGCGGTGAGCAGCGGGATGCGCCCGATCTCCCGCAGGTACTGGCGGAAGAGGTCGGCCGACGGGCCCGCCGGGTCCGCGCGCGGGCGGGCCGGGAGCGGCACGCCGACCGCCTCGCCCTCGTCGTACGGCGCGGCGCCCGGCTCGCCGTCCGCCGGATGCGGCTCCGGGCCCGGGCCCTGGCCCTGGCCCGCCGCCCGCTGCTCCGGCACCCGGGCACCGGCCCCGGCGGCGGGCGGGGCGTCCGGCGGCGGATCGGGCACCGGGGTGAGCAGCGGCCGCGCGGGCGGCACCGGAATCTGCGCCTGGGGGTGAGTGTGCGTCTGCACGGAATCGACCTCCGCGGTGAGCGCGACATTGGGCTCTGCAGCGGGCTCGGAGAGGCTCGGGAGTGGCGCCGAGGCGGGCTCTGGGCCGTCCTTCAGTGTGGCGCACACACCGCTCCCGCCACGAGGGTCGTGCGGGCGGTTTTTCGGTTTTCCGTCACGCTTCGCGTACGGTCCGACACGCCCTCCGGAACGCGCCGGTCAGAGCGCCGCGGCCCCGTGGCCGCGCAGCCGCTGGCCGTACTGCTGGAGCGCCCACAGCTCGTTCTGCGCGGCGACGAACTCGGCCGCGTCCTCGCGCACGCCCTGCGCGTTCAGCCGGGCCTGGGTCGCGAGGACCTGGGCGACGCGCCGCTCCACCGCGTTCATCCGCACCCGCACCAGCACCTCGCCCGCGTAGAACTCCGGGCTCTTGTGCATGACCGGCTCCACCGCCAGCTCGGTGACCATCATCCGCACCGCGTCGTCGGGCGCCAGCTCCCGTACCCGGGTGAGGAATTCGGCGTCCGCGAACTCCACCCCGCCCGCCTCGGCGATCACCCGGCGGACCTGCGCGTACGGCGGGCCGGTGAACTCGTCCTCGCCGTAGGCGTCGAAGGCGGGCGCGACGAGCGCGGGGAACTGCAGGGCCAGCTTGAGCAGTTCGCGCTCCAGGCGGTGCGCGGGGCTGCGCAGGTCCAGGCGGGGGCCGCGCGGCACGTTCTGCGGCGGGCCCGCCGGGCGCCGCTCGGGGCCGGGCCGCCCCGCGAAGTCCGGCCGTACGGGGGCGCCCTGGCCCGCGGCGCGGGCGCGGGCCAGCGCCCGTACCCGGCGGATGACCGACTGCTCCTCGGCCTGCGTGGCCATGCCCGCCATGCCGAGCAGCCGGATCGCGTAACGGTCGCGCAGCGCCTGGTTCTTGATCGCCGCGACGACCGGCACCGCCGCGTCCAGCGCCGCGACCCGGCCCTCGTCGGTGTCGAGGTTGTAGCGCGAGACGATCGAGCGCAGCGCGAACGCGAACAGCGGGGTGCGCCCCTCGATGAGCCGCTGCACCGCCGAGTCGCCCTCGGCGAGCCGCAGTTCGCACGGGTCCATACCGCCCGGGGTGACCGCGACGGACGTCTCGGCGGCGAACTTCTGGTCGTCCTCGAACGCCCGCAGCGCGGCCTTCTGGCCCGCCTCGTCGCCGTCGAAGGTGAAGACGACCTCGGAGGTGGCGTTGTCCATCAGCAGCCGGCGCAGGATCTTGATGTGGTCGCCGCCGAAGGACGTGCCGCATGTCGCGATGGCGTTCGTCACCCCGGCCAGGTGGCACGCCATGACGTCGGTGTAGCCCTCGACCACGACCGCGCGCCCGGTCCTGGCGATCTCCTTCTTGGCCAGGTCGATCCCGTAGAGGACCTGGGACTTGCGGTAGAGCGGGGTCTCGGAGGTGTTCAGGTACTTCGGCCCCTGGTCGTCGTCGCGCAGCTTGCGCGCGCCGAAGCCGATCACCTCACCGGTGATGTCCCGGATCGGCCAGATGAGCCGCCCGCGGAAACGGTCGATCGCGCCGCCCCGGCGGCTCTCCAGCGCCAGCCCCGCGGTGATCAGCTCGCGGTCGGAGAAGCCCTTCCCGCGCAGGAAGCGCACCAGCGCGTCCCACCCGGCGGGCGCGTAGCCCACGCCGAAATGCCCGGCGGCGGCCTGGTCGAAGCCGCGCGCGGCCAGGAAGCGGCGGGCGATCTCCGCCTCGGCGCCCGCGAGCTGCTCGACGTAGAAGGCCGCGGCGGCACGGTGCGCCTCGACCAGCCGGATCCGCTCGCCCTGCTGGCGGCCGGGGACGTGCCCGCCCTCCTCGTACCGCAGGGTGATCCCGGCCTGCCCGGCGAGCCGCTCCACGGCCTCGGTGAAGGACAGGTGGTCGACCTTCATGACGAAGGCGAGCGTGTCGCCGCCCTCGCCGCAGCCGAAGCAGTGGAAGAGCCCCTTGGACGGGCTGACCTGGAAGGACGGCGTCTTCTCGTCGTGGAAGGGGCACAGGCCCTTCAGATTGCCGCCGCCGGCGGACTTCAGCTGGAGGTACTCGGAGACGACCGCGTCGATCGGGACGGCGTCGCGTACCGCCTTCACGTCTTCGTCCCTGATCCTGCCCGCCACGCCAGAAGTCTACGGCCCGGCTCGGACAGCTCGGGACGCCGCCGCGGCGCGGCTCAGTCGCGCAGCAGGTCCTTGGTCACGAAGTCGTAGTGCAGACCGCTCGGTTCCAGCAGGAACTCCTCGCCGACGCGTTCGAAGCCCATGTGCCGGTAGAAGTCGGTCGCCGAGGTACGGCCGTGGCACCAGGCCAGGGCCGCGCCGCGGGCCGCGCACTCGCGCAGCCCCGCGGTCAGCGCGGCGCCGCCGAAGCCCTGGCCGCGGACCTCGGGAGCGCTGCCCATGCCGCGGAAGCGGTAGGCGGTGGCCGCCTCGCCGGGGAAGGGATCGGGGAAGAAGGTGGCGCAGCCGCGGACCGCGCCCGTCTCGTCGTAGGCGGCTATGTGGAAGGTGCCGGGGAGCGCGTCCTCGGGATAGACGGCCGTCTCGCGCGGCAGCCCGGTACGCAGCACCGCCCAGCGCAGCGCGAAGATCTCCTCGACCGCGACGACGGCGGTACGCGAAACGGACATCGTGACTGTCCCTCCTGGCCAGGCCCGGGTCGCCCCGGTGGTCTATTCCAGGAACGAGGGTAGCGGCACGGTCGGATCGGACAGGGCCTCGGGGTCGACGGCCCGGCCGGAGCGGATGAGCTGCTGGATGGGCTCGGTCACGTCCCACACGTTGACGTTCATGCCCGCCAGGACCCGGCCCTCGCGCAGCCAGAAGGCGATGAACTCCCGCTTGCCGACGTCCCCGCGGCACACCACCTGGTCGTACGTCCCCGGTGCGGCGTACCCGGAGAACTCCATCCCCAGGTCGTACTGGTCGGAGAAGAAGTACGGCACCCTGTCGTACGTCACCTGCTGCCCGAGCATGGCGCGGGCGGCCGCCGGGCCGCCGTTCAGCGCGTTCGCCCAGTGCTCGACGCGCAGCCTGCGGCCCAGCAGCGGGTGCTCGGCGTTGGCGACGTCGCCGGCCGCGAAGATGTGCGGGTCGGAGGTGCGCAGGGAGGCGTCCACCGCGATCCCGCCGCCCTCCTCGCGCGGCGCCAGCGCCAGGCCCGCGACCTCCGCGAGGGCGGTCCGCGGGGCCGCTCCGATCGCGGCGAGCACGTCGTGCGCCGGGTGCTCCTCGCCGTCGTCGGTGACCGCGGCCAGCACCATGCCGTCCTGGCCGGTGATCTCCGTGAGCTTCGCGCCGAAGTGGAAGCGGACCCCGTGCTCGGTGTGCAGGTCGGTGAAGACCGCGCCCAGCTCGGGCCCGAGCACCCCGTGCAGCGGCGTCGGGTCCGGCCCCACGACGGTCACCTCGGCCCCGTAGCCGCGGGCCGCCGCCGCCACCTCCAGGCCGATCCAGCCCGCACCGGCGATCACCAGGTGGCCGTTCTCCCGGCCCAGCGAGGTCAGCACGTGCTTGAGCCGGTCGGCGTGCGCGAGCCGCCGCAGGTGGTGCACCCCGGCGAGGTCGGTGCCCGGGATGTCCAGGCGGCGCGGTTCGGAACCCGTCGCGAGCAGCAGCTTGTCGTAGGGGAGGGTGGTGCCGTCGCCGAGGCTGATGCTGCGGGCGTCCTTGTCCAGGTGCACCACCGGCTGCCCCAGGTGCAGCTCGACGTCGTGCTCGGCGTACCAGCCGGGCTGCTGCACGAACGCGGAGTCGCGCTCCGCGCCGCCGGTGAGGTAGCCCTTCGACAGGGGCGGCCGTTCGTAGGGGTGGTCGCGCTCGTCGCCGATCAGTATCACCCGGCCGGTGAAACCCTCGGAGCGGAGCGTCTCCGCGGCTTTCGCCCCGGCGAGCCCCGCTCCGACGATCACGAAGGTCTGGTGTGCGTCCACCACTGTGCGCCTCCCCTGCCGGTCTTTCCTTATACGCGAGCGTCCCTCACGGCGGGGCCGTCGGGAAGTGCGCCGCGCCGAACGATCATTGTGACCGCTCACGCCCCGGCCTGCTCCGGGGGTCCCCCGCCGGACCGCTCCCCCGGGGCCTGCGGGGGCGGGTCCGGGCCTCCGGTTCCGCGCGGGGCGTCCCGGGCGGGGCGGATGTGTTGCACCCCGCGGGGGGTGAGAAACGCACCGGGGAAATCCTTGACGAAACATGGTTGTCGCCGTGCGCCCGGCCACCCTACGATCGGCACGCCGGGGGACGGCCATGCGCATTCATGGCCTCTTTCCGTCAGCGTTCCAGCAGCGTTCCAGCAGTTTTCCGTCATTTTGTCGTGCACGGTGGACACGGGGAGGAAAGAGAATGCGCATCAAGGTCGGACGCCGCACCGCTCAGGCGGTGGCAGTGGGTGCCCTGACGATCGGCGCGACGGCGCTGGCGACCGGGGGCGCGCAGGCGGTCACGCCACCCGGCGGGGCGGCGACGTGCCCGAGCAATTCCGTGTGTCTCTATTACAATTCGCCGGAGAACGGCTGGGGAGCCTTCGAGCATTTCTCCCCCGGACAGCACGGGCTCGACCTGTCGCGTTTCAAGTTCACCAATCACGGGAACACCGGCAACGGCTACGGCTACGTCATCGCCATGAACGCCGCGTCCATCGTCAACAACACCGACCACTTCGTGAACGTCTACGTTCCGGCCGGCTACTACGTGCATTACGAGGCGCATTACGCCGGGAACCTCAACACCGCGTACAACTGGGACGTCGCCATGGACACCTGACGGTCCCCGGCAGGCACCACCCTCACGCCGCCCGCGCGGGCGGCGTGAGGCGGGGGCAAAGCGGCGAGACCCACGGGACATCCCGGAGCAACCCGCAGGGGGCATCCTCGTAGGTATGAGGACGACACAGCGGCCCACGCTCGTGGCAGTGGCGCACGGCAGCCGGGACCCCCGGGCGCTGCCCGCCGTACGGGCGCTGGTGGAGCGGGTCCGGGCCGCCCGGCCAGGACTGGACGTACGGCTCGGGCACGTCGAGCTGGACGAGCCGCTGCTCGGCGACACGCTCGGCGCGCTGCGCGGGCCCGCCGTGCTCGTCCCGCTCCTGCTGAGCCGCGGTTTCCACGTCAAGCACGACCTGCCCGCGGCGCTCGCGGCCGCCCCCTGGGTGACGGGGACGGTCGCGGCGCCGCTCGGGCCGCACCCGCTGCTCGCGCAGACGCTGCACGACCGGCTGCGGGCCGCGGGCTGGTCGCGCGCCGGGCAGGCGGTCGTACTCGCTGCGGCCGGATCGCGGGACCCGCAGTCCGCGGTGGACACCGCCCGCGCCGCCGCCCTGCTCGAAGGCCGCCTCGGCGTCCCCGTCACCCCCGCGTACGCCTCCGCGGCGGCGCCCACCGTGCCGGACGCGGTCGACGCGCTCGCACACCGGGGCATCGCCCGCGACAAGATCGCCGTCGCCTGCTACTTCACCGCACCCGGCCGCTTCGCCACCCAGACCGCCGCCGCCGCGCCCTGGATCGCCGCCGAGCCGCTCGGCGCACACCCGGCGACGGCCCGCCTGGTCCTGCACCGCTACGACCAGGCCGCCGCGGAACTGCCGCGCACCGGCTCGCACCGGCTCGTCCGTACCGCCTGAACTCCCCGCTCACCGCGCCGGGCGGTTACCGTCGGCCCTATGGAGAGCCATGACGCCCGCAGCGACGGCTACCGGGCCGCCGACACCGAGCGGTACGTGCCCGAGCCCGACAAACGCCCCGGCCGGACCGCCTTCCAGCGCGACCGGGCCCGCGTCCTGCACTCCGCCGCGCTGCGCCGCCTCGCCGGAAAGACCCAGGTCGTCGACCCCGGTGTCAGCTCCGGCACCGTCCCCGACACCAGCCCGCGCACCCGGCTGACACACTCGCTCGAATGCGCGCAGGTCGGCCGCGAACTGGGCGCGGCCCTCGGCTGCGACCCCGACCTCGTCGAGACCGCGTGCCTCGCCCACGACCTCGGCCACCCGCCCTTCGGGCACAACGGCGAAATGGTCCTCGCCGAGTTCGCCGCCGACTGCGGCGGCTTCGAGGGCAACGCGCAGAGCCTGCGGCTGCTCACCCGCCTGGAGCCCAAGCGCTTCGCGTCGCCCGACGTCAGCGTCGGCCTCAACCTCACGCGCGCCGCGCTCGACGCCGCCACGAAGTACCCCTGGCCGCGCGGGGCCCGCCCGGGCGACCCCGGCAGCCCGAAATTCGGCGTCTACGAGGACGACCTCCCCGTCTTCCGCTGGGCCCGCGAAGGCGCCCCCGAAGGCCGCCAGTGCTTCGAGGCCCAGGTCATGGACTGGTCCGACGACGTCGCCTACTCCGCCCACGACCTGGAGGACGGCCTCCAGGCCGGTCACATAGACCCCCGCGCGCTGCACTCCGCCCCCGAACGCGCCGACGTCTTCGACTGCGCCGCCACCCGGTACGCCCCGCCCGGCACCGCCCCCGACGAGCTGGCCGACGCCCTCGACCGCCTCCTCGCCCAGCCCTGGTGGCCCGACCACTACGACGCCACCGCCCTCGCCCAGGCCCGCCTCAAGGACGCCGCCTCCCAGCTCATCGGCCGCTTCTGCCTCGCCGCGGAGGGCGCCACCCGCGAGCGCTACGGCTCCGCGCGCCTCACCCGGTACGCCGCGGAGCTCGTCGTCCCGCGTGAGCAGCGGCTGGAGTGCGCGGTGCTCAAGGCTGTCGCCGACCGGTACGTCATGCAGCGCGCCGCCCAGGCGAGGCGGCGCGCCGAGCAGCGCGTCGTCATCGCCGAGCTGGCCGCGGCGCTGCTCGCCCGAGCGCCGGAGGGGCTCGATCCGCAGTTCGCCGCGTTGTTCGCGGCCGCGGGGGACGATCGCGGCCGGTGCCGCGTGATCGTCGACCAGATCGCGTCCCTCACGGACGCGGCGGCGACGACTCTGCACGCACGCTTGAGCTGAGCGCTTCGCTCTGCGTGGTGCGGTTTCGCTGTGCGACGTTGCGGTGGGTGGGGGGTTGCTCGCGCAGTTTCCCGCGCCCCTGGGTGGTTGCCCTTTGCGGTGGCCGGGCGCCTTTCCCCCGGTGGGGGCTTGTCGCGCAGTTCCCCGCGCCCCTGGTTGTTGCCCGGCGGGGCATCGCGCTTCCCCTCCGGGGGGTGGGGTCGGGTGCCGCCACGGGGCACCTCCTCGGAATGCGCCTTCACCCTCTTCCCGAGTTGGTGAGGTACTGACAAGCGCATTCCTGCGGGGGCACCCCGCACCGTCCCCCTCCGGGGAGGTTCGGCGGCTGCCTGCCGGTGGGGGTGATGTGCACGGGGTGCGGGCACCCGTTTTTCCACGGCGCCGGGCGCCGGCGCGTGGGACGGCACCCGTTTTTCAGGGGCGCGGGGAACTGCGCGACAAGCCACGACGGCGGGACGATCGCGAACACCACCGCAACAGGCATCCCGAGGCGTAAAGGGGCTGCCTGGGGGTACCCCCAGGCGAAGTTCTGGGGGAGAACGGAGCGACCAGCCCACCACCGGGGGAAGGTCGCGCGGCGGGCCGCAGGAGGCAACGTGGGGCGAACCCTCATTGCATACAGTGCATGCAATACTGGGGGCGTGCAGCAGACGGAAGAGGCCCGGGCGCGCCTGCGGGCGATGATCGTGGGTGGGGAGTACGCCGCGGGGCAGCGGCTCACGGAGACGCAGGTGGCCGCCGCGCTGGAGATGAGTCGGACGCCGGTGCGTGAGGCCCTGCGGGGGCTCACCGCGGACGGGCTGGTCAGGAGCGCCGGGGGCCGCGGCGTCGTGGTGGCGGCCCTGGACGCCGCGGCGCTCCGCGACACGTACCGGGTGCGCGCCGCGCTGGAGGCGCTGACCGCGGAGCTCGCCGCGGAGCGCCAGGCCGCGGGCCTGATCGCCCCGGCGGAGCTGGTCGCGCTCGCCGCGGAGGCGGACCGTACCGAGGAGGCGACCCTCGCGGGGCGTCTCGCGGAGGCGGTGCTGCTCAACCGCGCTTTCCACACCCGTGTCGCGGCCCTCGCCGCGAACGCCCCTGCGCAGGCGGCTCTCGACCGGCTGTGGGACCAGATCGTGGTCTCGACGCGCGCGTCCCTCGATCCTCCGCACCGTCCCGCGCAGGTGAACGCCCAGCACCGTGAGCTGGTGTCGGCGATCATCGCGGGGCGGGCCGCGGACGCCGCCGCGGTCGCGCGGCAGCACGTACTCGACACCTGCGGCTGAAAGGGCCCTCACCATGGCGTCAGCGAATGCGCACTCCTACCGCACCGATCTCGTGTGGACGGGCAACACCGGTACGGGTACGAGCAGTTACCGGACCTATGAGCGCGGTCACGAGGTGTCGGCGCCGGACGCGCCGGACGTCCCGGTGCTGCTCGGGTCGGCGGATCCGTTCTTCCGCGGGGACAAGTCCCGGTGGAATCCGGAACTGCTGCTGCTGGCGGCGCTGTCGCAGTGCCACATGCTGTCGTATCTGAGCCTGTGCGCGGTCAAGGGCGTGACGGTGACCGCGTACACGGACCGCGCCGAGGCCACGATGCGGCAGACCCCGGACGGCGGCGGCCACTTCACGGAGGCGGTGCTGCACCCGGTGGTGGAGGTCGCGGACGCGGAGTCCGCGGCGCTCGCGGCCGAGCTGCACGAGCAGGCGCACCGGGTGTGTTTCATCGCGAACTCGGTCAACTTCCCCGTGCGGCACGAGGCTTCGCCGGTGGTCGTCAGCGGGTGAAGAGTGTCGCCCAGGTTCCGCCGCCCTCGCCCTCGTCGAAGTCCGTGCCGGGCCAGAGCTGTTCGCACTCGGCGGCGGCCGCGCGGATCGCGGCGCCGCTGAGGTCGATGCTGCCGCCGGGTTCGCCGGGTTCGCCGACGGTCACGGTGACCGGTCCGTCCGGTGGCAGCGGGTGGACCCAGTAGCGGGACTCCCACAGCGCGTTGTTGCCGCTGCCGCCGAGTTCCATGAGGGTGCGCGGCCCGAGGTCACTGCGGCCGAACTCCGCCGGGCGGCCGTGCAGCGGGCTGCGGTGGACGCCGCCGTCGGGGTAGGAGACCGCGACGCGCACCGCGTCCGGCCGTGGCTCGTGCCAGGTGGGGCGTGGCCGGCCGGGACCGCGGACGACCCGTACGGCGAAGTCGAAGCCGTTGGGGAAGGCGCGTACGGAGCCGACCCACACGGCGACGGCGCCGGTCCGCAGGGCCACTCCGCCGCCGGGTACCCCGACCGGCAGGACGTCGCCCGGCGGGGGTTCCCCGCCGACGGGACTCGGGACCGCGCCGCGCATGTCCATCGCCCCACTGTCGCACGGGGAACGGCGGTGTTCAACGCTCCGTCAGATGAGGTGGGTTGCCCCGCGGGGCGCCCCGGCGTCGTGCGCCAGGGGGGCGCCCCGCGGGCGGAACGGCCCCGGGGTCAGGGGGTGTTGTTGGCCAGGGCGAGCAGGCGGTCGGCGCCGGCACTGAAGCGGTCGCGGTCGACGGCGCCGGAGATGCCGGACACCGAGCCGGAGTCGCTGTACTGCCAGAACGTCCAGAACGGGAAGCCGCTCGGGATCGTCGGGCTCGCGGCGGTCGTCCAGTGCGCGACCCACAGCGGGCTCTTGGCGGACATGCCGCCCCAGCCGCCGGTGCAGCTGTTCCACCAGCTCGGGCTGGTGTAGATCACGACGTCGCGCTTGGTATTGGACTTGTAGGTGTTGTAGAAGTCCAGGATCCAGGACTGCATCGACGCGGCGGACTTCCCGTAGCAGCCGCCTTCGAGGTCGAGCATGCCGGGCAGGGTGAGGTTGTCGGCGGACCAGGCGCCGCCGTGGGTGGCGAAGTAGGTGGCTTGCGCGGCGCCGCTGGAGAGGTCGGGGCGGGCGAAGTGGTAGGCCCCGCGGATCACCTTGGCGTTGTAGGCGTTGAGGTAGTTCGCGTTGAAGTTCGGGTCCTTGTAGTCGGTGCTCTCGGTCGCCTTGATGTAGGCGAACTGGATGCCCGCGGACTTCACCGACGACCAGTTGATGGAGCCCTGGTAGTGCGAGACGTCGATACCGGCGGGGTAGCTGGCGTCGGGCGACATCACCAGGTCGTCACCGGCGGGCGCGGCGAGCTGCCCCTTGGTGTCCTGGGCGTAGCCGGCGCCCATGTAGCCCTGGCCGAGCGGGATGTTGTTGCCCTTCGAGACCTTGGCCTGGGCGGTGGCGGGCGCGGCACCGGCGGTGCCGGCCGAGAGGGTGGTGGCGAGCGCCACGCTCGCCCCCACCGCTGCGATCGCCATCAGATTCCGGGTACGGGGAAGCATCGCTTTCCTCCTGAGCGCGTCTGTGTGGCACGGAACACGGGCGTGCTGTTCGCTGCGGATCGTCGACCGCGGACGTGGCGTTGTTGTGAACGCGTCATGAGTGAGACATGAAGTGTCCTGTGACGTAAAGGGGTTGCGGACAACCAGCAGAGGTCTTGACCACACTGCGCGCGGCGGGCGTGCGAGGGTGTCGCAACGCGCGTAGAACTTTCACCGCCGTGAAAGTCCCGCGGGCCCCGCCGGGTCACCCGGCCGGGGCCTCCAGGGCCCGCGTCACACCCGGCTCCTTCGGGCCGAGGAAGCGCGGGGAAGGGTGCAGGGTCGCGTCCACCGCCGCCTTGCCCGCGGCGAACAGCTCGCGGGCGCCGCCCGCGTACCACGTCCTGTCGTGCGGCTCGTCGACACCGACGCCGTACACGGTCAGTCCCGCCGCCTCGCACAGTGCGAGGGCCCGCCGGATGTGGAAGTCCTGGCTCACCAGGATCGCCCGCTCGACCCCGAAGACGCGTCTCGCGCGGCTGCACGAATCCCAGGTGTCGAAACCGGCGTCGTCCACGACGACGCGGGACGCGGGCACGCCGTGCCCCACCAGGTACGTCCGCATGGCGCCCGGCTCGTCGTACGTCGTACGGCTGTTGTCGCCCGTGACCAGCAGCACCCGCACCTTGCCCGCCCGGTAGAGCGCGAGGGCGGTGTCCAGCCGGTGCGCGAGGTACGGCGAGGGGTGGCCCGCCGGGGTCAGGCCCGCGCCGAACACGACGCCCACGGGGGCGGACGGCACGTCCGCGAGATCCCGCACCCGCCCGCTGCCCGCGAGCTGCACCCACACGGCGGGAAGCAGTGCGACCGTGCACAAGCCCGCGGCGGCCTGCACGAAGCGCCGCTGCCCCTTCCGTGTCCGCAGCCCCCGCGCCCACGCCCTGAGCCCCATCCGGTACCCCCTCACCCCTCCTGACGTCGCTTTCGCCCTCCGGGTTGCGCCCCGGTGCGCGAAAGTCGGCGGCACCCGGCCCGGAGCGCCAGCGCGCTCACTCCGCCGTACGCGAGCGCAGGCGGCGGAGCATGCGGGCGTCCTGGAAGCCGACGGAGCGGGCGGCGGATTCGACGGTGGCGCCGCGCGCGATGAGGTGCTCGGCGCGTTCGATGCGCAGCTCCTGCTGGTAGCGCAGCGGGGTGAGCCCGGTCGCGGCGGTGAAGCGGCGGGTGAGGGTGCGTTCGCTGAGGCCTGCGGCGGCGGCGAGGTCGGCGAGCGCGAGCCGGGCGGTGAAGCGCGCGTCCAGGACGTCCTGGACGCGGTGCACCGCGTCGCTGACGTGCCCGCGGTGCCGCAGCATCGCGCTCGCCTGCTGGTCGTCGCCGTTGCGCCGGGCGTAGACGACCATCTGCCGGGCGACGCGCGCGGCGGCGCCCGGTCCGTGCCGCACGGCGACGAGGTGCAGCGCGAGGTCGATGCCGCTGGCGATCCCGGCGGAGGTGACGACGCGCCCGTCCACGACGTACAGCACGTCGCGGACGACGTGGGCGCGCGGGTAGCGGCGGGCGAGTTCGTCCTGGAGGTCGTGGTGGGTGGTGCAGCGGTGGCCGTCGAGGAGTCCGGCGCGGCCGAGCGCGTCGGCTCCGGCGCAGATGCTGGCGACGGTGCCGCCCGCGGCGTGGTGGGCGTGCAGCCAGCGCAGGGTGGCGGGGGTGAGGTCGCCGTTGTCGCGCAGGCCGTGCGAGCGCCAGCCGGGGACGACGACGAGGTCGTCCCGGGTGAGCGCGGGCAGCAGGGGGTCGGCGCGCAGCACGACCCCCTGCGCGGTGGGGACGTCTTCCTGTTCGGCCGCGTAGTGCAGGGTGTGGCCGAGTCCGTGGTCGGCGGCGGTGGAGAAGACCTGCGCGGGCCCGGCGAGGTCGAGCAGGTGCAGCTGCGGTACGAGCAGGAAGACCACCCGGGTCACGATCCGGTCAGCTCCTTGAGGGTCGTCACGGTGGCGAACCGTCCGGCGAGCGCGTACTCGGTGCGGGCGATGACGTCCGCGGGCAGCAGCGTACGCGGATCGGCGAGCACCTCGGCGAGGGGCCGTCCGGCGGGCGCGTCGCGGTGCTCGATCGGCTCGGTGGCGGTGGCGTCGGTGACGAAGGTGACGTCGTAGCCGAGGTCGGAGGCGAGCCGGGTGGTGGTCTCGACGCACTGCTCGGTGCGGATGCCGCAGGTGACGAGGGCGCGGATGCCGCGTTCGGTGAGGATCTGCTGGAGGTTGGTGGTGGTGAAGGCGTTGTGCGCGGTCTTGGTGAGCAGCGGTTCGCCGTCCCGGGGGTCGAGGCCGTCGATGAGCCGGACGTGGCCGCCCGCGGGGTCGAAGACGGTGCCGGTGCCGGGCTCGGCGTGCAGCACCCACACGACGAGGTGGCCGCGCCCGCGGGCGTGGTCGACGAGCGCGGCGACCTTGGCGGCCACGTCGGGGTCGGAGGCGGCCTGCCAGCTCTCGCGCTGCCGGAAGGACTCCTGGACATCGATGACGAGGAGGGCGGTGGGCACGGTGTCGGTGTGTGTCATGGCTCGATCCTCTGCCGCCGGGGAGCGCCGCCGCCAGACACGATCATGACCGGTGGCGGAACGATCCGGTCAGCGCCGTACGGGTCCTGCCCGCACCCCGCCCGCACCCTCCCTCACCCGCTCACAGCCGCCGCGGAGAGCGGATGAGCGCACCGTTCCCTTCGGGTAATGGCGGGGATCCGGGTGGGTAACAGCCGCGGCCCACCGTGGTGGCACGGGCGACGACGGAAGGTTCTGACCATGGCTGCCACTCCCGCTACCGCGGACACACCGGACACCACGATCGTGCTCGTCGGCCACGGCATGGTCGGCCAGCGTTTCCTGGAGGCGCTCGCGGACCGGGGCGTGACGCGGTGGGCGCGGGTCGTCGTGCTGTGCGAGGAGTCCCGCCCGGCGTACGACCGCGTCCACCTGACGTCGTACTTCTCCGAGGGCGCGCGCCCGGAGGACCTGTCGATGGTCGAGGACGGCTTCATGGCGCGGCACGGCATCGAGCTGCACGTGGGCGATCCGGCGGTGGCCGTGGACCGCGACTCGCGTACGGTGAAGGCCCGTTCGGGGCTGGTGGTGCGCTACGACACGCTGGTGCTGGCGACCGGCTCGTACCCGTTCGTGCCGCCCGTCCCCGGCAAGGACGCGGCGGGCTGCTTCGTCTACCGCACGATCGACGACCTGCTGGCGATCGAGGCGTACGCGCAGGGCGTGACGAGCGGCGCCGTCGTCGGCGGCGGGCTGCTGGGCCTGGAGGCGGCGGGCGCGCTCAAGGGGCTCGGACTGGACACGCACGTCGTGGAGTTCGCGCCGCGGCTGATGCCGGTGCAGGTGGACGAGGGCGGCGGGGACGCGCTGCGGCGCCGCGTCGAGGGCCTGGGGGTGAGCGTGCACACGGGGGTCGGCACGCAGCGTGTCACCGTCGGCGGGGCGGGCCGGGTGGCGGGCATGGAACTGTCCGACGGCTCCGAACTCCCGGTCGGCATGGTGGTGTTCTCGGCGGGCGTGCGGCCGCGCGACGACCTGGCGCGGGAGTGCGGGCTGCCGGTCGGCGAGCGCGGCGGGATCGTGGTCGACGAGCAGTGCCGTACGCCCGCGGACCCGGCGGTCTTCGCGATCGGCGAGTGCGCGCTCGCGGCGGACGGGCGGGTGTACGGGCTGGTCGCGCCCGGCAACGAGATGGCGGAGACGGCCGCGCGGACCATCGCGGGCGCCGCCGGTGCCTTCACCGGCGCGGACCTGTCGACGAAGCTGAAGCTGCTCGGCGTGGACGTCGCGAGCTTCGGCGACGCGCACGGCGCCACGCCGGGCTGCCTCGACGTCCGCTACTCCGACGCCCGATCCGGCGTCTACCGCAAGCTCGTGGTGGCCGAGGACGGCACGCTGCTGGGCGGCGTCCTGGTCGGCGACGTCGAGTCGTACGGGGTGCTGCGGCCGCTGACCGGCTCGGTGCCGCCGGTGGCGCCCGAGCACCTGGTGGTCCCGGCGGGCGCGGGCGCCCCGGTCGCGCTGGGACCGGCCGCGCTGCCGGACGAGGCGGTCGTGTGCAGCTGCAACAACGTCACCAAGGGCGCGATCCGCTCGGCCGTCACCGACCACTCCTGCACGGGTGTGCCGGAGGTGAAGAAGTGCACCAAGGCCGGTACGAACTGCGGCAGTTGCCTGAAGGTGCTGGGCCAGCTGGTGGACGCCGAGCTGGAGGCGTCCGGCGTCGCGGTCGACAAGGGCCTGTGCCCGCACTTCGCGCAGACCCGCGCCGAGCTGTACGAGATCGTGCTGGCGCTGCGGATCTCCTCCTACCGCGAACTGCTCGACGGGCACGGGCGGGAGGGTGCGCGCGGCGGCGAGGGCTGCGAGACGTGCAAGCCGGCCGTCGCCTCGATCCTGGCGTCGCTGGCGCCCACGGTCGGGGCGAGCGTGCACGTCCTGGAGGGCGAGCAGGCGGCGTTGCAGGACACCAACGACCACTTCCTCGCCAACATGCAGAAGAACGGCTCCTATTCGATCGTGCCGCGCATCCCCGGCGGTGAGATCACCCCCGACAAGCTCATCGTGATCGGCGAGGTGGCCCGCGACTTCGGCCTCTACACGAAGATCACCGGCGGCCAGCGGATCGACCTCTTCGGCGCACGGGTCGAGCAGCTCCCGCTGATCTGGGCCCGGCTGGTGGACGCGGGCTTCGAGTCGGGCCACGCGTACGGCAAGGCGCTGCGGACGGTGAAGTCCTGCGTCGGGCAGACGTGGTGCCGCTACGGCGTGCAGGACAGCGTGCGGATGGCGATCGACCTGGAGCTGCGCTACCGGGGCCTGCGCTCGCCGCACAAGCTCAAGTCGGCGGTGTCGGGCTGTGCGCGCGAGTGCGCGGAGGCGCAGAGCAAGGACTTCGGGGTCATCGCGACCGCGAACGGCTGGAATCTGTACGTCGGCGGCAACGGCGGCGCCACCCCGCGGCACGCCGACCTGCTGGCGCAGGACCTGTCGGACGCCGAACTCGTCCGGCTCGTCGACCGCTTCCTGATGTTCTACATCCGCACCGCCGACCGGCTGGAGCGCACCAGCGTGTGGCTGGAGCGCATCCCCGGCGGCCTGGACCACGTACGCGACGTCGTCGTGCACGACTCGCTGGGCATCTGCGACGAGCTGGAGGCGCTGATGGCCGCGCACGTCGCCGGTTACCGCGACGAGTGGGCCGACACCATCAACGACCCGGAGCGGCTGAGCCGCTTCGTGTCCTTCGTCAACGCCCCGGACACCCCCGACCCCACGGTCCGCTTCGTCCCCGAGCGCGGCCAGATCAAGCCCGAGCCTGTGCTCCTGAGCCTCACGGAAACGGTGACCGCATGACCGCCACGACCGACCTCACGTCCGCACTGCCCGCCGCCGCGCCCTGCGGCACCGTCGAACTGCGCACCGCCCAGGGCTGGTTCGCCGTCTGCCCGGCGCAGGCTCTGCAACCCGGCCGCGGAGTGGCCGCGCTGCTGCCCGACGGGCGGCAGGCCGCGCTCTTCCGCGACCGCGCCGGGCGCCTCTACGCGATCGGCAACGTCGATCCCTTCACCGGCGCGTCGGTGCTCAGCCACGGGCTGCTCGGCTCGGCGGACGGCCGCCCGTACGTCGCCTCGCCGCTGCTCAAGCAGCGCTTCGACCTCGCGGACGGGCGGTGCCTGGACGACGACGCGGTGGCCGTGGCCAGTTACCCGGTGCGGGTGAGCTGACCACGGCCCCGTACGGCGGGCCGGTGGCGCGTCAACGGGACGTGCAGGCCAGGCCGTTGAAGACGAAGCCGGTCGGCGCCGGGTTCGCGCCGGACCAGGTGGCGGTGAACCCGAAGGTCACGGTGCCGCCGCCGCGCGGGATCACCGCGTTGCCGTCGAGGTTGCGGGCCGCGTAGGTGGCGCCGGACTTGGTGACGGTGGCGTTCCAGGCGTGCGTGACGCTCTGGGTGCCGGACGGCTGGTCCCACGTGACGAGCCAGCCGTTGGCCTGGCCGGTGGTGGTCAGGGTGACGGTGGCGGCAAAGCCGGTACGCCACTGCTGGGCCCGGTAGTGGACCGCGCAGGTGGACCCCGGCGGCGGAGGAGTCGGCGTCACGGGCCCGGTGGGGGTGGTCGGCGGGACCGTGCCGGGCGGGGTGGTCGGGACGGTCGGGGTGGTCGGCGGCGTCACAGGGGCCGACGTCGGCGCCGACGTCGGCGCGGAGACGGGCGGGACGTCGGCGTACGCGGCCGGCATCGCGACGGCCGCACACGCGGCGGCCGCCGCGAGCAGCGCCACGGCGGATCCGCCCGCGGCGGACCGCAGCACTCGCTTCGAAGGCATGGGGAATCGGTACCTCTCTCCAAGTGGGGGATTGGATCAGGCAGTCTGTGCGCGTGCTGGGGTACAGGGATACGGGGTGCGGAACGGGATGTTCCGAAATTTTCGGGCCGATCCCGATCCGCGCGGTGAGATTACGGTCGGCACCGGAGGGCGTCAACAGGTCCCGGGCCGCCCGGCGCGTCGCGGCCGTACACGCGTACGGCGGGTGAAGTCCCGCGCGGCCGCCGTCAGTTGGCCGCTCCGTCGGCCTGCCCGGGGACGGCCCCGGCCGGGGCCGCGGTGCTGCTGCGCTCGACCAGCCGGGTCGCCAGGTCCACTCGCAGGGTGCTGGGCTCGCGGCCGCGGCTGAGGTCGAGGACGAGCCGGGCGGCGGCCTCGGCCATCTCCGTGAGCGGCTGCCGCACGGTGGTCAGCGGCGGGCTGATCCAGGTGGCCAGCGGCAGGTCGTCGAAGCCGACCACGCTCAGGTCGCGCGGGATCGACAGGCCCAGTTCGCGCGCGGCCTCGTACAGGCCGACCGCCTGGAGGTCGTTGCCGGTGAAGACGGCGGTGGGGCGGTCGGGGCGGCGCAGCAGCTCCAGGCCCGCCTCGTAACCGGCCTCCTGGTGGAAGTTGCCCGGGACGACCAGGCCGGGGTCGAAGCGGACGCCCGCGGTCTCCAGCGCGGCCCGGTAGCCGTCGATGCGGGCGCGGCTGCACATCATGCCGGCGGGTCCGCCGAGCACGCCGATCCGGGTGTGGCCGAGGTCGAGCAGGTGGCGGGTCGCGGCGAGGCCGCCCTGCCAGTTGGTCGCGCCGATCGCGGGCACGTCCTCGCCGGGGTCACCGGCCGGGTCGAGGACCACGAACGGTATGTCGCGGCTGATGAGCTGCGAGCGCTGGGCCGGGTCGAGCCCGGAGAGCACCAGGATGACGCCGGTGGGGCGGCGCGCGAGCACGCCGTCCACCCATGTCTGGCCGGGGCTGAGGCGGCCCGCCGACTCCGAGAGCACCACGCTCAGGCTCTCCTGGCCCGCGACGCGTTCCACTCCCCGGATGACCTCCATCGCCCAGGAGCTGTCCAGCTCGTGGAAGACCAGGTCGAGCAGCGGGGCGGGCTGCATGCTGCCGCGGCGGCGCTGGTAGCCGTGCTGCCGCAGCAGGTCCTCGACCCGGCTGCGGGTCGCGGGGGCGACGTCACCTCGGCCGTTGAGGACCTTCGAAACAGTCGGAGCCGAGACCCCGGCGGCGCGGGCGATCTCGGCGAGCGTCGCCGTGCCCTCGCCGGTGGCTCCCGACTGGTCATCGCGCGAGGGCTGGGGAATCGTGGCACTCATGGGAGGGATCGTAGCCCGGCGGGATGGGGCCCGTCCGCACCGTGTCACACCTGATTCCCACCGGGGGCACCAAAAGATTCGAATGGGCAGCCGAAAGCTTCGGAAATCCTGGGCGGGGCAGCCGGAAAGAGGTCCGTACCAGCGTCCCGTTCAGCCCTCGTCCCCGGACCCCTGCCCGGTGAGGACGGGGATGAGGTGCTCCTCCTCGTACGCGAAGTGCTCCTCCATACGCACCGCGAGGGCGTCCAGCCGCGCCGCCAGGTCCGCGCCCTCGCCCGCCGCGCTCCGCAGTCCGGCCAGCTCCTGGGCCACCTCCCGGTGCTCGGCGCGCAGCCGGGCCAGGACGGGGGCGAGGTGCGGGTAGCCCTCGTCGAAGGCGGGGAGGACGGCGTCCTCGGCGGCGTGGTGCATGCCGAGCGCCTCGCAGAAGGCCAGGCAGTGCGCGGCCAGGTCCGCCCCGGCGTCCGCGTCCCGCCCGTCGCGCAGCCGCGCCAGCTGCTCCCGCATCTGCGCGTGGACGGTCAGCAGCTGGGTGGCGATGGCCCGGTCGCGCGCCGGGTCGGGTGTGGTGAGGTCCAGGGGGTGCAGCGCCACCACGGGGATGACCCGCGCGGTCCCCCGCTGGTAGTCGCCGTACGCCGGGACGCGGGCCGCCTGCCGCGCGTAGGCGGCGTCCCGTTCGGCCCCCTGAAGCACCTCGGCCCGCACCGCGAGGGTGCGCACTCCCCCGCGCCCGTCCGCCGTCTCGACCTCGGCGCGCGGATGGACGAGCAGGTTGCGGTACCAGTCCGGGTGCCGGTCGCCGCCGGCGTTGGAGCCGAAGACCAGCAGCCGCCCGTCCTCCCGGGCGACGCCGAGCGGCGAGGTGCGCCGTTCGCCGCTGCGCGCCCCCGTCGTGGTGAGCAGGACGAGGTCCGCACCCTCGAACATGCCGCCGACGCGCCCTCCGCCGGCGCGGAACTCGGCGATGATCGACGCGTTCCAATCGGCCATGACAGACCCCTCCGATAAGCTCGACCGTCCAGTACAACTTTGCTTTGCAAGCAAAGAAACTTTGAGCGCAAAGCTAAAAGGCAGGAGAGACGTATGTCAACCGCGGACGGCGCCCAGCCCCCCGATACGACCCCCGACGGCGCCGGGCGGACCGCCGGTGACGTCGGCATCAGCGTCGAGGACGGCATCCGCAGTCTGCTGCTGCTCATGCCGCGGATGGTGGGCCGGGCCAAGCGGATCAAGGTCCCGGCGGAGCTGAGCGGCTTCTCCCTCGCCCCCCGCCACCTCTCCCTCTTCTCCTACCTGCTCTTCGACGGCCCCCTGACCGTCAACGAACTGGCCTCCCGGCTCGAAGTCGCCCCCGCCACGGTGAGCCTGATGGTCAGCGACCTCGGCCGCCAGGGCATCCTCGACCGCACCCCCGACCCCGCCGACCGCCGCCGCACCATCGTCACGATCGCCCCCGCCCACCGCCCCGCGATCGACACCTGGCTCGCCCGCGGCGCCACCGCCTGGCGCACCGCCCTCACCCCCCTGACCCCACCGGAACGCACCCTCTTCATCCGCACCCTCACCGCCTACGAGGACGCCCTGTCGGACGAGCCGTCGTAGGCCGCGTGTCCGCCCTCGCCCCGCACCGGCGTGGGCACGTGCGTATGGGCGGTCTGCTCCGCCCGCTGAGCCCCATGAGCCCCCGGCAAGGGAAAAGCCGGGGACGGCACGTCCGCACGATGTGCCGTCCCCGGCGGGGTGGGCCGGGTGGTGGGGCACCGGTCGGTGAGGGTTGGCCCCCAGGGCGTGGGGCCGCCGGCGGTGGGCCCACGGGCCGGCCCGGTCAGGGGGTCAGGGTGGTGGCGCGGGCGGCCTCCAGTCGGGCGACGGGGATGCGGAAGGGGGAGCAGGAGACGTAGTCCAGGCCGACCTGGTGGAAGAAGTGGACGGACTCCGGGTCGCCGCCGTGTTCGCCGCAGATGCCGAGTTTGAGTCCGGGGCGGGTGGCCCGGCCCGCTTCGGCGGCGCTGCGGACGAGGGAGCCGACGCCGTCGCGGTCGATCGTCTCGAACGGGGAGACGCCGAAGATGCCCTTCTCCAGGTAGGCGGTGAAGAAGGACGCCTCGACGTCGTCGCGGGAGAAGCCCCACACGGTCTGGGTGAGGTCGTTGGTGCCGAAGGAGAAGAACTCCGCGGCCTCCGCGATCTGTCCCGCGGTCAGGGCGGCGCGCGGCAGCTCGATCATCGTGCCGATGGCGAGTTTGAGCCGCGTGCCGGTGGCCGCCTCGACCTCGGCGATGACGTGGTCGGCCTCCTCGCGGACGATCTCCAGCTCCTGCACCGTGCCGACCAGCGGGATCATGACCTCGGCGCGCGGGTCGCCCTTGGCGGCCTTGCGGTGCGCGACGGCCTCCGCGATGGCCCGCACCTGCATCGCGAACAGGCCCGGGATGACGAGCCCGAGGCGTACCCCGCGCAGGCCCAGCATCGGGTTCTGCTCGTGCAGTTTGTGGACGGCCTGGAGCAGCCGCAGGTCGTTCTCGTTGGCGTCCTTGCGGGATTCGGCGAGGGCGACGCGTACCGACAACTCCGTGATGTCGGGCAGGAACTCGTGCAGCGGCGGGTCCAGCAGCCGTACGGTGACGGGCAGTCCGTCCATCGCCTCGAACAGCTCGATGAAGTCGGCCTTCTGGAGCGGCAGCAGGGAGGCCAGTGCCTCGTCGCGTTCGGCGTCGGTGTCGGCGAGCACCAACCGCTCGACCATTTCCCGGCGTTCACCGAGGAACATGTGCTCGGTGCGGCACAGCCCGATGCCCTGCGCCCCGAACCGCCGGGCCCGCGAGGCGTCCTCGGCGTTGTCGGCGTTGGCCCGCACCTGGAGCTTACGGATCCGGTCGGCGTACGCCATGATCCGGTGCACCGCCTGCACCAGCCCGTCGGCCTCGTCGGCCCCGGCGTGCATGCGGCCCTCGAAGTACTCGACGACCGGCGAGGGCACGACGGGCACCTCGCCGAGGTAGACCTTGCCGGACGAGCCGTCGATCGAGATGAGGTCGCCCTCCTCTATCACCACACCGCCCGGCGCGGTCAGCCGCCGCCGCTTGGTGTCGACCTCCAGCTCCTCCGCGCCGCACACGCACGTCTTGCCCATGCCGCGCGCGACCACGGCCGCGTGCGAGGTCTTGCCGCCGCGGGAGGTGAGGATACCCTCGGCGGCGATCATGCCGTTGAGGTCGTCCGGGTTGGTCTCCCGGCGGATGAGGATGACCTGCTCACCCGAGCGGGACCACTTCACCGCGGTGTAGGAGTCGAAGACGGCCTTGCCGACCGCCGCGCCGGGCGAGGCCGCGATGCCCCAGCCGATCCGCCGCACGTCGCCGCTGTCGGCGACCTCGCCGTCGAACTGCGGGAACATCAGCTGCGCCAGCTGCCCCCCGGTGACCCGGCGCAGCGCCTCCGCCTCGTCGATGACGCCCTGGTCGACGAGCTGTGTCGCGATCCGGAAGGCGGCCGCGGCCGTCCGCTTGCCGACCCGGGTCTGGAGCATCCACAGCTGCCCGCGCTCGATGGTGAACTCGATGTCGCACAGGTCCTTGTAGTGCTCCTCCAGCGTCTGCATGATCGCCATGAGCCGGTCGTACGACGTCTTGTCGATCGTCTCCAGCTGGGCGAGCGGCACGGTGTTGCGGATGCCGGCGACGACGTCCTCGCCCTGCGCGTTCTGCAGGTAGTCGCCGTACGTGCCCTGCGCGCCGCTGGCCGGGTCGCGGGTGAAGGCCACGCCGGTGCCGGAGTCCGGGCCGAGGTTGCCGAACACCATGGAGCAGACGGTCACGGCGGTGCCCAGGTCGCCGGGGATGCGCTCCTGGCGGCGGTAGAGCTTGGCCCGTTCGCCGTTCCAGGACGCGAACACCGCGCGGACGGCGAGGTCCATCTGCTCGCGCGGGTCCTGCGGGAAGTCCCGGCCGGTCTCCTGCTTCACGATGTGCTGGAAGTCGGCGACGAGCTGCCGCAGGTCGGCGGCGTCCAGGTCGAGGTCGCTGGCCGCGCCCTTCGCGCGCTTGGCCGCGTCGAGCGCCTCCTCGAACAGCTCGCCGTCCACGTCCATGACGGTCTTGCCGAACATCTGCACCAGGCGGCGGTAGGAGTCCCACGCGAAGCGCTCGTTGTCCGCCTGGGCGGCCAGACCCGCGACGGACGCGTCCGACAGCCCGATGTTGAGGACGGTGTCCATCATCCCGGGCATCGAGAACTTGGCCCCGGAGCGGACCGACACCAGCAGCGGGTCGTCGGCCTGGCCGAGCTTCTTGCCCATCCGCTGCTCCAGCGCGTCGAGGTGCGCACTCACCTCGACGCGCAGCGCGGACGGCTCCGCGCCGGACTCCAGATAGACCCGGCACGCCTCGGTGGTGATCGTGAACCCGGGAGGGACCGGGAGCCCGAGGTTGGTCATCTCGGCGAGGTTCGCACCTTTCCCGCCGAGCAGGTCCTTGAGGTCCTTGTTGCCCTCGGTGAAGTCGTAGACGAATTTCTGCTGCTTCTGCCGTGCCGACACTGGGCCTCGACTCCTCGCAACGGGTTGCCCTGACGGCGGGGAGCGTACCCATCTCGAAGGCTCCGCAGTGCGTCCATCCGTACGACACACGGGTGTAAACCCCCGTCTGCGTTCACATCGAAAGTCCTCGCCGCTTCGACGGGGCTTCACCCCGCGTTCACAACCCAAAGCCACCGCTCCGCTGCGCGAGCCACTCGCGGGCCGCGGTGGCTGAGGGTGACGGTTGGCGTGACCCTCTGCACGATTGCCGGGGGGCCGACGGGCTCACCATTCGAGAGGTGATGCGCTCACCTGGGCGCTCGTTTGAGCACGATCACTCGCCTTGTGAGCGGAATCACCCTCGCGGGTCTCACTGTTCGGACCCGCGGAACACGCCGTGGGGCACGCGCACAGGTGCCCCCACGCGGCCCCAGAAACGCTCGCTCAGCGGCGCAGCCGTACGCTCAGCCGCCCGAGGTGGAGGATTCCGCGTCCTCGGAGAGGGCGTCGCACGTGAAGGGGTCGTCCAGCCACCCGTCGGGGAGGACCACGCGCTTGCCGGGGGCCGTACGGCCGCGGGGGCCGTCCGCGCCCGCGGGCCAGGGCTGGTCGAGGTCGAGGCCCGCGAACTGCTCGTCCATCTCCGCCAGCGAGGACGCGGAGGCGAGGGCGCGGCGGGCGTCGGAGCCCACCGCGAAGCCCTTGGTGTACCAGGGCACGTGCTTGCGGAAGTCGATGACACCGCGGGCCTCGTCGCCGAGCCACCGGCCGAGCAGTTCGGCGTGCCGCCGCATGACGGCGGCGACCTGGGCGAAGCCGAAGGCGGCGGGCGGCGCGTCCGGTGTCTCGAAGGCGGCGACGAGGTCGCCGAAGAGCCAGGGGCGGCCGAGGCAGCCGCGGCCGACGACGACGCCGTCGCAGCCGGTGGCCCGCATCATCCGCAGCGCGTCCTCCGCGCACCAGATGTCGCCGTTGCCGAGTACCGGGATCTCGGGCACGTGCTCCTTGAGGCGCGCGATGGCGTCCCAGTCGGCGGTGCCGCCGTAGTGCTGCGCGGCGGTGCGGCCGTGCAGGGCGACCGCGGTGACGCCCTCCTCGACGGCGATCCGCCCGGCGTCGAGGTAGGTGAGGTGGTCGTCGTCGATGCCCTTGCGCATCTTGATGGTGACGGGCAGCTCACCGGCGTTGCCGACGGCCTCGCGCAGGATGGCCCGCAGCAGCGGGCGCTTGTACGGGAGCGCGGAGCCGCCGCCCTTGCGGGTGACCTTGGGGACGGGGCAGCCGAAGTTGAGGTCGATGTGGTCGGCGAGGTCCTCGTCGACGATCATCCGCACGGCCTTGCCGACGGTCGCCGGGTCGACGCCGTAGAGCTGGATGGAGCGCGGTGTCTCCGTCGCGTCGAAGTGGATGAGCTGCATCGTCTTGTCATTGCGCTCGACCAGCGCGCGGGTGGTGATCATCTCGCTGACGAACAGGCCCTTGCCGCCGCTGGACTCCCGGCACAGCGTGCGGAAGGGCGCGTTGGTGATACCGGCCATGGGCGCGAGCACGACGGGCGGCCACACGGTGTGCGGGCCGATCCGCAGGGCACCGGGCGCGGCCGGGGCGAGGGTGGTGTCAGCGGTCATGGGGTCCATTGTCCCGTACCCGGCGGGCACACCCGCCCGGAATGGTTGTACAGTGATAACGATTACGTTCATACAATCATTGGACCCACCATCCATGCCGGACCCCACCGCACCCGAACACACCGCGTCCCGCACGGCCGCGTCCGAGACCGACACGGCCCGCCGCCGCATGCTCATCCTGGCGATCTGCTGCATGAGCCTGCTGATCGTCAGCCTCGACAACACGATCCTGAACGTCGCGCTGCCGTCGCTGCAGCGGGACTTCCACTCCTCCGTCTCCGGCCTGCAGTGGACGATCGACGCGTATCTGCTGGTCATCGCCTCCCTGCTGCTGCTGTCGGGATCGACGGCGGACCGCGTCGGACGGCGGCGGATCTTCCAGACCGGGCTCGCGGTCTTCACCGCCGGATCGTTGCTGTGCAGCCTCGCGCCCAGCCTCGGCTGGCTCATCGTCTTCCGGATGGTGCAGGCGGTGGGCGGCTCGATGCTCAACCCGGTGGCGATGTCGATCATCACCAACACCTTCCACGAGCCGCGCGAACGGGCCCGCGCGATCGGTGTGTGGGGCGGTGTCGTCGGCATCTCGATGGCGGCCGGGCCGATCGTGGGCGGCGCGCTCGTGCAGTCGGTCGGCTGGCGGGCGATCTTCTGGATCAACGTGCCGATCGGGCTCGCCGCGCTCGTGCTGACCGCCCGCTTCGTGCCCGAGTCGCGCGCGCCGCGCGCCCGCCGGATCGACCCGGTCGGGCAGCTGCTGGTGGTCGCGCTGCTGGGCACCCTGACGTACGGGATCATCGAGGGCTCCGGCGCGGGCTGGACGTCCCCGGAGATCCTGACCTGCTTCGTCGTCGCGGCCGCCGCGGCGGTGGCGCTCGCCCGGTACGAGTCCCGGCGCGACGACCCGCTCATCGACACCCGCTTCTTCCGCAGCGTGCCCTTCAGCGGGGCGACCGTCATCGCGGTGTGCGGCTTCGCCGCGCTCGGCGGCTTCCTCTTCCTCAACACGCTCTACCTGCAGAACACCCGCGGGCTGTCCGCGCTCGACGCGGGCCTGTACATGCTGCCGATGGCCGCGATGGCGCTGGTCTTCGCGCCGCTGTCGGGCCGCCTCGTCGGCTCGCGCGGGCCGCGCGTCCCGCTCGTGCTCGCGGGCCTCGCGATGACGGCGAGCGGCGTGCTCTTCGCGGGCTTCGACGCCCAGTCCACGAACGCGCTGCTCTTCCCCGCCTACGTGCTCTTCGGCATCGGCTTCGGCTTCGTCAACGCCCCGATCACCAACACGGCGGTGTCCGGTATGCCGCGGTCGCAGGCGGGCGTGGCGGCGGCGGTCGCCTCGACGAGCCGGCAGGTGGGGCAGTCGCTCGGCGTCGCGGTGCTGGGCGCGGCGCTGGCCGCCGGGCTGCACCAGGGGGCGTGGTGGATCATCACCGGTTGTGGTGCGGCGGTGCTCGTGCTCGGTACGCTCACGACCGGTCGCTGGGCCAGGCGCACGGCGGACCGTACGGCAGGGCTGCTCATCGCCCCCGAGACGGCGGACAACCGGATGGCGGTGAAGGCGTGACCAGCGCGACGACGGCACGGCACAAGGCGGATCCCCCGGCGGACCCGGTGCCGGAGCACACCCCGGGGCGGGCCCCGGGACAGGGCGCGCAGCAGACCGCGGCCGAACGGGCGTGGGGCAACCTGCGCTCGCTCGTGCTGGAGCACAACGAGCGCCGCAAGGAGGTCGCCGAGGCCCTCGGCATGAGCTTCTTCCGCGTCAAGGCGCTGCGCCGGATCGCCAAGCACGCCGAGCAGCCCTACCGGATGAGCGAGCTGGCCGCCGAACTGGCCTGCGACCGCCCCTACCTGACGCTCGTGGTGGACGACCTGGAGGAGCGCGGCCTCGTCCGGCGCACCCCGCACCCGGACGACCGCCGCGCCAAGATCGTGTCGGCCACCCCGGCGGGCCTCGCGACGGCCGCCCGCGCCAACGCGATCCTCGGCACCCCTCCCCCGGCGCTCCTCGCCCTCCCGCCGGAGGACCTCGCGGCCCTGGACCGGATCACCGCCGACCTGGCCGCCTTCCCGCAGCAGAGCTGACGCGGCGCCCGGCCGTCACTCCCCCGTCCGTCACTCCCGTACGGCGCGGATCGCCGCGTCCAGCAGCTCGCCGAGGTCGCCCGTGCCGCCGTCGCCCGACCAGCGGGTCACGGCGACGTCCAGGCAGCCGAGGACCGCGGTCGTGACGGCGGCGGCGCGCAGTTCGCGGTCGGCGGCCGGGCCCTCCGGGAGGCGGGACAGCACGCCGGGCTGCAGCAACTCGCGCCAGCAGGCGTGCTTCTGGAGGCGGGCCGCGCGCAGCGACGGGGTGCTCGCGAACATCCGGGCACGGGCCAGCGCGCCCTCCTTGTCGTGGGCCATGGTCGTGAGCAGCACGTCCATCGCGCCGCGCAGCGACTCCCACGGCCCCTCCCCCGCGGGCCGCTCGGCGAGCGCACCGGCGAGCACCGCGCCGGACTCCTGCATGCTGCCGACGACCATGTCCTCCTTGGTCGCGAAGTAGCGGAAGACGCTGCGCGCCGACATGCCGACCTGGGCGGCGATCTGCTCGACCGTCGTCTCCTCGAAGCCCTGGGCGAGGAAGAGCTCCATCGCCCGCTCGGCGATCTGGGCGCGTACCGTCGCGCGGGTCAGCTCACGCAGGCCGGAGGCGGTGGCGCGGGTGGGGGTCATGGGGCGATGTTAGACCGCGGCGGGGGCGCCGTCGGCGGTCACGAGGCGCAGAAGCCGGTCCAGTCGCTCGCGGGTCTGCGGGTCCGCCGGGGCGTAGACGGTCATCCGCGGGCCGTCCTGCGGGCCGAGCCACAGGTGGCTGAAGTCGAAGGCGAGCAGGCCCACCTCGGGGTTGAGGTAGCGCTTGACGTGGGTGCCCGGACGCAGCACGTCGTGCCGCTCCCAGGCCTGGCGGAATTCCGCCGAGTTCTGCTGGAGCCGCCGCAGCAGCTCCTTCCAGCCGGGCTCACCGATGTGCTGGGCCATCGACGTACGGAACTTGCCCGCCATCAGCCGGGTGTTCTCCTCCCGGTCCAGCATGCGCTCGCGCCACAGCGGGTGGGTGAAGGCCAGCCACATGATGTTGCGGTCCTCGGCGGGCAGCACGTCCAGGTCGGTCACCAGCCGCCCGTACGTGCGGTTGTACGCGAGGATGTCGAAGCGGCTGTTGAAGACCGCGGCGGGCAGCGGCTCCAGCTGGTCGAGCATCGCGCGCATCGCCGGGGACATCCCCGGGCCGTCCAGGTGCGGGTGCGGGTCGGCGACACCGGCCAGCGTGAACAGGTGGCTGCGCTCACCCGCGTCGAGCATCAGCGCGCGGGCGATGGCGTCCGCGACCTGGCCCGACATCCGGATGTCGCGGGCCTGCTCCAACCACGTGTACCAGGTGACCCCGACCGCGGCGAGCTGCGCGACCTCCTCGCGGCGCAGCCCCGGGGTGCGCCGCCGGCGCCCCGGCGGCAGGCCGACCTGCTCGGGCGCGATGCGTTCGCGGCGGCTGCGCAGGAAGTGCGCCAGCTCCCGCCGCCGGCTCCGCCCGGACTCCGCGTCCGGCGCGGTGCCGGAGACGGCGTCGGGTACGTGCGCGGTGGGCGTGGGCGCCGGGGTCGTGGTCATGGGTCCAGCGTGCCGGACGCGGAAGCCGGTTGCCAGGTGGTCGGTATACCTGGATAAACGCTCTCTGGTACCCCCCTGAGCGGAGGTCCAGTGTGAAGGACGTGACCGATATGAACAAGGCCCTCACGTCCCGGGCCGAGGTGCTGCCCCGCGTGACCCGCATCGCGGCACCCGCCCCCGTACCCGCCGCGCCGCCCGCGGCACCCGTGCTGAGCGCGCTCGGCCTGCTGACCGTGCTGCTCGGCGCCGCTCTCCCCATGGTCGACTTCTTCATCGTCAACGTGGCCCTCCCGACCATCGACCGCGATCTGGCCGCGGGACCCGCGGTGCTGGAGATGGTGGTGGCCGGGTACGGCGTCGCGTACGCCGTGCTGCTGGTGCTCGGCGGCAGGCTGGGCGACATGTTCGGCCGCCGCACCCTCTTCCTGTGGGGCCTCGGCCTCTTCGCCGCGACCTCGCTCGCCTGCGGCCTCGCCCCCACCGCGTGGACGCTGGTGGCCGCCCGTATCGCGCAGGGCGCGGCCTCCGCGCTGCTGCTGCCGCAGGCGCTCGCCACCATCCAGGCCGCCACGTCCGGCAGCACCCGCGGCCGCGCGCTCAGCTACTACGGCGCCACCGCGGGCATCGCGAGCGTCGTCGGGCAGGTGCTCGGCGGGGTGCTGGTCTCCGCGGACCTCGCCGGCACCGGCTGGCGCTCGATCTTCCTCGTCAACGTGCCCATCGCGGCGGTCGCGCTGGCGCTCGCCTGGAAGGCCGTGCCCGAGACGCGCGCGGCCGACCCCGCGCGGGTGGACCGGCCCGGCACCGTGCTGCTCGCCGTGACGCTCGTCGCCCTGCTGCTGCCGCTCACCGAGGGCCGCGCGGCGGGCTGGCCGCTGTGGTCATGGGTGCTGCTGGGCGTCTCACCCTTCGCGGGCGCGGCCTTCGTCGCCGTCGAACGCCGCGGGGAGCGGACCGGCGGCGACCCGCTGCTGCCGCCGTCGCTGCTGCGGATCCACAGCGTACGCAGCGGGCTGCTGCTCATCCTGCCGCTGTGCGTCGGCTTCGGCGGCTTCATGTTCGTGCTCGCCGTGGCCATGCAGGACGGGCTGCGCTTTGGGGCGCTCGCGGCGGGCGCCGCGCTCGCGCCGCTGTCCGCCGCGTTCTTCGCGGCCTCGCTGCTGGGCCCGCGGGTCGTCGCCCGCTTCGGCCGGCTCACCGTCACCGGCGGCTCCGTCCTCCAGGCCGCCGGCCTGCTCACCCTGACCGCGACCTTCTTCTGGGGCTGGCCGCACCTGGGCGTGTGGGCCCTCGCCCCGGGCATGGCGCTGACCGGCTTCGGGCAGGGCTTCCTGCTGCCGGTGGTCTTCCGCATCGTCCTGAGCGAGGTGCCCGCGGCGCGGGCGGGAGTGGGCGGCGGCGCGATGGCCACGACCCAGCAGGCCAGCCTCGCGCTGGGCGTCGCCACACTGGGCACGCTCTTCCTGACGCTGAGCACGTCGGTGGGCGTCCGCGACGCCCTGGTCTGGACCCTCCTGACCCAGCTCGCCGCGGTGGCCGCGCAGATCGCCCTGAGCTTCCGCCTGCCCCGTACGGTCGCCTGAGGGGGTGCCCCTTCCCGCCGCCGGGCGAGTGCGCGACCAGCCCACCACCGGGGGAAGGTCCCGGAAGCCACCGCGCCCGGCGGGGCGGAGGGAGTCCCCCACCCCGCCGGGAGGCGGCTCAGCAGCCGAGGAGGCGCACCGCGAGGTAGGACTCGACCTGGTCGAGGGACACCCGCTCCTGCGTCATCGTGTCGCGCTCGCGCACGGTCACCGCGTTGTCCTCAAGGGTGTCGAAGTCCACCGTGACGCAGAACGGCGTGCCGATCTCGTCCTGGCGGCGGTAGCGGCGGCCGATCGCGCCCGCGTCGTCGAACTCGATGTTCCAGTTCTTCCGCAGCGCCGCCGCCAGGCCCTTCGCCTTCGGGGACAGCTCGGCGTTGCGGGACAGCGGCAGCACCGCGACCTTGACCGGGGCGAGCCGCGGGTCCAGGCGCATGACGGTGCGCTTCTCCATGGCGCCCTTCGCGTTGGGCGCCTCGTCCTCGTTGTACGCGTCGAGCATGAAGGCCAGCATCGCGCGGTTCACGCCCGCCGCCGGCTCGATGACGTACGGGTACCAGCGCTCGTTGGCCTCCTGGTCGAAGTACAGGAGGTCCTGGCCGGAGCCCTTGGAGTGCGCGGCGAGGTCGAAGTCGGTGCGGTTGGCGACACCCTCCAGCTCGCTGAACTCCTGGCCGCCGAAGTTGAAGCGGTACTCGATGTCGGCGGTGCGCTTGGAGTAGTGGGAGAGCTTCTCCTTGGGGTGCTCCAGCCAGCGCATGTTGTCCTCACGCAGACCGAGGCCCGTGTACCAGTTCCAGCGCTCCTGCATCCAGTACTCGTGCCACTTCTCGTCCTCGCCGGGCTTGACGAAGAACTCCATCTCCATCTGCTCGAACTCGCGGGTGCGGAAGATGAAGTTGCCGGGCGTGATCTCGTTGCGGAAGGACTTGCCCATCTGCGCGATGCCGAACGGCGGCTTCTTGCGCGAGGCGATCTGCACCTGGGCGAAGTTGACGAAGATGCCCTGCGCGGTCTCGGGGCGCAGGTAGGCGAGCGAGCCGGCGTCCTGCGTCGGGCCGAGGTGCGTCTGGAGCATGCCGGAGAACTGCTTGGGCTCGGTGAAGGCGCCCTTGGTGCCGCAGTGCGGGCAGTTGATGTCGGCGAGGCCGTTCGCGGGGAGCTTGCCGTGCTTGGCCTCGTACGCCTCCTCCAGGTGGTCGGCGCGGAAGCGCTTGTGGCAGGAGGTGCACTCGGTGAGCGGGTCGGAGAAGGTGGCGACATGGCCGGAGGCGACCCACACCTCGGGGGCGAGGATCACCGAGGAGTCGATGCCCACCACGTCCTCGCGCGAGGTGACCATCGCCCGCCACCACTGGCGCTTGATGTTCTCCTTCAGCTCGACGCCCAGCGGCCCGTAGTCCCAGGCGGCCTTCGAGCCGCCGTAGATCTCGCTGCTCGGGAATACGAAGCCACGGCGCTTGCTCAGGCTGACGATGGTGTCGATCTTGTCGGCGGCCACGGTGCTCTCTTCAGTGCGACGAAGGGGTCAGTTGCCCCAGATTACCGGCGGGGACGGGGCGCTTATCAAATCCGTCGGTCGGCCTGCAAGGACAGGCCCAGGGCGGTACCGTCCGCGACGCAATTGACAATCGTTTCCACCTGAGATGAAAATGACTGTCATGAACACCAGTCGCCGGGTGATCCCCGCTGCCGCGCTCGCCGCCGTCGCCGTCCTCACCGTGCCCGCCCTGACCGCCTGCTCCGGCTCCTCCGACACGTCCGGCTCCGGCGGCGACGACCCGAAGAGCGGCGGAAAGCTCCAGGTCACCGCGTCGTTCTACCCGCTGGAATTCCTCGCCGAGCGCATCGGCGGCTCCTACGTCCACGTCACGGACCTCACCAAGCCCGGCGTCGAACCGCACGATCTGGAGCTGGCGCCGAAGCAGATAGCGGCGCTGACGAAGGCCGATGTGATCATCTCGCTGCACGGTCTCCAGCCCGCCGTGGACGACGCGGTCGCGCAGTCCGGGGTCAAGCACACCGTCGACGCCGCGAAGCTCACCACGCTGGAGGACCACGGCACCGAGGTCGACGGCCGCCACCGCACCACCGGCGACAACGGCACCGGCGGCGAGAGCGACGAGGACGCGGGCTCCGACCCCCACATATGGCTGGACCCGGTGCGCTACGCCGAGGTCGCCAAGGGCGTCGGCAAGGCCCTGGAGGCGGCCGACCCCGCGCACGCGGCCGCGTACGGGAAGAACACCGACACGCTCGTCACGCAGCTCGGCGCGCTGGACACCGCCTTCCGGGACGGGCTGAAGAACCGTTCCACCGATACGTTCGTCACCACCCACGCCGCCTTCGGCTACCTCGCCGAGCGCTACGGCCTGGTCGAGGAGGCCATCAACGGCATCGACCCCGAGTCCGAGCCGAGCGCAGCCCGGCTGAAGGCCCTGCACGACCTGGCCGGGCGCGACCACGTCACCACCGTCTTCTTCGAGACGCTGGTCAGCGACAAGACCGCGAAGACCGTCGCGGGCGACCTGCACCTGCGCACCGACGTGCTCGACCCGATCGAGGGCATCACGGACGCGTCCCGCGGCACGGACTACTTCGCCGTCCAGCACAGCAACCTCGCCGCCCTCCAGCAGGCGCTGGGCGTCCACAAGTGAGCGGCCCGGTCCCGGTCCTGAGCCTGCGCGGCGCCCACGCCGAACTGGGCGGCCGCGAGGTGCTGCACGGCATCGACCTCGCGGTGGGGCCCGGCGAGGTCGTGGCGCTGCTGGGCGCGAACGGCTCGGGCAAGTCCACGGCCGTACGCGCCGCGGTCGGCCGGGTGCGGCTGACCGCGGGCGCGTGGGAGCTGTTCGGCACGCCGGGCGCCCGCTTCCGGCAGTGGTCCCGGCTCGGCTACGTACCGCAGCGCACGACCGCCGCCTCCGGGGTGCCCGCGACCGTACGGGAGGTCGTCGCCTCCGGGCGGCTGGCCCGTACCGGGCTGCGCCCGCCGCGCCGGGCCGACCGCGCGGCCGTCACCCGCGCGCTGGAGCTGGTCGGGCTCGCCGACCGGGCCCGGGAGAGCGTCGAGGCGCTGTCCGGCGGCCAGCACCAGCGGGTGCTGATCGCCCGCGCGCTGGCCGGGGAGCCCGGCCTGCTCGTCATGGACGAGCCGATGGCGGGCGTGGACCTGGCCGCGCAGGACGTGCTCGCCGACACCGTCCGCACCCAGGCCGCGGCCGGTACGTCCGTGCTGCTCGTGCTGCACGAACTGGGGCCGCTCGAACCGCTCATCGACCGCGCGGTGCTGCTGCGCGACGGCCGCGTGGCGCACACCGGCCCGCCGCGCGAGCTGACGCTGCCCGCCCAGACCGTGCACCCGCACGCCGACCCGGCGACCGCTCCGGTGAAGGGACCGCTGGACCCATGGACCTCCTGAACTACGCCTTCATGCAGCGCGCGCTGCTGGCCGCGCTGCTGGTCGGGATGACCGCGCCCGCCGTCGGCGTCTTCCTGGTGCAGCGCCGGCAGGCGATCATGGGCGACGGCATCGGCCATGTCGCGCTCACCGGTGTCGCGCTGGGCTTCCTGCTCCAGGTCAGCCCGGTGTGGACGGCCGTCGCCGTCTCGGTGGCCGGCTCCGTCGCGATGGAGCTGATCCGCTCGTACGGCAAGGCGCGCGGCGACCTGGCGCTCGCGATGCTCTTCTACGGCGGCATGGCCGGCGGCGTGATGATCATCTACCTGGCGCCCAACGGCTCCAACGCCAACCTCGCCACCTACCTCTTCGGCTCCATCAGCACGGTCTCCCCGCAGGACATCCCGCCGATGATCGCGCTCGCCGCGTTCGTGCTGCTCGTGGTGGTGGCGCTGCGGCGGCAGCTGTTCGCCGTGTGCCAGGACGAGGAGTTCGCCTACGTCGGCGGGCTGCCGGTGCGCGCGCTCAACCTGCTGCTCGCGGTGACCGCCGCCGTCACCGTCACCGTCGCCATGCGGGCGGTGGGGCTGCTGCTGGTCAGCGCGCTCATGGTCATCCCCGTCGCCGCGGCCCAGCAGGTCACCCGGGGCTTCGCGTGGACCCTCGCGGTGTCCGTGGTGATCGGCGTCACGGTCGCGCTGTCCGGCACGGTCTTCTCCTACTACGCGGACGTGCCGCCCGGCTCCAGCATCGTGCTCGCCGCCCTGGCCCTCTTCCTGCTCTTCGCCGCCGCGGGCTCTCCCGCGCTCCGGCGGCTCGGCCGGATGCGCCGGGGCTGGCACAATGGGGGCGTCGGGACGCGTACGCCGTCATGAGGAGGCACCGGTGACCACCACGAAGCAGTCCGCCCCCGCCGGCGCTCCCCCGGTCGCCGGGCGCGCGACGCGCCAGCGGGCGGCCGTCGCGGCGGCACTCGACGAGGTCGACGAATTCCGCAGCGCGCAGGACCTGCACGACATCCTCAAGCACCGCGGCGCCTCGGTGGGCCTCACCACGGTCTACCGCACCCTGCAGTCCCTCGCCGACGCGGGCGAGATCGACGTCCTCCGTACGGGTGAGGGTGAGTCCGTCTACCGCCGCTGCTCGGGCGGCGGCCACCACCATCACCTCGTCTGCCGCACCTGCGGCAAGGCGGTCGAGGTCGAGGGCCCCGCGGTCGAGAAGTGGGCGGAGGCGGTGGCCTCCGACCACGGCTTCGTGGACGTGGCCCACACGGTCGAGATCTTCGGCACGTGCAAGGACTGCGCCTCGGGGTGAGCGTCTTCCGGCGCGCTACCCGCGGGCCTCGTTGGGGAGGGCCCCGCCGAAGCGCCGGTCGCGGGAAGCGAATTCGTGGCAGGCCCGCCACAGGTCGCGGCGGTCGAAGTCGGGCCACAGGACGTCCTGGAAGACCATCTCCGCGTAGCTGCTCTGCCAGATGAGGTAGTTGGACGTGCGCATCTCGCCGCTCGGGCGGAGGAAGAGGTCGACGTCCGGCATGTCCGGGTAGTACAGGTACTTCGCGAAGGTCTTCTCGTTGACCTTGCCCGGGTCGAGCTTGCCCGCGGCGACATCGCGGGCGATGGCCTGCGCCGCGTCGGCGATCTCCGCGCGGCCGCCGTAGTTGAGGCAGAAATACAGCGTCATCGCGTCGTTGCCGACGGTCTGCTCCTGGGCGACCTGGAGCTCCTGGACGACGGACTTCCACATGCGCGGCATGCGGCCGGCCCAGCGGATGCGGATGCCCATCTCGTCCATCTCGTCGCGGCGGCGGCGGATGACGTCGCGGTTGAAGTTCATCAGGAAGCGGACCTCGTCGGGCGAGCGCTTCCAGTTCTCGGTGGAGAAGGCGTAGAGCGAGAGGTTCTTGACGCCCATCTCCAGGCAGCCCTTGAGCACCTCCAGGACGACGCCCTCGCCGACCTTGTGGCCCTCGGTGCGGGGCAGGCCGCGCTCCTTGGCCCAGCGGCCGTTGCCGTCCATGACGATCGCGACGTGCTTGGGCACCAGCTCCGCGGGGAGCTTCGGCGGCCTGGCGCCGGAGGGGTGCGGGTCGGGAGTGCGGTAGGAGGACCGGTTCCGGGCCAGAATCCCGCGACGTGCCATGCTCGTGCTTCTCCTACATCTCGGCCGGCGCGGCGGCCTTGCCGGTGTTCTCGGACTTGTCGTTCTTCTCGACGAACCGCAGGGAGCGCAGGCCGCGCTCCAGGTGCCACTGGAGATACGCCGCGACCAGCCCGCTGCCCTCACGGCAGTGCCGCGGCTCGCAGGCGTCGGCGGTCTCCCAGTCGCCGCCGAGCAGCGCGCCGAGGAGTTCCAGCGACTCCCGCGAGGGTACGACGCTTCCCGGAACGCGGCACTCCCCGCAGACCACACCGCCCGCGCCGACGGCGAAGAAACGGTTTGGCCCGGCCATGCCGCACTTGGCGCAGTCGTCGAAGCTGGGGGCGTAGCCGTTGACGGCGAGGGAGCGCAGCAGGAAGGCGTCAAGGACGAGGCGGGCGTCGTGGTCCCCGGCGGCGAGCGTGCGCAGGGCTCCGACCAGCAGCAGATACTGCTGCACCGCGGGCTCGCCCTCGTGGTCGGTGAAGCGCTCGGCGGTCTCCAGCATGGCGCTGCCGGCGGTGTAGCGCTCGTAGTCGGCGACGATGGGGCCACCGTACGGGGCGATGGTCTCGCTCTGTGTGCACAGCGGCAGCCCGCGGCCGACGAGGTCACCGCCGCGCGCGAAGAACTGCACGTCGACATGGCTGAAGGGCTCCAGCCGGGCGCCGAACTTGGACTTCGTGCGGCGCACCCCGCGGGCGACCGCGCGCACCCGGCCGTGCCGGCGGGTCAGCAGCGTGATGATCCGGTCCGCCTCACCCAGTTTCTGGGTGCGCAGCACGATGCCGTCGTCGCGGAACAGACTCATGCGGCCCATTCTCGCCTACGCCGCGACCGCCGCGGGCCGTCTCCCGGGGTTGGTCCGCGCCACCGCCCGGCTCAGCGTTCGGCGCCCGGGGCGACCAGGCCGGACTCGTACGCGGCGATGACCAGTTGGGCCCGGTCGCGGGCGCCCAGCTTGCCCATGATGCGGCTCACATGCGTCTTGGCGGTGAGCGGGCTGAGGCCCAGCGCCTCACCGGCCTCGGTGTTGTTCAGGCCACGGGCGACGAGGGTGAGCACCTCGCGCTCCCGGTCGGACAGCCCGGCGAGCCGTCCGGCGGCGGGGGCGGGCACCGGGACGGGCGGGCGGTCGGGCAGCCGCAGCACCCGGGCGATGAGCCGGGCGGTGGGACCGGGCGACAGCAGCGCGTCACCGGCGGCGACGGTACGGATCGCGTCCAGCAGCTCGGCCGGCCGGGTGTCCTTGACCATGAAGCCGGACGCGCCCGCGCGCAGCGCCGCCACCACGTGATCGTCGTCGTCGTAGGTGGTCAGCACCAGGATCCGCACCCCGGCGAGGTCGTCGTCGGCGGCGATCCGGCGGGTGGCCTCGATACCGTCCATGACCGGCATGCGGATGTCCATGACGATGACGTCGGCGCGCGAGGTGCGGGCCGCCGCGACCGCCTCGGCGCCGTTGGCCGCCTCGCCGACCACCTCCATGTCGCGGGCCGACTCGACGAGCATCGCGAAGGCCGCCCGCACCAGCGTCTGGTCGTCGGCGAGCAGCACCCGGATCGGTTCGGGGGTGGTCATCTGGGCTCTCCCTGGAGGTGGTCGGTGCCGGGTTCGGCGGCGGGTCCGGGAATCCCGCCGGTCTCCTCGCCCGGCGCGGACGCGGTGCACGGCAGCACCGCGAGGACGGCGTAGCCCGGGGCGCCGTCGGTCCGCGGGCCCGCCGTGAAGGTGCCGCCGACGCTGCGGGCCCGCTCGCGCATGCCCACCAGCCCGAAGCCCTCGGGCCGCCCGGCCTCGGGCGGCTTGACCGGCTCGGGCCCGTCGTCCTCGACGGACACCCGCAGCGCCTCGCCCTCGCGCACCACGCTCACCCGCACCACCGGCGAGAGCGCGCCGGAGTGGCGTACGGCGTTGGTGAGCGACTCCTGCACGATCCGGTACGCCGCCGCGCCCACCCCGGGCGGTACCGGCTGGGGCTTGGTGTCGAGGTCCAGCTCGACCTTGGCGCCCGCGGCCTCGGCCGCCCGGGTCAGGGCCGGTATGCCTTCGAGGTCCGGCAGCGGGCCGTCGCTGTCGGCCCGCAGCACCTTCAGCGTCGTCCGCAGCTCGGCGCGCGCCTCCCGGCAGGTGTCGGCGATGGCGTCGAGCGCGCCCGCCACCGCGGTACGGTCCAGCCGCTCGGGGTCGGCGACCAGGATGTGCGCGGCCACGGACGTCTGCACCCCGATGAGGGTGATGCTGTGCGCGAGCAGGTCGTGCAGGTCCCGCGCGATCCGCAGCCGCTCCTCGGCGACCCGGCGGGCCGCCTCCTCCTCACGGGTGCGCTCGGCCCGGTCGGCGCGCTCCTTGATCGCGGCGATGTACGTCCGGTGCATCCGGACGACCTCGCCGACCACCGCGACCGCCACTATCCAGCCCGCGCCCTGGAGCATCGCGCTGCCCGCGGTGGGCTTGCCGATCGTCGTCATCACGGTGGCCATCAGCCCGAAGACGGTCGGCACCGCGAGGAACGTCCGCAGCGGGGGCCCTGCGACCGCCACGGAGTACAGCGCGACGACGCTGGACAGCAGCGGGGCTTCCTGGATGTTCTCCAGGTAGTGGTAGGGCGCGACCACCACGAGCATGCCGAGCAGGCACCACATCGGGGCGCGGCGCCGCCAGGTGAGCACGGCGGCGCTGGACGCGAGCAGGAGCCAGCCGAGGGCGTCGGGGCGGTGGCTGCGGGGGGCCTCCGGCAGGGCGAGGGCGATGGCGGCCTGGACGGCGAGGACCACGACCACCAGCGCGATGTCCCGGCCCGACACGTCGGGCGGCTTCGCCGCGGCGTGCGGCTCCGCCGCTTTGGGGGACCTCACGCTGAGGTCGAGGCTCTTGAGCACGGCTCCATCTTCCGGGATGAGGTGCCCCCGCGGGGGCGGGCTTGGTCGAGGCCGCGGCTGCGCCCCTGAAAACGGGTGCCCCCCGGGCGCAGCCGCGAGCTTTCACCGTTTGCCCGGCGGTGTCGGGGACGGGTACCAGACGCGGTTGCCCAGCAAGGTGGTGGCCGCGGGGACGAGGTAGGGGCGGACGACGAACGTGTCGAGGAGGACGCCGAGGGCGATGACGAGGCCCATCTCGACCATCATCACCAGCGGCAGGGACGCCAGGACCGTGAACGTCGCCGCGAGGACGATGCCCGCGGAGGCGATGACACCGCCCGTGGTGTCGAGCGCGGCGACCGCCGCTTCCTTCGGGTCGGCCCCGGCGCGTGCTTCCTCGCGCATGCGGTGCATGAGGAAGATGCCGTAGTCGACGCCGAGGGCCACCAGGAAGACGAAGCTCAGCAGCGGCAGGCCGGGGTCGATGCCGTGGAAGCCCAACAGGGGGCCGAAGATGAGGCCGCCGATGCCGAGGGCGGCGGCCCAGACGAGGACCATCGCGGCGGTGAGCAGCAGGGGGGCGACGAGGCTGCGCAGCAGGGCGGTGAGGAGCAGGAAGACCGCGGCGAGGACGAGCGGGATGACGAGGTCGCGGTCGCGTGAGGACGTCGTCGCGGTGTCCATGGTCTGGGCGCTGGCGCCGCCGACGAGGCCGTGGTCCGCTGCGGTGGCGGCGCGCAGCCGTTTGATCGTGGCCTTCTCGGCGGCGGTGTCGGGTGCGGCCGTGGCGAAGACGTTGATCTCCGTCCAGCCGCTGCCGGTGCGCCCGGTGGCCGCGCTCGCGACGCCGTCGGTGGCCGCGGCGGCGGCCTTGGCGGTGGCGGCCTTCGCGGTGGGGACGACGACGGTGATGGCCTGGGCGCTGTGTTCGGGGAAGGCGCGTTGCAGGGTGTGGTCGGCGGAGACGGATTCGGGGGTGCTGGTGAAGGTGTCGTCCTGGTGGAGGGCGCCGGGGAGGTTGCCGATGCCGAGGGCGAGCGCGCCGACGGCGACGGTGGAGGCGGCGAGGACGGCGACCGGGCGGCGGGTGACGAAGAGGCCGATGCGCCGGTAGACGCCGCGGCGGGAGCGGGTGGCGCTGCCGTATGCCGGGATGAGGGGCCAGAAGACGCGGCGGCCGAGCAGGACGAGCACGGCGGGCAGCAGGGTCGTCATGGCGGCGAGGGAGCAGACGATGCCGACGGCTCCGACGGGTCCGAGGCCGCGGCTGCTGTTGAGGTCGGCGGCCAGCAGGCAGAGCAGTCCGGCGACGACGGTGGCGGCGGAGGTGAGGACGGCGGGGCCGACGCCGCGCAGGGCGGCGCGCATCGCCGCGTACGGTTCGGGTTCGCGGCGCAGTTCCTCCCGGTAGCGGGAGATGAGCAGCAGGGCGTAGTCGGTGCCCGCGCCGAAGATGAGCACGGTCATGACGGACGAGCTCATGTCGGAGACGGTCAGTCCGAAGGCTTTGACCAGGCCGTAGACGAGGGCCATCGAGGTGCCGGCGGCGACGCCGACGACGCCGAGCGGCACGAGCCACAGGAAGGGGCTGCGGTAGGTGAGGATGAGCAGCAGGGCGACGATCCCGGCGGTGGTGAAGAGCAGGGTGCCGTCGATGCTGGCGAAGACCTCCTTGGCGTCGCCCTGGGCGGCGCCGGGTCCGCCGACGTCGAGGGTGAGGCCGGCGGGGCGGTCGGCGGCGAGCCGGTCCCGTACCTCCTTGACCACGTCCTCGGGCTTGCCGGCGCTCTCGGCGAGGGAGACGGGCACCATGAGCGTGCGGCCGTCGGCGGAGGTGACGGGTGCCGGAGTGGGGGCGGCGAGCGGGTAGGCGCGGCCCAGTTCGGCGGCCTGGCGTGCGGCGGTCGCCCGGTCGGCGGCGGTGAGGCCTGCGGCCCGGTCGTAGACGAGTACGAGGTCGGTGGCGCTGCCGCCGGCCATCCGCTGCTGGATCTTGGCGACCTGGGTGGACTGGGCGCTCGCGGGCAGGTAGTCGACGGCCTCGTCGTGCTTGACGCCGTTGAGTTTGCCCGCGAAGACACCGGCCACGGCGAGCACGACGATCCACAGTCCGATCACGGCCCACGGCAGCCCCCGCCGCCCCGTGGACCTTCTCGCGCCGCCCGGTCGGGGCGGACCCGCGTCGGCGGCGGACCGCAGCTGGGCGGTCGCCGTCCCGCCGCCGGGCGCGGGGCCCTGCGCGCTCGTGCGGTGTTCGCTGTTCTCTGCGCTGTGACGATCCGTGGCCCTCATCGGGGCCTCCCCTCCGACGTGCACTGGCTGACCACACCAGCGTCCCGTCACGGGGAGCGCGGATCATCGGGCTGAGGAGTGAAGTGGGTGTTACTCCCTGCGACGACCGCGGGGGGCTGTTACTCCCCGCGGAGTAGACGCGGGGAGGTAGCTGACGCCCGTGGGTGTCAGCCCGTGGTCGCAGCCGCGGCCAGCAGGCGGTCGATGTCGTCGCGGTTCAGCGACAGGCAGCGGCCGACGGCCTCCAGGACCTCGCGTTCGGCGGGCAGGTAGGGCCCGTCGGCGAGGGCGATGTGGGCGCCCTGGAGCAGCACCCGCTCGCGGCCGAGGTCGTCGAGGTGGTCGGAGAGCGGTTCGAGCGCCTCGTGCAGCTCGATGGACAGCCAGCTGCCGCAGCCGTCGATGGGCTGGTCGGCGAAGGAGTAGTGGCCGAGTTCCTGCGAGGTGCCGTAGCGGCCCTCGTCGGCGACGATCGCGGCGAGCAGGCCGAGCAGCTGGTCCTCGGTGCAGTCGCTGAATCCGGCCGCGCGCACCGCGCCGACGGCGGCCTCGCGGGCCGGGCGCCCGCTGGTGCCGCCCGCGGTGAGGACGGCGAGCGCGACGGTGTGGACGGCGTCGCGCAGCATCGCGGAGAAGCGGGTGGTGGTGGGGGTGAGCAGCGCGGCGGAGTCGTAGTGGCGGTGGCAGGCGGAGCACTCGATGACGGAGCCCGCGCTGCCGCGGCTGAGCAGCGGCACGCTGAGCACGGTCAGGCGGCGGGTGCCGGTTCTGCGGTGGTAGCTGCGGTCGCCCCCGCAGTCGGGGCAGAAGAACTCACCGTCGTCCTCGGTGTGCCAGGACGTGCGCACACCCCAGATCATCAGCCCCAGCATCTTCACGCTGCACCCTCCGGCCCGTCCTCGTCCCGGTACGCACTCGCATCGCCCGCATCGGCCCGGCGTGCGCTGCATCATGCGCTGCGTGCGCGGTGAAGCCCCGGCGACGGTGCCGTACGCCGTGATGTTAGCCACATCAGTGAGGCGCAGTCAGTACCGCGTACGGGGGCAATTCCCCACCGCCCCCGTACGCGTAGGACGTTTCGTGCCGTTTCACCCGGTTGGTGAACGGGTGTGGAACGGCTGCGGCACGGGTGCCGCACGGGCCTGCCGAGGTCAGCGGCCGGCGCGGTTGACCGCCGAGACGACGGCGCTGAGCGCGGCCCGCGTGGTGTTGGCGTCGATGCCGATGCCCCACAGGACGCGGCCGCCGATGGCGCACTCGATGTAGGAGGCGGCCTGCGCGGAGGCGCCCTCGCTCATGGTGTGCTCGCTGTAGTCCAGCAGCCGGGCGTCCACGCCGATCTTGCCCAGGGCGTCGAAGAAGGCGGAGATCGGGCCGTTGCCGTTGCCGCTCAGCACGGTCGGCTCGCCGTCCACGACGGCTTCCACCGTAAGAGCGTCCGTGCCGTCGCTCGAAGTTGACGCCTGCGCCGAGCGCAGGGTGATGCGGCCCCAGGCGTTGTCCTGCGTGGGCAGGTACTCGTCGCGGAAGACGGACCAGATCTGCTCGGGCGTGACCTCGCCGCCCTCGGCGTCGGTCTTGGCCTGGATGATCTTCGAGAACTCGATCTGCATGCGGCGCGGCAGGTCCAGCTTGTGCCCGTTCTTCAGCACATAGGCCACGCCGCCCTTGCCGGACTGCGAGTTGACGCGGATGACGGCCTCGTAGGAGCGGCCGACGTCCTTGGGGTCGATGGGCAGGTACGGGACCTCCCACGTGATGTCGTCCACGGTCTTCCCGGCGGCGGCGGCGGTGGCCTCCATCGCCTCGAAGCCCTTCTTGATGGCGTCCTGGTGGGAGCCGGAGAAGGAGGTGTAGACCAGGTCTCCCGCGTAGGGGTGGCGCGGGTGGACCTCCATCTGGTTGCAGTACTCGGCGGTGCGGCGGACCTCGTCGATCTGCGAGAAGTCGATCTGCGGGTCGACGCCCTGGCTGAAGAGGTTCATGCCCAGCGTGACCAGGTCGACGTTGCCGGTGCGCTCGCCCTGGCCGAACAGGCAGCCCTCGATGCGGTCGGCGCCCGCCATCAGGGCCAGCTCGGCGGCGGCGACGGCGGTACCGCGGTCGTTGTGCGGGTGCACGGACAGGCATACGTACTCGCGCCGCGACAGGTTGCGGGACATCCACTCGAAGCGGTCGGCGTGCGTGGAGGGCGTGGAGCGCTCGACGGTCGCGGGCAGGTTGAGGATGATCTCGCGGCCGGGCTCGGGCTGCCAGACGTCCATGACGCCCTCGCAGACCTCCAGGGCGAAGTCCAGCTCGGTGTCGGTGAAGATCTCCGGGCTGTACTGGTAGCCGAAGACCGTCTCGTCGGTCAGCAGCTTGTCGGCGTACTCCATGACCAGCCGGGTGCCGTCCACCGCGATCTGCCGGACCTGCTCGCGGCTGCCGCGGAAGACGACACGGCGGAAGACCGGGGCGGTGGCGTTGTACAGGTGCACGGTGGCGCGCGGGGCGCCGCGCAGGGCCTCGACGGTGCGCTCGATCAACTCTTCGCGGGCCTGGGTCAGGACGGAGATCGTCACGTCCTCGGGGATCGCGCCCTGCTCGATGATGGAGCGCACGAAGTCGAAGTCGGTCGCGCCGGAGGCCGGGAAGCCGACCTCGATCTCCTTGTAGCCCATGCGGACCAGCAGGTCGAACATCTCGCGCTTGCGGGTGGGCGACATGGGGTCGATCAGGGCCTGGTTGCCGTCCCGCAGGTCGGTCGACAGCCAGCGCGGGGCCTTGGTGATACGCGCGTCCGGCCAGGTGCGGTCGGGCAGGTCCACCTGCTCGTAGCGGCCGTACTTGTGGATCGGCATCCCGCTGGGCCGCTGGGTGACGGTGGCGGCGGTGATGGGCGTGGGCTTGCCGACACGCTGGGGGGTGCTCATGGGTCCTGATCTCCTCGGGGTCCGCTTCGAGAACGGCCGACGGCTGGGAAACGCCGAACTCCGCGGGGAGGGGGTCGGCCTACGACTACAGGCCCTCGCCGCGGCAGCTAAGGAGAAGCAGCCCGAAACTCATGACGGGAACGACCTTAACCCGACCGCGACGGATTCACGCAGCCGATGTGCGCTTCCTCTCAGCATGCAAGATGACCGGCGGTGTCCACCCGGATACCGCTCTTTCCCTCCTTCTCGTCAATCTGCGGCAGAAGTGGTGACAGAGAGTGGGTATGATGCCACATTGCGTATATGGACACCTCTGCCGCCATCACGCCCGTTTTCTGCACGATCATCCCGCCCCACGTCCTGGACAAACTGGCCCGTCACGACGACCCGGCGCTGTCCGGCCCCGCCCGCCGCACCCTGGAGCACGACGCGCGCGAGCGCACCCGGCGGCACCTGGCCGCGACGCTCGGACCGACACTGCGGCACGCCGGCGGCGCCGCGTCCGACAAGCCGCAGCGGACGATCTACGACGCCGGGCACCAGGACAACCTGCCCGGCAGCAAGGTGCGCGCCGAGGGCGCCGACCCGTCCGCCGACGCGAGCGTCAACCGCGCCTACGACGCGCTCGGCGCGACCTTCGAGACCTATCTGAAGGCGTACGGCCGCCACTCCATCGACGGCGAGGGCCTGCCGCTCAACGCGTCCGTGCACTACCTGAAGGACTACAACAACGCCTTCTGGAACGGCGAGCAGATGGTCTTCGGGGACGGCGACGGCCGGATCTTCCTCGACTTCACCCTGCCGCTGGACGTGATCGGCCACGAGTTGACGCACGGCGTCACGCAGTACACCGCCAACCTGGACTACCAGGGCCAGTCCGGCGCGCTCAACGAGTCGGTGTCCGACGTCTTCGGCAGCCTCATCAAGCAGTTCGCCGCCGGGCAGACCGCCGACCAGGCCGACTGGCTCATCGGCGCGGGCCTGCTCGCCCCCGGTGTCCACGGCGTCGCCCTGCGCTCGATGAAGGAGCCCGGCACCGCGTACGACGACCCGCAGCTCGGCAAGGACCCGCAGCCCGCGGACATGGCGCACTACGTGCGCACCCCGCAGGACAACGGCGGCGTGCACATCAACTCCGGCATCCCCAACCGCGCTTTCTACCTCACCGCGGCCGCGATCGGCGGCCACGCCTGGGAGAAGGCCGGCCAGATCTGGTACGACACGCTGACCGGCGGATCGCTTTCGTCCGGCGCGCAGTTCGCCGACTTCGCCGCAGGCACCGTCGCCGCGGCCACCGCCCGCTACGGTGAGGGGGACGAAAGCCGCGCGGTCCAGGCCGCCTGGCAGGAGGTCGGCGTCAAGCCCGCCGCGCACCACGGCACCGGCGTCCCCCGCCAGCAGCCCGGCCAGCCCCAGGAGGTGTGAGCCCGCCGATGCGTATCGAGGTGACCCGCTCCGGCGGTTTCGCGGGCCTGTCCCGGCACGCCGTCCTGGACACCGCCGCCCGCCCGGACGCGGATCACCTCCACGCGCTGGCCCGCTCCGCCCTGTCCGCACCCCCCACGGTGCCGACACCGACGCGCGACGGCTACACGTACACCCTCACGATCGACGGCAGCACGATCGAGGCCGCCGACCCGACCCTGACCCCGGCGCAGCGCGAACTCGTCGCGGAGGTGCTGGGGGAAGGGGCGTGAGCCGCACGGCGTGATCGCGCCGTCCCCGGCCCCCGCGGGCGGCGCCGTCACGTCGTGAGTACGCGTACTCACGACACCGCGCCCTTCCCCCGTGCACACTCGGCGGAGATCTGCGGAGATCCTCGGGGAGGGGGCGGCATGGGGGGCGGACGGCTCTGGGGTGGGGTGGTGCGGGCGCTGGTGGTCGGGGCGGTGCTCGGGACGGTGTGGGCGCTGGCCGCCGTGCCGGTCTCCGACGGGCTGTGCCACTCCTCCGGGGGCGGCGAGGACTACGGGTGCCTCGGTGTCGGGCTGATCTTCCGCCCCGCGGCCGCGATCGCCGGAGGGCTGCTGGGGTGGGTGCTGCTGGCGCTGCTGCGGGTGCCGCGGGCGACGCGGACCGCCGCGGCGGGCTTCGGGGTGTGCGTGATGCTCATCTGGGTCCAGGACTACATCGGGCCCGTGCTGCGGCTGTTCGGCGGCCTCACCGGTGACGCGGTGATCCTGGCAGCGGGCTACGGCCTCGCGCACGTACTGGTCGCGGCCGGGGTGCCGCCGCGGGTGCGGGCCGGGGTGGGCGTCGTTCTCCTCGCGGTCTGGCCGGTGTCGGCCACGGCCCAGGCCGGAGCCGCCGACCGCGCCGAACGGCGCGTCCTGGACACCGTGTCGGTGCCCCTCCTCGCGCCCGACGTCCCCGGCTACCGGGCGCTCTTCCCGATGCCGACGGGTCCGGAGAACCACGACTTCGAGTATTTCGTCCTGGCCGCGGACACCTCGGCGAGCGCGGACGACCGGGACAGGCACGGCCTCTGGGTGACCGTCCAGCCCCTCCCGGCCTCCTTCGCCCCGCCGCAGAACTGCGACGCGGTGCAGGACACGGGGACGTCGCGCCTCTCCCCCTGCACCCAGGTCGCGGCGGACGTGTGGCGGGTCGAGCGCGACGGGAGACGGTGGTACATCGTCCGGTCGCCGGACCGCCACGACGTCGTGGTCCTGGCGACCGAGGGGACCGCCGTCCCGGAGAAGGACGTCCTGGCCATGGCCAAGGACCTGCACCCCCGCGACGCGGACTTCTTCGGCGACGGCGGCTGATCCGCCCGGCTCCCACACAAGCGGAAGGCCGCCGGTCACGGGCGACCGACGGACCTCTACGGGTGCTTCAGGCGGTGGTGCGGACCGGCCGTCAGCAGACGAAGCCGTTCACGTCGGTCCAGTAGTCCAGCGCCGCCCAGGTGTTGGGCCCCACGACGCCGTCGGCCGTGAGGTGGGCGCAGCTCTGGAACTTCTTCACGTCGGCCTGGGTCGCGGCGCCGAAGATGCCGTCGCGGGTGAGGTTGCTGGACAGCAGCGAGTAGTACAGCTCGCACTGCACCTGCTGGACGGCCGCCCCCGCGTTGCCGTAGCCGACCAGGGGCTCGCTGCCGGTGTAGCTGCACTGGTACGACGACGCGGCCGACGCGCCGGGCGCGGCGACGACGCCGATCGACAGGGCGAGACCCGCGGTGGCGAACGCCGCCGCGATCTGCTTCTTCATGCGTGGACTCCTCCGTTGACGGCCCTCGGCGGGCCGTGGCATGCGCATCTCTCGCGGCGCAGCCGCTGAGGGCGGGGGCCGTCGGCCACGGGCGGCCGGCGGATTCCGGGGTGTGACGTCGGTTCAGGCCGAACTCAGCAGATGTAGTTCTCCTGCCAGTACCAGTAGTCCAGGGCCCGCCAGGTGTTGGGCCCCACGACGCCGTCGACCGCCAGTCCCGCGCAGCTCTGGAACTTCATCACGTCGGCCTTCGTCGCGTTGCCGAAGAGGCCGTCGCGGGTGAGGTTGCTGGTGCTCACCGTGTAGTCCAGCTCGCACTGGACCTGCTGGACGGCTGCCCCCGAGCTGCCGTAGCCGACCAGGGGCTCACTGTCGGTGTAGGGGCAGAAATAGGTCGACTGGGCCGAGGCGCTCGGCGCGGCGACGAGACCGAGCGACAGCGCGAGCCCGGCGGTGGCGACAGCCGCGGCGATCTGCTTCTTCATGGCTGAACTCCTTGGTTGGTTGCCTGCGGGGGCGGCGTCAGCAGGCGAAGCCGGCCGTGGTCCAGTAGTTCAGCGCGTTCCAGGTGTTGGGGCCCACGATGCCGTCGGCGGTCAGGCCCACACACCCCTGGAACTTCTTCACATCGGCCTTCGTCGCGTCGCCGAAGATGCCGTCACGCGTGAGGTAGCTGGAGGCCACCGAGTAGAACAGCTCGCACTGGACCTGCTGGACGGCTGCCCCCGTGCTGCCGTAGCCGACCTGGGGCTGGCTGTTGGTGTAGCTGCAGTAGCTGGACGACTGGGCCGAGGCGCTCGGCGCGACGGCGACGCCGAACGACAGGGCGAGCCCGGCGGTGGCGACAGCCGCGGCGATCTGCTTCTTCATGGTGAACTCCTCCGTTGGCGGCCCTCGGTGGGCCGTGGGAAAGTCGATCACCCGCGCGGCACGCGCGAACAGTCATGCTTTGGTCAACTACGGTGCGTGTAGAGGGAAATAATCCGGGTTTGCAGGTGCAAGGGAATTCCCGGCAGCGGATGATCCCCGAGGGCACCGGGAATTTCACCCCTTACCCCCGAGTACGCCGACCCACCCGGCATGACCTCGGATGTTCCGGATCCGTGATCTACGCACGTAGTGCGGGGGAACGCGTGACGCACTGCGGTACCCGCGGGTGACCGAAAACGATCCCGGTGACACGACCCTTTGGCAGGTGCCGAATTCGGCAGGCACCTGCTGAACGACGGCGGCGGCCGGACGTCGTGTCCGGGGGCCGGATTCGTCGGGTCCGCCGCGGGCTCGGACACACCGCGCGGCAGGGCGATCCGGCGCGTCGTCACGTTCGTCCGCCAGTAGGCAGCGACCAGCAGAACGCGGTCCTTCGACGGCAGACCCCAGGGCCGTCCGAGAGCCGACCGGCGGGTTCGCCGCCTCGGCATCGCCCCCGTACGGCCGCGGAGGCCGACGGACACGAGGCCCTGGTCGCCGCCGCACGGGCTGCCACAGGACCCGGTGAACCTGACGGTCGGAGCACTAGAGTCGTCGTGCAGTCGTACGGCCGCGGAGGTGGCGGTGGACGAATCGACCGGGTCGGACGGGGTACCGGCCCCTGCTCCGGCTCCGGCTCCGGTGAGCACGGCGGGCCGTGACGTCTTCATCCACGCGGAGGGTCCCGGGTCCGTCGCCTCGCAGACGATGCGGGACGTCCACGTGCACCTCCCGCCGCGGGACGCGGTGACCTGGCCGCACGTGGTGGGGGTCCTGCCGCCGCGGGCGGGGGCGTTCCAGGACCGGGCCGAGCGGACGCGACTGCGCGAGGCGGTGAGGGGCGGCGGCACGGCGGTGCTGTGCCAGGTCCTCAGCGGCATGGGCGGGGTCGGCAAGACCCAGCTCGCCGCCGACCTGGCCGATGAGCTGCTGCGCGAGCAGGAGGTGGACCTGCTGGTCTGGCTCTCAGCGAGCAGCCGCACCGCGATCATCGCCGGACTCGCCCAGGCCGGGGCCGAGGTGTGCGGGGCCGATCCGGGCGACCCGGAGCAGGCCACGCGCGCCGTCCTGGCGTGGCTGCGGGCGGGGCCACGGCGCTGGCTGGTCGTCCTGGACGACATCGCCGACCCGGCGGACCTCAAGGGCCTGTGGCCCCCGGCCGTCGAACACGGCCGCACGGTCGTGACGACCCGCCGCCGCGACGCCGCCCTCACCGGGAACGGCCGCCGGATCGTGCAGGTCGGCACCTTCATCCCGGAAGAAGCGGCGAAGTACCTCACCTCGGCGCTGAAGGAAGCGGGCCGGACCGAACCCGCCGACGAACTCGCCGCGTTGGCGGACGACCTGGGCTGCCTGCCGCTCGCCCTTTCCCAGGCCGCCGCCTACATCGTGGACGCGGGCATATCGGCAGCCAAGTACCGCGACCTGCTCGCCCGCAGAGTGCGCACGCTGGAGGACGTCAGCCCCGACGTCCTCCCCGACGACCAGCCCCACACCATGGCCGCCGCCTGGGAACTCTCCGTCGAACGCGCGAACGCCCTCCGCCCACGTGGCCTCGCCCGCCCCATGCTGGAACTGGCCTCCCTCCTCGCCCCGGACGGCATCCCGGCGGCCGTGCTCACGAGCGAGCCCGCGCTCGCCCACCTCACCGCCCGGAGCACGCAGCCGGTCACGGCGGACGACGCGGCCGGTGCGCTACGGGCGCTGCACCGCCTCAGCCTCCTGACGGCACCGGAACCGGACGACACCGACGCGGGCGGGCTCGCCCGCGTGCACCAGGTCGTGCAGCGCGCGACGCGCGAGAGGCTCCCCACCGAGCGGTACGGCGAGACGGCCCGCGGGGCCGCCTCCGCGCTGGTCACGGTGTGGCCGGACATCGAGCGCGACACCGACCTGGCCCTGCACCTGCGCGCGTGCGCGACGGTGCTGATCGCCTGCACCGAGGAGGGCGCCGAGCACCCGCCATGTCTCTTTGTGCCCGGCGCGCACCCGCTGCTCCACCGCCTCGGGCAGAGTCTCGGCGAATCCGGCCAGCCGACCGCGGCCCTGGCCTACTTCCGGCGCCTCACCGACGCGACCACCCGCCATCTCGCCCCCGACCATCCCGACACCCTCGTGGCCCGCGCCAACGCCGCCCACTGGCAGGGCCGGTCGGGTGACGCCGCCGGAGCTGCGAGAGCCGTCACAGAACTCCTGGACGACGTGGTGCGCGTGTTCGGCCCCAACCACCGCTACACCCTTGTCCTCTTCACCAACGCGGCCTTCTGGCTGGGTGCGGCGGGCGACGTCACCGGAGCCGCCGCGGCCGCCGCGGACCTGCTGGCCGACATGGTGCGGATCCTGGGCCCGGACCACCCCGACACCCTTGCCACCCGCGGCAACCTCGCCCGCTGGCAGGGCCAGGACGGGGACGCCGCCGGAGCCGCCGCCACCTACGGAGATGTCGTCGAGGACATGACGCGCACGCTGGGACCCGACCATCCCGACACCCTCACCACCCGCCACAACGGGGCCTATTTCCGGGGAGAGGCCGGGGATGCCGCCGGAGCCGCCGCCGCCTGCGCCGAACTGCTGGAGGACCGGCGCCGCGTCCTCGGGCCGGATCACCCCGACACCCTTGCCACCCGCGCCAACCTCGCGTACTGGCTGGCCAATACGGGGGAGTTCGTCGAGGCCGTGTTCACCTACACCGAACTGCTCGACGACCAGCTGGGCATTCTCGGGCCGGACCACCCCGACACCCTTGCCACCCGCGCCAACCTGATCTCCTGGCGGGCGGTGGCGGGAGACCTCACCGGAGCCGTCGCCGCAGGAGCCGCCCTGCTCGCCGACATGGAGCGCGCCTTCGGCCCCCGCCACCCCCGCTCACTCGAAGCCCGCGGCGTTCTGGCCCTGTTGCAGGAGCACGCCGCCAAGCCCCGAGCGTAGGCGCCCACCGGATGCGGTGACGGAACGGTGGCCCGCAGTGACCGGACGGCCCTAGAGTCGTCGTGCAGTCGTACGGGGGTGGGGGTGAGCGCGGTGGCAGGGGAAGGGGCAGCCGGCGCGGCGAGCACGGCGGGCCGGGACGTGACGGTTCACGCGGGCGGCGCCGGGTCGGTCGCGGCGCAGTCCATGCGGGACGTCACCGTGTACCACCTCCCGCCGCGGGACGCGGTGACCTGGCCGCATGTGGTGGGCGTGCTGCCGCCCCGGGCGGGGGCGTTCCAGGACCGGGCCGAGCGGGCGCGGCTGCGCGAGGCCGTACGCGGCGGGGGCACGGCGGTGCTGTGCCAGGTCCTCAGCGGCATGGGCGGGGTCGGCAAGACCCAGCTCGCCGCCGACCTCGCCACCGAGCTGCTCCGTGAGCAGGACGTGGACCTGCTCGTCTGGCTCTCCGCGGGCAGCCGCACCGCGATCGTCGCCGGACTCGCCCAGGCCGGGGCCGAGGTGTGTGGCGCGGACGCGTCGGACCCGGAGCAGGCCTCCCGTACGTTCCTGGCCTGGCTGTGGACGCAGTCGTGCCGGTGGCTGATCGTCTTCGACGACATCGCCGACCCGGCGGACGTCAACGCCCTGTGGCCCCCGGCGGTCGAGCACGGCAGGACGGTGCTGACGACTCGCCGCCGGGATGCCGCGCTTGCCGGGGACGGCCGGCGGTTGGTGCAGGTCGGCACCTTCACCCCGGAAGAGGCGGCGAAGTACCTCGCCTCAGCCCTGGAGGAGGCGGGCCGAACCGAACCCGCCGACGAACTGGCCGCGCTGGCGGACGACCTGGGCTGCCTGCCGCTGGCGCTCTCCCAGGCGGCGGCGTACGTCGTGGACGCGGGCATCTCCGTGGCGAAGTACCGCGACCTGCTGGCGCGCAGGGTCCGCACACTGGCCGATGTCACCCCGGACGTGCTGCCGGACGACCAGCACCACACCATGGCCGCCGCCTGGGAACTCTCCGTCGAACGCGCGAACGCCCTCCGCCCACGTGGCCTCGCCCGCCCCATGCTGGAACTGGTTTCCTTCCTGGCGCCGAGCATCCCGATGGAGGTGCTGACGTGCCAGGACGCACTCGAACATCTAGCACCGGACGACACGCTCACCCCGGACGACGCAGTCGGTGCGTTGCGCGCGTTGCACCGGCTGAGCCTTGTGACGGCGCCGGAGCCGGGCGACGAGGGGGGGTACGTCCGCGTGCACCAGATCGTCCAGCGCGCGACTCGGGACACGCTGTCGTCCGAACCGTACGACGAGACGGCATGCGCGGCGGCCGACGCCCTCGTCGCGGTGTGGCCGGACATCGAACGCGACACCGCCCTGGCCCAGGCCCTGCGCGCGTGCTCGGCCTCGCTGATCCCCATCGCGGAGGAGGGGCCCGCGCGCACCGCGTGTTTGTACGAGCCCGAAGCCCACTCACTGCTCTTCCAGGTCGGAAGGAGCCTCGGGGAATCCGGCCAGGTCGCCACCGCTGCGGCCTATTTCGCGAGCTTTGCCGCGGCAGCCGTCGCCCATCTCGGCCCCGACCACCCCGACACCCTCTCTGCCCGCAACAACCTCGCCCGCTGGCAGGGCCATGCGGGAGACGCCGCCGGAGCCGCCACCGCGTTCGCCGAACTCCTCGCCGACCGCCTCCGCGTCCTCGGACCCGACCACCCCGACACCCTCGCCAGCCGCGACAACCTCGCCAACTGGCGAGGCGAAGCAGGAGACGCCGCCGGAGCCGCCACCGCCTACGCCGGACTCCTCGACGACCACCTCCGTATCCTCGGCCCCGACCACCCCGACACCCTCACCACCCGGAACAACCTCGCCTACTCGCAAGGCCATGCGGGAGACGCGGCGGGAGCCGCAGCCGCGTTCGCCGAACTCCTCGCCGACGATCTCCGCGTCCTCGGCCCCGACGACCCCGCCACCCTCGTCACCCGCGACAACCTCGCCAACTGGCGAGGCGAAGCAGGAGACGCCGCCGGAGCCGCCACTGCCTACGCCGAACTTCTCGACGACCGCCTGCGCGTCCTCGGACCCGACCACCCCCACACCCTCATCACCCGCAACAACCTCGCCCACTGGCAAGGCCATGCGGGAGACGCCCCCGGAGCCGCAGCCGCGTTCGCCGAACTCCTCGACGACCGCCTCCGCGTCCTCGGACCCGACCACCCCCACACCCTCGCCACCCGCAACAACCTCGCCTACTGGCAGGCGCGAGCCGACGAGGCTCAGGCGTAGCGCGCCGCCCCGCCGGGCCCCCGGCAGTCCGCGCAGCGCGCTGTCGGGTCCTCCGTTCGGAAGGCGCGTTCGCAGCCGTCGCACGTACGCAGCGGGGCCGGGCGGGGCGCCCGGAGGGGTTCGGGCGGGAGCGGTGGGGGGAGGTGGGCGGTCAGGCGGTGGGCCAGCAGGCGGGACGGGACGTGGATCGGGGTCGGGGACGGCGGCAGCCCTGCGGTCAGGGCGCGGGTGACCTCGGCCGGGGGTACCGCGCGGGCGAGCCAGGTCTCGACGGAGGGCGCGAGGCGGGCGATGTCCCCGGCGGACAGCAGGAGGCGCGGGTCCGCGAGCCTGAGCCGGGCCAGCAGATCGGCGGCGGGTGAGGTCACGGGGGCGGGCCTCTCCGCAGCCGGACGGGACGGTTTTGTACGGCCCGGCCCCGTACGACCGCGCCCCGCGCCCGTACGGCGGCGGCCCGGACCCGACGCCGGCGGGCCGCCCGGCCTGTCGTACGCGAACGCCCGCGTGGCGAAGCGCCCTCCCCCGAGCGGGACCCGGCGGCGCTCCAAGTACCCCGCCGCCTGCAACTCGTTGAGGGCCTTCCGGACGGTGATCTCGCCCTCCGGGAAGCGCGCCGCGAGCGCCTTCACGCTCACCGGGGCACCGTCCGGCAACGACTGGATGTACACCGCGAGCCCGATCGCGACCGCCGAGAGGCGGGGATGCTGGGCGAGGTGGTTGCCGACAACCGTGAACCGGTCGGCGTGCCGGTGCCGTACGTGGATCACTCCGGCGGGTGGCGCCCCCTCGGGGAGGGGCGCGGCGGGCATGCCCGCGTTAGACTGGGCGTCAGCCATCGGGAAGCTCTTCTCTTCCTTGGTGGTCAGGCCCTCGACCAGGATTGCCGTCCTGCCGGGGGCCCTTCTCATGTGCGGTTGTACCGCCGACCGTACCCCACCCGCCCCGAAGATCTGACCACCCGTCACCCATGTGGGTGAGCGTCACCACGGACCGGTGGGGTGAGGTTCTTACCCCGTTCCTGGAAAACAGGGTCCTTACAACAAGGCGCGCGCCCCGCCGGGACGCGCACCACCGGGACGTGGCCTACCGCGCCCCGGTCACCACCTCCGCGAAGGGTGTCCGCGCGACCTCGGCCCACACCGTCTTGCCCGGCACACGCGGCAGCACCCCCCACGACCGCGACAGCGCCTGCACGAGCACCAGCCCCCGCCCGGACTCCGCTTCCGCCTCAGGCGACGCCAACTCCCCCGGCTCCGGCGGCCGTCGCTCCGTCCGCGTGTCACTCACCGCAACCCGCACCGCCCCCGGCACGAGACCCACCCGCAACTCGAAATCCCGCCCCGGCACCCGCCCGTGCGTGACCGCGTTCGCGGCGAGTTCGGCGACGACCGCCGCGACGTTGTCCGAGGCAGCGCTGTCGTACGGCACGCCCCAGACGTGCAGTTGCCGCACGGCCAGATGCCGCGCGAGCCGCGCGCCGCAGCGCGTGGACGACAGCCGGAGGACGAGTTCCGACTCCGAGAAGGCTTCGTGGGTGGAGATTTCACTATTCATGTGACAGAGCGTGGCCGACCGTATCTACGCTGAGAAGCAGTCAGCGACGGACACCCACTGGCCTGTCCGTTGCCGGAACCGGTACGTCCGGCGAGTCCGGTACGTGCGCAAGCGGCGGAGGTGAGCCCCATGACGACGATGTCGGGGCAGGCGGAGGACGACACGAACGACGAGCGCGACTGGGACGAGGGCGAGGCCTCCTCGGACTTCCTCAAGACGGTCGGCAGGCAGATCAAGCTCTGGCGCGAGCGCGCCGGGCTGACCCAGCCGGAGCTGGGCAGGCTCATCGGCTACAGCGACGAGACGGTGTCGTCGGTCGAACGCGGCCGCCGGTCCCCGAAGCCGGAGTTCCTCGACGCGGCGGATGAGGCGACCGGCGCGGGCGGCATGCTCAAGGACTTCAAGAAGGAGGTGGAGCGGGCACGGTACCCGCAGAAGGTCCGCGATCTCGCGAAGCGAGAGGCCGAAGCCGTGTCGCTGGGCGCGTACGGCACTCACAACCTCCACGGTTTGCTTCAAACCGAGGACTACGCCAGGGCGCTCTACCAGATGCACCGCCCGCTGCTCAGCGAGGAGACGATCGAGCGGTACGTGGCTGCACGGATGGCTCGACAGGAGATCTTCGCCCGCTGGCCCGCGCCGATCTTGAGCTTCGTGCAGGAGGAGGTGACGCTGATGCGTCCTCTTGGCGGTCGCGTGGTGATGCGTGGTCAGCTCGAACGACTGCTGGAAGTCGGCCAGTTGCGGAATGTGGAGATCCAGGTGATGCCGACTGACCGTGAGGACCACGCCGGGATGAGCGGCCAACTCATGCTGCTGGAGACGAAGAACGGCCCGACGATCGGTCATGTCGAAGTACAGGAGTTCAACATGGTGATCACTAAACGCGAGGACGTACGGAAGCTGGAAGCGCAGTATGGGATCATCCGAGCGCAGGCTCTCACCCCGAGGGAGTCCCTGGCGTTCATCGAAAAGGTCTTGGGAGAGACATGATGATCAAGCCCTCTGCCGACAGCGCCGCCTTGCACTGGTTCAAGAGCAGCTACAGCAGCAACGCAGGTCCCGAGTGCGTCGAGGTCGCCACCTCCCCCCGCACCGTCCACGTCCGGGACTCCAAGGACCCCGAGGGCCCCGCCCTCGCCTTCGCCCCCGCCGCATGGTCGGCGTTCCTCGCCTACGCCGCGGAGCAGCAGGTCTGACGACGTCCGGCGTGGCGGCCCAGCCCTTCCGCGAAGGGCCGCCACATCCGGCGCAAGCTCCCGGCAGGGCTCAGCGCTTGACGGCGACGCCCCCGTAGAAGCCGATGTGCGCCAGCTCCTCCGCAGGCATCGGGGGACCGTCCGGGCGCCAGAGGGGGGCCTGGACGAGGCCGGGTTCGAGCAGCTCCAGGCCGTCGAAGAAGCGCAGGATCTCGTCGTGCGAGCGCAGGGAGAGCACTGCGGTGGCGTGCCGGTCCTTGTAGACGTCGCGCGCCTGCGCCCAGTTCGCGTCCGCCTGGTGGAAGTCGGCCGTGGAGTGGGTCATCACGAGGAAGCTGCCCGCCGGGAGGGCGTCCAGGTAGGCGCTGACCAGTTCCGCCGGGTCCTCGTCGTCGCGGACGAAGTGGAGGATGGCCAGGAGCATGAGGCCCACCGGCTGGTCGAAGTCGATCAGCTGGCCGATGGTCGGGTGGGCGAGGATGCTCTCGGGGTCGCGCAGGTCGCCGAGGAAGAAGCCGGTGCTGCCCGCGCCCACCAGGTGGGCGCCCGCGTGGGTGGCCACGATCGGGTCGTTGTCGACGTACGCGACCCGTACGTCCGGGGCCAGCGCCTGGGCCACCTCGTGGGTGTTCGGGGAGGCGGGTATGCCGGTGCCGATGTCGATGATCTGGCGGATCCCGCTCTCGACCATCAGCGTGACCGCGCGGTGCATGAAGGCGCGGTTGGCCTGGGCCATGGGGACGAGTTCCGGGGCGAGGTCGATGACCCGCTGGGCGGCCTCGCGATCCACCTCGTAGTTGTCCTTGCCGCCGAGGTAGTAGTTGTACATGCGGGCCGGGTGCGGCCTGCTCGTGTCGATCTGCTCGGCGGCGAATCCCTGCTCGGCCAAGGCTGCTGTCCTCCGGTGGTGCGGTGGTGCTTCGTGTCAGGTGGTGTGCGGTCGGGGGAGCGGTCAGAGCTTGACGCCGACGGCTCCGTAGCCGCCGATGCCGACGAGGTCGCGGGCGCCCGGGGTCGGGCCGTCGGGGCGCCACAGCGGGAGCTGGACGAGTCCGGGCTCGACCAGGTCGAAGCCGTCGATCAGGCCCATGATCTGGTCGTGGGACCGGAGGTTGAACGTGGCGGTGGCGCGGCTCTGCCGGTAGACGTCGGCGGCCTCCTCCGAGCCCGTTCCCGGGTCGTGGAAGTCGGCGGTCACGTGGCTGAAGAGCAGGTAGCTGCCCTTGGGGAGGGCGTCGCGGTAGGCGGCGACGAGCGCGGCCGGGTCCTCGTCGTCCCGGATGAAGTGCAGGATCGCGACCAGCATCAGGCCCACCGGCTGGTCGAAGTCGATCAGCTTGCCGATGGTGGGGTGGCCGAGGACGCTGTCCGGGTCGCGCATGTCGGCCAGGAAGAAGCCGGTGTTGCCCGCGCCGAGCAGGTGGGCGCCCGCGTGGGTGGCCACGATGGGGTCGTTGTCGACGTACGCGACCCGTACGTCCGGCGAGACCTCCTGCGCGACCTGGTGGGTGTTCGGGGACGTCGGGATGCCGGTGCCGACGTCGATGAACTGCCGTATGCCGCTCTGCGCCGTGAAGCGCACGGCCCGGTGCATGAAGGCGCGGTTGGCGCGCGCGGACGGCACCGCGTCGGGCAGCAGCTGGATGACCTGCTGCGCGGCCTCGCGGTCCACCTCGTAGTTGTCCTTGCCGCCGAGGTAGTAGTCGTACATGCGGGCCGGGTGCGGCCTGCTCGTGTCGATCTCCTCGGCGGTGAATCCCTGCTCGGCCAAGGCTGGTGCCCTCCGGTTCGTGGTGGCCTCGCCACTGCGCGAGTCCATGGTTCAGACCTCCTTGCGCATGCCGTCAAGGATGGCTTTCGTGCTCTGCGCGGGCGCGGCCTGCGCGCACATCCGGTCCAGCGCCTCCAGGAACGCGGAGACGTCGTCGCGCTCGTCGAAGTAGACACCGCTCACCAGGCTCTCCACGTACGCGATGTCCGGGATCTCCTGGAGCTGGAAACGGAAGATGTGGAAGGGCCCGTACATGGCGGGGTGCGGGCCCGCCGCGAAGGGCATGATCTGGAGGCGGACGTTGGGGAGTTCGGTGGCCTCGATGAGGCGGCCGATCTGCTCGCGCATGACCTGGCGGCCACCGATCGGGCGGCGCAGCACCGTCTCGTCCATGACGATCCACAGCAGCGGCGCCTTCTCCTTGCGCAGCAGCGCCTGGCGCTCCATCCGCAGGGTGACCAGCCGGTCGATCTCGTCACCCGGCGCGTGCGGCTGGCCCGCGCGCAGGGTGGCCCGCGCGTAGGACGCCGTCTGCAACAGGCCCGGCACGTAGTGGGGTTCGTACGCGCGGATGATCGACGCCTCGCCTTCGAGGCTGACGAACGCGCTGAACCAGTCCGGCAGGACGTCGCGGAAACTGTGCCACCAGCCGGGGCGGTTGGCCTCGCGGGCGAGGGCGAGGAAGCCGGCGATCTCGTCCGGCGCGGTGACGCCGTAGGTCATGAGCAGCTTCTCGACGTACGGGAGTTTGAGTCCCACCTCGGCCTTCTCCATCCGGCGGATGGTCGCGTGCGTGACGTCCAGCGCCCGGCCCGCCTGCTCGAAGCTCATACCGGCCTGCTCACGCAGGTCCTGGAGGCGCTTGCCCAGCACCATGCGCAGGACGGTGGGCGCGCCACCCGGCCGGGGGTCCATCACGGCGGCTCCTGTTCCTCAACTCCCGTGGCTGGAAAGCAGTCTGTCACGGTGTTAGTGCAGGGGACAGCGGCGTAGGGCCGCATCTGTACATTGCAGTTCGGACATTGCTGCGCGTCGTCCCCATCACCCTCACCCTGCCCACCTGCGCCGCCGTACAGGCATCACCGTCCGGGGCGGGCGCTAGAATCCAGCCACTTCCCCCGCCGGGACGGCCGGGGACGGGCAGGGAGGGGACCGCCATGGGACGCCGGATGCAGGAATGGGCCCGCAAGAAGCAGATGCGGGGCGCGATCGCCGCGCGCGAACGGGGCGACAGCACGTACGTGCACGGACTCGTCCTCGCCGACGAGAAGGTGCGGGACGCGCACATCGGCTTCGTCGAGGCGGAGGGCTGGAAGCTGGTGTCCATGCAGGCCAACCCGGACAACCCGCGTCAGCGCTGGACCCTGACCTTCGCCCGCGCGGAGGCGGTGCGGGCGGCGGCCGCGCCGTCCGACCCGTCGGCCTGACGGCCTGACGGCCGTGAATGTCCCGGTTGCGCAACTCCAGGGTCCGGCGGCCGGAGGCCGGCGCATCATCGGACCGTGACCGACACCGGCTCCGCGCCCGGCACCTCACCCGGACACCACCCGCTCCGGCTCCTCCGCATGGGCAGATCCATGGTCCCCTCCCTCGGCGCGGTGCGGTCGATGGCGTGGGCACGGGACGGCCGACGCCTGCTCCTGGCCGCCGGATACTCCCGCGACCAACTGGCGCTGCTGGAGCTGGCCGGGGGCTCCTTCGTCCCGCGCTTCGGGCTCCCCCTGACCGGCGGTGCGGTGCGCTCGGTGGCCTGGGCGCGCCTAGGCCCGCGCCTGCTGCTCGCCGCCGGAAACGGCAGCGGCACCGTCGCCCTGTGGGATGTGGACGAGGGTCCTCCCGCTTCCTTGGCCAACGCCCGCACCATCCCCGTCGACGACGTGCGTTCGGTGGGGTGGGTGCGGGACCGCGGGCGGCTCCTGCTGGCCACCGGCACCCAGAGCGGCACCGTGCGCATGTGGACCCTCGGCGGGACCGCCCGCCCCCTGGGCCAACCGCCCACCATCAGCCGCACCATCGGCGTTCGGTCGATGGCGTGGGCCTACGACGGGGGGCACCTGACGGCCTGCTGCCACACCGACGGCACCGTCTCCGTGTACGGCGTCGTCAACGAATCGCTGGCCCTCCTCGCGACGGCCGGTGACACCGGTGCCCGGCGTCTGGGATGGGGGCGGGACGACGAGCGGCTCCTGCTGGCCGCCGGCAACGACGACGGCACCGTACGGGTGTGGGAATTCGCCGACCGCTCCCTCATCCCGGTGGGCGGCCCCGTCGCCGCCCACACCGGCCGGGTCGGGACGGTGGCATGGGCACGGAGCGGGCGCCGCGCGCTGCTGGCGACAGGCGGCGAGGACGACGGCACCGCACGCGTGTGGGAAGCGGGCGGGAACTCCCTCACTCCCCTCGGCGAGCCCTCCGGCGCTGAATCCGGGGGGGTGCACTCGCTGGCGTGGGCGTCCGACGGCGGGCAGTTGCTGCTGGCCGTCGGCAGCGACGAAGGATCCATCCAGCTGTGGGAGGCCGTGGAGGACCGTGCGGTGCCCCGGCTCCCCGCCTACCGTTCGGACGCGCTCGGCGTTGCCGACGAGCTCGCGCGCTCCGACGAGGCGCGGGCGCTCGCGGAACTGGTCACGGCGCGGTCGGCACGGCCACCGCTGGCCGTGGGGCTGTTCGGGGACTGGGGGGAAGGCAAGAGCCACTTCCTGGGCCTCGTGCAGGAACAGGTGGACACGGTGGCACGGGCGGGCAACCCGCTGGCTCATCACGCCGTACGGCAAGTGCGGTTCAACGCCTGGCACTACGCCGAGACCGGGCTGTGGGCGAGCCTCGTCGCCGAGCTCTTCGCACAGCTCGCCTCCCCGCCCGGCACGGGCGACCCCGGCGGGGCGCAGCGGAGCATGTCCCGGCTGACCGCCGAACTGGTCTCCGCGCGCGGCCTGCGGACACGGCTCGACGCCGCCCGCAGACGCCGCGACCGCCTCGAAGAAGCCCTGCGGGAACGGAACCTGTGGGATGCGCTGTCCCCCGAGCAGCAGCGGCAGGTCACCGATCTGGTCGGCGAGGACGCCCTCTCGGCACGGCTGTACCGGCAGGCCGCGATCGGCGCCTCCGCCGTCCAGGAACGCCTGTTCACGCTACGGACGGTCCTGCGCGGGGTCGGCACGGCACGGATGGCGGTCTTCCTCGCCCTGCCCGTCGTGGTGGCGGTCGCGGGCGGGTTGCTCACGACGCTCGGGACGTCGCGACGGCCCTGGTCCGGGAGCTTCCTGGGGGTGCTCCCCCTGCTCCTCGGGGCCGAATGGCTGCGCGGCCGGTTCGGCGAGACCCGGACCCGCCTCCAGGGCGCCTGGTACAGCGTACGGCGGATCGTCGAGAAGCAGCGGGCGAGGCTGCTGACCGCCGCGGAGGTGGCGGCGGCGGAAGTGGCCGCGCTGGAGCGCCAGATGCAGGACCTCACGGCGGCCGGCCAACTCGCCGGGCTGATCGGCGACCGGGCCGCTGCCGGGGACTACCGCAGCCAGCTCGGCGTCATGACGCAGATCCGGGAGGACTTCCAGCGGATGGCGGACCTGCTGGGGCGGGCCGCCGCACCGGACGAGGGGGCGGACGCCGGGTCCGGGGGCGAAGACGGGTCAGGGGCCGGGGCCGCGCCCGGCGGGAACGGCAGGGGCGGACGTCACGGGCCGGACGACCCCGGCGCCCGCGACGAGGCGGACGACGCGCTCCCGCAGATCGACCGGATCATCATCTACGTCGACGACCTCGACCGCTGCCCGCCCGCACGGGTCGTCGAGATGCTGGAGGCCATCCACCTCCTGCTCGCCGTCGAGCTGTTCGTGGTCGTCGTCGCGATCGACCCCCGCTGGCTGCTGCGGGCGATCTCGGCGCACTACCGCGACGTCCTCGACGCCATGCCCGGCGAGGGCGCCGCGGGCATGGGGGCGTCCACACCGGCCCAGTACCTGGAGAAGATCTTCCAGGTCGTGCTGACGCTGCCCGCGCTGGACGCGGGCGGGTACGCGCGGATGATCGACAAGCTCGTCGGCGTGCGGGACGACCGGACGCCGCCGCCCGCCCCGCCCGGTGCATCGCCACCACCGCCCGGCCCGGGAGCCGCGCGGGCCTCAGGCGGTGCGGACGCGGCGTCCGACCGGGTGGTGGCCGGGGACGAGGACGACATGGCCCTCGCCGTACCGCGCGTGGACACCGTCCGCGTCGTGGAACGCACCGACCCGCTCACCCTGGAGCCCGACGAACTCGCCCTGCTCCGGCTGCTCGGCCCGCCCCACCTCGTGGCGACACCCCGCGCGGTGACGCGGCTGGCCAACAGCTACGGTCTGCTCACCGCGCTGCGGCGGACCCACCGCGAGGCCGACCTCGCGCAGGCGGGGCCCGGCGCGGCGGGGGCACCGCCGTACCGGGCGGGCATGGTGCTGCTCGCGGCGCTCGTCGCGTACCCCGCCCTCGGCCCGGCGCTGTGCCTGCACCTCCACGCGGAGGCGACGGCCCGTCCCGACGCGGCCTGGGCGGACTTCTGCGCGGCCCTCCCGCCCGCCTCGGCCCCCGCCGACCCCCAGTGGGAGGCGCTGCGCACGGCCCTGGCCCACGTCACGCGGACGGCCACGGCCCACGGCCTCCCGCTGCCCGCGCCCCTCGCGGTCTGGCGCGACTGGGTCCTCCCGGTGGCCCGGCTGTCCTTCCCGGCGGGCAGCATCGTCCCGACCCTCGGCCCCGCCTGAGGCGCGGGCGTCATTCCGATGCCTACGCCGGAAGAATGGCCGACCGGGAACGGGAAGCGTGTTACGCCCGGGGGCCGGGAGCGATCCCTGGGTTGCGCGGCATGAACCTGAGAAAATCCCCGGCCCCCGCCCCCGCCGCCGGGCGCGGGCGCCACCGGCTCGGGCGGTGGGCCGCAGGCGGACTCGGCGTGCTGACGCCGCTCTGGCCCCAGGCCCCGGTCAGTCCCCCGTCCGCCCGTCCGTGCGCTCGCGCAGGAGATCGGCGTGGCCGTTGTGCCGCGCGTACTCCTGGATCATGTGCACGAACACCCACCGCACGCTCAGCCGCCTCCCCGACGACGCGGCGAACGTCTCGTCCAGCCCCCGCCCCTCGACCGCCACCCGCGCCGCCGCGACCTCCTCCGCGTACCGCGCGAAATCCCGCTCGGCGCAGGCCGCGTCCACCCCGCCGAACCCCTCCTCCGCGTCCTCCGGCCAGACCGCTCCCACGTCCTGACCCGCCACCCGCCGCCGGAACCAGGCCCGCTCCACCTCCGCCATGTGCCGCACGAGCCCCAGGAGGGTGAGCGAGGACGGCTCGACCGCGGCCCGGGCGAGCCGCGCCCCGTCCAGCCCCGCACACTTGGCGACCAGCGTCTCCCGCTGCCAGTCCAGCCACCCCTCCAGCATCCCCCGCTCCCCCAGCACGGCCAGATCCCCCAGCCCCCCGCCCCGCCCGGCCGCCGGCACCGTCCACGTCATGCGGCCACCTTCCCGCGGTCACCCGCCCGCGTACAGCGCCCGGACAGCGGCGTGTGCTCCTACACTGACTGACGGTGCGTCTGCTCGCACCCTGCGTGTTGCGCCGGAAGGGACTGCCTTGCCTCGGTCGGATCTCCGCTCGCTGTTCCGCTCCAACCAGCAGAACCTGACGGCCGAAGAGGTCTTCGCAGACCGGATGGACGAGTGGGGGGCCGTCGCCCGCAGTCTCGTCCAGCACGCGGCGTCGCTGCGCGAACCCGGCTTCGGGGTCGAGGACTTCGAGCGACCGAGGCGCAATGTGCTGGTCTTCTACGGGGTGGGCGGGATCGGCAAGTCGACCTTCTCGCGGCGGCTGGAGGCGCATCTTTCCGCCAACGGGCAGGACACGCCGCAGTGGACGCCCGTACCGGCAGAGGCCGGGCGGCTGCTGCCCGTCCGGGTGGACCTCTCGCGGCAGTCGGGGCTGGGCTTCGAGGACATCGTGCTGGCGCTGCGGCTGACCGCCGGGCAACTGGGTCGGCCCATGCCAGCGTTCGACCTGGCGCTGCGGCGGTATTGGGACGTGAACCACCCCGGGGAGCCGCTGGAGGCGTATCTGCGGCGGCACGGCTTCCTTCGGCGGTTCGCCACCGCCGTGTCCCTGCCCGAGCAGGTGCAGTCCGTGCTGGGGGACGTGGCCCAGGCCGTCGCCCTCCCAGGCACGCTCGGGACCCTCGTCGGCCAGACGCTGCGCTCGGTCGTCGGCTCGCTGCGCGAGCACCGGCAGAACGTGCGGGCCCTGGCCGGCTGCACCCGGCTCGCCGACCTGCTGGAGGCCGACGCCGACGCCGACGCGCTCTCCTACTACGCCCACCTGCTCGCCTGGGACTTCGCCCAACTCCCCGCCGAGCAGTCCGGCACCCTCGTCGTCCTGCTCGACACCTTCGAGGACGTAGGCGACCGTACGCACCGGGAGCTGGAACGGCTTCTCCAGCGCGTCGCCTGGCTCATGCCCAACGCCCTCTTCGTCGTCACCGGCCGCAACCGCCTCCAGTGGGACGACGAGCGCCTCGACGGACAGCTCGACTGGACCGGCCCCGCCGCGTGGCCCCAACTCGCCCCCGGCACCACGGCCGAACCGCGGCAGCACCGCGTCGGCTACCTCTCCGCCGAGGACTGCGAGCGCTACCTGAGCCGACGCCTCACCCGCGACGGGCAGCCGCTCATGGCCGCCGGGACACGCCACGAGATCGTCCGGCGGTCGCACGGACTGCCGCTCTACCTCGACCTCGCGGTCATGCGCTACCTCGACCTCTACCAGCGCACCGGGCACCAGCCCGGAGTGGGCGAATTCCGCTACGACTTCCCCGCCCTGGTGGCCCGGACCTTCCGCGACCTGTCCACCGCGGAGCGGCAGGTGCTGCGTACGGTCAGCCTGCTCGACTCCTTCTCCGTCGGCCTGGCCACCGCCGCCTCCGGACTCGAACAGGACGGCCCCACCCTCCAGTTGGTCGATCGGCCGTTCGTGGACAGCGACCCCGGCGCACCCTGGCCGTACCATCTGCACGACCTGATCCGCGAAGCCGTCCTCGACGCCGACGAGACCGCCGAGGACCGCTGGTCCGCGGCGGACTGGCAGCGCGCCGCCCAGCGGGCCTTTGACGCGCTCGGCACCGAATTGCCGCCCCCCGGCGAAGGGCGGCAGCGCCTGCTCGGCTGCCTCACCCAGGGGCTCCGGCTCGCCAGGGACCGCGACCTGGAACTGGGCTGGCTCGTCGACGCCGCCTTCCGCTACGTCGCCGACTTCATCTGGGAACCCGTCGAACTCCCGCCGGGCCGCGGCGGAAACGCCGCCGCCGCACTCGCCGTGACGCTCCGCGCCGTCGCGCGGCGCCAGCGCGTCCACCGGCAGGAAACCGTCGAGCAGTTGACGGCGGTGCTCGCCGAAGGGCTGCTGCCGCCCCCCGCGCAGGACCTCGCTCGCTACTACCTCGCCGAATGCCAGCGCGACCTCGGCCGGCTCGACTCGTCCGCCGCCGGCATGCGGCAGGTCGCCGCGGGCACGAGCCCGCTGGCCGCCGACGCCGCCCGCGGCCTCGTCCACCTCGCCCGCCGACTCGGCGACTTCCCCGCCGTGCAGGCCGCCACCGAGCAGCTCGGCGCCGGAAGCCGCCACCACCGCACCCTTGGCGACCTGTGGTGGACCCAGGGCAGCATCGCCCGCGCCTGCTCCGCCTACGACGACGCCCGCCGCGAGGCCGACGCCGAATCCAGCGCCGGGGAGGCCGCACTGAGCCAGGCCTGCCTTGCCTTCGCCGCCGCCTTCGAGGACGCCGGGCGCGCCCACCAGCAGATCCTGCTGGCCGAGGAGTTGCTGGCGGGTGCCAGCATCCGGTGGGCCGACGTCCAGACCCGCATCGCCGCGCTGCTCCGCGACGCGGGCACCGACCCGGAGCTGCCCGCCCGCGCCTCCGGAGTCGAAGCGGAAGCCGAGGCGGGAGGCCTCACCTCGTCCGTCGCCTACACCAGGCTCGCCGTCTGCTTCCACCACGCGGTGCTCGCCGACCGGCCCGCCCTCGACGCCGCCCGGGAGCGGCTGCGCGGCTGCGTCAACGGGGCGGAGTTCGCCTACCTCGCGGAGATCAGCCACTTCTTCGACGCCACCGAGCCCCCGCCGACCCTCCCCCGCGCCACATGGCTCGACGGCACCCCCACCACGGCATCCCGCTGGCACACCCTCGTCCACGACCGCCGAGCGGCCATCGTCTCCCGCTGAACCCCGTATGAACACCACGCGGACGCCGCGCAGACGCTACCGTGCAGCGTGGCCACGTACACCGCTCTGGAAGCCCTCGACCTGCCCACCGTCGCACGCCGGTACGGCCTGCATGCCCCGACCGCCGGGCCGCTGAAGGGCGGAGCCGCCAACTCAAGCTTCCGCCTTGACACCCCGGACGACGGCCGCGCCTACGTCCTCACCGCGCTGGACAACCACGACGAGGCCAGCGCGCGGCACCTGGCCCGCATCACCCGCGCCTTCGCCGACCTCGGGTTGCCCACCGCCCGGGTCGTCGCCGACCGGGACGGGGACGACATCACCGTCCTCGACGGAAAGCCCTACCTGCTCAAGGAGCTGATCCCCGGCGAGGTCGCCGACCCGCTCCCCGAGGAGTTGCTGCCCGCGGCAGGCGAACTCCTCGCCCAACTCCACGGCTTCCCGCCCGCGGGCATCGGCCTGCCCGTCGGCACCCGGCGGCTGAGTCCGGCCCACCGTGCGGCAGCCGCCGACTTCCCGGACCGCGGCTTCGCCGCCTGGCTGGACCGGCAGCTCACCAAGATCGACCGCCACGAGGCCGACCACCGGCGGCCGTCCGTCGCCGTCCACGGCGACCTCTTCGCCGACAACCTCATCGTCCGCCCCGACGGCGGCCTGTCGGTCATCGACTGGGAGACCGCCTCCCTCGACGACCCCCTCCTCGACCTCGGCATGGCGGCGGTCGGCCTCTGCCAAACCCCCATCGGCTTCCTCTCCCCCACCCGCCTCACCCTCCTCCTCGACGGATACACCCCCCGTCGGCCCCTCCCTCCCGAGGACCGCGCCCAACTCCCCATCGAGATCACCCACGCGGCGGTGATCATCGCCTTCCACCGCTACCACCGCCACAACGTCCGCTTCCCCAACCCGGCCCGCGCGTCCTATCACGAGCAGATGATCACCTTCGTGGAGTCGGTGGGCGACGCCCACCCCTGACCCGCAGGCCCTGGATGGGCGCCGGGCATTGCGGTCGAACCAGGCGTTCTCGACACCACGTAGCGCGGCAGCAGCGTCAGACGACCGGTTCGCGCAGTGGATCACATCGATCCCATTCGCGTTCCCAAAGCGCGTCGAATCCATCCTTTCTCACAAGCTCCCGTTCCGACGAGTAGATCGGGTAGACCCCCACGAAGTCCACCACATCCTCATCTCTCACGCCGGCCGGGCTCACGCTAAACGGAAGGAGCGCCAAACTACTTACCGGCGCACCCACAAGGAGGCTCGACATCCCCGACTCCTCCACAAATCGCTGGGCATAGCCAATGGCCCGTCCTGGATCAAAAGGCGAGATTCCACGCAGCGCGGCAACAGCCTTTGCCGGAACACTGGCCCAGGACAAGTTTTGGCTCCGAACCGTGATGACAAGTTCATGACGGCGGACCGTCCCATCAGCCGAGCCTGAAAGCGAGAGCCCGTACGTGATCCCGGTCAGGAGACCGGTGCTCGGCATGTCCCTGTACGCAAGTGCGAGAACGCGGCCATCACCCGGCTCACGCGGCTCGACCTCCTCGACGATCGGGTCCGCACCCGTCACATCGCGCAGGCGGGCCAGGTACAGGGTGAGCCGCTCAGAGGTATCGCGACCAGTCACTTCAGACGCTCCGCAAAGAGTAGACAGTGTGTGAACGATAGCTGCCCCGCCCCCTCTGCGGTGCTAGCCGAGATCCCTGTCATCCCACCAGCCCTTATAGGCAGGCACCCATTGGGTCCGAGAGTGGTCAATATATGAGTTGAACTCATCAAACCGGTGAGCTGGGATCCTGAACTCGGTTACACCCTTCAGTCCATTCTTGTTCTCAAGAGGAAATTCAAGATCTCCGAATGCATCCTTGAATCCAGGCTTCATGGAGAAGACATGGAATCCGGGCTCGTGCCCATTACCCGCATACTGCGCCGCACCCTCAGGCATATTCGCAAGATAAGCAGTCGGATGCGATCCTTCGTGATTGGCGACGTCCAGCCCGGTGGATTCACTCTCTTTATTTCCCGCGCCAGGGGATCGATAGAGTTTGACCTCACAACTGGCATCCGTATTGTGGACGAGGACCGGAGTGCCGCCGGCCAGCACGTAGTAGGTGTGGAGTTGCTCGACGGTCAGGTTGTAGCGGTCGGCGGTGCCCGGGGTTGCGTGGAGGCCGACGACCCTGACGTGGGTACCGGTGTTCGTGTTGAGGTAGTCGCCTAGGTCGAGAGCGCCGGCAGGGACCCAGGTGTGGGAGGTGTCGTCCCAGAAGGGGTGGTTGGCCGTCGTGTGGAGAGTGGCGGGCTTGCCGTCGACGCCTTGGACCGTCACATCGAGAAGGTCGGTGTCGTGGTTGATCCACTGGTGCTGGACCTCACGGCTGCCGACGTCCTTGCCGGTTTCCGGGTCGCCTGCTTCGACCTTGTCGCCCGGTTTGACGGCGACGATGGGCTTGGTCGTGCCGTCGCCCAGGAGCACGGGCGTATCCGGGGAGAAGCTGCACCCTTCGCCGCCGCCGGGCGCACCCCCTCTTCCGCCTCCCCCGCCCGCCGCGTGGCTCGCGCCCGCGAGATTGGCCACTACCGCGGCGCCTGCCGCCACCGTGGTCGCTCCCGCCGCTTCCGCCGCCACGCTCAGGCCTGCCGAGGCCGCGGCCACCGAGGCCATCGCCAGGGAGCCGGTGGCCAGGGAGGATTCGGCGAAGGCGGTCGCCATGGGGAGGGCGATCTCGGGCATGATCACGATCGCCGTGATGATCGCCGCCGCCGCGAGGGCGATGACGGCCGCGTTGATGATCGTGTCAAGGTGGCGTTTGACCTGGCAGGCGACGTTGTACCAGGCGCAGTGGCGCTTCGCCGCCTTCGCCGCGGCGGCCTTGGCCTTGGCGCGGGCCTGGGCCTCGGCCTTCTCCTGGGCGGCCTTGACGGCCGCCGCGTAGGCCTTGGCGGCGGCGTCGGCGTAGGCCCTGTCGGCCTTGGTGACGGCGTCGTTGTAGCCGGAGCAGGTCTTGGGGGTGCAGAGGGCGCCGAAGCCGTTGTCGTGGGCGAGTTTCTGGGAGATGGGCTTGGCGCCCTTGACGACGGGGACGTTCATGGTGGGGTCGGCCCACCAGTTGTCGAGGCCCGTGGGGTCGCTGAAGGTGACGGGGTTGGCGGAGGCGTAGGTGTAGCCGTTGAGCTGCTGGGGGTCGGTTTCCAGGACGGGGTCGAGGGAGAGGAAGCGGCCGAGATCGGTGTCGTACTCGCGGGCACCGATCGTCGTGAGTTCGTCGTCGGGGTCCTGGGGGCTGTTGAGGAAGCCGTTGGGGTCGAGCCAGCTGCTGCCCGGGGTGGGGCCGCGGGGGGCGCCGTAGGGGGTGTACTGCTGCCAGGACGGGTTGGCGGCGGTCGCGTCGAGGGCGAGGGTGCCGGTGCCGTGCTGGTCGCCGTACTCGAAGCCGTAGCCCTTGGTGGTGACGACGGCCTGGCCGCCGCCGGGCAGGTCGTAGGAGCGGACGTTGCTCAGGTCGCCGGACGCGGTGTCGAGGGTGATCTGCTGGTCGGGCAGGAAGACGGTGACGGAGCCGGGGTCGGTGCGTTCGACGACGCCGCCGTCCGCGTCGTAGAGGTAGCCGGTGGTGTGGGTGCCGGTGGTCGCGGTGCTGAGCCGGCCCTCGTCGTCCCAGGTGAGCGACTGCGCTCCGGCGGTGGTGGGGCGGGAGACGGTGTCGCCGAGGCTGTCGTAGCAGTAGTTCTTGGTCGTGGTGGTCGCGCCGGTCGTGGTGGCCGCCGAGGCGAGGGTGTGGGCGCCGGAGCTGGTGGCGGCGCAACCGGTGGCGCTGCCGCCGTACGCGTAGACCGTGCTGGTGTCGGCGCCGCCGGTCAGCGAGTGCTGCACCTGCTGCTTGGGCTGGCCGAGCGTGTCGAAGCTCCAGCTGGTCCAGTACGCGCCGTCGCTCACCCCGTCGGTCACGACGGCCGCCGCGGTCTGCGGGGTGGGGGCGGTGTCGCAGGTGCCGGCCGCGCTGCTCGCGCTCGTCCACGCCTGGGAGAGCCGGTCGAGGCCGTCGTACCGGTAGCACTGCGTCTCGGTGGCGCCGCTGCCGCGGATGTCGGTCTGGGAGGTGATGTTGCCCGACGGGTCGTACGCGAACTTCGTGCGGTCCATCGGGGTGGCCGAGACCGCGGTGTTGACGACGTTCTGGTCGGTGAGCGCGCCGGTGTGGGTGTCGTACGTGCTGGTGACGTACGCCTTCGCCGCCGCCGAGCCGACGACCTGCTGGGCGACCTGGCCGAGCGCGTCGTAGGCGACGTTCTGGACGTAGCCGTGGCTGCCGGAGAGCGTGCACTCCTGGTCGATGCCGTTGTAGCCGCAGTAGCCGGTGGTCAGGACCTCCTTGGCCATGCCGCCCGCCGCGGGGACGAGCGTGGCCTTGGGGCGTCCGACGGTGTCGGTGTAGCTGTGCTGGTAGGTGTAGTCGCCGGCCAGCACGCTGGTGCCGGGCACGGTGTACGTCTCGCCGAGCGACTCGGCGAAGATGTTGAAGCCCTTGGCCTGTGTGACGAAGGTGCCCGCGGGGGTGTAGGACCGGCTCGCCGTGAGGTGGCCGATGGGATAGGTCATGCCCGGCACGGCGTTGTCGCTGTTGTCGTACGTCCACGAGGCGACCTCGTTGGCGGGCGACTGCCCGGCCAGCGGCGCGTCGTACTCGGCGGTCTTGCGGTTGAGCTTGTCGAAGACGAAGGACAGGGTGTGCCCGGCCGGGTCGGTGGACTGCACCTGGTTGCCGGCGCCGTCGTAGAGGATCGGGGACTGCGCGGGGGTGCTGCCCGCGTCCGGGTCGGTCGAGCCGGTGACGTCGCCGTGGTAGTTGTACCGCGTGCCCCAGACGTCGCCCGCGGCGTCGACGGTCTGTTGGGCGCGGCCGAGCGCGTCGAAGGTGTAGCGGGTGGCCTGGACCGTTCCGCCGGTGACCTTCGCGGTGGTGAAGCCGCCCGCGGTCGCTGTCGTCACCGTCGGGGCGGTGTCGTACTGGTCGAGTTCGGTGGTGCGGCCCATCGCGTCGGCGGTGATCGCGGTCGCGGGCTTGCCCTGCGGCGGGACGCTGACGGTGCGGTCGCCGAGGTACTGGCTGTAGGCGACCTCCCGGACGGTCTTGTCGTCGAGTCCGGTGACGACGGTCGGGCGGCCCATCCCGTCGTAGGAGGTGATCGTCTGCTGGTGGACGTTGTTGTCCGCGGTCTGCTCCAGGACACCGTTGGGGTTCGACGAGTCGTCCTGGTAGGCGTCGTTGGTCTGGGTGACCCAGCCGTGCGTGTCGTAGAAGGTGTCGCTGATGATCCGCCCGGTGCCCGTGGTGACCGCCTGGTCCTGGGTCTGGCGGGTGCGCAGCAGCGCGTCCAGCAGGTTGGTGGACGCGGTGTAGCCGCCGCCGTCGTTCATCACCTTGGTCGTGACGACAACCGGCGCGGTCGTGCCCTCGGCCGGGAAGCTGTAGCTGTAGAGCTGGTTGGCGGGCTTGTCGGTGGTGCGGGAGTCCTGCCAGACGGCGATCGTGCGGCCGAGGCCGTCGCTGTGGACGGTGGAGACGACGCCGTTGACGTCGGTGGCGGTCAGGGTGACCGCCCGCTCGGGGTCGTACGTGGATGTCGTGCTCTGGCCCAGGGCGTTCGTGGCCTTGACCGCGGTGGTCGTCAGGTAGGAGGTGTCGGTGTACGCGGTGGTGGTCTTGTTGCCGTTGCCGTCGTACGTGGCCGTGGGGCGGCCGTGAGTGTCGTAGACGGTGGCCGAGTCGGTGCGGTAGACGAAGGCACCCGCCGCGTAACCGACGGCGTCCTGCTGCACGGAGGAGTCGGCGAGCGTCGGGGCGGGCTGCGGCCACGCCGGTGACGCGGGCTGCGGCCAGGTCGCCGCCATCGTCTGGTTGTCGTAGAAGGTGCGGGTGTCCGAGATGACGTCGGTGGCCCGGTCCAGCCCGGCCGGCGCGGTCAGGGCGTTGGTCTGCGCGGCGGTGGGGGCGCTGGCCCCGGCCGGTGAGGTGCCGCCGCAGGGCTTGGCGTCGGTCTCGGTCTCGGCGACCAGGCCGCTGAGGTTGAGCGCGGTGTTCGCGGCGGCGTACGTGGTGCGGGTGCAGGTCTCCTGCGAGCCGGTCTTCCCGGCCTTGGCGAGGTCGCCGTGCGCGTACGAGAACTTCTCCAGGCCGAAGGTCGGCGAGTCCGGGTCGGTGTCGAAGCTGACGTCGGTCTCGGTGGTGCGCCAGGTCGTGGGCGAGGTGCTGGTGATCGCCTGGCGGTCCCATGTCTCGACCTGGCCCATGGCGTGCGCGGTCAGCGGCGGCAGGCCGCTGCGGGTGCGGCTCGCATAGGACGCCGACAGCCAGTAGGAGTTGATGGTCGAGTGGTCGACCGGGCCGCCGTCGTACGTGTAGGTGGCGCTCTCCATCGCCTGGCCGGCGAACTCGTCGGTGTCGGGGTGCTTGCCGCCCTGCGAGTCGGTGAGCGTGACGGACCGGCTCGACGTCGACGACAGCCAGTCGCCGTCCATGCCGCGGTAGTACCAGGACTCGGAGAGCGTGAGCGGGTCGGTGCCCTGGCCGGTGCGGACCTGCACGTCGCCGTAGCCGCGCCACTGGCCGTAGGTGCGGTACTTCGCCTTGACCAGCTCGTTGTCGTCGTAGTGCCAGGCGGCCGGGCCGAGGTACTTGTACGACGTGTAGAGGCCGGCGGAGCCGCCGGAGGGGTCGGACTGGGCGACCGAGGTGGCCACGTACTTGTTGAACCAGTCCAGGTAGGACGTGTTCACGCCGTCCGGGCTCCAGCGGACCGGGAAGCAGGACGAGGTGTTCGTCTTCGGGTCCAGGTCCTGGATGCTGCTGGGCGTGCACGCCGAGACCAGGCCGTAGGTGACGCTGATGACGCTGCCGGTCTCGGTGGTGATCGAGCCGATGCGGTAGCGGTTGAGCGGGCCGAGGCCGCCGCCGACACCGGAGGTGAAGTTGACGCGGTTGGCCATCATCGTCGGCGCGAAGGTCACCTTGGGCAGGGTGACCGCGGGGCCGCCCGCGGTGGTGTCGCTGCCGGTGTGCGCGATGGACTTCAGCCACAGGGTCGAGGTGTTGAAGGTGCCCGTCGTCGGGATCGACTGGTCCAGGGCCCAGGAGTCGACCGTACGGTAGGCGCTGCCGTCCCACTGCTGGGTGCTGATCGAGGAGAGCCGCACGGTGGAGAAGAAGGCCGGGCCGTAGCTGTCGCAGCCGGACGTCTTCGCGCACAGCAGGTCGAAGGGGACGTCCGGCCAGCTCGACGCCGTGTCCTTGGTCAGCGCCGGGCAGCTGGCCTGGCCGCAGCGGTCGCCGCTGTCGTAGACGACCTTGTCCGGCACCGTCCCGTAGGCGTTGCCGTCGGTGAAGCCGTAGTCGATGTGGTCGAGGTAGCTGTCCCGGACGTACACACCGTCGGCGGCTCCGTCCCGCTCGCCGTAGTGGTTGGTCGACTGCTTGTAGTAGTACGCCATCGCCCCGCCGTGCAGGTTGGTGACGTAGTCCAGGTGCCAGCGGTAGGCCATCGTGCACACGGAGTCGGCGAAACCGGAGGACTTGTAGCAGGGGCCGGAGGACTCCGGGGAGAACACCGGCTCGGTGTCGACGGAATGCGTGGTGGGCTTGCCGTCGGTCCATCCCGGGAGCTTGTTGAGGCCGAAGGAGAAGACCGTGCCCGAGCGGTCGGTGACCGTCCAGTAGTCGGTGTTGTACGTGCCGCTGCCGTTGCCCGTCCCGGTGTGGTGGGCGACGACGTCACCGCTGCCGTTGGCCGGCTCGTACGTCTTCTTGTCGGCGTCCCAGATCAGTGACGTGGTCGAGCCGTTGAGGGACAGCGTCAGCAGCGGGCCGTCGTAGCACATGTCGCCGGTGGAGTCGGCGCTCGGCAGGTCCTTGCCCGCGACGGCGTCGCTGCACGAGAGGAAGGACTGCTCGACGAAGGAGTCCGCGGCCGACCAGCCGTCACCGATCCACGACGACTGCGCCTCGGTGGACGCGACCTGCCCGTCGATGCTCCCCGAGTCGTACGACAGGTCGGGCGTCGGCTCCAGCCCGGTCACGGACGGCGGTACGTCGATCGGGTAGGCGTAGTCGAAGGAGCCCGCCGAACCGCCCGCGGTCCACGAGCCGGACGGCTTCATCGACGTGGCCCCGTACTGGCCGCCCGCGCCGCCGCCGTCGCCCGAGGACGCGGCGGAGGTCGCGGCCAGGACGACGGGGGCGGCGGTGGCGGACGCGGACGCGGGGGCGGTCAGCGCCATGGTGGTGGACAGCGTCTGGGCGGCGCCGTCGTTGCTGGTCCGCAGCGGGGTCTGGGTACGGCACGAGGCGAGCTGCGGGGTCGTCAGGGCGCAGGCGGGGAGCTGGACGAGATGCAGGCGCGAGGCGTAGTCGCCGCCGTACGCCTGGGCGAAGGAGGAGTAGTCCACGCCGAGGCGCACCGTGCCGGGTCCGGAACCGGTGGGTGTCACCTGGGCCAGCACGCCGGTGATCCCGGCGTTCTCGGCAGCCTTCCGGTCGAGCACCTTCACATGGAGGGCAGTCAGACCGCCGGCGGGGCTCTTGGTGGCGCTCCTGGTGGTCGCGGTGTCCGTGCCGGCCTTGCTCGTCAGGCCGGCCGCGGGCTCGACCCGCTGGGCCCACACCGGGCTGCCGGGGCTGCCGCTCCGGGCGGAGGTCAGCTCCAGCGTGCTGGACGCGGCGGACGGGAAGGCCGTCGCGGTGGCCTTGTAGGGCTTGGCCTGCTGGGCGGCCTTGGGGGCCGCCCGGTGGACGGGGCTCACCGGGACGGGCGCGCCGAGCAACGGCTTCGGCGCGTGCACGTGCGCCTTGGCGGGCGGCAGCGCGGACGCGACAGCGGTCTGCAGGACCAGCGCGAAGATCGCCAGCAGGGCGACCCTCAGCGACAGGAACCGGTTTCTGTTCCACCACAGCTTCGACCGCACTGCCCCGCCCCCCACTTCCCCGGACAGCGTCCGGACCAACTGCGCAGCAGCACAAGGCTTTTGCCACAGAGCATCAGCGGAGGAAGTTAGCGCCAGTTGGCTGGCACACGGATCAAAAGACGGCTGTGATGTGCATCACTTTTTCTGTGCAGCTCTCGTGAGTTTTCCGTGATGCTGCCGAAAAGCTAAAGCCGAACCCTGCGAGCAGTAAAGCGATTTCCAAATATCAAGGAGAATCGCGGGCAAAAAGGGGCACCGCTCACCAGTCCTTCACGCCGAACACTCATGGGCTGTACAAGTCCTTCGGAATACTCACGGCGACACGCCAGCCGCCCAACCCGGGCAAACGGGAAGTGAAGTGATGATGACTCACAGACCACGCAAACCCGCTGCCAGGAGAGGCGGCGCGGCACTCGCGCTCGGCGCGCTCTCCGCGGCATTCCTCGTTGCGCTGCCCCCCGGCACCGCGGCGGCCGACAGCGGAATTCCGGCTTCCCCTTCCACTGCTGCGCCCGCGAGCAATTCGGCACACAAAGCACTCTCGGCCGACGAGGCGGCGGCAAAGGCCCAGTCGACGGGCCGCCCGGTCGTGGCCTCGGCCCTGACCACCGCGGTGTCGCAGACGACGGCCAACCCGGACGGCACCCTGACGCTGACTCAGACCGCCGCTCCCACCCGGGTACTCAAGGACGGCGCCTGGACGGCGATCGACCCCACCCTGACCGCCAACCCGGACGGCACGCTGTCCCCGAAGGCCGCCCCCAGCAGCGTGGTCCTCTCCGGCGGCGGCACCGGGCCGCTGCTGTCCCTGCACACCGGTGGCCAAGGCTTCACCCTCACCCTGCCCACCAGCCTCCCCGCGCCCACCCTGTCCGGTCCCAGCGCCGCATACGCCGGTGTCCTGCCCGGCGTCGACCTCACCGTCACCGTCGACCCCAGCGGCGGCGTCAGCGACGTCTTCACCCTCCACACCCCGGCGGCGGCGCGGAACCCGCAGCTCGCCACGCTGCTGAACGCCGACATCGCCACCACCCCCGGCCTCACCGTCGGCTCCGACGCCAACGGCACCGTCCAGGTCAAGGACGCCGCCGGGCACCCGATCTACACCGCCCCCACCCCGCTGGCCTGGGACTCCGCCGACACCGCCGCTGCGACCCCGGACACCACCGCGGAGATCGCCCCGGCCACCGCGAACGCCCTTCGCCGTGACGCGTCCGGCGCCCGCCCCTCCTCGGCCCTGCGCCGCGGCGCCGCCGCCCGCAACGGGCGCGTGGGCGTCACCGCCGGGCACGGCAGACTCGCCCTCACCCCGCCCGCTGCCCTGCTCGGCGCGAGCGACACGCAATACCCCGTCTACCTGGACCCGACCTATTCGCCTTCCTACGGTTCCACCGGCTGGGCGAGCCCCGGATCCGGAGTGCCCTCCCAGAATTTCTGGAAGAGTTCGGTCTCCTACACCGGTGACGCGGAGGTCGGCCCCAGCGGCGACGTCCAGGACGAGGCGATCAGCCTTTTCAATTTCCCCGTGACGACATCGCTGAAGACGGCGAAGATCTACAGCGCCTCCTTCGACATCACCGAGACCTATTCCTGGGCATGCCCCACGTCCGGGCACAACCAAACGGTCGACCTCTACGCCCCCACAAAAGTCCTGTCGTCCTCCAACGCCACATGGAACAGCTGGTCCGGCAGCCTCGGCAGCAAGGTCGACTCCCATTCCTTCGCCCTCGGGTACAACAGCGGCTGCCCGGCAGGTGGCGCACCGCCCTTCGACGTCACGAGCACCATCGCGAAGGACCTGACAGCCGGAACCACCACACAGACCCTGGCGATGCGGGCGGACAGCCACACCGACAACTACGCCCTCAAGCGCTTCAAGGCCGGCTCGGCGCAGCTCGTCATCACCTACGACAAATACCCGAACACTCCCAAGGGGCTTTTCACCTCCCCGAAGACCAATTGCAAGGACACGCTCCTCGGCGACACCGCCGTCAGCCTCTACGCCCCCGTCTCCACCCCCACGGGCGCGGCACTGACCACGACGTTCACGCTCTACAAGACCGCGGACACCGCCAAGACCAACCTACTGACCTCGGCAAACGGAATCGCCGCCCGCACCTATCACGGCGCGTCCGGACAGAACGCGGTACTGAAGCTCCCGGAAACGTTCTTCAAGAAAGTCGCGTCCGGCGGGCTCGGTACCTTCAGCTGGACGGTGACCACCTCCGACGGCACGCTCAGCTCCAAGGCCTCGGCCACCCCCTGCACCTTCGGCTGGGACGCCAGCCGTCCCGGTGCCCCGGACATCGCCCCGGCCACCGCGCCGCGTGACGGCGGCCGGATCTGCCCCACGCTCGACGACCCCGACACCGGGGCGGTCCAGCCCATCGGCGCCCGCTGCTCGTTCAGCATCACCCCGCCCTCCGGCCAGTCCGTGTCGGGGTACGCCTACCAGATCAACCAGTCCTCTCCGGTGACGGTCGACGCGAAGGGCGCGCTCACGATCACCGTGCCGGTCAGCCGGCTCGTCAACACCCTCACCGTCACCGCGTTCTCGCCGGGTGGCAACCTCGGCCAGCCCGCGTCCACCGAGTTCCTCGGCACCGCGATCACCCCGGCGGCCGCGGACGGCGACGTCAACCTCGACGGCACGCCCGACCTCGTCACCGTCGGCGGGCCGGGCAGCTCGCTCCCGTCCGGGGCGTGGCTGGCCGCCGGGCACCCGTACGGCAGTGTGAGCGAGGCCGCGACGGACATCGGCGTGGGCGGTCTCCAGACCGACGACGAGGCGGGCACGCCGAAGCCGTCCGACTGGGACGGCGCCCAGGCCGTCACCGGCGACTTCTGCGGCAACGGCGCCCAGGACGTCCTGGCCTACTTCAGCGCTGACGGCAGCGGTGCGGTCGTGTGCAACGACGGGAGCAGCGGTGCCCTCGCGCCGGGCAACCCGACCACGATCGGCACGTCCTCGGCCCCGTACGAGATCCCGGACGGCACCTTCACCGACGCGGACGGCACCCCTGCCACCCAGGTCGTCACCGCGGGCGACACCAGCGGCGCGCACACCGGACTCCCCGACCTGCTCGCGACGATGGACAACACGCTCTACCTCACCTACAGCTTCACCGCCAACGGCTACGGCTTCCTCCTCGACCCCGACTGGGGCACCTGCGCGAGCTGCTACGCCCTCACCGCGCTCAACACCCCGGACGGCACCCAGGACTGGGACAGCTGGACACTCACGACCTCCCAACTGTCCACCGGGACCGCGCTCTACCTGTGGAACCCCGCCACCGGCGAACTCGACCTGTGGACCGGACTCGGCATCAGCGCCGACGGCACCACCCTCACCACGGCCGGCCGGATCCAGCTCGCCGCGGCAGGCTGGAACCAGGCCCCCGCGCACCCGCTGACCCTGCGCGCCGCCGACCTCGGCGGTGACGGCAACCCGTCGCTGTGGACGGTCGACCGCACCACCGGCCACGTCACCCCGTACCTCTTCAACGGCACCACGCTCACCCCGCAGACCGCGCAGACCGTCTCCAACCCCTCGCACGTCTGGCCGCTGAAGGACGGCACGGACGGCCAGGCCACCACGGCGGCCGACACCGTCGGCACCCTCGACCTGCACGGCGGCACGGGCGCCACCTGGAACGACAGCGACGACCAGCACAGCCCGGACGCCGCCTTCAACGGCACCAGCGCCGGGGTCCTCACGTCCACCGGCCCGGCGGTGACCACCAACGCGGCCTTCACCGTCTCCGCCTGGGTCAAGCCCGAGACGCTGGACACCAAGGTCCTCGAACAGGAAGCCACCGTCGAGCCCGGCTTCGTGCTGTACTCCAACTCCACGGACAACAGCTGGCGCTTCGCCATGGCGACGTCCGACACCGGCCCGACGTGGGACATCACGCAGTCCCGCACGAACGCCGCGATCCCCGGTTTCTGGACGCACCTGGTGGCCAACTACGACCCCGGCACGTCCACCATGGCCCTCTACGTGGACGGGGCGCTCCAGGGCAAGGTCAAGCACACCAAGACGTCCTGGAACGCCACCCACTCCTTCGACATCGGGGAGTTCTTCAGCAGCGGCAGCCGCAGCAGCTTCTTCAAGGGCCAGGTCTCCGACGTGCAGACCTGGAACTCCGTCCTGACCGCCGCGCAGATCGCCGACCTGTCGGGAGCGCGCCCGGCCGCCACGCCCTCCGGGCCATTGGCGTCCAAGGTGCCCGGCGTGTGCGCGGACGACCCCTCCGGGGCCACGGCCAACGGCACCAAGGTCCAGGTCTACACCTGCAACGGCAGTCCCGCGCAGAACTGGACCGCCTACCCCGACGGGACGCTGCACCCCGGCAGCCACGCCAAGATCTGTGTGGACGTCGCCTCGGCGGGCACCACCGCGGGCAGCCTCGTCCAGCTCGACGCGTGCAGCACCTCGGCAGCGCAGCAGTGGCAGGTGCTCGACGACGGGCAGGTCAAGAACGCCCACTCCGGGCTGTGTCTGGCCGACCCCGGCTCCACGACCACGCTCGGCACCCAGCTCGCGCTGGCCGCCTGCGACAACGGAACGGCCGTGACCTGGTCGATCCCGCAGACCGGTGCCGTCAACGAATGGATGCTCAACGAGACCGGTGGCACCACCGCGCACGACGCCGTCGCCGCGGATACCGCCACCGCCACCGGCGGCGTCACCTGGGGCACGAGCACCGACAGCGCCGGCCGTACCATGCCGGCCGCCACCTTCGACGGCACGGGCTCGCTCGGCACCCAGCACTGGGGCGTGGACACGACCGGCAGCTTCGCGGTCTCGGCCTGGGTGAACGTGACCGACCTCTCCAAGTACCAGACCATCCTGTCCGAGGGCGGCACCACCAGCTACGCCTTCGACCTGTACTACTCGCCCGTCTACCAGGCGTGGATCTTCAACCGCTCCGCCACCGACACCACCAACCCCACGCTGGTGCGCTCCAAGTCCACCGACAACCCGGCGATCCCGGCACCCGCGGTGAACACCTGGACGCTGCTCACGGGCGTGTACGACGCCACCACCGACCCCGCCCACCCGACCGTCCGCCTCTACGTCAACGGCATGCTGGCCAGCGCGATCCCCTTCCCGTACACCCCCTGGGACACCCACAGCCACCTCGACATCGGCCGGGACTTCTTCAACGGGGCCTACAACCCCGACGACCTGGTCACCGGCTCCCTCGCCGACGTCCGGCACTACGACCGGCCGCTCACCGACCAGGAGGCCTACGCCCTCTACGACGACGGCACGGGCATCCCGGCCTCGGCCGCCCACTGGCGCCTCGACGAGGCGAGCGGCAGCACCGCGGCCGACGCCGTCGGTGACGCGCACGACGCGACCCTGCACGGCACGGCGGCCTGGAACACCGCCGACCACGGCGGATCCCTCGCGCTGGACGGCACCACCGGTTACCTCGACACGGCGGGGCCGGTGCTCGACACCGGCAACAGCATGACCGTCTCGGCGTGGGTGAAGCTGAAGGACACCAGCGTCAACAGCACCTTCGTGGCCGCCGACGGCGTGCACACCAGCGTCTTCCAGCTCTACTACTCCACCACCTACGGCTGGACCTTCAACCGGCTCGGCTCCGACGTGGACACCCCCGTCATCACCCGGTCGTACAGCGGGACCGCCGCCGTGCACACCGGGGTGTGGACCCATCTGGTCGGCGTCTACGACAAGGGCTCGGGGACGGTCCGGCTGTACGTCGACGGCATCCCCCAGACCCCCAACTCCTTCACCACCCCCTGGACGGGCGAGGGGAACTTCCAGCTGGGCCGCCGCCGCTCGGCGGGCGTCTACGGCGAGTACGCCAAGGGCTCCCTCGCGGACGTGACCCTCTGGAGCACCGCCCTGACCCCGACCCAGATCGCCAACCTCGGCTGACGAGACCGTCCCCGGCACGTCCCGTGGTTCCGGGCTCCTTCCCGGGAGCCCGGAACCACGGGACGGCCGGCAAAGGAAAGACGTGATGATGGCTCACCCAAGACGCAAGTCCGCTGCCAGGAGAGGCGCCGCCGTGCTCGCGCTCGGCGCGCTCTCGGCGGCATTCCTCGTGGCCCTGCCACCCGGCGACGCGACCGCCGACAGCGGAACACCGGCTTCCACGTCCGTGAGCAGCCCGGCGCACCACGCCCTCTCGGCCGACGAAGCCGCGGCGAAGGCGGAGTCGACCGGGCGACCGGTCGTCGCCTCGGCCCTGACCACCGCGGTGTCGCAGACCACGGCCAACCCGGACGGCACCCTGACGCTCGCCCAGACGGCCACGCCCACACGCGTGCTGAAGGACGGCGCCTGGACCGCGATCGACCCGACCCTGACCGCCGACCCGGACGGCACGCTCTCCCCGAAAGCCACCCCGAGCAGCGTGATCCTCTCCGGGGGCGGCACCGGGCCGCTGCTCTCCCTGCACACCGGCGGCCAGGGCTTCACCCTCACGCTGCCGGTGTCGCTCCCCGCGCCCACCGTGTCGGGGGCGAGCGCCGAGTACGACGGCGTCCTGCCCGGCGTCGACCTCACCGTCACCGTCGACCCCAGCGGCGGCGTCAGCGACGTCCTCACCCTCCACACCCCGGCGGCGGCGCGGAACCCGCAGCTCGCCACGCTGCTGGACGCCGACATCGCCACCACCCCCGGCCTCACGGCCGCCTCCGACGCCAACGGCACCGTCCAGGTCAAGGACGCCGCCGGGCACCCGATCTACACCGCCCCCACCCCGCTGGCCTGGGACTCGGCGGAAGCGGCGGACACCGCGGACACCGCCACCGCGAACGCCCTCCGCCGTGACGCGTCCGGCGCCCGCCCCTCCTCCGCCCTGCGCCGCGGCGCCGCCGCCCACAGCCGGCAGGTGGGCGTCACCGCCGGGCACGGCAGACTCGCCCTCACCCCGCCCACCGCACTCCTCGACGCGAGCGACACCCGCTACCCGGTCTTCGTCGACCCCACCTACTCCCCCGCCTACGGCGCCACCGGCTGGGCCAGCCCCGGCTCCGGCGTCCCCTCGCAGAACTTCTGGAAGAGCTCCGTCTCCTACACCGGTGACGCGGAGGTCGGCCCCAGCGGCGACGTCCAGGACGAGGCGATCAGCCTTTTCAATTTCCCCGTGACGACATCGCTGAAGACGGCGAAGATCTACAGCGCCCATTTCGACATCACCGAGACCTACTCGTGGGCGTGCCACACCTCGGGCCACAACCAGAAGGTCGACCTCTACGCCCCCGCCAAGATCCTGTCGTCCTCCAACGCCACATGGAACAACTGGTCGGACGCACTCGGCACCCGGGTCGACCAGCAGGACTTCGCCCTCGGGTACGGCAGCGGCTGCCCGGCGGGCGGCGCACCGCCCTTCGACGTCACGAGCACCATCGCGAAGGACCTGACAGCCGGAACCACCACACAGACCCTGGTCATGCGGGCGGACAGCCACACCGACAACTACGCCCTCAAGCGCTTCAACCCGAAGACGGCGCAGCTCGTCATCACCTACGACAAGTACCCGAACACCCCCAAGGGCCTGTTCACCTCACCCCCGACGAACTGCTCGAACACCGTGCTGGGCGACACGGCCGTCAGCCTCTACGCCCCCGTCTCCACACCCACCGGCGCGGCACTGACGACGACCTTCACCCTCTACAAGACCGCGGACACCGCCAAGACCAACCTGCTGACGCCCGCGAACGGGATCGCCGCCGACACCTACCACGGCGGTTCGGGGCAGAACGCGGTGCTGAAGCTTCCGGAGGCGTTCTTCAAGGCCCGGGCGGCCGGGGCGAGCACGTCGTTCACCTGGCGGGTGCAGACATCGGACGGCACCCTCACCTCGGCCTCGTCCGCCACCTGCGCCTTCTCCTGGGACGCCAGCAGGCCCGGCGCCCCCGGGGTGAGCCCGGCGGTCTCGCCGCCGGACGGGAGCCACACATGCCCGACGCTCGACGCGTCCGACGTGGGCTCGGCGCAGTCCCTCGGCGCCCGGTGCTCGTTCGACGTCACCCCGCCCACGGGCGGCGCGATCTCGGGCTACGCCTACCAGCTCAACCAGTCCGCCCCGGTGACCGTGGACGCGACCGGTCCGACGACCATCACCGTGCAGGTCAGCCGACTGGTCAACACCCTCACCGTCAACGCCGTCTCCCCCGGCGGCAACCTGGGGTCGCCCACCTTCGTGGAGTTCACCGGCACGGGGATCACCCCACCGGCCCGGGACGGCGACATCAACCTGGACGGCACGCCCGACCTCGTCACGGTCGGCGGCCCGGGTACGGCGATGCCCTCGGGCGCATGGCTGGCGACCGGCCACCAGGACGGCACCGTGGCCCCGGCGGCGACCGACATCGGCGCCGACGGCCTGCAGAAGGACAACCTCGACACCACCGCGCCGCCCGCCGACTGGGACGGCGCACAAGCGATCACCGGCGACTTCTGCGGCAACGGCGCCCAGGACGTCCTGGCCTACTTCAGCGGTGACGGCAGCGGGCGAGTCGTCTGCAACGACGGCAGCAGTGACCCGCTGGAACCCGGCAACCCCACGACGATCGGCCAGTCCTCGGCGCCGTACGAGATCGCCCCCGGCTCGTTCCCCGGCGCGGACGGCACCCAGGCCTCCCAGGTCGTCGCCGCGGGCAACACCAGCGGCGCGGACACCGGGCTCCCCGACCTCCTCGCCAAGGCCGGTGACCAGCTCTACCTGGCGTACAGCTTCGCCGCCAACACGTACAGCACCGGCTCCGACCCGGGCTGGGACGACTGCTCCTCCTGCTACGCACTCACCTCGCTCACCTCGCCCGACGGCACCATGGACTGGGACAGCTGGACGATCGCGACCGCTCAGCTGGACTCCGGCACCGCCATGTACCTGTGGAAGCCCGCCACCGGTGAACTCGACCTGTGGACGGGCCTGTCGCGGACGCCGGACGGCACCTCGCTGACGACGACGGGCCGGTACCGGATCGCCCAGAGCGGCTGGCACCAGAATCCGTCCGACTCCCTGTCCCTGCGGGCCGCCGACCTCACCGGCCAGGGCGTGCCGTCGCTGTGGGCGGCCGACCTCACCACCGGCGAGGTCACCTGTTCCACGCCGTCCGCCCTGGCCGACGCCCCGGAACTTGACGCCACGACCACGAAGCTGCTCACCGCCGACCACTCCTGGCAGTTCGCGGACATCGGCGACAACGACGACGGCGCGGTCTTCACCGGCAGCGCGGACAGCACCGGCTCCCTCACGCTCGCCCCGGTGGCGTCGGGGACACCCGCCGCCCGCTGGAACACCGGCGACCTGTTCAGCCCGGACGTGCTCCTCAACGGCACCGCGGCGAGCGACCTGCACGCCGGGGCGGCCATCGGGCTGAAACAGAGCTTCACCGTCTCCCTGTGGGCGAACCCCTCCGCGTACGGCGGGGCCGTCCTCTCCCAGGACGGCACTTCGTACTCCGGCGTCAGCATCCGCGCCACCGCGGGCGGCTGGCAGGCGAGCCTCAGCACCGCTGACGGCTCGACAAGCGCCGCGGACGTCATCACCGGCGGCCGTACCCAGCTCAATACCTGGACCCATCTGACGCTCACCTACAACAGCGCCATCGGCGTCGCCGACCTGTACGTGAACGACACCTACGTGGCCACCGGCGCCCACGCGGCCCCGGCCTCCGGCGCGAGCGGCGGCTTCCACCTCGGCAGCGACCTCGTCGGCAAGAACCGCGCCGACTTCTACGCCGGGCAGGTGGCCGACGTCCAGGTCTGGGCCGGCCACGCGATCGCTCCCCCGCAGCCCTCGACCCCGCCCGGCTACCACCAGGCCGTCACCCCCACCCGGATCCTGGACACCCGCACCGCGGCCGGTCTCGTCCACGCGAGCCACAACGTCACGGCCGGGACCGCCACGGTGCCCGGCGGCTCGGTCGTCCAGCTCCAGATCAGCGGCGACACGGTCACCCCCGCCGTCGCGGGAGCCCCGACGAAGATCCCGGCCTCCGTCACCGCGGTCGCCGTCGAGGTGACGGCGGCGAACGAGCAGGACCACGGCTACGTCACGGCCTACGCGGACGGGGCCCAGCAGCCGCTGTCGTCGTCCACCAACTTCGCCCCCGCGGTCACCACGACCGGCTACCAGATCGTGCCCGTCGGCGGCGACGGGAAGATCGACCTCTACACGCACGGCAACACGACCAGCGACATCGCCCTCATCGTCGATCTCACGGGCTACTTCACCAGCGACGCCACGCTCACCGGCGACGAGACCTACCACCCCCTCCCCACCGCGAGCCGGATCCTCAACACCTCCGTCAGCACGGCGGGAACCAGCCTCACCGCCACCGGCACGGTACCGGCCAACACCACGTTCACCCTGGACGTCGCGGGCAAGGGCGGGATACCGGCGAACGCCACCGGGGTCGCCCTCAACATCACCACGTCGGGTGCCACGAGCGCCGGTTACCTCGGCGTGTACGCCAACGGCAGCACACCGGCCGATCCCGTCACCAGCCTCACCTACGGCACCGCCACGCCACGGGCATCCATGGCCGCCGACACGCCGACAGGCACCGGCGGGAAGATCACCGTCAGCAACCACAACGGGGTCACCGCCGTCATCGTGGACGCCTCCGGCTACTACCTCGCGGGGACGTCGGGGCAGACCTACCACGCGGTCAACCCCACCCGCCTGGTGGTGACGTCCAACGGCGTCGGCGGGCTGCCGCCCGGCCCCGTCACGTCGAACGGCACGTACACGCTCTCGCAGGCCGACGTCCGGCAGATCACCACGGCTGCCAGGCCCACGCTCGCCCTCATGCTCACGGAGGCGTCGGGCACCGACTACGGCTACCTCACCGCCTACCCGGCGGACGGTTCCCTCCCCCCGACGTCCAACCTGAACTGGGTCGCGGGCGACACCAACGCGAATCTCGCGGTCGTGCCGACGAGCGCGGACGGCAAGGTCGTCTTCTCCAACCACAGTCCCGGCACGCTGAACCTCATCGTCGACTGCAGCGGCTACTTCGCCGGCTGAGCACGCGGTCCCGTCCTGATCAACGCACAGAAAAGAGCACAGCAGTTGGACATCCAGATCGAGAGCCGCATGACGGTCGAGGACATCACCGCGGCGTCCTTCCACATCCAGCGCTGGGAGACGATGCGGATCCTGCCGGGAGCCGTCGTCTTCGCGGTGGTCGCCGTGCTGACCGCCTTCACGGTGCCCGTGGTCGCGATCGTGTGCGGGCTGGGCCTCGCCGTCGTCCTGGGGCTGCACCTGAAGTGGCGGCGGGACGCCCAGCGGATAGCGGAGAGCGCGGTACGGCTCGCCGATCCGTACTCCGTGCGCTTCACCGACACCAAGGCGACCTTCGCGCAGAACGGCAGCGCGGCGGAGTACCCGTGGAAGGAGATCGCGTACGTGACGCGGTCGAACGCCGCGTGGATCGTGGTGCCGGACGACCCGCGGGAGGTCTTCATGCTGCCGCACCGGGCGCTCTCGGCGTCGCAGACGGGTGAGTTCACCCGGCTGCTGTCGGGCTGGCCGCAGCGCAAGTACCGCAAGGCCAGGCTGCCGGAGCCGAGGATGCCGCGGTTCTGACCGGCGTACGGCAGCGGGCCCCCGCCGGGTGATCCGGCGGGGGCCCGCTGCTGCCCCGGGCTCAGCCGCCGACGTAGGCGGCGAGGTGTTCGCCGGTCAGGGTGGGGCGGGCCGTGACCAGGTCGGTGGGGGTGCCCTCGAAGACGATGCGGCCGCCGTCGTGGCCGGCGCCGGGGCCCAGGTCGATGATCCAGTCGGCGTGGGCCATCACCGCCTGGTGGTGCTCGACGACGATGACGGACTTGCCCGCGTCGACCAGGCGGTCCAGGAGGGCCAGGAGCTGGGCGACGTCGGCGAGGTGCAGGCCGGTCGTGGGCTCGTCCAGGACGTAGACGCCGCCCGTCTCGCCCATGTGGGTGGCGAGCTTGAGGCGCTGGCGCTCGCCGCCGGACAAGGTGGTGAGGGGCTGGCCGATGGTGAGGTAGCCGAGGCCGACGTCCACCAGGCGGCCGAGGATCGTGTGGGCGGCGGGGGTGCGGGCGTCACCGTCCGCGAAGAAGTCCGCGGCCTCGGCGACGGACATCGCCAGCACCTCGCTGATGTCGCGCCCGCCGAAGGTGTACTCCAGCACCTCCGGCGAGAAGCGCTTGCCGTCGCAGTCCTCGCAGGGGGTCGCGACGCCCGCCATCATCGCCAGGTCGGTGTAGACGACCCCGGCGCCGTTGCAGGTCGGGCAGGCGCCCTCGGAATTGGCGCTGAAGAGCGCGGGCTTGACGCCGTTCGCCTTCGCGAAGGCCTTGCGGATCGGGTCGAGCAACCCGGTGTACGTCGCCGGGTTGCTGCGGCGCGAGCCGCGGATCGGGCTCTGGTCGATCGACACGACGCCCGCCTCCGCGGCCTGCGCGCTCCTCATGAGCGAACCGTGCACGAGCGAGCTCTTCCCGGAGCCCGCCACGCCCGTCACGACGCACAGCACGCCGAGCGGGATGTCGACGTCCACGTCCTGGAGGTTGTTGGCGTCGGCGCCGCGCACCGCGAGGGTGCCGGAGGGCTTGCGCACCTCGTCCTTGAGCGTCGCCCGGTCGTCGAGGTGGCGGCCGGTGGTCGTCCCGCTGGCGCGCAGCCCCGCGACGCTGCCCTCGTACGTGACCGTGCCGCCCGCGGCGCCCGCTCCCGGACCGAGGTCCACGACGTGGTCGGCGATCTCGATCGTCTCCGGCTTGTGCTCGACGACCAGCACCGTGTTGCCCTTGTCGCGCAGCCGCAGCAGCAGGCCGTTCATCCGCTGGATGTCGTGCGGGTGCAGGCCCACCGTGGGCTCGTCGAAGACGTACGTGACGTCGGTGAGCGACGAGCCGAGCTGCTTGATCATCTTCACGCGCTGCGACTCGCCGCCCGACAGCGTGCCCGCGGGCCGGTCGAGCGCCAGGTAGCCGAGGCCGATCTCGGTGAAGGAGTCCAGCGTCAGCGACAGCGCCGCCAGCAGCGGGGCGACGGACGGCTCGTCCAGGCCGCGCACCCACTGCGCGAGGTCGCTGATCTGCATCGCGCACGCGTCCGCGATGCTCACCCCGCCGATCTTCGACGACCGCGCGCCCTCCGCCAGCCGCGTGCCGTCGCACTCCGGACACGTGGTGAAGGTGACCGCGCGCTCCACGAAGGCCCGGATGTGCGGCTGGAGCGACTCCTTGTCCTTCGACAGCATCGACTTCTGGATCTTCGGGACGAGCCCCTCGTAGGTGAGGTTGACGCCCTCGACCTTGACCTTCGTCGGCTCCCGGTAGAGGAAGTCCTGCATCTCCTGCTGCGTGAACTCCGCGATCGGCTTGTGCGGATCGAGCAGCCCGGACTCGGCGTAGACCCGTACCGTCCAGAAGCTGTCCGACTTCCAGCCGGGGATCGTGAAGGCGCCCTCGGCGAGTGACTTCGAGTCGTCGTAGAGCTGGCTCAGATCGATGTCGGAGACGGTGCCGCGGCCCTCGCAGTGCGTGCACATGCCGCCCGTGCGGTTGAAGGTCGCCTTCACGGCCTTCTTCGCGCCGCGCTCGACGGTGATCGCGCCGGACGCGTGGACCGAGGGCACGTTGAAGGCGTACGCGCTGGGCGGGCCGATGTGCGGGGTGCCGAGGCGGCTGAAGAGGATGCGCAGCAGGGCGTTGGCGTCGGTGGCCGTGCCGACGGTGGAGCGCGGGTCGGCGCCCATCCGCTGCTGGTCGACGCTGATCACGGTGGTCAGGCCCTCCAGCACGTCCACGTCGGGCCGGGAGAGCGTCGGCATGAAGCCCTGCACGAAGGCGCTGTACGTCTCGTTGATGAGCCGCTGCGACTCGGCGGCCACCGTGTTGAAGACCAGCGAGCTCTTGCCGGAGCCGGACACGCCGGTGAAGGCGGTCAGCCGGCGCTTGGGGATCTCGACGTGGACGTCCTTGAGGTTGTTCACGCGGGCGCCGTGCACACGGATCACGTCATGGCTGTCCGGGCCGGTGCCCGCGCTCGTTCCCGCGTCCGTTCCCGTTCCTGTTCCCGCTTGTGCGTCCGTCCCCGTCATCGCGCTCTCCCTCGTCGGTGCGGCCGTACTGCCCGCCGCCACCGTAGCCGGGCGCGGGGACGGGACGCTTCTCCGTTCCTGACCCGCGGGCGGGGCGTGCGGACACGCCGAAGGGCGGCGGGGCCGGTGTGGCCCCGCCGCCCTTCTTCCCGTGCTTTCGCCGGTGACGGATCAGTACGCGGAATTCACGTTGTCCATCGTGCCGTAACGGTCGGCGGCGTAATTGCAGGCGGCGGTGATGTTCGCGACCGGGTCGTAGATGTTGTGCGACGTACCGGCCACGTGGAAGCGGTTGAACGTCGGGTCGATCACCTGGAGCAGACCCTTCGAGGGAATGCCGTTGCGGGCGTTGATGTCCCACAGGTTGATCGCCTTCGGGTCACCACTGGACTCGCGGATGATGTTGCGGTGGATTCCCTCGTACGTGCCGGGGATCCCCTTCTTGTGCATGATGTCGAGCGACTCGCGGATCCAGCCGTCCAGGTTGTTCGCGTAGTGCTTCGCGGCCGGCTTGGACGCGGGCTTGGACGCGGTGGTGCTCTTCTTCGGCGCGGCCTTGGGCGCGCTCTTCTTCGGGGCGTCGGCGCGGTGCGACGAGCGGTTCGCAGCGGCCTCGGCCTTCGCGCGCTCGTTCGCCTCGGCGGCGGCCTTCTTCTTCGCGGCCGCGCCCGCGGCCTCCTTCTGGGCCTGCTCGGCCTTGGCCGCCTTCTGCTGCGCGGAGTCGGTGATCGCCTTCTGCGACGCCATACCGGTCTGCGCGCCCAGGTCCTTGGTGGGCGTACCGGTGGAGACGGAGAACCCGGTCGGGTCGCCCGCCGCGGTCGCCGAACCGGCTCCGGCGGTCGCCTCCAGGCCGGTGACGGTCAGCACGACCGCTGCGGCGGCGACAGCGCCGGCTGCGGTGATCTTGTGCTTCTTCGACATCTGCTGGAACTTCGCGAACGACGGGAGCTTCTTCGGGATCGTGGGGAGCTGCATGGAGAAATTACCTCTTCCGTAGCGGGACCCCTGAATTGTTAGGTGGCGGGGATCCGCCGGTCAACGACCCGCACTACGGCATGCATTCGTAGGACGCTTTCGGAAGTCCCATATTCCGTGCGATACGGCGGCCGAGGTCCACTAAGCGGCTTAGTATGTGACGCACGTCCCGTCGAGGACGTCACAAGGGGGCGCCCCCGCTCTCACCGCGAGTGAGAACGGGGGCGCCGGACGTGAGCGAATTGCGGCGGTCTTTGTGACCGCGGTCACGCGGAATTGAGGACGGAAAGGAAAGGGGGTGGGCTCCTGCGGTTCCTCAGCGGCCCGCGGGCTCGGGCGCGGGGGCCCCGGAGGGCGCGGGCACCGCCTTGTCGCCGCCGCCGGAGCGCGACGGCCGGACGAGCACCAGCACCAGCAGGCCGCCGAGCAGGCCCGCGACGGCCGCCCACACCGAGATACGGTCCAGGGCCGCCGCGTACGCCGCGTGCGTGGAGCCGCCGTGCCCGGCGACATGGCGCAGCCGCGCGGTGAAGACCGCGCCGAGGACGGCGACACCCAGCGTCATCCCCAGCTGGCGCGCGGTGTTCAGCGCCCCGCCCGCCATGCCCGCGCGGTGCGGCGGCACCGCGTCCACCGCGGCAGCGGCCAGCACCGGCGTGGTCAGCCCGACACCCACCCCGGTCACCGCGAAACCGGCGGCCAGCGAGGCCGCGCCCGACGAGGTGTGCACGGTCAGCGCCAGCAGGCCGCAGCCCGCGCCGATGATCACCAGGCCCACGCCGATCGGCAGCCGCGCCGGGAAGCGGTGCATCACGCGCCCGGCGATCGCCGCGACCACGAAGGCCGTGGCCGCCATCGGCATCATCGCCAGGCCGCCGCGGATCGGGCTGAGGCCCAGCACGTTCTGCAGCCACAGGGAGAAGTAGACGAAGCCGCTGAAGGCCGCCGCCTGGTACAGCAGGCCGCCCACGAGCAGGCCGCTGAAGCCGGGGCGGCGCAGCAGGGCCAGGTCGATCATCGGATGGGCCGAGCGCGCCTCGATCGCGACGAAGCCGACGGCGGCGACCGCGCTCACCACGAAGGCGGCGACCGTCAGCCCGTCCGTCCAGCCCGCGTCACCGCCGCGGATCAGGGCGTAGGTGACGGCGGCCACGGCGACCGTGAAGGCCGCGGCCCCCGGCAGGTCCAGCCGGCCCGTGCCGCGCCGGCCGTGATCGGGCAGCACCCGCAGGGTGAGCAGCACCGCGACCGCCGCGATCGGCAGGTTGACCAGGAAGATCGCCTGCCAGCCGAAGCCCTGGGTGAGCAGCCCGCCCAGGATCGGCCCGGCCGCGGCGGCGGCACCGTTGACCGCGCCCCACACACCGAACGCGACCCCGCGGTCACGCCCCTGGTAGGAGGACGCCACCAGGGCGGCGGAGGTCGCGAACATCGCCGCGCCGCCGATGCCCTGTACGCCCCGCGCGGTGATCAGCGCGGCGGCGTTCGGCGACAGGGCCGCGCCCAGCGAGGCCACGGCGAAGAGGACGAGCCCGGCCGCGTACAGCCGCCGGTGCCCGAAGAGGTCGCCCAGCGAGCCGGCCACGAGCAGCAGCGCGGCCAGCGCGAGGGCGTACACGTCCACCACCCACTGGAGGGAGGAGAAGGGTGCGTCGAGGTCGGACGCCATCCGCGGCAGCGCGACGTTCACGATCGTGACGTCGACCAGCAGGATGAAGGCGCCCAGGCAGATCGCCACGAGGGGCAGCCATTTGCGCATGGGACGGGGCTCCGTTTTCGGCTCGTTCGGGGGTGCGGGTCGGGTGCGGGCGGTTCGCTTGCGGGGGTCGGGGTACGCGGCTCGGGGATGAGGCCGGTCCGGGTGGGCCGGGGTCCGGGTGGCGCCCGTGCTCCACTGCTCCGGTACTGACACCGCCGGACGGCCCTTCCGGGCGGTCGCCCGGCTGTCCGACCGTCCAAGCGTGCGGCCCGCGTACCGAAATCCTCGTCCGATCCGCCCTGGCTGGCGGAATCCGACACGCAGTAGGCTCATCACGTGGAATCCGACACGACATGGGCACCCTTGCGCGTCTTCGACCCGCTCGACCAGCAGATCGTGCAGGCCCTGCAACTTGACGGGCGCGCCCCCTTCCGCCGCATCGGCGAGGTGCTCGGCGTCTCCGACCAGACCGTGGCCCGCCGGCACGCCAGGCTGCGCGAGACCGCCGGACTGCGTGTGCTCGGGCTGACCGAACCGCTGCGGATGGGGCTCACGCCCTGGTTCGTCCGTGTGCGCTGCACGCCGGACGCCGCCCAGCAGATCGGCGAGGCCCTCGCCCGGCGTACCGACACCCGCTGGGTGAGCCTGCTGTCCGGCGGCACGGAGATCGGCTGCATGACCCATGTCTCCGACCCGGCGGCGGACCCGCACGCCCTGCTCCTCCAGAAGCTGCCGCGCACCCCGCGCGTGGTCCAGGTCAGCGCGCACGCGCTGCTGCACGTCTTCTTCGGCGGCGAACTCAGCCCGTACAGCAGGCTCGGGCCGCTCACCCCCGACCAGGTCGCGGCGCTGCGCCCGGCGCCGCCCGCGGAGAGCACGGAACCGCTCCTCCTCGACGAGGGCGACCGGCGGCTGCTGGAACTGCTGGCGCGCGACGGCCGCACTGCGGCGGCGGAGCTGGCGGCCGCCACCGGGTGGTCGCCCACCACGGTCCGCCGCCGGATGACGGAGCTACGGGCGTCCGGCGTGCTCTACTTCGACCTCGACTTCGCCCCGGGCCTGCACCCGAACGAGCTGCGGACCTTGCTGTGGCTGGAGGTCGAACCGGCCCACCTCGCAGCGGCGGGAGCGGCGCTGGCCGCGCACACGGAGGTCGCCTTCGCGTCGGCCACCACGGGGACGTCGAACCTCTACGTGTGCCTCCTGTGCCGGGACGCGCCCTCCCTCTACCGCTACCTCACCGGTCCGGTGGCCGCCCTCCCCGGCGTCCGCCGCACCGAGACGGCCCCCATCCACCGCACCCTCAAGGGCGCGGGCCCCTTCTTCGTCCCGGGCCGCTGATCCCCCGGACGAAGAAGGGGCCCGGTCAGAAGCCGAGGCGGCGCAGCTGCTTGGGGTCGCGCTGCCAGTCCTTCGCGACCTTGACGTGCAGGTCGAGGAAGACCGGCGTACCGAGCAGCGCCTCGATCTGCTTGCGGGACTTCATGCCGACCTCCTTCAGGCGGGCGCCCTTGGGGCCGATGATGATGCCCTTCTGGGAGGGCCGCTCGATGTAGACGTTGGCGTGGATGTCGACCAGCGGGCGGTCGGCGGGCCGGTCCTCACGCGGGGCCATCTCCTCCACGACGACGGCGATGGAGTGCGGCAGCTCGTCGCGCACGCCCTCCAGCGCGGCCTCGCGGATCAGCTCGGCGACCATGATCTGCTCGGGCTCGTCGGTGAGGTCGCCCTCGGGGTAGAGGGCGGGGCCCTCCGGGAGCAGCGGGACCAGCAGGTCCGCGAGCAGGCCGACCTGCTCGCCGGAGACCGCCGAGACGGGCACGATCTCCGCCCACTCGATCCCCAGCTCGCGGCCGAGCTTGTCGACGGCCAGCAGCTGCCCGGCGAGCGCCTTGGAGTCGACCAGGTCGGTCTTGGTGACCACCGCGACCTTGGGGGTCTTGCGAATCTCGGCCAGCTCGCGCGCGATGTACGTGTCGCCGGGGCCGAGCTTCTGGTCGGCGGGCAGGCAGAAGCCGATGACGTCCACCTCGGCCCAGGTGCTGCGGACGACGTCGTTGAGGCGCTCGCCGAGCAGCGTGCGGGGCTTGTGCAGGCCGGGGGTGTCGACCAGCACGAGCTGGGCCTCGGGGCGGTGGACGATGCCGCGCACGGTGTGCCGGGTGGTCTGCGGCCGGTTGGAGGTGATCGCCACCTTCTGGCCGACCAGAGCGTTCGTGAGGGTGGACTTTCCGGCGTTGGGGCGGCCCACGAAGCAGGCGAAGCCGGACCGGTGGGCGGGGCCGGTGGCGGGGGTGCGAGCGCTCATGGCCCTCATTCTCCCCGATGGCGGCGGTGCGCGCGGACGCGCGGCTCCCTGCGGCGGCGCGGGCGGGCTCGGCCCGGCTGCGCGGGCGCGCGGACGGGCGCCCGCGGCGGCCGCAGCCTCACGCATCGTGAGGATGGCGTAATGCCCACGCAACACGAAACACGGCGGAAACACCCGCGCCCACATCCGGAAACGCGCACCCGTGACGCTTCCGTACAACCGCCTGTGGAAGGACCCCGCCCGTGCTGCTGCTGTCCTCCGGCCCCTCCGGCCAGACGGCCGTGAACGCCGCCGACACCGCGTGGCTGCTGGCCGCGACCGCCCTGGTGCTGCTCATGACGCCCGGCCTCGCGCTCTTCTACGGCGGCATGGTCCGCAGCAAGAGCGTCCTCAACATGCTGATGATGAGCTTCGTCTCGATCGCGCTGGTCACGCTGGTGTGGCTGCTCGCCGGATACACGCTGGCCTTCGGGCACGACGCGGGCGGGCTCGGCCTCATCGGCGACCTGAAGAACGTCGGCATGCACGGCATCGGGCCGACCGCGATGCACGGGCACGTGCCGACGCTGCTCTTCGCGACCTTCCAGCTGACCTTCGCCGTGATCACGGCCGCGCTGATCAGCGGGGCGGTCGCCGACCGGGCGCGGTTCGGGGCCTGGATGGTCTTCGTGCCGGTGTGGACACTCGCCGTATACGTCCCCGTGGCGCACTGGGTCTTCGCCGACGGCGGCTGGGTCGTCTCGAAGCTGCACGCGCTGGACTACGCGGGCGGCACGGTCGTGGAGGTGTGCTCGGGCGCCTCCGGGCTGGCGCTGGCAATCGTGCTGGGGCCGCGGCTGGGCTTCCGCAAGGAGGCGATGCGGCCGCACAACCTGCCGCTGGTGCTGCTGGGCGCCGGACTGCTGTGGTTCGGCTGGTTCGGCTTCAACGCCGGATCCGCGCTGGGCGCCAACGGCATGGCGGGCGCGGCCTTCCTCAACACCCAGACCGCGGGCTGCGCGGGCCTGCTGGGCTGGCTGGCCGTCGAGAAACGGCGGGACGGGCACGCCACGACGCTGGGCGCCGCCTCCGGCTCGATCGCGGGCCTGGTCGCGATCACCCCCTCCTGCGGCAGCGTGGACGTCCCCGGTGCCGCGCTCGTCGGTCTCGCGGCGGGCGTGCTGTGCTCGTACGCGGTGAGCTGGAAATTCCGCTGGGGCGTGGACGACTCGCTGGACGTCGTGGGCGTCCACCTCATGGGCGGCATCGTCGGCACCGCCCTGATCGGCCTGCTCGCCACCGAGTCCATGACCGGCGGGCCGGAGGGCCTGTTCTACGGCGGCGGCCTGGCGCAGCTGGGCCGCCAGCTCACGGCGATCGGGGCGGTCGGGACCTACGCCTTCGCTGTCACGTACGCGATCGGCAAGGTCATCGACCGGCTGCTGGGCTTCCGGGCGAGCGAGGAGCACGAGAGGAGGGGCCTGGACCTCACCGTGCACGCCGAGACCGCCTACGATCACGGCGTACTCACGCACGGTACGTCGCACGGCGCCGCCGCCGGGCACGCCGCCGCAGCGCAGGCCGCGCACGACAGGAGCCCCTTGGGATGAAGCTGGTCACCGCCGTCATCAAGCCGTACAAGCTGGACGACGTGAAGACCGCCCTGCAGGAGATGGGCGTGCAGGGCATGACCGTGACCGAGGCCAGCGGCTACGGCAGGCAGCGCGGCCACACCGAGGTCTACCGGGGCGCCGAATACCGCGTGGACCTCGTGCCGAAGGCGCGCATCGAGGTGCTGGTGGAGGACGCGGAGGCGGAGGCCGTGATCGCGGCGGTGGTCGCGGCGGCCCGCACCGGCAAGATCGGCGACGGCAAGGTGTGGTCGGTGCCGGTCGAGACGGCCGTCCGCGTCAGGACCGGCGAGTTCGGCCCCGACGCCCTCTGAGGCCCCCCGCGGTCAGCCCGCGGTGACCTGCGCGCGTATCGAGCCGTCCGGCGCCGCCGTGATCACCGGCACCGCGGCGCCGCCCAGATCCCGGACGGCGGCACGGTCGGCGTCGGACGCCGCCTCCGCCTCCGTCACGACCGCGGCGGCCTCCAGCGACTTCGCGCCGCTCGCGACGGCCATGGCGACGGCCGTCTGGAGCGCGCTCAGCCGCAGCGACTCCAGCGCGACGGTGCCCGCCACATACGTGCGCCCCGTCTCGTCACGCACCGCGGCGCCCTCGGCCACCCCGTTGCGCGCGCGGGCCGAGCGGGCGAGGGTGACGAGCTTGCGGTCTTCCGGGTCCGACAGCTCGGCTGCCTGCTGCTGATCGCTCATACGCGCGATCATAGGGCGTCGCGCGCACCCCGCCCTTTCTCCCCTGTGGATTGCGCTGCGTGACCGCACCTGCGCACCCGGCGACCCAACCCCCTGACGATGCTCGGCACCTTCTCCCCCTGAGCCCCGCGGACCGCCCGGCTCACTCCCCCGTCCCGTCCTCCCCGGGGTGCGGCTGCGGGGGCAGGGGTTCGACCAGGACCGTGCCGATGCGGTTGCGGCGGCCCGCCTGGGTCTCGGCGGTCAGGCGGAGGGCGGGGGTGGGGTGGTCGGGGGTGGTGTCCTCGGGGAGGGGGACGACGACCGTGGCGCCGGGGATGGGGACGCGGCCGAGGGACTTGGCCAGCAGGCCGCCGACCGTCTCGACGTCGTCGTCGTCCAGGAGCACGCCGTACAGCTCGCCCAGGTCGCCGATGTCGAGCCGGGCGGTGACCCGGTAGCGGCCCTCGCCCAGGGCCTCGACCGGCGGGGTCTCCTGGTCGTACTCGTCGGTGATCTCGCCGACGATCTCCTCCAGGATGTCCTCGATCGTGACGATGCCCGCGGTGCCGCCGTACTCGTCGACGACGACGGCGACGTGGTTGCGGTCGCGCTGCATCTCGCGCAGCAGGTCGCCGGCGTTCTTGGTGTCGGGGACGAAGGCCGCCGGGCGCAGCACGCTGGTGACGGGCTCGCTCTCGGCGTCGCGGTTGATGTGGGTGCGCCGGGCGAGGTCCTTGAGGTAGACGAAGCCCACGACGTCGTCCTCGCTCTCGCCGGTGACCGGAATGCGGGAGAAGCCGCTGCGCAGCGCCAGCGTGGTGGCCTGCCGGATGGTCTTGAAGCGCTCGATCATCACCAGCTCGGGGCGCGGCACCATGACCTCGCGCACGATGGTGTCGCCCAGCTCGAAGACGGAGTGCACCATGCGGCGCTCGTCGTCCTCGATGAGCGACTCGGACTCGGCGAGGTCCACGAGCGCGCGCAGCTCGGCCTCGCTCGCGAACGGGCCGCGTTTGAAGCCCCTGCCGGGGGTCAGCGCGTTGCCGAGCAGGATCAGCAGCCCGGGGACGGGGCCCATGACGCGGGCCAGCGGAAGCAGCACGTACGAGGCGGCGGTCGCGGTGTTCATGGGGTGCTGGCGGCCGATGGTGCGCGGGGAGACGCCCACCGCGACGTACGACACCAGCACCATGACGCCGATCGCGACGACCAGCACCTCCCAGGTGCTGGTGAAGGCGCGGTAGCAGACGACCGTGATGAGCACGGCCGCCGCGGTCTCGCACCCGACCCGCACCAGCAGCGCGACGTTGAGGTAGCGAGTCGGGTCGGAGGCCACGGCGAGGAGGTTGGCGGCGCCCCGGCGGCCGGAGCGCACCGCGTCCTCGGCGCGGAAACGGGAGATCCTGGCGAGCGCGGTCTCGGCGCAGGCCGCGAGCCAGGCGACGATGACGAGCAGGACGGCGGAGACGATCATGAGGCGTCCACGTGCGGTAGCCGTGCCCCCGCGTCAGTGGGTGGTGGGCGCGGGCGAGGGGCCCGTCAGTCCGTGCTCGGCCCGCCAGCCGTCCAGAATCGCCTTCTGGAGGCCGAACATCTCGGCCTTGTCCTCGGGCTCCTCGTGGTCGTACCCGAGCAGGTGCAGCACCCCGTGCACGGTGAGCAGCTGCAGCTCCTCGTCCATGCTGTGCCCGGTCGGCGCCTCCTCGCCCTGCTTCTTCGCGACCTCGGGGCACAGCACGATGTCGCCGAGCAGCCCCTGTGCGGGCTCCTCGTCCTCCTTGCCGGGCCGCAGCTCGTCCATCGGGAAGGACATGACATCGGTGGGGCCCGGCAGGTCCATCCACTGGATGTGCAGCTGCTCCATCGCGTCGGCGTCCACCAGGATCACCGACAGCTCCGACAGCGGGTGGATGCGCATGCGGTGCAGCGCGTAGCGGGCGGCGTCGAGCACCGCCTGCTCGTCGACCTCCCAGCCGGACTCGTTGTTGACGTCGATCGCCATGATGGTGTGATCCGGCTACTTTCTCTTGGGGCGTGCGCCGCGGCCGCCGGCGGGGTCGCCCGAATCGGCCGCCGCGAGCGCGTTGTCGTACCGCTCGTACGCGTCCACGATCCGCCCGACCAGCTTGTGGCGCACCACGTCGGTGCTGCTCAGCCGCGCGAAATGGACGTCGTCGACGTCCGCGAGGATGTCCTGCACCTGGCGCAGGCCGCTCTTGGTCCCGTTCGGCAGGTCGACCTGGGTGACGTCACCGGTGATGACGATCTTGGAGTCGAAGCCGAGCCGGGTCAGGAACATCTTCATCTGCTCGGCGCTGGTGTTCTGCGCCTCGTCCAGGATGATGAAGGCGTCGTTGAGGGTGCGGCCGCGCATGTACGCCAGCGGGGCGACCTCGATCGTGCCGGCCGCCATCAGCCGGGGGATCGAGTCGGGGTCCAGCATGTCGTGCAGGGCGTCGTAGAGCGGGCGCAGGTAGGGGTCGATCTTCTCGTAGAGGGTGCCGGGCAGGAAGCCCAGGCGCTCGCCGGCCTCGACCGCGGGGCGGGTCAGGATGATGCGGTTGACCTGCTTGGACTGGAGGGCCTGGACGGCCTTGGCCATCGCCAGGTAGGTCTTGCCGGTGCCGGCCGGGCCGATGCCGAAGACGATGGTGTGCTTGTCGATCGCGTCCACGTAGCGCTTCTGGTTGAGCGTCTTGGGGCGGATCGTGCGGCCGCGGCTGGACAGGATGTTCTGCGTGAGCACCTGGGCCGGGGTCTCGGCGTCCTCGTCGGCGGCGGTGCCGTTGGCGCGGAGCATAGCGATGGAGCGCTCCACCGCGTCCTCGGTCATCGGCTGGCCGGTGCGCAGGACGAGCATCATCTCGTCGAACAGCCGCTGGACCAGGGCCACCTCGGCGGCCTCGCCGACGGCGTTGATCTCGTTGCCCCGCACGTGGATGTCGACGGCCGGGAAGGCCTGCTCGATCACCCGCAGGAGAGAGTCGCCAGATCCCAGGACGGTCACCATGGGGTGCTTGGCCGGTACGACGAAGTGGGCGCGCGCCGGCTGCGGCTGCGGCTGCTGCTTTGTCGGTGTCTGAGTCATGGGCCGGCGCTAGGGCCTGCTCATCCCGCTTTCTGCTGATCGACGAGCCCGGTGGGGCGTGGTAATCCAAGCCTACGACGTGGGGCCTCGGCCGCCGAGGGGATTTGCCGTTGTCACCGGCGGCCGGGCACGCACCCGCCGGGCTCAGGCCCGGCGGAAGCCGATCGTCGGCACCGCCCGGGGCAGCGGCCAGCGGCGCGGGGCGGGCGGGATCAGCGCGTCCAGGAAGGCGTAGCGGCACAGGGCCTCGGCCGGGGTCGCCGGATCGGCCTTGGCCCGCGTCCACCACGCGGCGACCTCCGTCCAGCCCGGCGCGGACAGCGAGCCGCCGAACTCCTGGACGGACAGCGCGGCGCACAGCGAGCCGAAGGCCAGCCGGTCGGGCAGCGGCCAGCCCGCGAGGCTGCCGGTGACGAAGGCGGCCACGAAGACGTCCCCGGCGCCGGTCGGATCCAGCGCGTCCACGATCAGCGCGGGCACCTCCGCCGTCTCGCCACTGCCCGCGTCCACCGCGACGGCGCCCTCGGCACCGAGCGTGACCACGGCGAGCGGCACCAGCTCGGCGAGCTTGTACGCGGCCGCCCGCGGGCTGGTGGTGCGGGTGTAGCGCATGGCCTCCTGCGCGTTCGGCAGGAAGGCCGCGCAGTGCCGCAGCTCGGCCAGATCCGCCGGATCCCAGCGGCCGGTGTCGTCCCACCCGACGTCGGCGAAGACCGCCGTGCCGGACGCGGCCGCACGGGCGACCCACTCGCGGTCAGGGTCGGGCGCGGGCTCCTCGTCCGAGGCCCGCTCGCGCTGCCCGAGGGAGGCCACCGCGGCCCGCGCGGGCGGCGGGCACGCGGGCACCGGCTCCTTCTCGGGCGGCGGCGCCCGGTGCCCGTGGCTGACCATGGTGCGCTCGCCCTCGTACGCCATCGACACCGTGACCGGGGAGTGCCAGCCGGGGATGCGGCGGGAGGGCCCCAGGTCGATGCCCTCGCCCTGCGACAGGCTCTCCCAGCAGTAGTCGCCGTACATGTCGTCCCCGAAGGCGGCGGCGAGCGTCGTGCGCAGGCCGAGGCGGGCCAGGGCGGTAGCCATGTTCGCCACGCCGCCGGGGCTGGAGCCCATGCCGCGGGCCCACGACTCCGTACCCCGCACGGGTGCGCTGTCCAGGCCGGTGAAGATGATGTCGAGGAAGACGGTGCCGGTGAGATAGACATCGGTCGCCGGGTCCCCCGCGGCGCGCACCGCGCCGAGCGGATCGAGGACGGGCTGGTCGTGCATGCAAGACACTGTGCCCGATACCACTGACAGTGACGAGCATCCAGGGAACGGAGTACGGGTGAAGCTCACCATTCTGGGCGGCGGAGGCTTCAGGGTGCCGCTCGTGCACCGGGCGCTGGCCGGGGACGACCTGATCGACGAGGTCGTGCTGCACGACGAGGACCCGCTGCGGCTGCGGGCCGTCGCCGCCGTGATCGCCGGGGCGGGGACGGGCGGGCCCGCCGTACGGCTCGCCGACGGGCTGGACGACGCGGTGCGCGGCGCGGACTTCGTCTTCTCCGCGATCCGGGTGGGCGGCACCGCGGGCCGGGTGCGCGACGAGCGGCTGCCGCTCGCCGAGGGCGTGCTCGGACAGGAGACGGTGGGCGCGGGCGGTGTCCTGTACGGGCTGCGCACCCTGCCGGTCGCGGTACGGATCGCCGAGCGGGTCCGGGCGCTGGCACCGGACGCCCTGGTGATCAATTTCACCAACCCGGCGGGCATGGTGACCGAGGCGATGGCGCGCGTGCTGGGCGACCGCGTCATCGGCATCTGCGACTCGCCCGTGGGCCTGGTGCGGCGGGCGGCGCGCGCGGCGGGCGCCGACCCGGACGCGCCGGACTTCGGCTACGACTACGTCGGCCTCAACCACCTGGGCTGGCTGCGCCGCCTGACCTCCGGCGGCCGCGACCTGCTGCCGGGCCTGCTCGCCGACCCGGCCGCCCTCGGCGGCTTCGAGGAGGGGCGGCTCTTCGGCCCGGACTTCCTCGCCGCGCTGGGCGCCCTGCCCAACGAATACCTGCACTACTACTACTTCCGCCGCGAGACCCTCGCCGCGGTGCGCGCCGCCGACGAGACGCGCGGGGAGTTCCTGGACCGGCAGCAGGGCGCGTTCTTCGCGGCGGCCGACCGCGACCCGGGCCGCGCGCACGAGCTGTGGGAGGCGGCCCGGCGCGAGCGCGAGGAGACCTACGGGGCCGACTCCCGCGCGGCGAGCGGCGGTTGGCAGCGCGACCCGCACGACCTGGACGGCGGCGGCTACGACCGGGTCGCGCTCGCGCTCATGCGGGCCGTCGCCCGGGACGAGCGGACCGAGCTGATCCTCGACGTCCGCTCGGGCGGCGCGCTGCCCTTCCTGGACGCCGACGCCGTCGTGGAGGTGCCCTGCGCGGTGGACGCCGCCGGGGCGCGCCCGCTGCCCGTCGCACCGCCGGACGAGCACCAGGCGGGCCTGATGCTGGCCGTCAAGGCGGTGGAGCGGGCGGCGATCGACGCGGCGCTGACCGGCTCCCGTACGGCGGCGCTGCGCGCGCTGGCCCTGCACCCGCTGGTGGACTCCCCCGCGGCCGCGGCCCGCATCCTCGACGCGGCGGGCCACTGAGGCGCGGACCGGGCCCGTACCGCCTGTCGCCGAGCCGCGGACCGGTCCCGTACCGCCCGGCCGCCGCACCGCGGGCCGGGCCCCGTACGGTCGCGCGCGCCCGGCCGCGGCAACGGGCGGCACCCGGACGGCGTTTGGGGAAACACCAGGGAAACACCATCTGACCTGCGTTGTGACGATACGCGCGTAGACCGTCCTTGACCTGCCGGGAACCGGGGGTCTAACTTGCCGCGCATCAACCAGCGTTGAAGGAGCACCGCCATGCCCCTCGTCCGTCCGTCCCGCCGTTCGCTGGCGCTCGCCGCCGCCGCAGCCACCCTGGGCGCCGCCTTCTACGGCGTCGGAGCCGCCACCGCGGACCCCTCGGTGCCGCGCAGCGACAAGGAGATCCCCAACCTCACCAACGTCGTCAACGACATCAAGGCCTACTACGGCGACACCGTCGTGGGCAGCGAGCACTACGCCTCCGCGGACAGCAACTACGCCCGTCAGCTCGCCGGCATCGAGGCCAAGGCGAAGGCGGACCTCACGCACGCGCTCACGCACGCCAAGGGCGGCAAGCACGGCTCCCACGGCGCGAAGCCCGCGATCGTGCTGGACGTCGACGACACCAGCGTGCTCACGTACAACTACGAGCTGGAGGTCGGCTTCAACTACACCCCGGCCAGCAACCAGGCCTACCTGGACACCAAGGACATGCCGCCGGTCTTCGGCATGGACACCCTCACCAACTGGGCCGCGGACCAGGGCGTGACGGTCTTCTGGATCACCGGCCGCCCGGAGGCGCAGCGCGCCGACACCGTGCGGAACCTGTCGGCGGTCGGCTACACCGCGGCCCCCGACACCGCGCACCTGTACCTGAAGAACACCGCGAACCCGCCCGCCTACCTGGCGTGCGGCGCGACGTGCACGACGATCGAGTACAAGTCGGGGACGCGCGCGCACATCGAGTCGCTGGGCTACGACATCATCGGCAACTTCGGCGACCAGTACAGCGACCTGTCCGGCGGCCACGCCGACAAGTCCTACAAGCTGCCCAACCCGATGTACTACCTGCCGTAACCGTAGGCTCAGCCGCAGCCCGCACAGGACCCCGGTGCCGCGTCGTGGACGGACTCACACGCGGCGCGGCACCGGCACCCGCGTCAGGTCCGCGGCCACCGTCAGCTCGCCCTCGAACCCGGCGGCGCGCGCCTCGGCCGCGAAGCCGTCCGGCTCGGGGTAGCGCTGCGAGAAGTGCGTGAGCACCAGGTGGCGCACCCCGGCGTCGCGCGCGACCGCGGCGGCCTGGCCCGCCGTCAGATGGCCGTGCTCGGCGGCGAGCGCGGCGTCGGCCTCCTGGAACGTCGACTCGATCACCAGCATGTCGCAGCCCGCGGCGAGTTCGGGCACCGCCGGGCACATCCGGGTGTCCATGACGAAGGCGAAACGCTGGCCGCGGCGCGGCTCGCTGACCTCCTCCAGCGTCACCCCGCGCAGCTCGCCGTCCTGCTGGAGGCGGCCGACGTCGGGCCCCGCGATGCCGTGCTCGGCGAGCTTCGCCGGCAGCATCCGGCGGCCGTCCGGCTCGGTGAGCCGGTAGCCGTAGGACTCCACGGGATGCGACAGGCGGCGCGCCTCCAGGGTGAAGGCGGGCGTGACGGCGAGGACGCCGCCCTCGCCGCTCACCGGCTGCTCGCGGATGTCGCCCGCCTCGCGATAGGCGGTGGCGTGCCGCAGCCGGTCGAAGTACGCCTGGCCGCTGGCCGGGTAGTGCGCGGCGACCGGGTGCGGGACGCGGTCCAGGCTGATGCGCTGGAAGACGCCCGCGAGGCCGAGCGAGTGGTCGCCGTGGAAGTGCGTGACGCAGATCCGCGTCAGGTCGTGCGCGGCGACCCCGGCGTGCAGCATCTGCCGCTGGCTGCCCTCGCCGGGGTCGAAGAGGATGCCCTCGCCGTCCCAGCGCAGCACGTAGCCGTTGTGGTTGCGCTGCCGCGTCGGCACCTGGCTGGCGGTGCCGAGGACGACGAGTTCACGGGCCATCGGGCGCGGCTCAGACCAGCCGCTGGAGGTCGCGGCCGCCCAGCACGTGGGCGTGCGCGTGGAAGACCGTCTGGCCCGCGCCCGCGCCGGTGTTGAAGATGATCCGGTAGCCGGTGCCGTCGACCTTCTCCTGCGCGGCGACCTCGCCCGCCTCGCGCAGCACGTCCGCGACCGCGCCCGGGTCGCCCGCGGCGAGCGTGGCCGCGTCCGGGTAGTGCACCCGCGGGATCACCAGGACGTGCGTGGGCGCCTGCGGGTTGATGTCCCGGAAGGCGAGCGTGGTGGGCGTCTCGCGGACGATCGTGGCCGGGATCTCACCGGCGACGATCTTGCAGAACAGGCAGTCGGCCTGGGGCTCTCCCGCCATGGCGCGGGGCTCCCTTCTCGGGGGGCTACGGGGCTTCGCATCGTACCGGCAGCGGGCGCACGGGCCGTACGCGCGCGGGTGCGCCGCCGCCGGACGCCGCCGCTGACGGCCGTACGCGCGCGGATGCGCGTACGGCCCCCGGACGGCCCCCGGACGGCCTACAGCGGCGGGTGCTCCGGCGGGGTCTTCGCGGGGCTGTCGGCCAGCGCGCGCAGCGCCAGCTCCACCGCGGTGTCCAGCTGCGGGTCCTCGCCCGCGGCCCACTGCTGCGGGGCGCACACCACCTCGACGTCCGGATCGACGCCGTGGTTCTCCACGTCCCAGCCGTAACCCTCCAGCCAGAAGGCGTACTTGGGCTGCGTCACGCCCGTGCCGTCGACCAGCTGGTAGCGGCTGTCGATGCCGATGACGCCGCCCCAGGTGCGGGTGCCGACGACCGGGCCGATGTCCAGCGCGCGGATCGCCGCGTTGACCACGTCGCCGTCGGAGCCGGAGAACTCGTTGGCCACCGCCACCACCGGGCCGCGCGGGGCGTCCAGCGGGTAGCTCATCGGGCGGCTGCCGCGCGGCACGTCCCAGCCGATGATCCGCCGGGCCAGCTTCTCCACCACCAGCTGCGAGGTGTGCCCGCCGCGGTTCTCCCGCACATCGACCACCAGGCCCTCGCGGGCGACCTCCACCCGCAGGTCGCGGTGCAGTTGCGCCCAGCCGTTGCCGACCATGTCCGGCACGTGCAGATAGCCCAGCCGCCCGCCCGACGCCTCGTGGACGTGCGCGCGCCGCCCGGCGACCCAGTCGTGGTAGCGCAGCGGCTCCTCGTCCTCCAGCGGCACCGCCACCACATGGCGTACGGCGCCGCCCCCCGCCGGCTGCACGGTCAGCTCCACCGGCTTGCCCGCGGTGCCGACCAGCAGCGGGCCGGGCCCGGCGACCGGGTCCACCGGCACCCCGTCCACCGCGAGCAGCACGTCGCCCGCGCGCACCGCCACGCCCGGGGCCGACAGCGGCGAGCGGGCCAGCGGGTCGGAGGACTCCCCCGGCAGCACCCGCGCCACCGTCCACAGCCCCTCCGCCGTACGCGCCAGGTCCGCGCCCAGCAGGCCCTGGCGGTGCAGCGGGTCGCGGTAGCCGCCGGGCGGCGAGACGTAGGCGTGCGAGGTGCCCAGCTCGCCGTGCAGCTCCCACAGCAGGTCGACCAGGTCGTCGTGGGTGGCGACGCGGTCCACCAGCGGGCGGTAGCGCTCGGCGACACCGTCCCAGTCCTGGCCGCCCATGTCGGCGCGCCAGAAGTTGTCCCGGGCCAGCCGGTGGGTCTCGGCGAACATCTGCCGCCACTCGTCCTGCGGCCGCACCGTCACCCGGACCCGGGACAGGTCCACGGTGACCGCGCTGCCCGAGTCGTCGTCGGAGTCGGCCTTGCTGTCGGCGGGCACCACCCGCAGCCGCCCGCCGGTCCGCAGCAGCAGCTTGGTGCCGTCGCCGGTGACCGCGAAGCCGTCGGCGTCGTCGGCGATCTCCTCCAGCCGCAGCTGCGCCAGGTCGTAGCGCTCCAGGGCGGTGCCCGGCGGCTGCGCGTCCGGGGTGGCCAGGCCCGAGCCCAGCACGCCGGTCAGCGGGTGGCGCAGCCACAGCACGCCGCCCTTGGCCGCGCGCAGGCCCGAGTAGCGGGCCGCCTCGACCGGGAAGGGCACGATGCGGTCGGCCAGCCCCACCGTGTCCACGGTGGTGGCCGGGACCCGCGGGCCGTCGCCCTTGCCCTCGCCGTCGGGCTTGTCCCGGGGCTTGTCGTCCTCGCCCGCGCCGCCCGGGGCGTCGTCCTCCCCGTCGTACGGGCGGCCCTGGCGCTGCGGGCCGAAGGGCGACGGCGTGGTGGCCGCCAGCGTGATCAGGTACGGGCGGCAGGCGTTGGTGAAGGCCAGGTCGAAGACGTGCGCGTCGTAGACCGGGTCGAACGAGCGCTCCGACAGGAACGCCAGGTGGCGGCCGTCCGCGGTGAAGGCGGGCGAGAAGTCCGCGAAGCGCAGCGGAGTGGCGTCGACCACCGTCAGATCCGCCGTCGAGGCCAGCTTGAGCTGCCGCAGCTCACCCGGTCCCGGCGCCGACCAGGCCAGCCACGCCGAGTCCGGCGAGAACGTCAGACCCGTCGCGTCCCCGGCGTCGCTCGCGGCGACCTCCCGGATCTCGCCGGTCTGCGTCTCCACCAGCAGCACCCGGCCGTCGTGCGACGCGACGGCGATCCGGTGCCCGTCCGGCGAGACCTCCATCGCCAGCACCCGGCCCAGCCGCCCCGCCGCCAGCCGCCGCGGCGCCGCACCCGGCGGCAGGCCCAGCGCGGGCGCCAGCTCCAGGGCGTCCTCGCCCTCCGCGTCCGTCACCCACACCACGTGCTGCTCGCCGTCCGCGCCACCCGGCGCGAAGACCCGCGGCAGCCGGGTGCGCACCCCGGGCTCGGCCGCCAGCACCCGGGCCGGACCGCCCCGGTGGGTGACCCAGTGCGTGGTGCCGCGCACCTCGACCGCGCTGCCCCGCCCGGTGTGGTCCGGCCGGGCGCCGCCCAGGTAGTGGGCCGCGCGCACCGGATGCGGCTGGAGGTCGGCCCGCTGGCCGCCCAGCGCGACGTCCAGCACGCGCGGCTCGTCGTCCAGGCCGTCCAGGACGTGCAGGACGCCGCCGCTGGTCCAGGCGACACGGGTGCCGTCCGTCCCCGCGTGGCGGGCGTAGAAGCCCTCCAGGCTGCTGTGGCGGCGCAGATCCGTACCGTCGGGGAGGCTGGAGTAGACCGCGCCCACGCCCTCGTGGTCGGACAGGAAGGCGATCCGGTCGCCCACCCACATCGGGCACTCGATGTTGCCGTCCAGCCCCGCGTGCACGCGTACGAAACCGCCGTCGCCGCGCGCGTCCAGCCACAACTTGCCCGCGGTGCCGCCCCGGTAGCGCTTCCAGTACGCCGCCTCCCGGCCCATCGGCACGGACAGCAGCAGCACCGCGCCGTCCGGCCCGTACGCCACGTCGCCGACCGGCCCGTACGGCAGCAGCTCACCCGGCCCGCCGTCCAGCGGCACCGTACGCGCCCACGTCCGGCGGCCCGACGCCTGGCCGTGACCCGACGTCACCACCAGTGCGCCGTCCGGCGTCCAGCCGCGCACCGCCGTGCGCGGGTCGCCCCAGTACGTCAGGCGCCGCGACGGGCCGCCGTCCAGCGGCGCCACGTGCACCTCCGGAGCGCCGTCCCGGGTGGACGTCCACGCCAGGCTCGCGCCGTCCGGTGCGATGCGGGGCCGGCCCACCGGCATGTTGTCCGCGCTGACCCGCCAGGCACGGCCGCCGTCCAGCGGCGCGACCCACACGTCGTCCTCGGCCGTGAAAGCGATCAGCTCACCGTGCGGATGCGGGTGCCTCAGATACGAGGGCTGGTGATTCGGTGTCGGGTGCGTCACCCGACCACATTAACTTCGATCAACTCCCCGCAGTATGCCGCCGGTCGCAGTTCCCCAGCCCCTCGACGGAGAAAACCCGCCTCGCGCCGACCGTCGCCGTCAGCCTGCCGCGCACGCACAGGTCGTCGAGCTGCTCGGTGACGTCGCCCGTCACGGAGATCTTGCGGTCGTCGTCGGTGCGGCCCACGCAATCGACGCTGGCGTGGTGCGTTTTCGACTGGGCGCTGCACGAGAGCCACTGGACGTCGACGCCCTTCTGCTCCAGGTGGTGCGTCGCCAACCGGTCCGTCGTCACGGAGACGGCACTGGTGCCGAGGCCGTCTGCGGGCTCGCACGCGGTGGCGGCTGCCGCCGCCGCTGCAATGAGGGCGGCGACCGCCCATGTCCTTCTGCCCATTCCCATACGCTTCACGGTGCTGCGGCTTCGGGTGCGGGTCCATCCCCCGCACGGTCGATTCACCCCTTACGGGACAAGGTCCCCCCTCTGGGGGTGAGTTGGCGCGTCCGCGGGGGCCCCTTGCGGTGGCGTTCGCGGCCTTCCCGCCCCCACGCGCCCCGAGAACGCTCGCCCTGCGTGCGGAAACCGCAAGGAGCACCCCGGGGCGGGGTCAGGACCAGCGGTGGGTGCGGGTCTGGAGGAGGGAGACCGCGGCGACACCCGCCGTGGAGGTGCGCAGGACCGTGCGGCCCAGGCGGTACGGGGAGGCGCCGGCCTCCGCGAAGGCGGCCAGCTCCTCGGGGGCCACCCCGCCCTCGGGGCCGACGACGAGGACGACGGACCCCGCGACGGGCAGCGCCGCGGTCGCCAGCGGCAGCGAGCCCTCCTCGTGGAGGACCCCCGCGAAATCGGCCGCGCGCAGCAGCTCGCCCAGCTGACGTGTCGTCACCAGGTCACCGACCTCGGGAAACCTCAGCCGCCGGGCCTGCTTCGCGGCCTCCCGCGCCGTCGAACGCCACTTCGCGAGCGACTTCGCCCCCCGCTCCCCCCGCCACTGCGTCACGCAGCGCGCCGCCGCCCACGGCACGACGGCGTCGACCCCGGCCTCGGTCATCGTCTCGACGGCGAGTTCGCCGCGGTCGCCCTTGGGCAGCGCCTGCACCACGGTGATCCGCGGCGTCGGCTCCTCCTCGGCCCGGATCTCCCGCACCTCGACGTCGAGTTCGTCCTTGCCGCGGGCCGCCGCGACGACGCCGTACGCGCCGCGCCCCGCCCCGTCCGTCAGGACGACCTCCTCGCCCGCCTGGAGCCGCCGTACGGACACGGCGTGCCGTCCCTCGGGCCCGTCCAGCGTGACGAGCCCGGGGCCGCGGTCGAGCACGGCGGGCTCGGCCAGGAAGACCGGCGCGGTCATGCCGCCACCTCCCGGGCGGCCCGCATCTCCTCGGCCAGCAGCTCCACGAGCCGCCCCGCGGACTCCTCGCGGGCCAGCCGGTGGCCCTGCCCGGCCCACAGCGCCATGCCCTGCGCGTCACCGGCCGCCGCGGCGGCCTTGCGCAGCGGCGCCGTCAGATGGTGGACCTGCGGATAGCCGGGCGGCGCGTACGGGCCGTGCTCGCGCACGAAACGGTTGACCAGGCCCCGGGCCGGGCGTCCGGAGAAGGCCCGGGTCATCTCGGTACGGGTGAAGACCGGATCGGTCAGCGCCTGCTTGTGCAACAGGCTCGCCCCCGACTCCGGGCACACCAGGAACGCCGTGCCGAGCTGCGCCGCGTCCGCGCCCGCCGCGAGCACCGCGGCGACCTGGCCGCCGCGCATCAGCCCGCCCGTCGCGATCAGCGGCAGCGTCACCGCCTCGCGCACCTGCGGCAGCAGCGCGAGCAGGCCGTCGCCGGTGCCGTCGAGCAGCGGCTCGTCGCGGTGCGTGCCGCGGTGGCCGCCCGCCTCCACACCCTGCACGCACAGCGCGTCCGCGCCCGCGGCCTGCGCGGCCTGCGCCTCCGCCACGGTCGTGACCGTCACGACGGTGTACGTGCCCGCCTTGCGGAAGGCGTCCAGCACCCTGCGGGCGGGGCAGCCGAAGGTGAAGCTCACCATCGGGACGGGGTCCTCCAGGAGGATCGCCACCTTGGCCTCGTACGCGTCGTCCAGACCCGCCTCCGGGTCGCCGAGCGGCACGCCGTACCAGGACTCCTCACCGGCCAGCTGCTCGGCGTACACCGCGACCGCGGAGGGGTCCGTCGCCGTCGGCTGCGGCAGGAAGACGTTCACCCCGAAGGGCTGCGCGCTCTGGTCGCGGAGCTGGCGGATCTCCTCGTACATCGCCTCGGGCGTCTTGTAGCCCGCCGCGAGGAAGCCGACCCCGCCGGACGCGGCTACCGCCGCGGCGAGACGAGGGTTCGCCGCGCCGCCCGCCATCGGGGCCTGCACGATCGGATGTGCCGAGAATGTCGGCAGCCTTGACGCAGCCATGCGCTCACCCTATGTCCTCGCCGGACGAGCCCCTCTGCTGCGCCGGGCACCCGTTTTTCGGGGGGCGCGTGCCGCGCCGGGCAACCGTTTTCAGGTTCGCGGGGAGGCCGCGCGTGCCGCGCCGGGCAACCGTTTTTAGGGGCGCGGGGAACTGCGCGACAAGCCCCCACCGGGGCGCGGGTCGTCACCGACCCAGAGGGTCTCTTCGGTCCGATCCGGACCACCGGCCGGTGGTGGGCTGAGCGCGCAGTTCCCCGCGCCCCTGAAAAACGCGTGCCCGGCGCGGCAAAGGCACCGCCCTCCGCGCCCGGCGAAAAATGCGGCCCGCGCGGCAAAGGCACCGCCCTCCGCGCCCGGCGGGATCGCTTGCCGGCCCACGCAGGGTGGAGGGAGAGCGGCGCGCGCTCAGCGGCCGTTGAAAGCGTCCTTCAGGCGCGAGAAGAGCCCCTGCTGGCCGGGGGCGAACTGCCCGGTGGGGCGTTCCTCCCCGCGCGCCTTCGCCAGGCGGCGCAAAAGCTCCTCCTGCTCCGCGTCGAGCTTGCTCGGGGTCAGGACCTCGACGTGGACGACGAGGTCGCCGCGGCCGCCGCCGCGCAGGTGGGTGATGCCGCGCTGGTGGAGCGGGATCGACTGGCCGGACTGCGTGCCGGGCCGGATGTCGATCTCCTCCAGGCCGTCCAGCGTCTCCAGCGGGCACTTCGTGCCGAGCGCCGCCGCGGTCATCGGGATGGTGACCGTGCAGTGCAGGTCGTCGCCGCGGCGCTGGAAGACGGGGTGCGGGGTCTCGCGGATCTCGACGTAGAGGTCGCCGGCGGGGCCGCCGCCGGGGCCGACCTCGCCCTCGCCCGCGAGCTGGATGCGGGTGCCGTTGTCGACGCCCGCGGGGATCTTGACGGTGAGGGTGCGGCGGGAGCGGACCCGGCCGTCGCCCGCGCACTCGGGGCAGGGGGTGGGCACGACGGTGCCGAAGCCCTGGCACTGCGGGCAGGGCCGGGAGGTCATGACCTGGCCGAGGAAGGACCGGGTGACCTGGGAGACCTCGCCGCGGCCGCGGCACATGTCGCAGGTCTGCGCGGCGGTGCCGGGCGCGGCGCCCTCGCCGTTGCAGGTGCCGCAGGTGACCGCGGTGTCGACCTGGATGTCCTTGGTGGTGCCGAAGGCGGCCTCTTCGAGGTCGATCTCCAGCCGGATCATGGCGTCCTGCCCGCGCCGGACGCGCGAGCGCGGACCGCGCTGCGACGACTGGCCGAAGAACGCGTCCATGATGTCGCTGAAGTTGCCGAATCCGCCGCCGAAGCCGCCGCCCGCGCCGCCGCCGGTGGCGGACAGCGGGTCGCCCCCGAGGTCGTAGACCTGCTTCTTCTGCGGGTCGGAGAGCACCTCGTAGGCGGCGTTGATCTCCTTGAACCGCTCCTGCGTCTTCGGGTCCGGATTGACGTCAGGGTGCAATTCCCGGGCAAGTCGGCGGAATGCCTTCTTGATCTCATCGGGACCTGCGTCGCGGCGTACGCCCAGGACGGCGTAGTAGTCCGTGGCCACTTACGACTCCGCCAGGATCTGTCCGACGTAACGTGCCACTGCGCGTACCGCTCCCATCGTTCCGGGGTAGTCCATGCGGGTCGGTCCGACCACGCCGAGTTTGGCGACTGCCTCGTCGCCGGAACCGTAGCCGACGGCCACGACCGAGGTGGAATTGAGGCCCTCGTGAAAATTCTCATGCCCGATCCGCACGGTCATCGCGGAGTCGGTGGCCTCGCCGAGCAGTTTCAGCAGCACCATCTGCTCTTCCAGTGCTTCGAGCACGGGTCTGATCGTGAGCGGGAAGTCGTGGTTGAACCGGGTGAGGTTCGCCGCGCCGCCCAGCATGATGCGCTCTTCTGGACGCTCGACGAGCGTTTCCAGCAGGGTGGACAGGACTCCGGCGACGGCGGGCCGGTCGTCGGCCTCGAAGCTCTCCGGCAGGTCCGCCACCAGCGGGGGGACGTCGGCGAAACGGCGGCCGACGACCCGGCTGTTGAGCCGCGCCCGCAGATCCGCGAGCACGGTCTCGGTGACCGGGGCCGCGCAGTCGACGAGGCGCTGCTCGACCCGGCCGGTGTCGGTGATGAGCACGAGCATGAGCCGGGCGGGCGCGAGCGCGAGCAGTTCGACGTGCCGGACCGCGGAGCGGGTCAGCGACGGGTACTGCACGACGGCGACCTGCCGGGTGAGCTGTGCCAGCAGCCGTACGGTGCGGGCCACGACGTCGTCGAGGTCGACCGCGCCCTCCAGGAAGTTCTGGATCGCGCGGCGCTCGGCGGACGACAGCGGCTTGACGCCGGCCATCTTGTCGACGAAGAGCCGGTAGCCCTTGTCGGTGGGGATGCGGCCTGCGCTGGTGTGCGGCTGGGCGATGTAGCCCTCGTCCTCCAGCACCGCCATGTCGTTGCGCACGGTGGCGGGCGAGACGCCGAGGTTGTGGCGCTCCGTGAGCGCCTTGGAACCGACCGGCTCCTCGGTGCCGACGTAGTCCTGGACGATGGCGCGCAGGACCTCGAGTCTGCGTTCGCTCAGCATCGCGCACCTCCAGCCGCTCGTTCTCGTGCCGTGTCCGTCACCCTGGCGGGCCCTGGCACTCCGCCGTTTCGAGTGCCAGCTTCCCCGGAGCCAGTGTACGGCGAGGCAGCAAGGGCTCGGCAAGGGTGCGCGGCGCACCGGGTCCGGGGAGGCGGCGGCGGACGGCCCCGCGGCGGCGATACGGTCACCCCCGTGGAATCTGTGGACGGTACGGAGGGTCCGGGTACGGGCGGTTCGGGCGGTACGGGTGGTACGTCGTGGGAGCAGCTCGCCCCCGGGGTCGCCCGGCGCCGGCTGCCGCATCTCGACGTCACGATCGGCCTGGTCGTGGGCGCCGACGCGGTGCTGCTGGTGGACACCGGCTCGACGCTGCGCGAGGGCGCCGAGCTGCGCGCGCAGGTCGCCGCGCTCACCGGGCGCGATGTGACGCACATCGCCCTCACGCACGGCCACTTCGACCACGTCCTGGGCACCGCCGCCTTCCCCGGCGCCGAGATCTACGCGCACCGCGCGCTCGGCGCCCGGCTGCGGGCGGAACGGGACGCGCTGCGCGCCTGCGCCGTCGCGTACGGCACCGATCCGGCCGAGGCCGCGGAGGCGGCGGCCGCGCTCGCCCTGCCGACCCGGCCCGTCGCCGGCGAGACCGTCATCGACCTGGGCGAACGCGTCGTGCGGCTGGTCCACCCCGGCGCCGGGCACACCGCGCACGACCTGGTCGTGGTGGTCCCGGGCGGCACCGTGAGCGATCCCACGGTGGTCTTCTGCGGCGATCTCGTCGAGGAGTCCGGCGAGCCCCAGGCGGACGACGACGCCGTCCCGGACCGCTGGCCGGACACCCTGGACGCGCTGCTCGCCCTCGGCGGCGAGACCGGCCGCTACGTGCCCGGCCACGGCGCCGTGGTCGACGCGCGCTTCGTCCGCGCCCAGCGGGACGCGCTCGCCGAGCGGTTCGCCGCCGGGAGCTGACCCGGGCTCGTTACGATCGCCCGCATGCGCAGCAGGACGTACGACGGCGATCTCACCCCGCCCTGGAAGAAGCCGGCCCCCGTGCCCGAGGTCCCGGCCGACGCCGACCTCGTGGTCGAGGAGGCCACGACGGGCTTCTGCGGGGCGGTGGTGCGCTGCGAGAAGACCGCGGAGGGCCTGACCGTCACGCTGGAGGACCGCTTCGGCAAGCACCGGGTCTTCCCGATGGTGCCGCGCGGCTTCCTCATCGACGGCCGCACCGTGACGCTGGTACGCCCGCAGGGCGCGCCGAAGCCGCGCGGACCGCTGCTGTCCGCGTCCGGCTCCATCGCGGTGCCGGACGCGAAGGCCCGGGTGGCGCGCGCCGGGCGGATCTACGTCGAGGGCAAGCACGACGCCGAGCTGGTGGAACGGGTGTGGGGCCACGACCTGCGGGTCGAGGGCGTCGCGGTGGAGTTCCTGGAGGGCGTCGACGACCTGCCGTCCGTGGTCGCCGCCTTCGGCCCCGCGCCGGACGCGCGGCTCGGCGTCCTCGTCGACCACCTCGTGCCCGGCTCGAAGGAGTCCCGCATCGCCGCGCAGGTGTCCGGGGCGGACGTGCTGGTGGTGGGCCACCCCTTCGTCGACGTCTGGGAAGCCGTCAAGCCCTCCTCGGTGGGCATCCCCGCGTGGCCGCGCGTGCCGCGCGGCCAGGACTGGAAGACCGGGGTCTGCGACGCGCTCGGCTGGCGCATGAGCACGGGCGAGGCGTGGGCCCGCATCCTGGAGGGCGTGCACTCGTACAAGGACCTGCGGCCCGAGCTGCTGGGCGCGGTGGAGCGGCTGATCGACTTCGTGACCGTCCCGTAAGTCCCGCCGGGCTAGTCCGTCAGGTCGCGGACCACCGCGTCGGCCAGCAGGCGGCCCTTGAGCGTCAGGACCGCGCGGCCGGCGGCGTAAGGGGCGGGCGCCAGGAGGCCGTCCCTTACCGCGCGGGCGGCCGCGGCGGCGCCCGCCTCGGTCAGGACGTCCAGCGGGCAGCCCGCCGCCAGCCGCAGTTCCAGGAGGACGCGCTCGACGCGGCGGTCCTCGGCGCTCAGGATCTCGCGGCCCGCGCCGGGCGTACGGGCTTCGGCGAGGGCCTGGGCGTACGCGCCGGGGTGCTTCACGTTCCACCAGCGCACACCGCCGACGTGGCTGTGCGCGCCGGGGCCCGCGCCCCACCAGTCCGCGCCGGTCCAGTACAGCTCGTTGTGGCGGCACCGGGCCGCGTCCTCGGTCGCCCAGTTGGAGACCTCGTACCAGGAGTAGCCCGCCGCGGCGAGCCGCTCCTCGGCGATCAGGTAGCGGTCCGCGTGCTCGTCGTCGTCCGTCATCGGCACCTCGCCGCGGCGGATGCGCGAGGCCAGCCGCGTACCGTCCTCGACGATCAGGGCGTACGCGGAGACGTGGTCGGGGCCCGCGCCGATCGCCGCGTCCAGGGACGCGCGCCAGTCGTCGTCGGACTCCCCCGGCGTGCCGTAGATCAGGTCCAGGTTGACGTGCGCGAAGCCCGCGGCCCGCGCCTCGGCGACGCAGGCCTCCGGGCGGCCCGGGGTGTGCGTGCGGTCCAGCACCTTCAGCACGTGCGGGCGGGCGGACTGCATGCCGAAGGACATCCGGGTGAAGCCGCCGGCGCGCAGCTGCGCGAGATACGCCGGGTCGACGGACTCCGGGTTCGCCTCCGTCGTCACCTCCGCGTCCGGCGCGAGCCCGAACTCGTCACGGATCGCGCCCAGCATGCGGACGAGGTCCGCGGCCGGGAGCAGGGTGGGCGTGCCGCCGCCCACGAACACGGTCTCGACCTGCCGCGGGTCGTCACCGAGCACCTTGCGGGCGAGCCGGATCTCGTCGATCAGGACGTCGGCGTAGTTCTCCCGCGAGGCGAGCGCGCCGCCGGAGCCGCGCAGCTCGGTCGCGGTGTAGGTGTTGAAGTCGCAGTACCCGCAGCGGGTCGCGCAGTACGGGACGTGCAGATAGAACCCGAGAGGGCGCGCCGCCGCGCGGGCCAGGGCCTGTGCGGGCAGTGCCCCGTCCCGGGGCACGGGTTCCCCGTCGGGCAGTACGGAAGGCATCCCCCCAGTATCCGTCACCCGGCGGGTGCTCCTCCCGGCACGCTCCGGGCTGCCACGTGCGGTGGCGTTCGCGACCTTGCGCCCGGTGGTGGGTTGCGCGCGCAGTTCCCCGCGCCCCTGGTGGGTGCCCTCACCACGCAGGGTGAGCGTCTTCAGGGGCGCGGGGAACTGCGCGACCGGCCACGGCGGCGGGAAGGTCGCGGGCACCACCGCGAGCGGCACCCCGGGGCGTACCCCCCTACGCCTCGCGGGAGCCCGCGTACATCTCCTCGACCAGCGGGGCGAACTCCCGCTCGACGACGGGGCGCTTGAGCTTCAGGCTCGGTGTGAGGTCGCCGTGTTCGACGTCCAGGTCACGGGGCAGGACCCGGTACTGCCGAATCTGCTCCCACCGCTGGAGCCCCTCGTTGACGCCCTGCACGTAGCCGTCCATGAGGACGCGGACCTCGTCGGTGCGCACGACGTCGGCGTACGCCCGGCCGCCGAGGCCGTTGTCCTCGGCCCACGCGAGGAGCGAGGGCTCGTCCAGGGCGATGAGCGCCGTGCAGAAGCTGCGGCCGCCGCCGAGGACGAGGACGTTGCTGACGTACGGGCACACCGCCTTGAAGCGGCCTTCGACCTCGGCGGGGGCGATGTACTTGCCGTTGGAGGACTTGATGAGGTCCTTCTTGCGGTCGGTGATCTTGAGGAAGCCGTCCGGGGAGAGCTCGCCGATGTCGCCGGTGTGGAACCAGCCGTCCGGCTCCAGGACCTCCGCGGTCTTCTCGGGCAGGCCGTGGTAGCCCTGCATGATGCCGGGACCGCGCAGCAGGACCTCGCCGTCCTCCTCGGCGATGCGGACCTCCAGGCCCGGGAGGGCCTTGCCGACGGTGCCGGTGCGGTAGTTCTCGCCGGGGTTGACGAAGCTCGCGGCGCTGGACTCGGTGAGGCCGTAGCCCTCCAGGATGTGGATGCCGGCGCCGGCGAAGAAGAAGCCGATCTCGGGGGCGAGCGCGGCGGAGCCGGAGACGCAGGCGCGCAGCCGGCCGCCGAAGGCCTCGCGGATCTTGGAGTAGACGAGCTTGTCGGCGAGCGCGTGCCGGGCGCGCAGGGCGACGGGGGCGGTCGGGACGCCGGTGAGCCGCATGCTGTTCTGCGTGGCCTTGGCGTAGTCGCGGGCGACGCCCGCGGCCCACTGGAAGATCTTGTACTTGGCGGGGCCGCCGGCCCGCGCCTTCGCGGCGACGCCGTTGTAGACCTTCTCGAAGATGCGCGGCACCGCGGCCATGTAGGTCGGCTGCACGACCGGCAGGTTCTCGATGATCTTGTCGACCCGGCCGTCCACCGCGGTGATGTGCCCGACGGCGATCTGCCCGGCGGTGAGCACCTTGCCGAAGACGTGCGCGAGCGGCAGCCACAGGTACTGCACGTCCTCGGGTTCGAGGAGGTCGACGCCCTGGATGGCGCGGGCCATGTACGACCAGCAGTCGTGCGGCAGCCGTACGCCCTTGGGGCGGCCGGTGGTGCCGGAGGTGTAGATGAGGGTCGCGAGCTGGTCCTTGGTGAGCGCGGCGACCGCGTCGGTGACGGCCGCGGGGTGCTGCGCCAGGTAGGCGTCACCGCGCTTCTCCAGCTCGGTGAGGGAGAGGACCCAGCCGTCGCCGGACTCGTCGAGCGCGTCCTCGGCGTCGATGACGACGACGTGCGCCAGCTCGGGCAGCTCGGAGCGGCGTTCACGGGCCTTGGCCAGCTGCGCGGCGTTCTCCGCGATGAGGACGCGGCTGCCGGAGTCGGCGAGGATGAACGCGGTCTCCTCGGCATTGGTGCTGGGGTAGACCGTCGTGGTGGCCGCGCCCGCGCACAGCACGCCGAGGTCGGTGAGGATCCACTCGACCGAGGTGTTGGCGGCGATCGCCACCCGCTCCTCGGGGCGTACCCCCAGGTCCATCAGTCCGGCGGCGATCGCGTGCACCCGGCGGGCGGCGTCCGCCCAGGTGAGCGACTTCCAGCCGTCGGGACCCTCGCCGCTCTCCGGCGGCACCGGGTAGCGGTACGCCTCGGCGTCCGGGGTGTCCGCGACCCGCTCCAGGAAGAGCGCCGCCACGGAGGGCGGCCGGTTCTCTAGCAACGTCTGTGTGTCGGTCACCGTCATCCTCCGGGCACGAGCGCGTTCTTCTTAACTCACCAGTAACCTATCCGTCGGATCAGAGTAGAGGCCCGGCGCCCGGCGCGTAAGGGGGAAACCCCAGCGCATCGGGGCCGGGCCGCGGGACGGGCTACTTTTCTCGGTCTACTTCTTGGACTTGGAGTCGCCGCCGTCGGAGTCGGTGGAGAGCACCGCGATGAAGGCCTCCTGCGGCACCTCGACGCTGCCGACCATCTTCATCCGCTTCTTGCCCTCCTTCTGCTTCTCCAGCAGCTTGCGCTTGCGCGAGATGTCACCGCCGTAGCACTTGGCGAGCACGTCCTTGCGGATCGCGCGCACCGTCTCACGGGCGATGACCCGGGCGCCGATCGCGGCCTGGATGGGCACCTCGAAGTTCTGCCGCGGGATGAGCTCGCGCAGCTTGGCGACGAGCCGCACACCGTACGCGTACGCCTTCTCCTTGTGGGTGATCGCCGAGAAGGCGTCCACCTTGTCGCCGTGCAGCAGGATGTCGACCTTGACCAGGTCGGCGCTCTGCTCGCCGGTGGGCTCGTAGTCCAGCGACGCGTAGCCGCGGGTCTTGGACTTCAGGTTGTCGAAGAAGTCGAAGACGATCTCGGCGAGCGGCAGGGTGTAGCGGATCTCGACCCGGTCCTCGGAGAGGTAGTCCATGCCGAGCAGGCTGCCGCGCCGGTTCTGGCACAGCTCCATGATCGCGCCGATGAACTCGGTCGGGGCGAGCACCGTGGCCCGCACGACCGGCTCGAAGACCTCGTCGATCTTGCCCTCGGGGAATTCGCTCGGATTGGTGACGACGTGCTCCTGGCCGTCCTCCATCAGCACCCGGTAGACGACGTTCGGCGCCGTCGCGATGAGGTCCAGGCCGAACTCGCGCTCCAGCCGCTCACGGATCACGTCCAGGTGCAGCAGGCCCAGGAAGCCGACGCGGAAGCCGAAGCCGAGGGCCGCGGACGTCTCCGGCTCGTAGACCAGGGCGGCGTCGTTGAGCTGCAGCTTGTCGAGGGCCTCGCGCAGCTCGGGGTAGTCCGAGCCGTCCAGCGGGTAGAGGCCGGAGAAGACCATCGGCTTGGGGTCCTTGTAGCCGCCGAGCGCCTCGGTGGCGCCGGAGCTCTGGGTGGTGATGGTGTCACCGACCTTGGACTGCCGGACGTCCTTCACACCCGTGATGAGGTAGCCGACCTCGCCGACGCCGAGCCCGTCGGCCGGCAGCATCTCGGGCGAGTTGGTGCCGATCTCCAGCAGCTCGTGCGTGGCGCCGGTGGACATCATCCGGATCCGCTCGCGCCTGGTGAGCTGCCCGTCCACGACCCGGACGTAGGTGACCACACCGCGGTACGAGTCGTACACGGAGTCGAAGATCATCGCCCGGGCGGGCGCGTTCGCCACGCCGACCGGCGCGGGCACGTCCCGCACCACCCGGTCCAGCAGCGCGTCCACCCCGACGCCGGTCTTCGCCGAGACCCGCAGCACGTCGGCGGGGTCGCAGCCGACCAGGTTGGCCAGCTCCTCGGCGAACTTCTCCGGCTGCGCGGCGGGCAGGTCGATCTTGTTCAGCACCGGGATGATGGCCAGGTCGTTCTCCATCGCCAGGTACAGGTTCGCCAGCGTCTGCGCCTCGATGCCCTGGGCGGCGTCGACCAGCAGGATCGTGCCCTCGCACGCGGCCAGCGAGCGCGACACCTCGTAGGTGAAGTCGACGTGGCCGGGGGTGTCGATCATGTTCAGGATGTGGGTGCCCGGGGTGCCGTCGGTGGGCTGCCAGGGCAGCCGGACGGCCTGCGACTTGATCGTGATGCCGCGCTCGCGCTCGATGTCCATCCGGTCGAGGTACTGCGCGCGCATCTGCCGCGCGTCGACGACCCCGGTGAGCTGGAGCATACGGTCGGCGAGCGTCGACTTGCCGTGGTCGATGTGCGCGATGATGCAGAAGTTGCGGATCAGCGCCGGGTCGGTACGGCTCGGCTCCGGCACGTGGGCCGGCACGGATGAAGGGGTCGCGGGCACGCAGGGTCCATTTTCTCGCGAGGCGCGGCACCCGGCGTGGGTCGGGGCGGCCTGGCTGGCTGGTCGGATCGATACGCAGCCTCCATACTCCCATGGCCGGAGGCCCCCGGGCGGTTTGGGAGCCGCCTGGTGCTGCTGGTAATCTGGGCCGCTGTGTCTCGTACCCGCGTGCCCTTCGCGCGCGGGTGACGCTGAAGACCGAAGAATTCCGAACCTGAGAAGGCTCTTTCGTGGCGAACATCAAGTCCCAGATCAAGCGCAACAAGACCAACGAGAAGGCGCGCCAGCGCAACAAGGCGGTCAAGTCCGAGCTGAAGACGGCCATCCGCCGTACCCGTGAGGCCGTCGCCGCCGGTGACAGCGCGAAGGCCCAGGAGGCCGCCCGCGCCGCCTCCAAGAAGCTCGACAAGGCCGTCAGCAAGGGCGTCATCCACAAGAACCAGGCCGCCAACAAGAAGTCGGCCATCGCGCAGTCGGTCTCCGCGCTCCAGGGCTGATCACCCGAGGTCGACGGCACAGCGGACAACCGGACCACGCGGCCCCTCTACCGCCCGGACCCGCACCACCGCGACCTCGCGCCGCACGCGGACGTTCGCCACGTGCCCGCGGCGCACGCGCACAAGCACTGCCACTGCTGCCCGTCCGGGTCCTCCCGGGCGGGCAGTACGCATGTACGCGTGTCGGTGGGTGTCAGTATCCTCACCGTATGTCGACGCCGCCGCAGCCTGGGCAGCCGGGCCCCCAGCCGTACCAGAACCCGCAGATACCGGGCCAGCTGCCGGGCCAGGTGCCGGGCCAGCCTCCGGCGCAGCCGCCGACCGGCGGCGGTTACGGCGCGCCCGTGCCCGCCCAGCACAACCCCTACGCCCAGACCTCGCCCGGCTTCGGCCCCCCGCAGCAGCCCGGCCCCTACGGGATGCCGCAGCAGCCGGGAGCACCCGGGATGCCGCCGGCGCCCGGCGCCGGCGGACCGGCGGGCGGCGGACGGGGCACCGCCGGGAAGGCCGTGCTGTGGGCGGTCGTCGGTGCCGCGGTGGCCTCCGCGCTGTGGGCCGGCGGGGTCTTCGTGCTCGGCAAGGACTCCTCGTCGGCGCCGAGCCTGCGCGGCTACAAGTCGGTCAAGGACCTGTGCACCACCGCGGACCTGAGCGCCTTCAAGGAGCAGTACCCGAAGGACGACGACAGCCCGACGACGTACACCAGCGACCGGCCCACGCTGGTGCAGATGTACTGCAGCAAGGGCCTGGACCAGGAGGACACGTCGGCCTCCACCGGCTACGTGTCGATCGAGGCGGACCTGCACCGCAAGGCCGACCCGGCGCCGGAGTTCGAGGACCGCTGGCGGAGCTTCGGCGACCACGGCCCGGATCCCGACGACAACTACAAGGTCACCGCGGTGGACGGCTTCGGCGACGAGGCCTATCTGGTCACCCAGGACACGGTGCCCAAGAGCTCCGACTCCGACAGCTCCGCCTCGGGAGACCGCACGGTGGTGCTCGCGGTGCGCGACGGCGCGCTGACCATGACGCTGTCCTGGGACATCTACTCGGTGGAGGCCACCGACGACGAGCCCTCGCTCGACCAGGGCACCGAGTGGGTCAAGGCCGCGACGAAGGCGACGATGGCCAACCTCAGGAAGTGACCGTCCCGCCGCGGACCCGTCCCGGCTCGTCCCTGCCGCTCGCGACCGCCGCGCCCCCGGTCAGCCGCGGGCGCGGGCGGCGCGGGCGATCGTGACCACGGCCTTCTCCAGCGCGTACGCCGGATCGGCGCCGCCGCCCTTGACCGCCGCGTCCGCCTCCGCGACCGCGCGCAGCGCCACCGAGACGGCGTCCGCGTTCCAGCCGCGCATCTGCTGCCGGACCCGGTCGATCTTCCACGGCGGCATGCCCAGGTCACGGGCGAGCTGCCCCGGATTCGCCCCGCGCGGCGCCGAGGCGAGCTTGCCGATCGCCCGCACCCCGGAGGCCAGCGCGAAGGTGATGCCGGGCGCGGGCTGCCCCACCGCGAGCGCCCAGCGCAGCCGCTCCAGCGCCTCGGCCGCCCGGCCGGTCACGGCGAGGTCGGCGACCTCGAAGCCGGTGGCCTCGGCCCGGCCGGTGTAGTAGCGGCGCACCACCGGCTCGTCGATCGTGCCGTCGGTGTCGGCGACGAGCTGGGCGCACGCGCTCGCCAGCTCCCGCAGGTCACTGCCCAGCGCGTCGACCAGCGCCTGCGCCGCCTCGGGGGTGGCCGACCGGCCCAGCGTGCGGAATTCGCCGCGGACGAAGGCCAGCCGGTCGGCGGGCTTGGTCATCTTCGGGCACGCCACCTCGCGCGCGCCCGCCTTGCGCGCCGCGTCCAGCAGCGGCTTGCCCTTGGCGCCGCCCGCGTGCAGCAGCACCAGCGTGATCTCCTCGGCGGGCGCGGCGAGATACGCCTTGAGCTCCTTGACCGTGTCCGCGGAGAGATCCTGCGCGTTCCGCACCGCGATGACCTTGCGCTCGGCGAAGAGCGACGGGCTGGTCAGCTCCGCCAGGGTGCCGGGCTGGAGCGCGTCGGGCGCGAGGTCGCGCACATCGGTGTCGGGGTCGGCCTCGCGCGCCGCCGCCACGACCTCGCGCACGGCGCGGTCGAGCAGCAGCTCCTCCTGGCCCACGGCGAGCGTGAGGGGGGCGAGCGGATCGTCGGAAGCGGTCTTCTTGGCCATCGCGGACCAGCATCGCACGCCCCGCCGACAGTCCGGTCCTGCGGTGGTGCGGGGGCGGTGCGGGGGGGCGCGGGGGGGGTTGGTGCGGGGGCGGTCCGGTCCACCGGAAGCCCCGCTCCGGCCGCCGGTATGGGGGTCCGGCGGCCGGGGCGGGGGGAGGCGGGACCCGGCGCCGCGTCCTGGCGCCGGGCCCCGCGGCCCGGGGGTGGTACGGGGGGTCAGCTCGCGGAGCAGGAGACCGTGGGCCAGGTGGTGGAACCGTTCTTCTGGACGGTCACGCCCCAGTTGTTGCCGCTGCCGTTGGGCTTGGCGACGAGCGTCTGCGCGTTGGGGTAGCTCGCGGTGATGTTCCAGGTGGACAGGATCTTCTCGGGCGCCGGGACGTTCATCGTGACCGTCCAGTTGCTGGAGCCGGTGACCGCCACGTTGAGGTTGTAGCGGTCGCTCCACGAGGTGCCCGCGGACAGCGTCGCGGTGCAGCCGCCGCCCGTTCCGCCGGTGGTGCCGCCGGTCGTGGTGCCGCCCGTCGTCGTCCCGCCGGTCGTCGTCCCGCCGGTGCCGGAGCCGCCGCCGTCGGGGGCGACCGCGCGGCCGGTCTGCGGCGAGATCATGCCGGCGCACAGGCCGCGGCTGGCCAGGCCCTGCGCGATGCGCGGAATGGCGGCCAGGGTGTTGGCGGGCCACTCGTGCATGAGGATGATCTGCCCGTTGGTGAGCCGGGCGTTGGCCGCCACGATGGCGTCGGTGCTCGCGCCGTTCCAGTCCTGCGAGTCGACGTCCCAGATGATCTCGGTCAGGCCGTACTTGGCCTCGACGGACTTCAGGGTCGCGTTGGTCTCGCCGTACGGCGGCCGGAAGAGCTTGGGTGTGCCGCCGCCTGCGGCCGCGATCTTCTGCTGGGTCTGGCCGACCTCGGAGTCGATCTGCGCCTGGCTCTCCTGGATCAGGTGCGGGTGGGTGTAGCTGTGGTTGCCGACCCACATGCCGGCCGCGATCTCGGCCGCGACCTGCGACGGGTAGGAGGCGGCGTACTGGCCTTCGTTGAACATCGTCGCGCGCAGACCGTTCTGCTTGAGCGCGTTGAGGATCGCCGGGGTGTGGTCGTTGGAGGGGCCGTCGTCGAAGGTCAGGCCCACGTAGCCATTGCAGGTAGCTGCCTGCGAGGGGGTGGAGTTGACGGTCGAGGCGACGACGCCGGTCGCGGCGAGCGCCGCCACCGCGAAGCCGGCGATCAGGGTGCGGGGGATGGTGCGGGGCGTGTCATTCATGGGGGGATCTCCTCTGCGGGCGGGCGGCCGCGCCGGGCCGCCCGCCCTCGGACGAGGGATGAGACGGTGCGTCAGTTCGCCTGGCAGGAGAAGGACGGCCACGTGGTGGAGCCGTTCTTCTGGATCGTCAGGCCCCAGTTGTTGCCGCTGCCGTTGGACTTGGCCACGAGCGTCTGGGCGTTGGGGTAGCTGGCGGAGACGTTCCAGGTCGCCATGACCTTCTCCGGGCTCGGCACGTTCGCCGTCACGGTCCAGTTGCTGGCACCGCTCACCGAGACGTTGAGGTTGTAGCGGTCCGACCAGTTCTCCGCGGCGCTGACGTTGGCGGTGCAGCTGCCGCCCGTGCCTCCGTTGCCGCCGGTCGTGCCGCCCGTCGTCCCACCGGTGGTGCCACCGGTGGTGCCGCCGTTGGAGCCGCCGCCGCTGGAGCCGACGGTGATGTTGGAGCTGCCGGAGGACTGGTAGCCCTCGGTGGCGAGGATCTCGTAGTTCGGGGTGCCGAGGTTCAGGCCCGCCTGCGACCACGCGTTGAAGATGGTGGAGACGGTGATGGTGCCGCCGGTGCGCTTGGCCTGGCGGACGGCCCAGTACTGGTAGAACGTCGCCGTGCCCTGGATGGAGGGCTGGTTGACGCGCTGGGTGCGGTACAGGTCGTACGTGCTGCCGTCACTGTTGACCGAACCCAGCCGGGTGGCGCCGGAGCTGGGGTTGTAGTTGCCGTAGTTCTCGACGATGTAGTACTCGATGAGCGGGTTGGTCGTCCAGCCGTACAGCGACAGGTAGCAGTTGCCGCTGCAGTTCCACGAGCCCGAGTACGTCACGGGCGAGGTGTTGCCGGGGTTCCAGCCCTTGCCGGCCACGAAGTTGTTCACGTTGTTCCACGTGGTGCTGTACTGGCCGCCGGAGCCCATCGTCATCGAGGCCTGGCCGCTGTTCTGGCTCCAGAACGAGTAGAAGTACCCGTTGTTGGTGCCGGTGCTGTTGGTGTTCACGGTCGTGTCGGCACTGGCGGTGCCCGGCATGACAAGGGCGGCGACGCCGACGAGCGCGGTCGTCAGGAACGCACTGAGGAGCAGGCGTATCCGGCCCTTGGCAGCGGTGGGGGGACGGTTCACAGGTGTCCTCCTGGAGGATGTGCCCGCGTGGGTGCGGGCAGCGCGACATGGCCCCGTGGCGCGGGGCGGGTCACTTGTGGGGGATGGCTCGGACACCCCGCTCGGCGGCTCGTGCGGAAGGGCCCGGAAAAGCCCGGACCGCGGTGCGGTCCGGGTGACGGGTGGTGCGGTCTCACCGGCGAACAGTGTTGATCCGCCCCCGTCAACTGTCAACAGTTTCGGCGAAGTTTGCGAAACCTTCGACTGGCGCGGCAAGGCCTGGCACAGTGTTGTGCCAGGCCACGGCGTACCGAAGGGGGGTCAGCGACGAGAGCGCCCAGAGATGGCGGGGTTGTTGCCCCCGAGATCGCGGAGGTCGGCTCCGAAATTTTCGTAGATATTTCCGGACGCTTGCGCGGTGAGGGCGCTCAGACCGCCGGGACCGTGGCCGGGGGGCGGGTCATGAAGACGTCCACCGGGTCCTCGGAGTCGACGGTGAAGCCGTGCCGCTCGTAGAGCCGGCGGGCCGGGCTGCCCTGGAGCACGTTCAGACGCACGGTCTGCCCGCGGGCGTCGGCCTGCGCCAGCACCGCCCGCAGCACGTCGGAGCCGAGACCGCGGCCCTGGTGGTGCGGGGCGAGATAGAAGTGCTCCAGCCACTGCCGGTCGTCCCCGGCCGGGCGCAGCGTGACGGAGCCCGCGAAGTCGTCGCCGACGACGATGATCGCGGTGTGCGCGGTCGAGAAGGAGTCGCGCAGCCGCTGCCGCACCCGGTGCTCGTCGTAGCGGCCCAGCCGCTCCAGATCCGGGCGCATGACCACGGCCCGCAGGTCCGCCAGCGGCTCCAGGTCCGCCTCGGTGGACGGGCGCAGGTGCCAGGACGGCTGTTGCGCGGGGACGCGGGGCGCGGCGGCGGTCATGCCGGAAGTATGCCATCGCACCCCCGCTGACCTGCGACGGGGCCCGTCGCGGTCAGGCGTCCCCCGGCGCGGTCAGGCGGGGTGGGCGGACGGCGCGGGCTTTTCCGGCTCCTCGGGCTCCGGCAGCCGGCGCAGCCGCGGTATCGGGGACGGCAGCAGCCACAGCGCGCCGAGCGCGGCCGCCACGGTCACGATCCACAGCGCGGGGCGCAGCCCGATCGCCGAGCCCAGCAGGCCGCCGGCGAGCGCGCCGAGCGGGCGTACCCCGTAGTTGACCATGCGGAAGGCGCCGGACACGCGCGAGCGCAGGGCGTTGGGGATGACGGCGGCCTTGAGCGTGTCCGCGCTGATGTCGAGCAGCATCACGCCGACCCCGGCCGCGAACTCCGCGACGAAGAAGGCCGCCAGCACCATCGGCGTCGGGCCACCCGCCATCGGCACGAGCACCAGCGGGACGGGGAAGGCGACCGCGCCCAGCGTCAGGGCCGGCCCGATGCCGATCGCCCGCACGATCCGCCCGCTGACCACCGAGCCGAGCAGGCTGCCGAGCGCCCCGGCGCCGATGACCAGGCCCAGCGTCCCGGCGCTCAGCCCGAGGCCGTCCACCGCGTAGAGGACGACGAGGGTGCTGAAGGCGAAGTTGAAGAGGTTGATCGTGGCGACACAGGACAGCATCGGGCGCAGCAGCGCGGAGCGCCCGATGAAGCGCAGCCCCTCGGTGAGCTGACCGCGGGCGCGCGGGACGGCGGGCGGCTCCTCGGGCGCTATCCGGGCGAGCTGCCAGGCCGAGACGACGTACGAGACCGCGTCCACGAGCAGCGCCAGCGGGGCCGCGAGCAGCTGCACCAGCAGACCCCCGGCGCTGGGCCCGGCCATGAAGGAGAAGGCCCGGCTGCCGCTGACCAGCGAGCTGCCCGTGACGTAGCTCTGCCGGTCGACGAGCGCGACGAAGAGCGTGGCGTTGCAGACGTCGAAGGCGACGGCGAGGGTGCCGACGGCGAAGACGACGACGCAGAGCTGGGCGAAGGTCAGCACACCGAGGGCGTAGGCGAGCGGGACGGACGCCATGAGCGCGGCGCGGGCGAGGTCCGCGGCGATCATCGTCCGGCGCCGCCGCCCGCGGCGGTCCGCCCAGACCCCGCCGTGCAGCGAGAAGAGCAGCGCGGGCAGCAACCCGGCGAAGCGCAGCCAGCCCATGCCGGTCGGCCCGGTGTGCAGCACCAGGACGGCGGCGAGCGGCACGGCCAGATAGGTCACCTCGTCGCCGAAGAGGGAGACGGTCTGACCGGCCCAGTAGCGGCGGAACTGCCGCTCGCGCAGCAGCGCGGGCGCCCGGCCCGCGAGCGCGCGGACCGCGGTGGCGGTGCTCACGGCGCCTCCCCGGGGGCGGGCTCCGGCCCGGCGTCCGCGGGCTTCCCCGGCTGCTCGGGGGTGACGTAGCCGGTGTGCAGATAGGCCACCCGGCGGGCGGTCGGCGGGCGGTGCGCCGGGTCCTGGCCGCGCTGCGCGTACTCCGCGATCACCGCGGTGACCCTTTCCCCCAGCTCGGACAGCTCCTCGGGGGTGAGGTAGAGGATCGCGTCGGAGTACGCCTCGGCCTGCTGCCACTGCGGGGGCAGCGTGTGCCGCAGCTCGCGGGCCCGCATCAGGCGGTTGAACTGCGACTCCGCCACCGCCACGCTCAGCGCCTCGGCGGCGTCCGCGACCGCCGGATCCTCCGAGTAGGTCGGCCAGTCGGTGTACGACGCGGTGGCGCGCCACGGCTTCTCCCGCCCCGACGCCCCCGGCTCCGCCTCCTCGACGAGGCCGTACTTCGCCAGTATCCGCAGGTGGTAGGAGCAGCTGGCGACGGACTCCCCGGTCAGCTCCGCCGCCCGCGTCGCCGTGAACGGCCCCTCCGTGCGCAGCAGGCCGACCAGCGTCATGCGGGTGGGGTGCGCGTACGCGCGCAGGGCGCGCGGATCGCTGAGGTGGATCTGGTGGTCGCGCGGCGTCTCGGACATGTTTCTCACGATAACTTTCTCAAGACTTCTTTAGCAAGAAGGCTTTAGCAAGGGATCTTTAGGATGTGGCAGGCCGGGAGGCGGGCGGGCGGAAGGCGGAAGGCCGTTCGGCCCCAGGTCAGCGGCCGAGCAGCGCGCGGACGGCGTCGGCGAATGCCAGCACGCGGGCGGTGGCGGCGTCGGATCGCCAGTGCAGGGCCCATTCCACGGGCGGGGCGTCCCGGAAGGGCACGTAGGCGACGTCGGGGCGTGCGTAGTAGCGGCGCGTCTGGGCGCCGACGACGAGCGCGCCCCGGCCCGCGCCGACGAGCGTGAGCAGCTCGTTGTACGTCGCCGCCGCCGGGCCGTGCGCGACCGGCCGCCCGGCCGGGGTGACGCTCGGCGCGCGGTCCTCCTGGAGGGACGCGGGCGCGTGGGCGGGCAGCCGCAGCAGCGTCACCCGGGCCAGATCCTCCACGGACAGCGACTCACGGCGGGCGAATGGATGGCCCGCGGGCACGGCGAGCATGCGCGCCTCACCGATCAGCACCGGCCCGGAGACGACGCCGGGGGCGTCCACCGGAAGGCCCGCCAGCACCAGGTCGGCCTCGCCCGCGCGGAGCCCGGCCACGACGTCCGCGGGCTGCACCTCACGGATGCGGACCTCGCAGCCCGGCGCCCGCTCCCGGAAGAGCTCGGCCGCGCCCGCCAGCAGCTGCCCGCCCGCAGCGCCGACGAAGGCCGCGTCCAGCGTGCCCGTGAGCCCGCGGGCCGCCTCGACCGCGGCCTCGTACGCCGCCGCGATCCGCTCCCACGCCGGCCGCAGCTCCACGACGAGCCGGCTGCCGAGCGGCGTCAGCTCCACCCGGCGGCTGGTGCGCGCGAACAGCGGGGCGCCGACCCGGCGTTCGAGCTTCGCGACCGTCTGGCTGACCCGGGCGGTGGAGACGCGCAGCCGCTCGGCGGTCCGGCCGAAATGCAGCTCCTCGGCCAGCGTGAGCAGCGTCTCCAGCTCCTGCCGCTCCAGCACCGCGCCGCCCCCGCATCGTCAAGTTGGACTCGACGATCGTTGCACAGCCCGACATTGATCCGGCCGCCGCGCCCGGCGAAGGTCGGGTCAGCACCGATCCGGCTCAGCCGGCCGACCCGCACCAGGAGCGAGCGATGTACGTCACCGGACCCCACGCCCTCACCGCCCCCGCCGCCGACACCCCGGCGGTCCTGCGGGAGCTGCGCGACCGCACGGAGATCCTCGACGCCCTGCTGCGTTTCGGCCTCGGCCAGGACCTCCGGGACGCCGCGCTCTTCGCCTCCGCCTTCGCGCCCGACGCCGAGGTGGACTTCGCCCCCGCCTCCGCGAAGTGGGGCGGCACCGCCCCGCTGCTGGCCGGGCGGGACAGCATCGTCACCACCATCCTCGGCCTCTTCGCCGGACGCGTGGACACCACCCACCAGGTCACCAACCCGCGCATCGCGATCGACGGCGACACCGCCCGCCTCACCGCCCTCGTCGAGGCCCAGCACCTGCTGACCGCCGACCACGGCACCTTCGCGCTGCTCAAGAACCCCTACGCGGTGGACCTGGTGCGCGACGGCGACAGCTGGGTGATCCGCCGGATGCGCATCGACAACGCCTGGTACACCGGGGACCCCACCGCGATCTTCGGCGCCTGACCGCCGCCAGGGCCGGCCGCCCCTCCCCCGCCGCGAGCAGGCCGCCGCCCCCGCGGCGCGGCACCGAGGCGCGCAGCCCGCCCGGACCCGCGATGACGGCGACGGGCCCGTCCCGGTCCGTCCGCAGCACGGTGGCGCCCAGCGCCCGCAGCGCCGCGACCGTCCCCGGCGCCGGGTGGTGGTAGGTGTTGTGCGCCCCCACCGAGACGAGCGCCAGCCGCGGGTGCAGCCGGGCGAAGAACGCGTCGTCCCGGAACGCGCTGCCGTGGTGCGGGACCTTCAGCACGTCCACCCGCGGCAGATCCGGCACCGACGCCAGCACCTCGCGCTGCGCCTCGGGGCCCAGATCCCCGGCGAGCAGCAGCGTCAGGCCGCCCGTGCGCACCAGCAGCGCCACGCTCGCGTCGTTGGGGTCGTCGTCCGGCAACTCCCCCGCGTCCGGCGGCGGCCACAGCACCCGCCACGCCAGCGGGCCCACCGCGCGCTGCTCCCCCGCCGCCGCCCGCAGCACCGGCACACCCGCGGCCGCCGCCTCCCGCCGCACCCGCGCGGCCTCCGGCGCCGGTTCGTCCAGCACCGTCGTCTCGATCGCCCCGACCGCGCGCCCGCGCAGCACACCGCCGAGGCCGTCCGCGTGATCGGCGTGAAAGTGCGTCAGGATCAGCAGCGGCACCGAAGTGACCCGCAAGTCGCGCAGACAGCGGTCGGCGAGCGCCGGATCAGGACCGGTGTCCACGACCACCGCGCTGCCCGGCCCCGCGGACAGCGCCAGCGCGTCGCCCTGCCCCACGTCGCACATCGCGAACCGCCAGCCCGCGGGCGGCCACCGCGCCTCCTGCCCCGGCAGCGGCACGGGCAACGGCAGCGGCCGGGTCAGCGCCAGCAGCACCAGCAGGGCCGCTCCCGCCGCGGTCCACGGCCGCGCCGCGAGCCCCCGCAGCAGACGGCCGCCCCGCGCCGCCACCGCGACCGCGACCGTCAGCCCCGCCAGCAGCGCCGCGCCCGCCCAGCCGCCCGGCCAGCCCATCTGCGCGCCCGGCAGCGCGGCACCGTGCCGGGCCACCGCCGCGATCCACCGCACCGGCCAGCCCGCCGCCCACGCCGTGGCCGCCGCCGCGGCCGGGGACAGCGGCGCCAGCACCAGCGCGCCGAAGCCCAGCACCGTCGCGGGCGCGACCGCGGGCTCCGCCAGCAGATTGCACGGCACGCCCACCAGGCTGAGCCGCCCCGACAGCACCACCAGCAGCGGGGCGCACGCCGCCTGCGCCGCACCCGCCGCCGCCAGCGCCTCCGCCGCCCGCGGCGGCACCCCGCGGCGGCGCAGGGCCGCGCACCACTGCGGTGCCAGCGTCAGCAGCGAGCCCGTCGCCAGCACGGACAGGGCGAAGCCGTACGAGCGGGCGACCGGCGGATCGCACAGCACCAGCAGCAGGACCGCGCCGCACAGCGCGGGCAGCAGCGACCTGCGGCGGCCCGTACCGATCGCCAGCAGCGTGATCAGGCCGCACACCGCGGCCCGCAGCACGCTCGGGCCCGGGCGGCACACCAGCACGAACGCGCCCGTCAAGGCCGCGCCCAGCACCGCCGTCAGCCGCAGCGGCACGCCCAGTGCCGCCGCCAGGCCGCGGCGTTCCGCCCGTACGGCCTCGGCCGGGGGGCCGATCAGGAGCAGCAGGACGATCGTGAGGTTCGCCCCCGACACGGACGTGAGGTGTGCGAGGTCCGTCGCCTCGAACGCCTCCTTGAGCGACGCGGGCAGTGCACCGGTGTCGCCCGTCACCAGACCCGGGAGCAGTCCGCGGACGTCCGCGGGCAGACCGGCGCTCGCCGTGCGCAGCCCGCCGCGCAGCCGGGCCGCGACCCGCTGGGACGTGCTCGGCGGGCTCAGCACGCGGGGCGGGCCCGTCGGGCGCAGTATCGCCGCGGACTCGCCGGGGCGGGTCGAGGGGGCGATGCGGGCTGCCACCCGCAGGGTCGTCGACGGCACGAGCCGTGCCCACACCGGGGGGCGGGTGTCGTCAGCCAGCACCACGACGGGTGTGCGGGTCCTCGTCGGGCCGACGCGGATCGCTTCCGCGGGGACCACCACGGTCGGGGCTCGCCCTGCGGGGGCGCGGGAGCGGGCGGTGAACGGGTCGCCCGTGACCCGCAGTACCACCTCCGCGTGTGCCCGGCGGGCGGCCAGGTCCGGGAGGGGGCCGCGGTGGAGGTCCGCGTCCGCGAGCGCCGCGGTGGTGGCTGCCGCCACGAGGCTCAGCAGGGTTGCCGCTGCTGCGGCGGTGAGTGTGCTTCCTCGGGGGTGGGCGGGCCCGAGCCGCCTTGCGGCTGCCGCCGCGAGCGCGTACGCCGCTGCCGCGGCGGTGGCCGTGAGGAGGACGGTCCTCCACCCCGCGGTGGGCGTCAGGGCTGCCGCCGCCCAGGCCGCCAGGGCGGGTGGGACGAGCCGCAGGTCCGGCGGACCCTCCTGGCGCGGGTTCGCCGCGCCGAGTCGTGATTTCGCCGCCGCGTGCACGGGCGCCTGCGGCGGGCGTTGCCCGTTCCGAGCTTCCTCCGCAGGGGCCTGCGGCGTGCGGGGGTGGGCTCCCTCCTGTCGCTTGCTCGGCGTTGTCCGGCTGCCCGTCTCGTCGCGGCTGAGCGCGCAGTTCCCCGCGCCCCTACGGTCCTGCCGCTTGCTCGACGCTGCCTGACTGTCCGTCTCGTCGGGGCCGAGCGCGCAGTTCCCCGCGCCCCTACGGTCCTGCCGCTTGCTCGGCGTTGCCTCACCATCCGTCTCGTCGGGGCTGAGCGCGCAGTTCCCCGCGCCCCTGCGGGGCGCTGACCCACCCCGTGCGGGAGACGACCCGCCCTCCGAGCCGGGCGCCCCGGTCCCCGTGGCCCCCAGGCCCTGCCCCTTGCTCGGCGTCGCCCGGCTGCCCGTCTCGTCGTGGCCGAACGCGCAGTTCCCCGCGCCCCTGCGGGGTGCTGGCCCACCCTGTGCGGGGGGCCCGAGCCGGGATGGGGGGCCGGTCCCTGTGGGGGGCGTGGTCGCGTCGTCCAGGTGGGGTGGGGTCATGGGTGGACCAGGGGTTTGAGGGTGGTGAATTTGCGGTCGCCGATGCCGGGGACTTGGCGGAGTTGCTGGAGGGTGGTGAAGGCGCCGTGCTGGGTGCGGTAGTCGAGGATGTGCTGGGCCAGGACGGGACCGACGCCGGGGAGGGCGTCGAGTTGGGGGGCCGTGGCGGAGTTGAGGCTCAGGGGGGTGGTGGGGGTGCCGGACTCCGTGGTGGAGGGTGGGGGCGGCTGGCCGACGAGGAGTTGTTCGCCGTCGGTGAGGGGGCGGGCGAGGTTGAGGGAGGTCGTGTCGGTGCCGGGGAGGGGGCCGCCCGCCGCGGTCAGGGCGTCGGCGACGCGGGAGCCCGGCGGGAGGTGGCGCAGGCCCGGGCTCGCGACCTTGCCGGCGATGTCGATCGTCAGGGCGGGGCGGGCCGGCGAGGGGCCGGGAGCCGGAGCGGGGGTGGACGGCGGGAGGGCCGCGGGGATCTGTACCGTCTGGGGGCGGCCCGTCATGTAATGGCGCACCGCGAGCCCCGTCGCCGCCAGCAGCACCACGGCCAGGGCCGCCACCGTGCGCAGTTCGAGGCCGCAGCGCAGCAGCAGCCAGGTCCGGACCCGGGCGGCCCGTCCGGGCGGCGGGCTCTCCCCGGGGGACGGCGGGGGCGGACCCGCCTCCGGGAAGATCGCGGACGCCCGCTCCCACGCTTCCCCGGGCACCTTCGCTTTTGCCGAGCCTGCCGAGCTTGTCGATCCTGCCGATCCTGCCGATCCTGCCGATCCTGCCGATCCTGCCGATCCTGCCGAGTATGTCGCGCGTGTCGCGCTCGTCACGTTCATACCGATCATCGTGGACCGCTCGGCACCACCCGCGATGATCTTGATCCGCAACCTGTGGAAAACTCCCGACCCCGCCCGCGGACCGGCGTGTTCAGTGCGGCGAGACCACCACGCCCAGCAGCCCCGGTCCCGCGTGGGCGCCGATCACCGCGCCCACCTCGCTCACGACGAGGTCGTCCAGGCCGGGAACGCGGTCGCGCAGCCGCTCCGCGAGGACGGCGGCCCGTTCGGCGGCGGCGAGGTGGTGCACCGCGAGGGCGACCGTCCGTGTGCCGGCCTGCTCGACGACGATCTCCTCCAGGCGCGTGATCGCCTTCGAGGCGGTACGCACCTTCTCCAGCAGCTCGATCCGCCCGTCGGCCAGCCGCAGCAGCGGCTTCACCGCGAGGGCCGAGCCGAAGAGGGCCTGGGCGGCGCCGATCCGGCCGCCCCTGCGCAGGTAGTCGAGGGTGTCGACGTAGAAGTACGCGGACGTGTCCGCCGCCCGTTTCTCCGCGGCCGCGACCACCTCGTCCGCCGTGCCGCCCGCCTCCGCCGCCTCCGCGGCGGCGAGCACGGTGAAGCCGAGGGCCATCGCGACCATGCCGGTGTCCACGACCCGGACGGGCACGGGCGCATCCTTCGCCGCGACGAGCGCGGCGTCGTACGTACCCGAGAAGTCGGCGGACAGGTGGAGGGAGACGATCGCGGACGCGCCGGACGCGGCGGCGGCCTCGTACGCGGCGGTGAACTCCGGCGGCGCGGGGCGGGACGTGGTCACCGGGCGGCGGCGTTGCAGCGCCCGCGCGACCGCGGGCGCGGAGATCTCGGTGCCCTCCTCCAGGGCCTCGTCGCCGATCACCACGGTGAGGGGAACGATGGTGATGTGGTGGCGGATCAGGGCGTCACGGCCGAGGTAGGCCGTGGAGTCCGTGACGATGGCGACGTGCGGGGGCATGTCCGGGAGATTACCCGGGGCGCGGGCCGGGGCGACAGCTCGGCCCGCCCCACCGGCCGGGACACGCCGCCCACCGGGACGTACCGCCCTCCGGCCCCCCGGCCCGCCCCACCCGCCGGGACGCACCCCCTCAAGCTCCTCCGCCCGACGCGCCCGCCGGGACACGCCCCCCGGCGGGCCGAGCTCACTCCCCCGGCGACGGCAGCTTCGGCGGTTCCGTCGGGGTCCAGTGGCGCAGGGCGGCGGATTCTATGGCGATCTGGTCGTTCAGGGAGGCCAGGTCGTCGGCGGTGGCGTGTTCGGCGCGGTCCTGGGCGGCCCAGCGCAGGGAGTTCGCGGAGTGGGTGACCTGGCGGACGCGGGTGGTGAGTTCGGGGAGGCGGGTCGCGACGCGCGACCGGTCCGGCTCGCGTTCGAGCAGCTTGAGCTCGCCGTCGAGGGCGCGGGCGTGGTCGTTGAGGCGGGCGAGCAGGGCCGCGGCCTCGGCGAGGGCGGGGTCGTCGGCGCGGCGCGCGTCCAGCGCGGCGAAGGTGCTGTCGATCGCGGCCCGCAGGTCGATGCGCAGCTGGGCCACCTCGCCGCCGGGGCCGGGCGTGGTGAAGCGGCGGGCCTTGAGCTGGGTGTCCTCGACGACCCGGCGGGCCTGCGCGGTGCCGCGGGCCACTCCGCGCTTGACGGCGCGCACGGTGCGTACCGCCACGACGCCCACCAGTACCAGGAAGGCCAGCACGAGCAGGAGAACGATGATCCCGGCGGTTTCCACAGGCCGCTCCTCCTGGGCTGGGGCGAGGTCACGTACGTCCGCGACGGACGCGTACCTCCACGGTAACGGCAAGGGGCAGGCCCGAGGGATCCGGTGGATCCCCCAAGCCTGCCCCTAAGGGACGGCCGCGCAAGCTCAGACGACGATGTTGACCAGCTTCGGCGCGCGCACGATCACCTTGCGCACCGCCGCGCCGTCCAGCGCCGCGGTGACGGCGGGGTCGGCCAGGGCCAGGGCCTCCAGGTCGGCGTCGGTGATGGCCGGCGGGACCTCCAGTCGGGCCTTGACCTTGCCCTTGATCTGGACGACGCAGGTCACGGCCGGGTCCTGGGCCAGGGCCGGGTCGGCGACGGGGAAGTCGGCGTGCGCCAGCGAACCGGTGTGGCCCAGCCGCGACCACAGCTCCTCGGCGATGTGCGGGGCCAGCGGCGCGACCAGCAGGACCAGCTGCTCGGCCACGGTGCGCGGCAGCGGGCCGCCGGTCTTCGTCAGGTGGTTGTTCAGCTCGGTGATCTTGGCGATGGCGGTGTTGAAGCGCAGGCCCGCCATGTCGCCGCCGACGCCGTCGATGGCCTTGTGCAGGGCGCGCAGCGTCTCCTCGTCGGGCTCGGCGTCGGTGACGGTGACCTCGCCGGTGGTCTCGTCCACGACGTTGCGCCACAGCCGCTGCAGCAGCCGGTACTGGCCGACGACGGCCCGGGTGTCCCACGGCCGGGAGACGTCCAGCGGACCCATGGCCATCTCGTACAGCCGCAGCGTGTCGGCGCCGAACTCGGCGCAGATCTCGTCGGGCGTGACGGCGTTCTTCAGCGACTTGCCCATCTTGCCCAGCAGCCGGCTGACCTTCTCGCCCTGGTAGAAGTAGGCGCCGTCCTCCTCGGTGATCTCGGCCGCGGGGACGGCGATGCCGCGCGCGTCGCGGTAGACGTGGGCCTGGATCATGCCCTGGTTGAACAGCTTGTGGAAGGGCTCGTAGGACGAGATGTGGCCCAGGTCGAACAGCACCTTGTGCCAGAAGCGCGCGTACAGCAGGTGCAGCACGGCGTGCTCGGCGCCGCCGACGTACAGGTCGACACCGCCTGCGGGCTGTCCCTCGCGCGGGCCCATCCAGTACGCCTCGACGGCCGGGTCGACGATCTTGTCGGTGTTGAACGGGTCCAGGTAGCGCAGCTCGTACCAGCAGGAGCCCGCCCAGTTGGGCATGGTGTTGGTCTCGCGGCGGTAGGTGCGCGGGCCGTCGCCCAGGTCCAGCTCGACGGTCGCCCACTCGGCGTTGCGGGACAGCGGGGTCTCGGGCGAGGTGTCGGCGTCGTCCGGGTCGAAGGTGCGCGGGCTGTAGTCGTCGACCTCGGGCAGCTCGACGGGCAGCATCGAGTCGGGCAGCGCGTGCGCGACGCCGTCCTCGTCGTAGACGATCGGGAAGGGCTCGCCCCAGTACCGCTGGCGGCTGAACAGCCAGTCGCGCAGGCGGTAGTTGACGGTGCCGTGGCCGATGCCGCGCTCGGCCAGCCAGGTGGTGACCGCGGCCTTGGCCTCGGTGACGCCCAGGCCGTCCAGCGAGACGGTCTCGTTGGCGGAGTTGACGATGACGGCGTCGTAGGAGGCGAAGGCGTCGTCCCACTCGGCCGGGTCCTCACCGCGGCCGTCGGTGGGCCGGACGACGCAGCGCATGGGCAGGTCGAAGGCGCGCGCGAAGGCGAAGTCGCGGCTGTCGTGGGCGGGGACGGCCATGATGGCGCCGGTGCCGTAGCCCATCAGGACGTAGTCGGCGACGAAGACGGGGACGGGCTCGCCGCTGACCGGGTTGACGGCGTAGGCGCCGGTGAAGACGCCGGTCTTCTCCTTGGCGTCGGCCTGCCGCTCGACGTCGGACTTCGACGCGGCCTGCTTGCGGTAGGCGGCGACGGCGTCCCCGGGGGTGGCGTGGCCGCCGGTCCAGGCCTCGCCGGTGCCCTCGGGCCAGGCGGCCGGGACGATCGCGTCGACCAGCTCGTGCTCGGGGGCCAGCACCATGTAGGTGGCGCCGAACAGGGTGTCCTGGCGGGTCGTGAAGACGGTCACCGCGTGCTCGCCGTCGGACCCGTGGACGGGGAAGTCGACGCGGGCGCCCTCGCTGCGGCCGATCCAGTTGCGCTGCTGCAGCTTGATCGCCTCGGGCCAGTCCAGCGCGTCCAGGTCGGTCAGCAGCCGGTCGGCGTAGGCGGTGATGCGCATCATCCACTGGCGCAGCTTGGCCTTGAAGACGGGGTAGTTGCCGCGCTCGGAGCGCCCGTCGGACGTGACCTCCTCGTTGGCCAGCACGGTGCCCAGGCCGGGGCACCAGTTGACGGGCGACTCGGCGGCGTAGGCCAGCCGGTGGCCGCCCAGCACGTCGGAGCGCTCGGCGGGGGTCAGCTCGGCCCAGGGGCGGCCGTCGGGGGTGGCGCGAGTGCCGTCCTCGAACTGCGCGACCAGGTCGGCGATGGGGCGGGCGCGGTCGGCGGCCTCGTCGTACCAGGAGTTGTAGATCTGCAGGAAGATCCACTGCGTCCAGCGGTAGTAGTCGGGGTCGATCGTCGCGAAGGAGCGGCGGCGGTCGTGGCCCAGGCCCAGGCGGCGCAGCTGGGCGCGCATGGTGACGATGTTGGCCTCGGTGGAGACCCGCGGGTGGGTGCCGGTCTGCACGGCGTACTGCTCGGCGGGCAGGCCGAACGCGTCGAAGCCCAGGGTGTGCAGGACGTTGTGGCCGGTCATGCGCTGGTAGCGGGCCGAGACGTCGGTGGCGATGTAGCCCAGCGGGTGGCCGACGTGCAGTCCCGCACCCGAGGGGTACGGGAACATGTCCATGATGAAGCGCTTGGGCTTCGCGGCCTCCTGCGGATCGGCGTTCAGGGCGCCGGTCGGGTTGGGGGCGGCGAAGGTGCCGTGCTCGTCCCAGTACTCCTGCCAGCGGCCCTCGATCTCGGCGGCCAGCTGTGCGGTGTAGCGGTGCGGCGCAGCCGTCTCGGCGGCCGGGGTGGTGTCGCTCATCGTCCTCGGTACTCCATCGATGTCATGACGGCTGCTACGGCCATCGCTGCCTGGTGGTCCTGCTTGCGGCATCCCGTCATCGGCGGGACAAACAAAAAAGCCCCTCGCGCAGGAGGGGTGCCGCACTGACGTGGTTCGTGGTCAGCGCGGCTCGCTAAGCAGGAGGCTCGTGGCTCGTCGCATGGCCCCAGATTACCGCAGCGGCCCGGCCGGACGCACGGTGGTACGGCCCGGCTGTGGACGGGCGCGGGCACGGCGGCGCGCCCGGTCGCGGACCGGCTCCGGTCAGGGTCCGGACAGGGCGACGGCCCCGCACCGTGGCCGGTGCGGGGCCGTGCCCCTGGCGGATGCCGTTACTTCTTGTGCTTGGGCGGCAGCGAGGAGGTGATGTACCCCTTCGCGGGCGTGCCCACGCCGGTGACGTCGTCGTAGCCGACCGTGGCGTGCAGCGACGCGTCGGCGCCGAGCGTACGCAGCGAGACGATCGTGCCGTCGGAGTCGTCGACGGAGTTCGCGTAGTCCACGCGGACCACGCCGAGGCCCTTGCCCTGGCCCAGCGGGTGGTCGGTCACGTCGTGGTAGGACGACGTGCCGTACTGGGAGTAGATCAGCGGGTTGGCGAAGCCGATGGCGATGCCGTGCCGGGCCTGCTCGGCGAGCGCCTGGACGCCGGCGATGACCGGCGCGGCCAGCGAGGTGCCGCCGATGCGGTAGGTGCTGTACTCGAGCGAGCCGTCCGGGTAGGTCTGGGTCTGACCCACCAGGAAGCCGGTGTTCGGGTCGGCGACGGCGGCGATGTCGGGCTCGACACGCTGCTTGACGCTGCCACCGTTGGCCAGGGCCAGCGAGTCCGGGACCACACCGCGCTGGTAGTACGGCTGGTCGTAGTACTTGCTGGTGCCGCCGCCGGCGCCCGAGGTGTACGGGCCGGGGAAGCCGCTCCAGTTCTTGCCGTCCGCGGACAGCGGGGCGCGCAGGGTGCCCCAGCCGGTCTCGAACAGGTACTTGTCGTTCTTGCCGACCGCGAGCGAGGTGCCGCCCACGGACGTGGCCCACGGCGAGTTGCCGGGCGTGTCGGCCTGCTTCACACCGGTCGAGGCGACGTTGTCGCCCGCGTCGCCGGAGGAGAAGTAGAAGCCGATGCCCTCGACCGCGCCCTGCTGGAAGACCTGGTCGTAGGCCGCCGCGATGTCCGGCGTCTCGTTGGCCTCGACGTCGCCCCAGGAGTTGGAGACGATGTCGGCGAGGTGGTTGTCGACGACCTTGTTCAGCGCGTCGAGCAGGTCGTCGTCGAAGCAGGAGGCGCCGCCGACGTAGACGATGTTCGCGTCCGGGGCCACGGCGTGCACGGCCTCGACGTCGAGGGTCTCCTCGCCGTACCAGCCGCCCGCGTCGCAGTCCTCGGTGCTGTTGTAGTCGCTCGGCAGGACCTGGCTGAGCTGGCCCTTCTTGTACTTCTGGCCGCCGGTGTCCTTGGCGTAGCGCGCCGCGTCCTGGGCGATGTACGGCGAGGCGAACGCGTCGGTGATCGCGACGGTCACGCCCTTGCCGGTGTACTTGCCCGCGCCGTACGCGGCCCGCAGCTGGTCGCCGGTGTAGCCCTGGATCGCGTAGGGCGCCTTGTCGCCGTACGCGGTCGGGTACTGCTTGGCGATCTTCGAGCCGTAGTACGTGGAGAACGGTCCGGCGTTCTTGAAGACCTCACCGGGCGGCGGCAGCTCGTCGTCGTGGGTGGACTTCTTGGGCGCCGTGTCCAGGCCCGTGACGGTGAGGACCGCGCCGTTCAGTGCGGCGGGCGCGGTCGCGGTGCCGGTCGGGGCGCGGTAGACGTGGCCCGACTTGCTGTAGTTGTGCAGCTGGGTGCCGAAGGCCTTCTCCGCGGCCGCCACGTCACCGGTGACGGTGAGGTAGTGGTCGTTGGAGGCGGTCACCTTCATGCCCGCCGACTTCAGCCACGCCGTGACCTCGGACACCTGGGCCTTGGTCGGGCCGTAGGCGGTCTTCGCCTGGGCCGCCGTCAGGTAGTGGCCGTAGTCGGCGGAGTTCGGGTCCGACACGGACTTCGCGTAGGCGGCGAGGCCCTTGGCGTCCTTGCCCGCGAGGTAGACCCGGACGGTCACCGCGGCGGAGTCGGCAGTGGCACCACGGTCCGCCTGGGCGGTGGCCCACTGCGGCTTGGTGCCGGACAGGAGCTGGCGTCCGGACGGCTGGTCGGCCGACGCGGACTGGGTCGAAAGCGCGAGCGCGCCGGCGACCAGCGGCAGCGCGGTGGCCGCCACGAGCGCCATACGCGTCCTCTTGCGCTCAAATCTCATGTAACCCCCATGCGAAGCGAGTTGTCGCGTTGTCGGGCTGTCCCTGGTACGAGCGGACCGTGCGGTGTCGCCGCTATGCGTACACACCGCACCGCAAAGCGACACTCTTTCGCTGATCAGTTCATGCCAGGACCACGATTTTCCCAAGAGCAGGTCAAGGAAACGTCCCTGCGGGAACCTCCCGAAGCCGGAAAACCTCTAAGGCGCCACTCGCTGACGGAGCCTCAGGCGGACACCCCAGACCTACTACCCATCCCCCGCCGGTGCACGCAGCCAGCACCGGCCGATCCCACGCCCGGCGGTATGACAATCACCGGAAACGACGAAAGCGGGGCCCGGATGCCTCACGCACCCGGACCCCGCCTCCGGCAGGACCCTCGACGACCCCGGCAGACACCGGAAGGTCGGACGAAGTGGAGCTACGGGGAATTGAACCCCGGACCTCTTGCATGCCATGCAAGCGCTCTACCAACTGAGCTACAGCCCCGCACACCGCCGGGATCCCCCGGCGACCTGGGGTTACTTTACACGCTCCCCGGGTGGCCGGAGCAAATCCGCGGTCCCGGCGAAGTTCATGAAGCGGCAACAAACCGACGGCCGACCCAGGGTTACGGTGGCGGCGGCCGGGGTGCCGGCCGGGCCCGCCGAGAGGGGAGACGACCGCCGTGACCACCGCGTTCGACCCGATAGACCTGGGCGGCCACCGGCTGCCCAACCGGATCGTGATGGCACCCATGACCCGCAGCCGGGCCTACGGCCCCGGGCTCAGCCCGACCGCGAGCACCGCCGCGTATTACGCCCAGCGGGCCTCCGCCGGGCTCATCGTCACCGAGGGCACCCAGCCCTCCGTGGGCGGACAGGGCTACCCGGACACCCCGGGACTGCACAGCGCGGAGCAGGTGGCCGGCTGGCGGCGGGTGACCGACGCCGTGCACGAGGCCGGCGGCCGGATCTTCGTGCAGCTCATGCACACCGGCCGGATCGGCCACCGCTCGCTGCTGCCGGACGGGCTGCGGCCGGTGGCCCCCTCGCCGGTACGGGCCCAGGGCAGCGTCTACACGGCGGCGGGCCCTCAGGAGTTCGAGGAGCCCGCCGAGCTGGACGAGAGCGGCATCGCCCGCACGATCGCCGAGCACGCCGCCGCCGCCCGCAACGCCGTCGCGGCCGGGTTCGACGGGGTCGAGGTGCACGCCGCCAACGGCTACCTGGTCCACCAGTTCCTGGCCCCCAACACCAACCGCCGCACCGACGGCTGGGGCGGCACCCCGGAAGGGCGGGCCCGCTTCGCCGCCGAGGTCGTCCGGGCCGTCGCCGACGCGATCGGGGCCGAGCGCACGGGCCTGCGGATCTCCCCCGGAAACACCCTCGGCGACATCGACGAGCCCGACCCCGAGCCGACCTACCTCGCGCTGCTGCGCGCCCTGGAGCCGGTCGGCCCCGGCTACCTGCACGTCGTGGAGAGCGGCGACCGGGCGCTGACGCTGGAGCTGCGCAAGCGCTTCCCCGGTGTGCTCGTCCTCAACGCCAGGGCCGGCGTACGGCACAACGGCCCGGAGCAGCTGGGCCTCGTCGAGGACGGCACCGCGGACATGGTCTCGTACGGCACGCTCTTCGTCGCCAACCCCGACCTGCCCGCCCGGCTGCGGGCCGGCGGCCCGTACAGCACCGCGGACCGGGCGACGTACTACGGCGGCGGCGACCGCGGCTACACCGACTACCCGGCCCTCGACGGCTGAGCCGCCCGGCGGGCGCCGGACGGCCGCAGCGCGCCGTACGCCGCTCCGGCCGCCCGGCCCCGGACGGGCCTCATACCGCCTTGCGGGCCCGGCCCCGGGCCAGGCCCGCCGCCGCACCGGCGACGCACACCGCCGTCATCGCCACCGTCAGCACCGTGTAGGCGTGCGCCGAGGCGTGGGCGCCCGGCCCGCTCACCCGGCTCAGGAAGAGCGTGCCGAGCGTCGCGACACCCAGCAGCTGGGCGATCTGCGTGACCGTGGCCAGGAAGCCGGAGGCGTCCGCCGCGTCCTGCGGGGCTATCGTGCCCAGCGCCATCGTGAGGGTGGGGCTGAAGCCGAGGCCGAGCCCGGCGCCCAGCACCAGCAGCCACACGTAGAGGGCGGCGCCGCCGTCCCCGCCGCCGCGCAGCGCCAGGCCCAGCCCCGCGAAGGACACCGCGGCGAGCAGCAGGCCCGCGCCCGCCAGCCACGGCCGCCACGACACCGGCAGCCGCCGCCAGTTCAGCCCCACCGTGCCGAAGGTGACCGCGGCGAAGGCGAACGTCAGCCCGGTGCGCAGGGCGCTGAAGCCGAGCCCGCTCTGCAGGTGCAGGGCGATGGCGAACAGGAAGCCCGCGTTGGAACCCATCGTCGCCAGGATCACCAGGCTCGCCCGCAGCATGCCCGGCGCCCGCAGCACCCGCGGCGCGATCAGCGGAGCGCCGCCGCGCCGCGCGAGCCGCATCTCCAGCAGCGCGAAGACCGCCAGCAGCGCCACGCTCAGCGCCAGGCACACCCAGCCCCACACCGGCCAGCCCTCCTCCTGCCCCAGCACGAGCGGCACGGTGAACAGCGTCACGGCCGCCGCGAGCACGACCAGCCCCGGCAGGTCGAGGCCGCGCGCACGGGCCTGGTCGCGCGGCCCGTCGGCGGGCAGCACGCGCGGCGCGATCAGCAGCATGGCCAGCCCGATCGGCACGTTGACCAGGAAGACCGGCCGCCAGCCCGTCCCGAACAGGTCCGCGCTCACCAGCACCCCGCCCAGCGTCTGGCCGAGCGCGGCGCCCGACGACAGCACCGCGGAGTAGACACTCATCGCGCGTGTCCTGGCCTCGCCGCTGAAGTTGAGCTGGAGCAGGCTCAGCACCTGCGGGATCATCAGGGCCGAGCCCGCGCCCTGCACGAAGCGGAAACCGATCAGCTCGCCCGTGCCCTGCGCCAGGCCGCACGCGAGCGAGGCCGCGGTGAAGACCGCGAGGCCGGCCATGAACAGCCGCCGGTGCCCCAGCAGGCCGCCGAGCCGGGCGCCGGTGATCAGCAGCACGGAGTAGCTGATCGAGTAGCCGGCGATGACGAGCTGGAGCTGCGCGCCCGAGGCGTGCAGGTCGTCGCGCATGGTCGGCGCGGCCACGTTGACGATGAAGACGTCCAGCAGGGCCATGAACTGGCCCATCAGGATGGTGCCCAGCAGCAGTCCGGGCGGCGGACCCGCCCGGCCGGTGCGGCGGGTCCCGGTATCGGGCCCGGCACCGGCCGCCGCGGTCGTGGGAGTACGGGTGGTGGCGCCGGTCACGGTCGCGCCGTTCGACGGAGAAGGAGTCATGGGCCGAGCCTGCGGCCCCCGCGATACGGGTAACGAGAGCCCCGTGATCCTGGTAGTGCCAGCACCTGGCAGCCGCCGGACGCGTTGGGGACGATGAGCGTATGCCCCAGCCACCGGCAGCGCCCCCCACCCGGACCGGGTCCCGGGATGCCACCGGATCCCGGCGTGCCGGCGGAGCCCGCCGCACCGAGCTCGCCGCCTTCCTGCGCAGCCGCCGCGCCCGGATCACCCCGCAGGACGTCGGCATGCCGCCCGGCCTGCGGCGGCGCACCCCCGGACTGCGCCGCGAGGAGGTCGCGCAGCTCGCCGGGGTCGGCGTCACCTGGTACACCTGGCTCGAACAGGGACGCCCGATCAACGCCAGCGTCCAGGTGCTGGACGCCGTCGCCCGGGTGCTGATGCTCGACGCCACCGAGTGCGAGCACCTCTACCGGCTGGCCGGCATCCCCTTCGTCCGCGAGCCCGCCGCCGACACCGACACGGTCGGTGAGGAGTTCCAGGGCGTCCTCGACGCCCTCAACCCGCTGCCCGCCGCGATCTACAACAGCCGCTACGACGTCCGCGCCACCAACGCGACCTACCGCACGCTGTGGCCGATGACCTCGCTCGTGGAGCGCTGGGAGCGCAACGTGCTCTACAAGCTCTTCACCGTGCCCGACTGCTGCCAGACCTTCGTCAACAGCGCGGACGAGCTGCCGTGGATGGTCGCGCAGGTACGGCGCAGCTACGGGCGGCACGTCGGGGAGCCCGCGTGGGAGTCCTTCGTCGCGCTCATGATCAAGTCGAGCGCGGACTTCGCGCAGATGTGGGCCAGCGGGGACGTCGCCGCGCCCGGCAAGCGCGTCAAGACCTTCCGGCACCCGGCCGTCGGCACGATCACCCTGACCTCGATGTCGCTCAGCATCGACGGCATGGCCGAGCACCGCTACGTCGTCTACACCCCCGCCACCGAGGCGGACCGGCAGTCCGTCGAGACGCTGCGCGCCATCCCCGACCCCGTCGTGGGCTGCGCCGTCCACGGCCGCAGGCTCTCCGTCATCCTCGCCGAGCGCGAGGCCTCAGGCCGCCCCACGAAGTGCCCGCACGAAACCTGAGCGGCACGCCGCCGCACGCACGGAGGGCGGTGCTCCCCCGCGTCTCCGCGGGAGGGCACCGCCCTCGTTTCCTGCTGCTGTGGAGCTACGGGGAATTGAACCCCGGACCTCTTGCATGCCATGCAAGCGCTCTACCAACTGAGCTACAGCCCCTTGCGACGTCAGAAATCATAGCCGTTCCCCGGACGGGAACGAAATCGGCTTTCTGCTGCGCAGGGCGGTACCTGTCAGGGGCCTGCCCTCTGCGTAGGGCGGTACCCCTCAGGGGCGCGGGGAACTGCGCGCTCAGCCCACCACCGGCCGGTGGTCCGGCACGGACCGAACTGCCCCTTCGGGCCGGTGACGACCCGCGCCCCGGTGGGGGCTGGCCGCGCAGTTCCCCGCGCCCCTGAAAAACGGGTGCCCCGCGCGGCACGCGCAGCCGCAGACAACGGGTGCCCGGCGGGGCAGGTGGGAGGTGCATACGCCCGCCCGGCGAGGGCTATGTGTCGTCGCCCAGCACGGGCTCGGGCAGGGTGCCCGCGTTGTGTTCCGTCAACCGCCAGCCGCGAGCACCCTCGCCGAGGACGGACCAGCAGCAGTTGGAGAGGCCGCCGAGGGACTCCCATGTCTCGGGGGCGAGCCCGAGCAGGCGGCCGATGGTCGTACGGATCGTGCCGCCGTGGCTGACGACGACGAGGACCCCGCCGTCGGACAGCTCGTCGGCGGCAGCGAGGACGACGGGGGCGGCGCGGTCGGCGACCTCGGTCTCCAGTTCGCCGCCGCCGCGGCGGACGGGCTCACCGCGCTTCCAGGCGGCGTACTGCTCGCCGTAGCGGCCGACGATCTCCTCGTGGGTCAGGCCCTGCCAGTGACCGGCGTAGGTCTCCTGGAGGGCCTTGTGGTGGGTGACGGGGAGGCCGGTCAGGACGGACAGCTCGGACGCGGTGGCGGCGGCCCGGCTGAGGTCGGAGGAGATGATCGCGTCCGGCGCGAGGGCGGCGAGCAGCCGGGCGGCGCGGCGGGCCTGGGCGACGCCGGTCTCGGTGAGCCGGATGTCGGTCGTGCCCTGGAAGCGCTGCTCCAGATTCCATTCCGTCTGGCCGTGCCGCCACAGCACGATCCGGCGGCCCCGGCCGCTGCGCCGGCCGTTCAGCTGACGATCCCGTCGTCGGCCGTCCCGGCGTGCTCCTTGCCCTTGCCGCGGGTGGCCACCGCGTCCTCGGGCAGGGGGATCTCGGGGCAGTCCTTCCAGAGCCGCTCCAGCGCGTAGAAGACCCGCTCCTCGGAGTGCTGGACGTGCACGACGATGTCGACGTAGTCGAGCAGCACCCAGCGGCCCTCGCGCTCGCCCTCGCGGCGGACCGGCTTGGCGTCCAGTTCGTCGCGGAGCTTGTCCTCGATGGCGTCGACGACGGCCCGCACCTGGCGGTCGTTCGGGGCGGAGGCGACCAGGAAGGTGTCGGTGATGGAGAGCACGTCGCTGACGTCGTAGGCGATGACGTCGTGCGCGAGCTTGTCGGCGGCGGCCTGCGCGGCGGCGCGGGTCAGCTCGATGGAGCGGTCAGTGGCGGTCACGGATACGGCTTTCCGGTCGGGGGCTCTACTGCTTCAAGGGTCTCACGACCCTCCGACAGCCCCCGACCGGATTTTCGACCGGGCGTCCGGTTCTTCCTGCCCACGCCGGCCGGAGCCGGTGAAAGCGCCGGTCGGCGCGGGTACGGCCGCGGCCGCGGTCAGGAGGCGTCCGGCGTGTAGTCCTTGCCGAGCGTGACGGCGATGTCCGCGTTGGACGGCACCTTGCCCTTGGCGACCGCGGTCGGCGGCAGGCCCAGGGTGGCGGCGACGTCCTTGGCCGCCTCCAGCCGGGCGGTGTCCGCGTAGAGGACCTGGGAGGTGCTCTTGGTGGCGCTCGCCTTGCCGCCGGAGACGTAGGTGTACGTGGCGCCGTTCACGATCGCGGCCTGCGCCATCGAGGCGGCGGACTTGCTGCCGGTCGCGTCGGTGATCAGGACCCGCGGCTGGGTGGTGCCCTCGGACTGCTTGACGGTGCCGCCCAGCAGCTCCTTGACGGAGTCGGTGGCGTCCGCGCTGAGGGTGCCGTCCTTCTGCACCGGGAGCATCGTGGTGTCGTACTGCCCGGTCTTGGCGAGGTCGGCGAGCTGGGCGAGGGACGCGCCGAGCTGCTTGTCGGTGAGCGACGGGTCGAGGATCTGGCTGAGGGCCTGCACGGTCTTGGTGGCGCCGTCGGCGTCGCTCGGCATCTTCTTCAGGACCGCCTGGAAGACCTGCCCGAAGCGGGCGAGCTGCTTGCTCTGCGGTTCCCCGGCGCCCCGGTAGGTGGCGTACGCGACGGCCGCCTGCCCGGACAGCTCCTGCTGCTTGCCCTGCGGCACGACGGTCTTGCCGCTGTCCTTGCCGGTGCCCTTCACCGCGGTGTCGGTGTCCACGTAGACGTCGCCGAGCGCGTCGACCAGCAGCTCCAGATAGGGGCTGTCGAGCCGCCAGCTGCCTTTGATGTCGGCGCCGAGCAGGGTGTTCAGGGAGTCCCGGGTCGGGCCTATGCCGTCGTCGACGGCCTTGTCGAGGGTGGTGGCGGTGCCGTCGTCGGAGGTGACGGAGAGGGTGTTGGGCAGCAGCACGGTGGTGCCGCGCTTCTTGGTGGCGTTGTCGACGAGCAGCGCGGTGTCGCTGGGGCCGCCGTCCACGGGCATGAAGTGCACGACGACGACGTCGCGCTTCTGCGGCCCGCCCGCCGCCGCCGTCGCGGCCTTGTCCTTGTGCGTCCCCGGCAGCTTGCCGGCCTGCCACAGGTACCCGGCGCCGCCGAGGAGGGCGAGCACCAGCACCAGGACGAGCCCGGTCTTGCGGTGGCGGCTGCGCCGCCGGGCCTCCTCGCGGCGCTCGGTGCGCGACTCGGAGAACTTCAGCCAGTCGATGACCTCTTCCGACTGCTCGGACTCCTCGTCGACGAAGGCGAACATCTCGGTCTGGTAGCCGCCGCGCCCGTCGCCCTTGCCCGGCCCGGCCTGCGGCTCCGCGGGCGGCTCGGCCTGCGCGGGGATCTGCCCGGTCGCGTACGCCTGCTGCTGACCGGTGTCGTACACCGGCATCTGGCCCGTCTGGTACGCGCTGTGCTGCCCGGTGTCGTAGGCCTGCTGCTGACCGGTGTCGAAGACGGTGTGCTGCCCGGTCTCGTACACGGGCTGCTGACCGGTGTCGTACGCCTGCTGCTGACCGGTGTCGAAGACCGGCTGCTGGCCCGTCTCGTAGACCGGCTGCCGGCCGGTGTCGTACGCCTGCTGCTGACCGGTGTCGTACACCGGCATCTGGCCGGTCTGGTACGCGGTGTGCTGCCCGGTGTCGTAGGACTGCGGCTGCGGGGGCTGTTCGTAGTACGGCTGCTGGGGCTGCTGCGGGATGTGGCCGCCGCCGTAGGTCTGGTAGGGGTCCTGGTAGCCGGGCTGCGGGGGCGGGGACTGCTGCTGCGGGGGGACGGGGCGGGCCTGCTGGACGTGCTGCCGGGGCGCCTGCGGGCGGGGGCGGCCGTACTCGTCGTAACCGCCCTGGTCGCCGTACCCCTCGTAACCGTAGGGCTGCTGCCCGTAGTAGGGCTCCTGCCGGTTCGGGTCCCTCTCGTCGTCTGGTCCACCCTCGGCATAGTGCCAACGGGGGTTTGCGTCGTTCACGAGGAACCCCTTCACCTGCTGTGGTTCGCGGTGCGTGTTATCCGGAGGCGTCCCGGTAGAGCGCGCGCTTGTCGATGTAGCGCACGACTCCGTCGGGAACCAAGTACCAGACCGGGTCGCCCTTGGCCACCCGCTGCCGGCAGTCGGTCGAGGAGATCGCCAGGGCGGGGACCTCCACGAGGGACACTCCGCCCTCGGGGAAGCCCGGGTCCGACAGGGTATGCCCGGGGCGGGTCACCCCGATGAAATGTGCGAGCGCGAAGAGCTCCTCGGCATGGCGCCAGGAGAAGATCTGCGACAGGGCGTCGGCCCCGGTGATGAAGAAGAGGTCCGCGTCGGGGTGCTCGGCACGCAGGTCGCGCAGGGTGTCGATGGTGTATGTCGCACCCCCGCGGTCGATGTCGCTGCGGCTGACCGAGAACGTCGGGTTGGACGCGGTGGCGATCACCGTCATCAGATACCGGTCCTCGGCAGGTGACACCGCGCGCTCGCTCTTCTGCCAGGGCTGCCCGGTGGGGACGAAGACGACCTCGTCGAGGTGGAAAAGGCTCGCCACCTCGCTCGCGGCCACCAGGTGCCCGTGGTGGATGGGGTCGAACGTGCCGCCCATCACACCGATACGGCGTTTGGCGTCGGACATGGTGAGACTAGTCGCGGTTGAAGCGGGTGACCAGCCACAGCAGGATGAGCAGGGCACCCAGCGCGCCGAAGCCGGTCAGGTACGGGCTGAGGCTGGGGTGGTTGCCCCCGTTGTCCTCGGCGAGCGTGGTCAGTGCGGAGACTGCGGCGGGCGACATGTCAGCGGAACCCTTTGCGAAGTCGGGGACAGGCGGCAAGACTCTCGGCACATGGTACGGGCGTGCCCGTGGGAACTTCGCGCAGGCTCCGCGCGTCCAGATTTGTGTACCGGTGGGCTAGCAGGGGGTTGGGCCAGTATGTCCGAGTCGCACGCATCAGGGGACGACCGGGTGAGTACCGAGAAGGTCCCGGGCCGTACCCGCAGAAGGTTCCCTGACATCTCGTCACGGGCGTACGAGCACCCCGCCGACCGCTCCGCCCTGGTGGCGCTGCGCAAGCTCAGCGGCTTCGACACGGTCTTCAAGTCGCTCAGCGGTCTGCTGCCCGAGCGCAGTGTGCGGCTGCTCTTCCTGTCGGACTCCGTCCGGGTGAGCGACGAGCAGTTCGCCCATCTCAACGCGATGCTGCGGGACGCCTGCCACATCCTGGACCTGGAGAAGGTCCCCACGATGTACGTGACGATGGATCCGCAGCCCAACGCCATGTGCATCGGCATGGACGCGCCTGTCATCGTGCTGACCACCGGCCTGGTCGAGCTGCTCGACGAGGAGGAGATGCGCGCGGTCATCGGCCACGAGGTCGGCCACGCGCTGTCCGGCCACTCGGTCTACCGGACGATACTGCTCTTCCTCACCAACCTCGCGCTGCGCATCGCCTGGATCCCGCTGGGCAACCTGGCGGTGCTGGCGATCATCACCGCGCTGCGCGAGTGGTTCCGCAAGTCGGAGCTGTCGGCGGACCGCGCGGGGCTGCTCGTCGGCCAGGACCTCCAGGCGTCGATGCGCGGCCTGATGAAGATCGCCGGCGGCAACCACCTGCACGAGATGAACGTCGAGGCGTTCCTCAAGCAGGCCGACGAGTACGAGGCGGCCGGCGACCTGCGCGACTCCGTCCTGAAGATCCTCAACGTGCTGCCGCGCAGCCACCCCTTCACCACCATCCGGGCCTCCGAGCTGCGCCGCTGGGCCGCCACCCGCGAGTACCAGCGGCTGATGGACGGCCACTACCCCAAGCGCACGCAGGACAAGGACGCCTCGGTCTCCGACGCCTTCCGCGACACCGCGACGCACTACTCCGACTCGATGAAGCGCAGCAAGGACCCGCTGATGGGCCTGATACGCGACATCACCAACGGGGCGACCGACGTCGGCGGCCGGCTCCGCGACCGCTTCACAGGCTCCGGCTCGCAGGCGACCGCGGAACGCCCGCAGGAGTCAGCAGCGGACTCGGGGACAGCGGAATCCGGTCCTGATCCTGAGGACGGGCAGCCGGAGAGCCCGCTGCCGTAGCGGTCACGGTGTCCAGGACGGCGGGGGCCGTCGCGCTCGGGGCCGTCGTGCTCGGGGCCGTCGTGCTCGGGTTCGCATCGGCCCCCGTGCCCTCCGTCGGGTCCACCCCGGTGAGCGGGGCGCAGCGGGCACCGGGCGGGGCGGCCGTCTCGTACGGGTTCACCCCGCTGACGGTGTCGGGCGCGCTGTGGCCGGCCAGTATCGGCAGGAAGTAGCTCTGCACCTCCGCCGCGCACGCGAGCGGCCCGGCCGTGACGTCGGAGCGCACGACCTCCAGACGGTGCTCGCGCAGCTGGCCGTGCGTGAAGTGGAAGGCCATCCGGCGCCGGACGGTGAAGAGCGACACCGGCCCGTCGGGGTCGGCGGCGTCCCGGATGGCGTAGACGTAGGTGTGGTCGGCGACGACCTCCAGCCGCCCGTCCGTGGTCAGGTCCGCGGAATAGGTGCCGCGCACCCGGATGTCGTCGGTCGCCAGCTCGACGCGGTCCCCCGGGTCCGGGTCGAAGCGCACCAGCCAGCCGGTGGCCTCGTGCACGCCGTCCGCCACCGGGGCGCTGAGGCTGCCGTTGAACAGGTCGAGCTGCTCGGGCTCCAGCAGCTTCTGCACGGCCCGGGTGTCACCGCCGGTGACCGTCTGCTCCTGGAGCCCGGAGTCGTCGAGGAAGCTCCGGACGATCTCGTAGCCGGCCGTCACGTCGTCCACGTCGAAGTCGCCGACCGCCTCCACGTCCTGCGGGAGCGCCAGGCCCTTCTCGCGGCTGTGGAAGTCGGGCCGGGCCGCGGGGGTGCCCGCGAAGGGCGCGTCGGGCGACACCGCGCGCACCGGGCCGTCGGGCACCAGCGGGGTCACGGTGACCTGAAGCTCGGTGCCGGAGGCCGGATCGTGCGCGTGGTAGGGGTGGCGCACCCCCATGTACACGGCGAAGGAGAAGGCCAGCACGATCAGCAGCACCAGGGCGACCGCCTGGCGGGCCAGGCCGCCGGGCAGCGCGTGGCGTACCCGGACGGCACGGCCGGCCTCGTCCTGCCGCTCACGGGCGGAGAACTCCTGGATCCGGGCAGCCCTCACGAACGATTCGTCGAAGACGACGGATCGGAATTCGTCCTCACCGCCTCCTGAGGCGCCCTCGGGCGTGCCCTCAGGAGGGTCTCCAGGCCCGCTCATACCACAAGGTTATGTCCGCCGACGCGGGAATAAACTCCCCCGTACCGGCCGAGTTGACATCGGATCAGGGCGCGGGTGCGCCGACGACGGGCGGCAGGCTCTGCCGCCCCACCTGACTGCCGCTGGACGGCGGCGCGTCGGCCGGCCGTCGGGTGCCCGCACCGGCTCCGCGGTAGACCGCGGCGAAGGTCAGCGCGACCACTCCGATGCCCATGACCACGGCGAGAGCCCAGGCCACCGGGCGGTGCCAGCGCGTGCTGCTGCCACGGTAGGGGTGCCCCGCGGCATAGAGGGGATCGGGGGCAAGATCCGCCGTGTCGTCCAGCTCGGGGACGTCATGGCGGCCGGACCCGCGCCGCCCGGACCACCCGGGCGCAGTAGCGGGACCTTCGGCGACGGCGAGCATCCGTTCCTGGGCCGTGGGCTCGTGGAACAGGGCAGACCGTACGAATTCTTCGTCGAGGACTACGGAGGCGAACTCGTCATCGTCCGGCATCTGTCCAGAGTAATGCGGAAGTTGGCCTTTTGGGCAGGGGAATCCGAGCCGCCTGTGGGCCGGCTGTGCACCCGGACGGCCCAGTGCCCCCGGGTCGGGGCGGCGCCGCAGGTCAGCGGATGTGGCCGTCCCCGGTGACGACGTACTTGGTGGACGTCAGCTCCGGCAGGCCCATGGGGCCGCGCGCGTGCAGCTTCTGGGTGGAGATGCCGATCTCCGCGCCGAAGCCGAACTGGCCGCCGTCGGTGAAACGCGTCGAGGCGTTCACCATCACCGCGGCCGCGTCGACCAGCCGGGTGAAGCGGCGGGCCGCGGGCTGCGACGACGTCACGATCGCCTCGGTGTGGCCCGACGACCACCGCCGGATGTGCGCGACCGCGGCGTCCAGCGACTCCACGACGGCGGCGGCGATGTCGTACGACAGGTACTCCGTCTCCCAGTCCTCCGCGGTCGCCGCCACCACGGTGGCCTTGCTGCCGGACTCCTCCGCGACGGCCAGCACCCGCGGGTCGCCGTGCACGGTGACGTCGGCGTCGGCGAGCGCGTCCAGCGCGCGCGGCAGGAAGCGGTCCGCGATGTCGCGGTGCACCAGCAGCGTCTCGGCGGCGTTGCACACGCTCGGACGCTGCGCCTTGGAGTTGACCAGGATGTCCACGGCCATGTCGAGGTCGGCCTCGGCATCGACGTACACATGGCAGTTGCCCGTGCCCGTCTCGATCACCGGAACGGTCGAACCCTCGACGACGGTACGGATGAGGGACGCGCCGCCGCGCGGGATCAGCACGTCCACCAGGCCGCGGGCCCGCATCAGCTCGGTGACGGAGTCGCGCGACTCGCCCGGTACGAGCTGGACGGAGTCCGCGGGCAGACCCGCGCCCTCGACGGCCTCCCGCAGCACCTCGACCAGCGCGGCGTTCGAGGAGTACGCGGAGGACGAGCCGCGCAGCAGCACCGCGTTGCCCGACTTCAGGCACAGGGCCGCGGCGTCCACGGTGACGTTCGGCCGGGCCTCGTAGATGATGCCGACCACGCCGAGAGGGACGCGGACCTGGCGCAGTTCCAGGCCGTTCGGCAGCGTCGAGCCGCGCAGCACCTCGCCGACCGGGTCGGGCAGGCCCGCCACATGGTCGACGTCCGCGGCGATCGCCTCCACGCGCTCCGCCGTGAGGGTCAGCCGGTCGATGATCGCCGGACTCGTCCCCGCGTCTGCTGCGCGGGCCACGTCGTCGGCGTTGGCCGCCACGATGTCGGTGGCCCTCGCGCGGAGGGCGGCGCTGATCGCCAGCAGGGCGGCGTCCTTCGCCGCGCGCGGCAGCGGGGCGAGTTCCGCGGCGGCGGCCTTCGCGCGGGTTGCCGCGCGGATGACGGGGGACTCTTCGCCTGACGTCAGCGCATCCATGCGTGCAGGGTACTGAATCCGTGGGGCCTCGCGCCCCCGCTGCCCATCCGCTGGGACGCTCCCCTGCCCCGCCGGGCACCCGTTCCTGGCTCGCGCTTGCCGCGCGGGGCAACCGTTTTCGGGCCGCGCTTGCCGCGCAGGGCGAGCGTTTTAGGGGCGCGGGGAACTGCGTGCTCAGCCCACCACCGGCCGGTGGTCCGGAGCGGACCGAACTGCCCCTTTCGGCCGGTGACGACCCGCGCCACGTGGGTGGCTGAGCGCGCAGTTCCCTGCGCCCCTAAAAAATCGGGTCCCCGGCGCGGCACGCGCACCCCGAAAAACGGGTGCCCCGCAGCGCAGCCGTGCGCTTCCCGCGGGGGGAGGTCAGAAGGGGTGGACGCCCGCCGGGATGGGGGAAGGCACCGCGCCGGCGGCGATGCGTTGGTGGTAGGTCACCCGGTCGATGACCTCGAGACCCACCGTTTCCCAGGGGGGCAGCTTCGCCGAGGAGCGGTGTTCGCCCCAGAGCCGGAGCGCCAGCGCGGCCGCGTCGTGGACGTCGCGCGCTTCCTCCCAGTAGCGGATCTCCGCGTGGTCGGGTGCGTAGCGGCTGGTCAGCAGGAAGGGGTGGTCGTTCGCGAGCTGTTCGAGGGCGCGCCGCAGCTCGGGCAGGGGGGTGTGGGGTCCCGCGACGCTGAGCGTGACGTGCCACAGCCGGGCGGCGGCCCGCTCCTGCGGACGGGCCTGGTGCGGCACGACGTGGGCGTCCGGTGCCGCGCGGTCGACGCTGACCAGCGCTCGCTCCGTCGACGTCCTGGTCAGTTGCCCTGGGCGCCCTCGTTTCACCGGCGGCCTCCCTGTGGGTTGCGCCCACCGCGGCCGGTCCCGCCGGTGCGACGGGAGCGGCGGCAGGGACGTACCTGCGCATCGCATCCTCATCAAAGTTGACCAGGCTCCGGCAGGGCGCGGGGGCGTTTTCGGCAAGAAGCCCCGGACGAGATCAGCTCGTGTGTCCCTGGCGGCGCAGCAGTACCAGGTCATCGCGGTGCACGACTTCCCGCTCGTAGGCGGGTCCGAGTTCGGCGGCCAGCTCGTGGGTGCTGCGGCCGAGCAGCCGGGGCAGCTCGCGGGCGTCGTAGTTGACCAGCCCGCGGGCGACGGCGGCGCCGGACTCGTCCACCAGGTCGACGGGGTCGCCGGCGGCGAAGTCGCCCTCGACGCCGGTGAGCCCGGCGGGCAGCAGTGAGCTGTGCCGCTGGGTGACCGCCCGGACGGCCCCGGCGTCCAGCCGCAGCGAGCCGCGCGGGGCGGAGGCGTGGGCGAGCCACAGCAGCCGGTCGGCGGAGCGCTTGCCGGTGCGGTGGAAGTGGGTGCCGGTGGGGCGTCCGGCGAGGGCGTCGGCGGCGTGCACGGCGGAGGTGAGGACGACGGGGACGCCCGCGCCGGTCGCGATGGCGGCGGCCTCGACCTTGGTGACCATGCCGCCGGTGCCGACGCCGGAGCGGCCGGCGCTGCCGATGGAGATGCCTTCCAGGTCGGCGGGGCCGCGGACCTCGCCGACGAGGGAGGTGCCGGGGGTGCGCGGGTCGCCGTCGTAGAGGCCGTCGACGTCGGAGAGCAGCACCAGCAGGTCGGCGCGTACAAGGTGGGCGACGAGGGCGGCGAGCCGGTCGTTGTCGCCGAAGCGGATCTCGTCGGTGGCGACGGTGTCGTTCTCGTTGACGACGGGCAGCGCGCCCATCGCGAGCAGCTGGTCCAGGGTGCGGTAGGCGTTGCGGTAGTGGGTGCGGCGGCTGACGTCGTCCGAGGTCAGCAGCACCTGGCCGACCCGGATGCCGTAGCGGGCGAAGGAGGCGGTGTAGCGGGCGACGAGCAGGCCCTGGCCGACGCTGGCGGCGGCCTGCTGCCGGGCGAGGTCGCGCGGGCGGCGGGGCAGGCCGAGGGGGGCGAGCCCGGCGGCGATGGCGCCGGAGGACACGAGGACGACCTCGCGCTCCTCGCGGGCCTTGGCCAGGACGTCCACGAGCGCGTCGACCCGGTCGGCGTCCAGCCCGCCGGATGCCGTGGTCAGCGAGGACGAGCCGACCTTCACCACGACTCTGCGGGCCTGCACCACGTCCTGCCGTGCCGCCGTCGTCACCTGCGTCCGTCCCTCGGGTCGACCGTTCCGCCGCCCCCAGTGTGGCCCGAAACCGCCGGGAGCCCCGCATCGTCTCGGACGGCGAGACGCGGAAGGGGCCGTTGTGGGATCTACGATGGCTCACGGGCCGTGCCGGGCCCGACACGCGCGGCAGCGCGGCCACCAGAGGAGAACTCATGCGGGAGCTTGCCGTCCCCGGTGCCTGGGTGCACGAGCCGAAGGTCTTCCAGGATGTGCGGGGAAGCTTTCACGAGTGGTTCACCGAGGGCGATTTCCTCGCCTCCGCGGGCCACCGGCTGCGGCTGGCGCAGGCCAACTGCTCGGTGTCGGCGCGCGGCACGCTGCGCGGCCTGCACTTCGCCGACGTGCCGCCCGGGCAGGCGAAGTACGTGAAGTGCGTGCGCGGCGCGGTGCTGGACGTGGTCGTGGACATCCGCACCGGCTCGCCGGACTTCGGCCGCTGGGAGGCGGTGCGGCTGGACGACGTGGAGCACCGCGCGGTCTACCTGTCGGAGGGCCTGGGCCACGCGTTCATGGCGCTCACCGACGACGCCACCGTGGTGTACCTGTGCTCGGAGGGCTACGCCCCGAGCCGGGAGCACGGCATCGACCCGCTGGATCCGGCGCTCGGCATCGAGTGGCCGCAGGACGTGCCGCCGCTGCTGTCGGAGAAGGACGCGGCGGCCCCCACCCTCGCGCAGGCGCGGGAGCAGGGGCTGCTGCCGTCGTACGCGGCGTGCCGCTCCTACGTCGAGGAGCTGCGCGCCGCGGTCGCCTCGGCCGGTGCCGCCGCGGGCTGACCGGGCGGTTCGCCGTCCGGCCCGGCGTCGCGCCCGGGGCGCGGTGCGAGGGCCAGGGCGGCGACGGGCAGCGTCAGCACCCCGAGGATCAGCGACGCGGACATGTACCGCCACAGCGGTGACGGGTTCGCGACCAGCACGGTGAGCTGGAGGCCGACCGGCAGCGCGGCGAGCGCGAGCAGCACCGGGCGCCGCCGCCGTACCACCGCCAGCAGCACGATCAGGTAGCCCAGGTACGTCCAGTTCACCCCGCGCCACACGGCGGGCTGGACGTAGTGCCGCTCGCTGCGCCGGAGCAGGTCGGTGGCCAGGTGGTTCAGCTTGTACGACAGCGGGCGCGGGTAGAGGGAGTCGCCGTACGGGACGCTGCGCGCGGAGTCGTGCCGGGCGGCGTGCCACTTGTCGAGGGCCGCGCGCGAGGAGGGCGAGTAGAGGCCGGTGTGGGTGCCGAAGGGCTTCCAGGCGATGTCCGCGCGGCACAGCCTGGCGTGCACGACGAGCCCCGGGGTGCGTTTGAGGATGCGGAACCACAGGTCCATCAGCTGGTCGTTGAGCTGCCCGGCCTTGAGGCGGTTCATCGGCTTGCGCATCAGCGCGTCGGCCTCGTGGCAGTCGGCGCCCGGTCCCGACCAGTGCGACAGCGGCGCGACCTGCCTCATGAGGGCCAGGTCGGCGGGGGTGAAGGTGTCCGGGCGCTCGCCGTACGCGACGCCGATGTCGGCGTAGTTGAAGGCGTACGCCTCGTCCGGGCGCGGCTTCTGCACACCGAGCGCGGAGTAGACGACCCCGTTGAGCAGCAGTGTGATCACCAGCGGTACGGCGGCGGCCAGCGCCATCCGGCGGCGCATGCCGCGCAGCAGCAGCACGAGCAGCACCCCGGCGCACAGCAGCACCGGGAAGCCGTTGTTGCGGAACAGGCCGATGCCGAGGAAGCCCGCGGCGAGCACCAGGGTGTCGCGGCGCAGGCCCCGGTCCGCGGGCAGCGGGCCGTCCGTGTGCAGCCGGCGGGCGGTCAGCGAGACGAGCGCGCCGAAGGCGACCAGGGTGGCCACCGCGAAGGCGACGTCCTTCCACACGTAGACCACGAAGGTGCCGCTGGAGGGCAGCAGCACCACGAGCAGTGCGGCGGGCGCGCTCCACCGGCCGCGTACGCCGAGCGCGCGCAGGCAGTGGCAGACGTAGCCGAGGGCGGCGGCGGTGGCCACCGTCTGGAGCAGCGTCAGGGCCGCGACGCCGCCGCTGAGGTGCAGCGACAGCCACTCCAGGGCGTCGTAGGCGACGGAGTGGTCCGAGCGCCAGGGCCCGTCGGTCACCTCGTAGGTGTACGTGACACTGTCCGCGCTGGTCCTGGCGGGGTAGAAGGCGGCCCACCACAGCAGGAGCACCACCTGGCAGCCGGCGTAGACGGCGGCGGCGATCCGCAGCCGGGGCGGTACGCGGCGCAGCGGCGCGGCCAGCCGACGCAGGGCGGGTGCGGTCATGAGGCGGAGGAGGACGAGGACGGGGTGGACGGACCGGAGGCGCCGGACGCCGCGCCGACGGGCTCGGGCGGAACCGCCCCGCCGAGCGGGGCCGGACGGGCCGGGCCGCGTCGCACGGGGGCGAAGGCGTGCCCGGTCAGGCTGCGCGCGGCGCCGAAGCGGCCGTGCCGCAGGGCGCGCGGCACCATCGTCAGGGCGTGCAGCCGGGTCGTCACATGGCGCCGGGCGACGCGTGCGGCGCGGTGCCAGCCCGCGGCGTCGCAGTCGGCGGCGACGCCCAGCAGGTAGCGGCGGATCTCGGCGAAGCGGGTGCCGGAGAAGGCCTGGACGGACGACTCGCTCAGCGCGTGCCGCCGGTAGTCGAAGCAGACCTCCGGGTCGGTGACCAGTTCCTCGCCGCGCAGCAGCAGCTCCATGACCAGGGCGAGGTCCTGGACGACGGTCAGGTCCTCCCGGAAGCTGACCTCCTTGAGGGTGCGCGAGCGCCAGCACATCGCCGGGAAGTAGAGCCAGTTGCCGCGCAGCAGGCTCGCCGCGAGCGCCTCGCCGGACTGCCGGGCGCGCTCGGTGCGGGCGGGCGGGCCGATGCGCTTCTTCGCCGCGTCCACCAGGGTGCGTACCGGTTCGCCCGCGCCGTCCACGACCCGCACGCCCGGCTGGTACATCGCGGCGCCCGGCATCGCCTCGGCCGCCGCCCGCTGCACGGCCACGTAGCTGGGCCACATCAGGTCGTCGCAGCCCATGAGCACCGCGAGGTCGTGCTCGACGAGATCGACGCAGCGGCGGAAGTTCCCGGTGATGCCGAGGTTGACGGGGTTGCGCAGATAGCGGACCCGGGGATCGCCGAGCGCGGCGAACCACTCGGGCACGCCGGGCTCGCTGCCGTCGTCGACGACCGTGAGCCGCCAGTGCGGGTCGGTCTGCGCCTGCACGCTGCGCACCGCCTGCCGCATCAGCTCCGGGTCGCCGTAGTACGGCAGCATGATGTCAATCGTCGTCACCGGGGGCGGTCCCTTCGGGGGTGTGCGGTGCGGGCGGGGCGCCGGCCGGTACGTACGCGGCGTCGTCCGGGCGGTGCGCGCTGCGCAGGGCCTGGTCGCGGGCGAGTTCGGTGAGCCGCTGCTCCAGGGCGCGGAAGCGCAGGTAGGTGTTGAGGGCGAGCCCGGTGACGCCGACGACGAGGAAGTACAGGACGAGGTCGGTGCCGCGTCCGACGCCGAGCAGGTGCGCGGCGCGCGTGGTGTCCTGCGGCCGGATCACCGCGTAGGCGTTGATGAGGCAGAACGCCAGGAAGGCCAGGCGCTTCCAGGCGCGGACGCCCGCGGTGTGCCAGCGGCGCGCGAAGAGCACCAGCATGACGACGACGGCGCCGATCAGGACCAGCTGGATGAGCACGGTCAGTTTCTCCGGCGGTTCAGGGACAGGTCGAAGAGGATGTTGACGCCGTTGAGCAGCGACTGGCCCTTCGCCCGCGAGTAGTCGGTGTACCGGATGTCGACCGGGGCCTCGACGACCCGCAGTCCGGACCGGGCGAGGAAGCCGGTGATCTCCGAGGCGTGCGCCATGCCGTTCATGGTGATGTCCAGCCGGGTGGCCGCCTCGCGGTTGAAGACCCGCAGCCCGTTGTGCGCGTCGGACAGCCGCAGCCTGCGCGCGGTGGGGCTGACGGCCGCGGCGGTGCGCAGCACGATGCGCTTGAGCCGGGGCACCTCGCCCTCACCGCGCAGGAAGCGGGAGCCGAGGACGGCGTCGGCGCCGCTCTCGCGGGCCAGCGCGACCATCGCGAGGGCGTCCTCGACACGGTGCTGGCCGTCGGCGTCGAAGGTGACGAAGTAGCGGGCACCGGGCTGCGCGAGCGCGTACTCGATGCCGGTCTGGAGGGCCGCGCCCTGGCCCAGGTTGACGGGGTGTCGCACCAGGTGGGCGCCGGCCTCGGCTATCCGCAGTGCGGAGCCGTCGGTGCTGCCGTCGTCGACGCAGACGACGTGCGGGAAGGTGCGTCGCGCCTCGGCGACCACGTCCCCGATGACCTGGGCCTCGTTGAAGACCGGGGTCACGAGCCAGACGTCCTCGACGCGCTCCCCCGCTAACAACGGCGTGGTGACAGTTGCCGTCATGCCGCAGCCTCTCGTGTTGCTCCCGCACAGAAACCGGCCCGGCGCGCACGTCGGTTCACCCCCCGCGCGAGCGCCTCACTTCGTCTGACGGAGAAGTCCCGCTTCTGGTTGCCTCCAAGTGACGTACGCCATCCCGGCAAGTAGCGCCTCGGTGACCGCCGCGCCAACGGCGTACGCGATCTCGACCCGGTCGCGCACCGCGAACGGGGCCGCCGTCACGACGAGCAGCGCGGCGATCCCGCAGGCCCACGCGGCGAGTTGGCGCCGGTGGCCGCCCATCGTCTGGAGCACCTGGCCGTGCACGGAGGCCAGCATGTAGAGCAGCGTGCCGCCGGACAGCCACGCGAAGTCGGCCGCACCCAGCAGATGCGGCGAGCCGAACAGCCGCGGCACCAGCCACGGTCCGGCGACGACCGCGACCAGTCCGCCCGAGCCGCCCAGCAGCAAGGTGAACGCCGTCGTGCGCAACAGCAGTTGACGGAACGTCGCCCGGTCCCCCGCGGCCACCGCGGAGGACAGCCCGCGCAGCAGCGAGGCCTGGAGCGAACCGAAGACGAACAGCGGCACCCGCGCGAGCACCACGGCCGACAGCAGCGCGGTGATGAACGCGGTGTCCGCGGCGCTCAGCAGTTTGGCGCTCACCACGGACGCGTTGACGAGCGCCTGCGCCAGCAGCGTGGACGGGACGAGCGCGGCCAGGCCGGTGGCGAGCGCGCGCCACGGCAGCCGCTCGCCGCCCGTCCACGAGCCCGCGGCCCGTATCACCGTGGGGCTCGTGACCAGCACCGACACCAGCGTCGGCAGCGCCAGTATCGCGGCGTACGGCAGCACCGTCCGCACGTGCGCGAGCGCGAGCACCACCGACAGCACGACCCGCAGCGAGCCGTCCAGCGCGAGCTGGAAGCCGTACGCGCGGAAGCGGCCCGCCCCGGCCAGCACCCCGCGGGTGACGTGCGCCACCGACAGCCCGGCGAAGGCCGCGCACAGCGCGCCGACCAGCGCAAGGTCGCCGTCGAAGAGCCGGTCGGCGAGCGGCCTGGCCACCGCGGCGGACAGCGCGCACACCACCGCGAGCAGCAGCAGCGAGGTGGCGAGCCCGCGGCGCAGCACCGGCGCGACCCGTCCGCCGACCACGACACGCGCCGCGACCAGCCGGGTGATCTCCTGCTCGACCGGGAAGAACAGCCCGAGCCCCACGGAGAAGACCAGCGTCCACAGCACGCTCAGCCCGGCCATCCGGTCCGAGCTGAGCACGTGCCCGGCGACCGCGAGCTGCACGTATCCGGCCAGCCCCAGCACCGCGGTGCCCGCGCCGACCAGCGCGGTGCCCGGCGGCAGCATCGCGACCGCGCCGCGCACCAGCCGCGCGGGCGAGGTCCGCGCCGCGGTCCGCGTCCGGGTGCCGCTGCCCGCCCCGGCCTCGGTCCCGGTCTCCGTCTCCGTTCCCGCCCCGTCAGTCATCGGCGGCCGCCCGCAGTGTGCCGAAGGCGTCGGCCAGCGCGGCCCGCCAGTCGCGGATCGGCTCCAGGCCCGCCGCCCGCCAGCGGTCGTGGCCGAGCACGCTGTACGCGGGCCGGGGCGCGGGGCGCGGGAAGGCGGCGGTCGTGGTGGGCCGCACCCGGTCGGGGTCGGCGCCGAGCAGCCGGAAGACCTCGCGGGCCAGGCCGTACCAGGTCGTCTCGCCGCCGCTGGTGCCGTGGTAGACGCCCGCGGGGGCGGTCCCGGCGAGCGCGGCGGAACCGAGCCGGACGAGCCGGTCGGCGAGGTCGGCGGTCCAGGTGGGCTGGCCGCGCTGGTCGTCGACGACATCGACGGTGGGGTGGCCGCGCTCCAGCCGGATCATCGTCCGGACGAAGTTCGCGCCGCCCGCGCCGTAGAGCCACGCGGTGCGGACGACGTAACCGGTGTCCGGGGCGGCGGCGAGCACCGCGCGCTCCCCCGCGAGCTTGCCGCGGCCGTACGCGCTGCGCGGCCCGGGGGCGGCGTCCTCGGCGTAGGGGGTGGCGGCGTCGCCGGGGAAGACGTAGTCGGTGGACAGGTGCAGCAGCCGGGCCCCGGCGCCGGCGCACGCCTCGGCGAGCCGCGCGGGCCCGTCGCCGTTGGCCCGCAGGGCGTCGGCCTCGTGCGTCTCGGCGTCGTCCACGGCCGTCCAGCCCGCGCAGTTGACGACGACGTCGGGACGGTGCGCGTCCAGCGCGGCGCGTACGGCGGCGGCGTCGGTGACGTCGAGCGCCGCGCGCCCCAGCCCGACCGCCTCGACCCCCGGCTCGGCCCGCAGCCGCCCCAGCACGTCCTGCCCGAGCATGCCCCCGGCCCCGGTGACCAGCCACCGGGAACCCCCTGCGTCGCTCACAGGGCGGCCCGTGCCTTGAGCGGCTCCCACCACGCGCGGTTGTCGCGGTACCAGCGGACGGTCTCGGCGAGGCCCTCGGTGAAGTCCTTCGTGGGGCGGTAGCCGAGTTCCGTGCGGATCTTGGTGCAGTCCACGGAGTAGCGGCGGTCGTGGCCCTTGCGGTCGGTGACGTGCTCGACGCTGTCCCAGCCCGCGCCGCACGCCTCCAGCAGCAGGGCGGTCAGCTCCTTGTTGGACAGCTCGGTGCCGCCGCCGATGTTGTAGACCTCGCCGGGGCGGCCGCCGGTGCGCACCAGGTCGATGCCCTGGACGTGGTCGTCGATGTGCAGCCAGTCGCGGACGTTGCCGCCGTCGCCGTAGAGCGGCACCGGGAGGCCGTCCAGCAGGTTGGTGATGAACAGCGGGACGACCTTCTCGGGGAAGTGGTGGTGCCCGTAGTTGTTGGAGCAGCGCGTCACCCGTACGTCCAGGCCGTGGGTGCGGTGGTAGGACAGCGCCAGCAGGTCGGAGGCGGCCTTGGACGCCGAGTAGGGCGAGTTGGGCCGCAGCGGGTCGGTCTCGGGCCAGGAGCCCTCGTCGATCGAGCCGTACACCTCGTCGGTGGAGATGTGCACGAAGGTGCGCAGGCCCGTGCGCAGCGCGGCGTCCAGCAGCGTCTGGGTGCCCAGCACATTGGTGCGGACGAAGTCGGCCGCGCCCAGGATGGAGCGGTCCACGTGCGACTCGGCGGCGAAGTGCACGACCTGGTCGTGGTCTTCGACCAGCCGCGCGGCCAGCTCCGCGTCGCAGATGTCGCCCTCGACGAAGCGGAAGCCGGGGTGGTCGCGCACCGGGTCGAGGTTCGCGGGGTTGCCCGCGTAGGTGAGCTTGTCGAGGACGGTCACCTCGACGTCGCGGCCTCCGGCGGGGCCGCCGGGGCCCAGCAGGGTGCGCACGTAGTGCGAGCCGATGAAGCCGGCGCCGCCGGTGACCAGGACGCGGTCGGTCATGAGGAGATCTGCACCTTGCTGTGGTCGCCCAGCACCAGCCGGTGCGCGGACGGATGGCGGGGGGCCGGGGTCACCTCGACGTTGCGGCCGATGAGCGAGGCCTCGACGCGGCCCACCCCGCACACCGAGGAGTCGCGCAGCACGATGCTGTACTCGATCTCGCTGTCCCGGATGACGCAGCCGCCGGCCACCGAGGTGAAGGGGCCGACGTAGGAGCCCTCGATGAGGGTGCCGGGGCCGATCACCGCGGGGCCGACGATCCGGCTGCCGGCGACCTTGGCACCGGCCTCGATCCTGACCCGGCCGATGATCTCGCTCTCCGGGTCGACCTCGCCCTCGCAGCACGGCTCCACGGTCTCCAGCACCGAGCGGTTGACCTCCAGCATGTCGGTGACGTTGCCGGTGTCCTTCCAGTAGCCGGAGATCGTGGTGGAGCGGACGTCCCGCCCCTGCTCGACGAGCCACTGGATCGCGTGGGTGATCTCCAGCTCGCCGCGCCGGGACGGCCGGATCGCGCGCACCGCCTCGTGCACGGCTGGCGTGAAGAGGTAGACGCCGACGAGCGCGAGGTCGCTGCGCGGGACGTCCGGCTTCTCCTCCAGGGTGCGCACGCGTCCGTCCGGGCCCAGCTCGGCGACGCCGAAGGCCCGCGGGTCGGAGACCTTCGTGAGCAGGATCTGGGCGTCCGGGCGCTCGGCGCGGAAGTTGTCGACCAGGGCGGTGATGCCGCCGACGATGAAGTTGTCGCCGAGGTACATCACGAAGTCCGCGTCGCCGAGGAACTCGCGGGCGATCAGCACCGCGTGCGCCAGGCCCAGCGGGGCCTCCTGGCGGATGTAGGTGATCTCCAGGCCGAGCGCGGAGCCGTCGCCGACCGCCGCGCGGATCTCGTCGGCGGTGTCCCCGACGATGATCCCGACGTCGGTGATCCCGGCGGCCGCGATGGACTCCAGGCCGTAGAAGAGGACCGGTTTGTTGGCGACCGGTACGAGTTGCTTCGCCGAGGTGTGGGTGATCGGCCGCAGACGCGTCCCGGCGCCTCCCGCGAGCACAAGTGCCTTCACGTTGCTCGTCCTTGTCAAGGGAACGGCGGTGGTCGGCCGACCGAACTTCCGGTGGCCTCGGCACGAGCATAGCGACCCGGCGGCGGAACGCCCGCCGCCGGGCCCGTGCGGGCTGACCCGCTGTCAGGCCGCGCCGGCCTCCTCGCGGGCCTGTTCGGCGTCCGCCACCCCCTCCGGACCATCGGGACCTTCCGGGCCTTCCGCGGGCGACGCCTCGTCGTTCTCGGGGGTGAGGTCGATCTGCAGGGCCGCCAGCCGGGCGATACGGCTCTCGGCGCGGCCGGCCAGCTCGCGCGCGGCCTCGCCGAAGCGCTCGATCGAGGCGGGCTCGTCCGGGCCGAGCAGGTAGGCGCGTATCTCGCGGCGGGCCGCGGCGAGCGGGTCGTTCTCGGGGCGGACGACGGCGGCGACCAGCTCGCCCACCCGGGCGGCGCTGTTGTCGAGGATCAGCGCGGCGCGCGCGGCGGTGTTCTGCCGCATGAACTCCTGCTCGCCGAGCCCGGCCGAGTCGGTGATCGCGTACGGCTTGCCGGTCGCGACGAAGTCCGACACGACGCTGGAGATGTCCGAGACCATCGCGTCGGCCTGGTTGAAGCAGTCGTACAGGTGCGGCGCCGGGCCGGTGACGACGGTGTGCTCCCACGGTGCGATCGACGCCCAGTACGCGGTGTCGCGCTCCACCCGCAGCCGGGCCAGCCGCTCGCCCGCGGCCGGGTCGGTCAGCGCGTCCCGCGAGGCGACGGCCGGGTCGTCCCCGTCCGCGCCGGGGCCCGCGGTGAGCGCGGCGATCTCCGCGTCGAGCCGGGCGACCTCGGCGCGGGCGGCGGCCCGCGCGTCGGCTCCCCCCGCGGTGCGCGCGGCCCACGCGGGGTCGGAGCGGCGGGCGGCGGCGGCCTTCTCGACCAGGGCGGTGATCTTCTGGTGGGCGGCCTTGGCGCGCTTGTCGACGGTCCCGGTGAAGGGGTGCGGCTTGTACAGCACGCGCACCGGCGGCTCGGACTCCAGCAGGCCGCGGACGATGTTCGCACCGGCCAGGATCAGCGAGGTGTTGCCGGGGTCGTCGGTCCAGCCCTCCCAGGTGGGGGCGTAGAGCACGGTGGGGATGCCGTCGGGGGCGGCGCCGTCCCAGGTGCGGATCGGGTCCAGCTGCGGGCGGCCGACCTCGACGATGTCCTCGTCGCGCACCCCGACCTCGGCGAGCGCGTAGCGGTCGCGGCCGGCCCGGCCGGCGGTCCACACCTCGTCGTAGACCTTGCTGAAGGGGTTGACGCTGGCGATCTTGTCGCTGTCGCCGTGGCCGACGAAGACGTGCTTGATGGTCGGGACCCGCAGCAGGTGGATGTTCTTGCCGACGTTCGCCGGGTAGAGCGCGACCCGCACGCTGGACAGGTCCATGTTCATCAGGTGCACGGCCCCCGGCACGCACAGCACCGGCAGGTCGGTCGGGGCGAGCTTGGCCAGGATGACCTCCTCGCGGAGGATGACCAGCGGGCGCTCCCTGAGCTGCTCCATCGTCGTCAGCCACATGTTGACCTGGTACGCGGAGTCCGGCGACCCGGAGAAGTACAGCACCGTGGTGGGCCGGTACTCGCGCAGCCAGGTGTCGATGAACGCCAGCGCCTTCGGCCGGCCGGCCGGCAGCCGCCGCCGGAGCAGCAGGTAGGGCGCGACCAGCAGCACGTACAGCAGCGCGATGCCGACGGTCAGGGCGAGGCCGGTCCAGCCGTACGCGGCGGCCTCGCCGTGGGCGTAGACCAGCAGCCCGGCCATCGCGAAGACGTCCAGGTGCAGCATCTTCTCCTGCCCGCGGCCGACCAGCCAGGACGGCGGGGCGTCCGGGATGCGCAGCCGGCTCAGGTCGATGTTGCGGGTCTCGAACGGCAGCCTGCGGCGGTTGCCGATGAGCGTGAGGAGCGCGCCGTGCGGGGCCTGGAGCCCGTAGAAGACGACGAAGACCACGACGGCGGTGGCGAAGACCGCGGTGCCGCCCAGGCCGAGGCGGGCCAGCAGCAGCAGGACGGTCAGCTCGCGGACCAGGAAGCGCGCGGGCAGCCCGACGCCGAGCAGCGCCAGCCGGTCGACCAGGTAGCTGCGGCGCTGGTGCAGCGACCAGTCGGCGAGGTAGCCGACGGCGGTCGCGACCGCGAAGAACGCGGCCGACGGCAGCAGCGCGGCCACCAGCAGGCAGGGGTAGCTGACCAGCATCAGCGCCGCCGCAGCCAGTTCGGTGCGGGAGCCGACGCGGGCTACGCGGATGGCCTTCGAGATCACGGGGTGAGTGCTCCTCGGTTCCTCAGTGTCACAATGTGCTGCGGTTCTGGCGGGCGGCAGTACCCCCTGCTGCCGCTCGTGGTGAGGCGGTGCGGGCCCGTCAGGTGCGCGCGGCCTCGGTGTCGTCGCTGTCGGCCAGGGTGCGGGCGAGGGCGGCCTCGAAGCCGGACACCGCCCCGTTGCCCCGGGTCGGGTCCTGCTGGCGCACGTCGATGACGTGCCCGGTCATGGCCGACAGCAGGACGTCCAGCGAGGTTTTGGCGACGGCCTCGGAGGACAGCAGGCTGCCCTCGGGCTCCTGGCCGAAGGCCTTGGTGCGCATGGGGGTGGCGGTGCGTTCGGGGTTGACGCAGTTGACGCGGATACCGTCGGCGGCCCACTCGTCGGACAGCGCCTGGGTGAGGTTGACCATCGCGGCCTTGGTCGAGGAGTACAGGCTGTAGTCGGCCCGTCCCCTGGTGTAGCTGCTGGAGGTGTAGAGCAGCAGCTGGCCGCCGGTCTCGGCGAGGTACTTGTGCGCGGCGCGGGCGATCAGCACCGGGCCGAGGTAGTTGACGCGCAGCGCCTCCTCGACGACCGAGCCGTCCGTCTCGGCGAGCCGGCCGATGCGCAGCACGCCCGCGGTGTTCACCACGTAGTCGATCCGCCCGGTCTCCTGGTAGGCGCGGGCGAGCGCCTCCTCGACCTGCCGCGGGTCCTCGACGTGGGTGCCGGTGGTGGAGCGGCCCAGCGCGTACACGGTGGCGCCGTGCTCCTCGGCGATCCGCGCGAGGTCGCCGCCGATGCCGTACGAGCCGCCGAAGACGACCATCGTGCGGCCGGTGAGCGCGGCCCGGTAGGCCTCCGCGTCGGCGGGGTGCGGGGCGGCGGTGGAGGCGAGCTGGAAGAGCTTGTCGGCGATGAAGACGTCGACGGGCTGGGTGACCTTCATGTTGTACTCGTCACCCGCGACGACGTGGATCGGCACGTCCGGCAGGTAGCGCAGCACCACCGAGCAGTCGTCGGTGGCCTGGAAGTTCGGGTCGTTCCCGGCGATCTCGTACGCGCGGCGGATCGTCGACAGCTTGAAGGCCTGCGGTGTCTGGCCGCGGCGCAGCCGGGAGCGGTCCGGGATGTCGGTGATGAACTCGCCGTCCTCGCCGTGGGTGCGCGTCACGATGATCGTGTCGGCGGACGGGATGGCCACGTCCACGGCCTGGTAGCGGTCCAGGGCGGCCACGCAGTCGGCGATGATGCGCTGCGACAGCAGCGGGCGGACGGCGTCGTGGAAGAGCAGGTTGCGGTCCTCGCCCTCGGCGAGGTCGGCGCCGAGCACCTGGATGGCGATCTCGGTGGTCTCGTTGCGGGTGGTCCCGCCCTCCATGATCCGGGTCACCTTGCCCAGGCCCGCCTTGGCGACGATCTTCTGCACGTCGGGCACGTAGCCGGGCGCCATCAGCACCAGGACGTCGTCGATGCAGTCCGCCTGCTCGAAGACCGCGAGCGTGTGCTCGATCACGGATTTGCCCGCGATCTTGAGCAGCTGCTTGGGTATCGAGAGCCCGACCCTTTGACCGGTGCCACCGGCGAGGATCACTGCGGTGGTACGGGGTGTGGCGGTGTGCTGCGACAACGGAAAAACCTACCCGGTGCGACGAGGGAACACTCGATGCTCTCACCGGCGATAACCCTGTAGCAAGGCAGACCACCTGTGAGCGTCTCCTGTTGTTCGCCGATCGTATGCTTTTCGAGCATCCCCGTACCGGAAGGCGCCTCACAGTGAACTACAGGGTTCAGCCCACCGCCCAGGTCGACGAGACCGCCGAGATCGGCGCCGGCAGCAGCGTCTGGGAGCTGGCACAGATCCGCGAGCAGGCCGTGCTGGGCACCGGCTGCGTGGTCGGCCGCGGCGCCTACGTGGGCACCGGGGTGGTCATCGGCGACAACGTCAAGCTGCAGAACTACGCCCTGGTCTACGAGCCCGCCCGGCTCGGCGACGGTGTCTTCGTCGGCCCCGCCGCGGTGCTCACCAACGACCAGTACCCGCGCTCGGTCGATCCCGAGGGCAAGCAGAAGCGCGGCGGCGACTGGGAGGCGGTCGGGGTGACGGTCGCCGAGGGCGCCTCGCTCGGCGCCCGCTCGGTGTGCGTCGCCCCCGTCTCCGTCGGCCGCTGGGCCCTGGTGGCGGCCGGCGCGGTCGTCACCCGTGACGTACCCGACTTCGCACTGGTCGCCGGCGTGCCCGCCAAGCGCCTCGGCTGGGTCGGGCGGGCCGGGGTGCGGCTGACCGAGCGGGACGGCGAGCCGGGCGTGTGGGAGTGCCCGCGGACCGGTGCGCTCTACGACGAGGCCGACGGCGTCCTGACCGAACGATAGGCTCGCCGCACGCCGGAGCTCGCGCGGCAGGACAGACCAGTGTGTGAAGGGATACGGATGAACAGCCAGGTGCTCTACCTCGCATTCGGCGAATACCGGATACGGGCGGCACGCACCCATGTCGAGGAGCTGGCGGCGGCCGGGGCACGGGTGGTGCTGATGATCGCCGACACCGAGGCCTGGAAGGGCGTCGCCGACGGTCTCGCGGCACTCGACGGCGTCGAGGTGACACGGCTGGCCCCGGACCGCCACGGCTCGGTGCAGAAGGCCGCGCGCAAGGCCGTCCTGTCCTCCTCCGGCCCGCTGTCCTCCGTGGACACGATCGTCGCCGGCGACGCCCAGGCGCTGCCCGTCGCGTGGGCCGCCCACCAGCGCAACCCGCAGCTCGCCCTCCGGCTCGAACCGCACGACAACGGCAAGCGCACCGCCGGTCCCGCCGACCTCGCGGTGCTCACGCCCTGGTACCCCTCCCCGAACCACGCCTACGCCGGCGCCTTCGTCCAGCAGTCGACGGCCGCCGTCGCGGACTGGTACGACAACGTCCTGACGCTGCACACCCAGGACTGGTCGGGCGCGGCCGACCCGGAGCTGAACGAGGCCGTCAAGATCGTCCGCACCCGGCTCAAGGACCGCGGCCTGTTCCCGCTGTACGACACCCCCGAGGGCACCCTGCTGCGGGTCCCGGTGCCGATCATCCACCGGAAGAAGTACGCGACCTGGGTCGAGGCCCAGGAGGCGATGCTGCGCAAGGCGCTGCCCAAGGGCCGTATCCAGGCGCCCGTCGTGCACGCCCACACCGGCATCTACGGCGGTGTGCTCGCCCTGCGGCTGGCCCAGCCGGACGCGCGCATCGTGGTGACCGAGCACTCCAGCTTCCTCGACGAGGTCTTCAAGCAGGCCGCGGCCCGCGCCCTCTACCGGGAGGTGCTGGAGCGCGCGGACGCCTTCCTGTGCGTGAGCGACCATCTGCGCGCCCAGATCGCGGCGGAGTTCCCCGAGTTCGCGGGCAAGCTGCGCGTGGTGCCCAACGTGGTGCCCTTCGACGGCCTGCGCCCCGGTACGCCGTACTCCCCGGACCTGGTGAAGTGGCTGTACGTCGGCCGGCTCGTCGAGGACAAGGGCGTGACCGAGCTGCTGGAGGCCTTCGCCCTGGTGGCAGCCAAGGAACCGGCGGCCACCCTGACGATGGTCGGCAGCGGCCCGCTGGCCGGACAGCTGCTCGACCGCGGCCGCGAGCTGGGGCTCGCGGACCGCTTCTCGGTGCTGCCCCCGGTGGCACCCGGCGAGATCAACGCGCTGATGCACCGCTACGACCTGCTGGTGCACGCCAGCAAGGCCGAGACGTTCGGCATGACGGTCGTCGAGGCCGTCGGGTCGGGGCTGCCGGTGCTGGTCGCCCGCAGCTCGGGCCCGCAGGAGACCCTCGCGGGCATCGCGGAGCAGGCCGGCGCGCTGATGGACATCAGCGACGACCCGCAGGTCATCGCCGACGCGTACTGGCGGCTGCGGGAGCGCGGCGACAGCCTCGACCTGCCGGCCGCCCGCGCCGCGCTGGAGGCCCGTTACAGCGCCCGCCGGGTCGCCGACCTGCTGATGGACGCCTACGAGGGCCGGGAGCTGCCCGTCCCCGAGCCGAAGGGCGCCGCGTCGGCCGCCAAGCCCGCGGCGAAGGCCGCGCCCGCCGCGAAGGCGGCGCAGGCCGGGGCGGAGCCGCGGGGGCGCGCGGTGCTGCTGGCGCTGATCCCGAGCCGGACCCGGCGGGTCGCCGACTTCGCCGACCACCTGCTGTCCCAGGGCGTGCACGTCACCCTGGTCACCGCCCGGATGCAGCCGTGGCAGCGCGCCCACCTCGACCCCCGGGTGGAGGTGGTCAGCGTGGAGAAGAGCGAGAAGAAGATGCTCATGCCGCGCGTCGAGCGCCTCATCGTCTTCCGCACCCCGCGCGCGGTGCTGCGCCGGGCCCGCGGGGTGGCCAGGAAGCGGCAGAAGAGCCTGGGCCCCGAGCTCACCGTGGCCAAGATGCAGCGCGTGCAGTCCCGGGCCGCGAACGCCTTCCACAAGAAGGTCTTCAACCCGGGCTTCCTCGAACTGCGGCCCCATCTGCTGTCGCGCATCACCCGCCGCGACGCACTGCCGAAGCTCCAGCTGGACCGTACCGACCATGTCTTCGTGTGCGACATCAACAGCACGGTGACGGCGTGGAAGTGGGCGAAGAAGCACCCGCACCTGACGGTCACCACGCATATGGACCGCACCGCCTACGCGGCGAAGGACGAGTAGCCGGCACGTGTCCGGGCCCCGGCCCGGACACGCCGCGGAGGCCGGTCGGTGTCGCACCGACCGGCCCCCGCTTTGTCGCGTGCCGTCCGCTCCCGGGCCCCGGGGGGCCCGGGGCGTGGTCAGTCCTCCGTGCCGCCGGCCGGGCGGCCGGTGATCTCCCGCAGCCGGGCCTCGAACGGCTCCAGCACCGCGGTCCTGCTGTAGGTGTCGGCGTGCCGCCGGGCGGCCTGCCGCTGGTCGGGCGTGAGGTCCCGGGCCGCCTTGCCCGCCGCGATCATGGTGGCGGCGAGCTTGTCCGCGTCGAGGCTGTCGGCGTGGAACCACAGCGGGTAGCCCTCCAGCACCTCCTCGGCGGCGATGCCCGGGGCGTGGACCGACACGATCGGACGGCCGGTGGCCATGTACTCGAAGATCTTGCCCGAGGTGACGTACTTGCCGCCGCCCGCGAGGAAGACCAGCACGTCGGCGTCCTCGTAGACCGAGTGGACCTCCGTCTTGGAGACCGGGCCGCGGTAACGCAGCCCGGTGTCCGCCTCGCCGGTCTGCGGTTCGCCGTCCAGGCCGAGCCGGTCCCGGAGCGCCTGCGGGCTGGTCTTGAAGAAGCCGAGGTGGCCGTAGACGCGCAGTTCCGCGTCCGTCAGGTCGGGGTGCTGGCGGGCCCGGCGGAAGGACTCGGCCATCTCCTCGACCGGCTGCTTCTCGGTCAGCGTCCCCAGGTACGCGAAACGCAGCGGGTCGGTGCGGTCCTGCGGGCCGGCCGGCTCGTCGGCGGTGTCCCCACCCTCGGGCAGGACGTCCGCGTCCCAGCCGTTGGGGACGACCATCATCCGGTCGGCGGCCTTCGGGTAGCGCTCGGCGTGCCACTTGCGCAGGGCCTCGTTGACGAAGACGGACGTGGCCGCCTTGTCCAGGGTCCGCTCCTCCCACGCCCAGGCGGGGTGGCCGTCCGGTATGCCCGGCACGTCGTGGAAGATGTCCAGGGTCCACGAGTCGCGGTAGTCCATGACGTACGGGACACCGGTCACCTTGTGGAAGAGCCACGCGGCCCCGAACGAGGCGAAGGGGTTGCCCGTCGCGACCACCACGTCGAAACGCTTCTTGGCGTGCAGCTTCAGGCCGCGCGCGACCGCCGCCCAGGCCCACGAGGCGTAGCGCTCGGGGAAGATCTTCTCCTGGCCGAACAGGTACATCCGCCGCGACATCAGCGGGAACAGCCGCCGCAGCCTGCTGTACTCGCGCAGGTCGCTCTGCCAGCTGTAGAGGTTCAGCGACGGCCGCTCGACGACGATCCGCGGATCCACCGTCTTCGACAGGTTCTCGTCGACCGAGCCGATCACGTCGTGCAGGAACTCCAGCGGCGCCGTGCACACGGTGACGTCCCAGCCCTGCTCCACGAGGTGGTTGGCCGTGGCGCGGGCCCGGTACACACCGCTCGCACGCGACGGCGGGAAGTAAAAGGCCAGATACAGGACGCGGGGCCGCCGCTCGCTTCGCTTCTTCATCGTCTTCCCTGGTCGTGCCTGCTCGGGGGGTGCTGGCGGGTCACGGTCGATGTTCTACCGGATACCCGCGGGGAGGTCGTCCACGCTGTAGCAGACCTCGGGAACGGGCAGGCCGTCACGGGCCCAGGCCTCCAGCCACTCCACCGCGACCGGCACCGACAGCGCGTCGGCGACGACCAGCAGCCGGGGGCCGCCCGCCGGGAAGGCCGCGTGGACCATCCGCGGCCCGGCCAGCGGCCAGGCACGCTTCTGCAACGGCACGAAGACCTTGCGGTGCAGCCGCCCCGCGACCTTCCGCTCGTACGCCGTCAGCGCCCGCTTGGCCCGGCCGCGCAGCGGACCGCGGCCGACCGCGCGTACCGCCGCCCGGGGCGCGCGGTACAGCACCGCACGCTCCACGCGCCGCGGCAGGTGCCGGGCTTCGAGCTCGCCGGGGGTGGCGACCTCCACGCCCGCACCGAACGTCACCGACTCCCAGGGCGCCCGCTTGCCGACGACGACCAGAACCCGGTCGCCCTTCGCAGCCAGCTCCGCCGACTCCTCCGTCACGGCCTTCTTGCGCGAGCCGGCGAGGGCCAGATACAGCACCTGCATGTCACTCCATCAATCGCGGGCGACAGCCCGTGCCGCGTCGGCATCGGGGCGGTCGGAGGGGGCGAACCACAGCCGGTAGTGGGCTTCGGCGACGGCCTCGTAGCCGTACCGGCCGGCCAGCACCTTCTGGGCCTGCTCCAGGTCGAGCCCGCCGGCCTCGAACCTCGAACGCAGGGCGCGGTAGCCCTCGGCCACCGACTCCGCGTTCTCCTCGACGTCGATGAACTGCGCGGCGGCGTCCTCGACGCCCGCGAGCGACTGCTCGGGACCGCCGCACCGCGTCACCAGCACCGGCATCCCGGCCGCCACCGCCTCGACGACGACCATGCCGAACGTCTCGTAGCGGCTGGGGTGCACCAGCACGTCGTGCTCGCGCATCAGCTCCAGCGCGCGGTCGGGACCGACCGAGCCGTGGAACTCCACCGCGTCGCCGAGCCCCAGTTCCGCCACCCGCGCGGTGAGCGCGGTACGCGACTCGCCGTCGCCGACGTAGGACAGGGTCAGCGCCGGGTCGTCGGCGTGGCACTGGGCGAAGGCCTCCAGCAGCCAGTCGACGCCCTTGAGCTTCGACAGCCCGCCCACGAACAGCCACTTGCGCAGGTCCTGGACGGGGGCCTCGCGCGGCACCCCGAAGGCGATCGGGTTGGGGATCTGCCGCACCTTGTCCACATGGTGCGGGAAGGCCTCGGCGAGGCGCTCGCGGATCGGGTCGCCGACGGCGAAGAAGCCGTCCACCCGGCGGAGCAGCTCGTCGTACATCGCGCGGGCCTCGGGCTCGGCGAGGATCTTGTCGAGGAAGCTGGCGTGCTCGGTGACGAAGACCCGGGCGCCGGGGGCGGCGCACTCCAGCGCGGCCCAGCCGCCGGGCAGGCCCACGTGGGCGTGCACCACCGAGGCCGGGATCGGGCGGCCGCCGAGCGCGGCGCTCAGCTGCCGCGCGTGGTTGCGGGCCTGCGCCCCGTAGCCCTGGCCGCGCGGGGTGGTCACGGGGAAGTGCACGAGTTCGGCGCCGCCGGACGTCGGCACCGCGTGGACCGCGCGGGCGAGCAGCTTGCGGTTGGCCGCCTCGACGCGCTCCTCCGCCGCGGCGTCCATGGCCGCGACCCAGGCGTCGCAGTGGTAGACCGTGAAGGTGTCGCAGCCCGGCGCTGTCGCGTCGACCATGGCCCGCACGAACGCCCCGCGGAACGGAAGCTCGCGTGTGGGATACCAAGGTGTGACGACGGCCGCATCCTTGGATGCCGCCTCGTTCATCCGGGGTTTCCTCTCGTGTCCACGATTCGAAGCATCACCTTATCATCGTGCTCATCCGGGCCATCGCTGCTTCCCAGCGGCCCGCAGCCCGCTCGGCCCGGCGGAAGAGAACCGCCCGGCCGTACTGTGAGGCCCGTACCCCATCCGCAAGGAGAGCACTCACCGTGAAGGTCATCAGCGTTGTCGGGGCCCGCCCGCAACTGGTCAAACTCGCCCCGATCGCTGCCGCGTTCGCCGCAACGGAGCACCGGCACGTGATCGTCCACACCGGACAGCACTACGACGCGGACCTGTCCGACGTGTTCTTCACCGGCCTGGGCATCCCCGACCCCGATGTGCACCTCGGTGTCGGCTCGGGCAGCCACGGCGTGCAGACCGGCGGGGTGCTCACGGCGATGGACAAGGTCCTGGAGGCCGAGCAGCCGGACTGGGTCCTGGTCTACGGCGACACCAACTCCACGATCGCCGGCGCCCTTTCCGCGGTGAAGATGCACCTCCCGGTCGCGCATCTGGAGGCGGGCCTGCGCTCCTTCAACCGCCGCATGCCCGAGGAGCACAACCGGGTGCTCACCGACCACTGCGCCGACCTGCTGCTCGCGCCGACCGAGGAGGCCATGCGGCACCTGGCCAACGAGGGACTGGCCGAACGCTCCGTGCTCGCCGGCGACGTGATGGTCGACATCTGCCTGCGCATCCGGGACGCGGTCGCGGCCGGCGAGTTCGCCGCGCCCGAACTGCCCGAGGGCATCGACCCGCAGGCGCCCTACCTCGTCGCCACGCTGCACCGCCCGGACAACACCGACAGCCCCGAGCGGCTGGCCTCGCTCATCGACGCGCTCGCCGCGCTGCCGGTGCAGGTCGCGCTGCTCGCGCACCCGCGGCTGCTGGCCAAGGCCGAGCAGCACGGCATCGAGCTGTCCCGCGGCGCGGTCCGGGCCGGCCGGCCGCTGCCGTACGCGGGCCTGGTCGCGGCGGTCGTCGGCTCCGCCGGTGTGGTCACCGACTCCGGCGGGCTCCAGAAGGAGGCCTTCCTGCTGGAGCGGGTGTGCACCACCATCCGGCCGGAGACCGAGTGGGTCGAGACGCTGGACGGCGGCTGGAACGTGCTCGCCCCGGACCCGGCCGCGCTGCCCGCCGGGGAGTGGGCGGCGCTCACGACCCGTCCCGCCCCGACCACCGACCGCGGGCTGCCCTACGGCGACGGCAAGGCCGCGCAGCGCGTGGTGGAGTTCCTGGAGCAGTACCACCGCGCCTGATCCGGTCCGTTCACGCACCCGGTCCCGCCGTCCGTCGGACGGCGGGACCGTTGTCGCTCGGCGGGAGGCGTCCGGGCGGACGCCGCCCCGGCGGTCAGCCGCCGATGACGACCCGGCGGACGCCTTCCCAGCGCGCCGGGTCGGTGGTGCGGCGGCCGTCCACCAGGACCCGCACCTGCGGCAGGTCGGCCGCCGCCAGCTCGCGGTACTCGGCGTGGTCGGCCTGGAGCACCGCGGCGGTGACGGCCTGCCCCGCGTGCGGGGTGAGGCCGAGCGCGGTCAGCTCCTCCGCGGTGTACATCGGGTCGGAGACGTACGGCACCGCGCCGCGCTCGGCGAGCGCCGCGACCGTGCCGAAGACGCCCGAGAAGGCGGTCTCCTTGACGCCTCCGCGGTAGGCGGCGCCCAGCACCAGCACCTCGACGCCCGTCAGGTCGCCGTAGGCGGCGGCCAGCAGGTCCACGGCGTACGACGGCATGGCCGCGTTCGCCTCGCGCGCGGCGCGCACGACGGTGGCCTCCGGGTCGTTCCACAGGTACATCCGCGGGTAGATCGGGATGCAGTGGCCGCCGACCGCGATGCCCGGCTGGTGGATGTGGCTGAACGGCTGGGTGTTGCACGCCTCGATGACGGCCTTGACGTCGATCCCGGCCTTGTCCGCGTAGCGCGCGAACTGGTTGGCCAGGCCGATGTTGACGTCGCGGTACGTGGTCTCGGCGAGCTTGGCCATCTCCGAGCCCTCGGCCGAGCCCAGGTCCCACACGCCGTTGGGGCGCGTGAGGTCGGGGCGCTCGTCGAAGTCCAGCACCGCCTCGTAGAACTCCACACCGTGCGCGGCCGAGGCCGCGTCGATGCCGCCGACGAGCTTGGGGTAGCGGCGCAGGTCGGCGAAGACCCGGCCGGTGAGCACCCGTTCGGGGCTGAAGACCAGGTGGAAGTCCTCGCCCGCGGTCAGGCCGGAGCCCTCGGCGAGCATGGGCGCCCAGCGGTCGCGGGTGGTGCCGACCGGGAGCGTCGTCTCGTACGACACCAGGGTCCCCGGGCGCAGGCCGCGCGCGATGTCACGGGTCGCGGCGTCCATCCAGCCGAAGTCGGGCACCCCCTCGGCGTCCACGAACAGCGGGACGACGACGACCACGGCCTCGGACTCGGCGACGGCCGCCGCGGTGTCCGTGGTCGCCGTCAGCAGCCCGGCGCCCACGACCTCCTTGAGCTTGACGTCGAGTGCGAACTCGCCGGGGAAGGGCTCGGTGCCGGCGTTGACCAGCTCGACGACCTTCTCGTTGACGTCGGTGCCGATCACCCGGTGGCCCTTGGAGGCGAACTGCACGGCCAGCGGGAGCCCGATCTTGCCCAGGGCCACGACGCAGATGTTCATGGGTACTACTTCTTCCTGAGTCGGAGCAGTCGCGCTGCGACGGCTCGCAGCCCGATCGGGGCGACGGTGCACATCAGCCGCCCCTTGCTGTCGTTGGAGAGTGCGACCGCGTACATCCGCAGGCCGCGGCGCACCAGACGCCACCGCTTGGCGCCGGAGGACTTCAGCCGCACCTGGTACGGCGTGCCCGCGAGCGTCACCGCCAGGACCGGGCGCCACCGGACGGTGTCCCGCGGTGCCGCGGCGGCCAGCGCCCGCAGCGGGATCCGGCCGCCGACCAGGGTCGCGGCGCCACCCTTGGGCATGCCCTTGACGGAGGAGTCGCCGGTGACCTCCGCGACCCCCTCGGGTCCGGCCAGCACGACCTGGACGCCGAAGGCGGGCCCCGCCCCGTACGGGCCGAGCAGCTTGACGCGCGCGGTCAGGTCGAGGACCGGGCCCTGGCCGGAGCGGCGAAGGGTCGCGGACGTGGCCTTGGCACCGGCGGCGAGCCGGCCCCCGACGCTCTCCTCGACGATCTCGAACCAGCGCATGGGCAGGGCCGGGTCGGCGTCCCGGAAACCGGGGTAGCGGGCGTAGGCGTGGCCGCTCTCCAGGACGAACGGCGGGGCGCCGTGCTCCGCCTCGTCCTCGATGAGCGCGCACAGCTCGGCCATCCGCCCGGCCTGCGCGAGGCCGACGCGGACCCGCTGCTTGACGCCCATGCTGTCGCGCACCGCGTCGGTGAGGTAGCGGTGGGCGAGGTCGGCGACGCCCTGGAGCAGGCGCTCGCGCACATCGGCGTCGAGAGCCGGGAAGTCGTCCTGGAGCAGCTTGGCCAGCTCCCAGCGGAAGTGCCGCATGAGCACGGCGTCCCGCAGCGGACCGGGCTCGACCAGGCCGGCGACGTGGTCCATGATGCGCGCCGCGCACGCGAGGCGGGCCTCGTGGTTCGCCCGGTAGGTGATGTTCCCGGAGTCCTCGCGCTTGACGGCGTAGTAGTACGTGTCGTCGGCGAGCACCGAGATACGGGAGGCGCGCAGGCACGCCTCGATCGTGAAGGGCTGGTCGCTGCCGACCGGCATGTCCTCGGGGAAGCGCAGCCCGTGCCGCTCGACCAGCTCACGCCGGAAGAGCTTGGTGTTGGCCACGGTCCACGGCAGCGCCGAGTTGGTGAACGTGACGTCGTGCCGCGTCTCCTGGTAGAGCTCCTGGTGGACGTAGCGCCCGTTGGTGCCCTCCATCTTGCCGATGACCACGTCCGAGCCGTGCTCGTCGGCGGCCGCGACCATCCGCTCCAGGGCGTACGGCGCGAGCCGGTCGTCGGAGCCGATGAAGAAGACGTAGCGGCCGGTGGCGGCGTCCAGCGCCTTGTTGCTGGGCGCCGCCGGGCCGCCGGAGTTCGGCTGCCGCAGCACCTTCACGGTGTCCGGGTGGAGGCTGGCGAAACGCTCCAGCTCCTTCGGGCTGTCGTCGGTCGACCCGTCGTCGACCGCGACGACCTCCAGCCGGTCCAGGCCGATGCTCTGCTCGACGAGCGAGGTCAGGCAGTCGGTCAGGTACGGCATGGTGTTGTAGACGGCCACCACGACGGTGACGTCCGGGGTGGTCACCCGCGCACCGCCACAGGGCCGAGCTGGACGGTCTCGCCGGTCTGCGCGGACTCTATGACCGCCGAGGAGACCTCGACCGTCCGCAGGCCCTGGCGCAGGGTGACGATGTCGGCGTCCTTGCCCAGCATCGCGTCCCGGAACAGCTCGTGCTCCACCAGCAGCGGCTCGCGCTTGGCGAGCGCGTAGCGCACCATGTCGCCCTCGGCGACCCCGCGGAAGGCGCGCAGCGCCTCCCACTCGGTGGTGATGACACCGTTGGCGAAGAACGTCAGGTCGGCGGTGAGGGTGTCGGCCACGAAGCAGCCGCGCTCGCCGGTGACCACGGTGGTGCGCTCCTTGAGCGGGCTGAGCCAGTTCACCAGGTGGTTGACCATCGTGCCGTCGGCGAGCTGGCCGACGACGGCGACCATGTCCTCGTGCTCGCGGCCGCTCTTGGAGACGGTCCGGGCGGACACCGAGGTGTAGTCGCTGCCGGTGACCCAGGAGGTCAGGTCGATGTCGTGGGTCGCGAGGTCCTTGACCACACCGACGTCGGCGATGCGGTGCGGGAACGGCCCCTGGCGGCGGGTGACCACCTGGTAGACGTCGCCCAGCTCGCCCGCCGCGAGCCGCGTCCGCAGGCTCTGCAGCGCCGGGTTGAAACGCTCGATGTGGCCGACACCGGCCACCAGGCCGCGCGTCTCGAAGGCCTCGACCAGCCGCTCCGCGGCCTTGACGGTGTGCGCCAGCGGCTTCTCGACGAGCGCGCCCGCACCGGCCTCGGCCAGCGCCAGGCCGACCTCCTCGTGCAGCGCGGTCGGGCAGGCCACGACCGCGTAGTCGACGCCGATCTCCAGCAGCTCCGCGACCGTGCCGACGACCGGGGCGCCCTGCGCGGCGCCGTTGACGTCGCCCAGCGGGTCGACGACGCCGACGAAGTCGACGCCCTCCAGGCCGGCCAGCACACGGGCGTGGTTGCGGCCCATCGCGCCGAGGCCGACCAGGCCCGCGCGCAGCCGCTGCGTGGACTCGCTCATCGCTGTCCCCCGAGGGCGTTGACGGCGGTGACGATCCGCTCCAGGTCGTCCTGGCTCAGCGACGGGTGGACCGGCAGCGACAGCACCTCGGCCGCGGCCTTCTCCGTCTCCGGCAGGTCCCACTGGCGGTTGGCCTTCTGGTCCGGCTCCCAGAACGGCTTGAGCCGGTGGATCGGCGTCGGGTAGTAGACGCCGCTGCCGATGCCCTGCTCGGTGAGCGCCTTCTGCGCGGCGTCCCGGTCCGCGACCCGGATCGTGTACTGGTGGTAGACGTGCCGGGCGCCCTCGGCGACCGGCGGGACGACGACCCCGGTGAGGTGCGCGTCCAGGAAGGCGGCGTTCGCCCGGCGCTGCTCGGTCCAGCCGGCGAGCTTGCCGAGCTGCACCCGGCCGATCGCGGCGGCGACGTCGGTCAGCCGCATGTTGGCGCCGACGATCTCGTTGGCGTAGCGCTGCTCCATGCCCTGGTTGCGCAGCAGCCGCAGGGTGCGGGCGGTCCCCGCGTCCGGGGTGCTGACCATGCCGCCCTCCAGGGCGTGCATGTTCTTGGTCGGGTAGAAGCTGAAGCAGGCCGCGGCGCCGAAGGCGCCGACGGGGGTGCCGTGCAGGGCGGCGTCGTGGGCCTGCGCGGCGTCCTCGACGATCGCCAGGCCGTGCTTCTCGGCGATGGGCACGATCTTGTCCATCGCGGCGGGGTGCCCGTAGAGGTGCACCGGCATGATCGCGGCGGTGCGCGCGGTGACCGCGGCCTCGACGGCGGCGGGGTCGACGCAGAAGCTGCCCGGCTCGATGTCGACGAAGACGGGCTCGGCACCCACCAGGCGGACCGCGTTCGCGGTGGCGGCGAAGGAGAACGACGGCACGATCACCTCGTCGCCGCTGCCTATGCCCAGCGCGAGCAGCGCCAGGTGCAGGGCGGAGGTGCCGGAGTTCACAGCCACGCAGTGGCGGTCGGCGACGAGCGCGGAGAACTCCTGCTCGAAGGCGGCCACTTCGGGGCCCTGCACCACGCTGCCGCTGCGCAGCACGCGCACGGCGGCGTCGATCTCGTCGTCACCGATGACGGGTCGAGCGGCGGGTACGAATGCCGGCTCAGCGCCTGACATGGTTCCCTCCCTTTCCGCACTTTGCGTATGGCGGGTGCGGACGCCTCGCCGGAGGCCGTACCCGAGGTGTGGATGTGTGTCCGGCGGCCGGTCCCGTGGGCCGCTCGGCTGCCCTCGCGGCCGGGCGTCTGTGCGGCGACCGACCGTTCGGTTCCAGATGCCCGCTGCCGCGATCGTCGTACCGGCGCAGCGGCAGGGAAGCACGGCGGGCGGGTGCTCTGGCGCCCTCACAGTACCAGGGGTGCCCAGCCCCTCCAGCGGCCCGACGTGCGGCATCGCACCGGCCCGGGCGGGCCCGCGGCACGCATTCCGCCGGGGCCGTCCGGCGTCCCCGAGGGCGCCGCGCGGTGGATCACCCGCGACGCCCGGTGATTTTCCGCGTGATCACTTCGGTGAACTCCCGGCGTCCGAATGAGGACCCCGCCTTGAATAACATCCGCCGGACTTCTCCGGTACCGGCGGCCGAATTTCCCTCATTCACCGCGTCCGCCGGCCCGTCCGGCGGCCGGACACCGGTTATTCGGCCCGCACACCCCGCCGTACCTGCGCCGCACCCCGTACCGTGTGGCTCCGGTGCCGGGCGGCGCGAACGACTCCACGGTCCAGTATCCCCCCGGCAGCGCCTCGTTATTCCTCGGTTCACTTTCTCTTTGCATTCAAGGCCGGGCGGCACAACTCGTGAATGCGGGAGGCTAAGCTGATCGAACGGGGTATGGTGCGGGCACCGCCGCCAGTCCCCCACATCCACGTGCGGCGCCGAAAGTGATCCCCATGCGACTATCGATCGTTGTTCCCTGCTACAACGAAGAGGCCGTGATCGACCTCTTCGACCAGCGGATCCGCGAGACGCTGGACACCTTGGACGTCGACTACGAGCTGTGCTACGTCGACGACGGCAGCAAGGACGCGACCCTCGACCGGCTGCGCGCCCTGGCCAAGAACAACCCGGACAGCACGCGCTACGTCTCCTTCAGCCGCAACTTCGGCAAGGAGGCCGGGATGCTGGCCGGCCTGCGGGAGGCCGGCGGTGACGCGGTCGTCGTCATGGACGCCGACCTCCAGCACCCGCCGGAGCTGATCGCCCGCATGCTGGAGCTCTACCACCTCGGCCACGACCAGGTCATCGCCCGCCGCACGCGCGAGGGCGACAAGAAGCTGCGCACCGCGGTGAGCCGGCTGTACTACCGCATGATCAACTCATGGGTGGACGTCGAGCTGACCGACGGCGTCGGCGACTTCCGGCTGCTGTCCCGCCCCGCGGTGGACGCGCTGCTGTCGATGCCGGAGTACAACCGCTTCTCCAAGGGCCTGTTCTCCTGGATCGGCTTCGACACGGTCACCTTCGACTACCGCAACGCCGCCCGCGAGGCCGGCGAGACGAAGTGGCGCTTCGGCTCGCTCATCAACTACGGCATGGACGGGCTGATCTCGTTCAACAACCGTCCGCTGCGGGTGGCCATCTACACCGGCCTGGGCCTCGCCGCCCTCGCGGCCGTCTACGCCGCCGTCATCACCGTGCAGGCCATCGTCCAGGGCCCGACCGCCCCGGGATACGTCACCCTGCTCGTGGCGATCACCGGCCTGGGCGGACTCCAGATGATCATGCTGGGGCTGATAGGCGAATACATCGGCCGTATCTACTACGAGACCAAGCGCCGCCCGCACTTCCTGGTCAAGGAGACCAACACACCGCGCAGCTTCCGGGTCGGCGACCAGGCCGGGGCACCGTACGGCGAGCTGCGCCCGGAGCGGTCGGCCGCGTCGGAGCTGCCCGAACCCGCGGAGCGTTCCGGCCCGCTGGGGATCGGTTAGGTTCGAGCGTGCCCAAGCTCTCGCCGCAACTCCTCCAGATCGTCCGGTTCGCCCTCGTCGGCGGTGTGAACACCGCCACGTTCTACGGCTTCTATCTGGCGCTGCACCCGCTGATGCCGTACTTCGCGGCCTATTCGGCGGCCTTCGTGCTGAGCATGATCGGCTCGTTCTTCCTCAACACGTACTTCACCTACCGCACCCGGCCGACCTGGAAGAAGTTCTTCCTCTTCCCGCTGACCAACGTCACCAACTACGTGGTGACCAGCATCGGCGTCTATGTCTTCGTCGAGTGGGTCGGGATGAACGACAAGATCGCACCGCTGGTCGCCGCGGCCGCCGCGATCCCGTTCACGTACGTGCTGTCCCGGCGGATCCTCACCCGTGACGTCCCCGGCGAGCCCGCCGGGAACGTCACCGAGGACAAGCCGCCGGCGACCGTCTGCTGAGACCGGGCCCCCGCCAGGACGGGGGCCGCGTCCGTTCCGGCCAGGGCCGGACCGGCCCGGACCGGGCTCAGGCGAACGGGTCGAAGCCGTGGTACTCGTCCTCGGCCTCGTCGCGCTCGGCCTGCTTGTCCTTACGGCGCTGGGCCGCCGCGCGGGGCGCGTCGAAGCGGTGGTCCTCGCCGCGGCGGCCGAGCATCTCGGCGCCCGCCGCCATCGTCGGCTCCCAGTCGAAGACGACCGCGTCCTCGTCCGCGCCGATCGCCACGCCGTCGCCCGCCTTGGCGCCCGCCTTGCGCAGCTCGTCCTCCACGCCCAGCCGGTTGAGCCGGTCCGCGAGGTAGCCGACGGCCTCGTCGTTGTTGAAGTCGGTCTGCCGCACCCAGCGCTCCGGCTTCTCGCCGCGCACCCGGAAGAGGCCGTCCTCCTCCGTCACCGTGAAGCCGCTGTCGTCGACGGCCTGCGGGCGGATGACGACCCGGGTCGACTCCTGCACCGGGCGCGCCGCGCGCGTCTCGGCGACGATCTGCGCGAGCGCGAAGGACAGCTCGCGCAGCCCCTCGTGCGCCACCGCGGAGACCTCGAACACCCGGTAGCCGCGCGCCTCCAGGTCGGGCCGGACCATCGCGGCCAGCTCGCGCCCGTCCGGCACGTCGATCTTGTTGAGGACGACGACCCGCGGCCGGTCCTCGAGACCGCCGCCGTACGCCCGCAGCTCCGCCTCGATCACGTCCAGGTCGGAGACCGGGTCGCGGTCGGACTCCAGCGTCGCCGTGTCCAGCACGTGCACCAGCACCGAGCAGCGCTCGACGTGCCGCAGGAACTCCAGGCCCAGCCCGCGCCCCTCGCTCGCGCCGGGGATCAGACCGGGCACGTCGGCGATGGTGTAGACGGTCGTGCCCGCGGTCACCACGCCGAGGTTGGGCACCAGCGTGGTGAAGGGGTAGTCGGCGATCTTCGGCTTGGCCGCGGACAGCACCGAGATCAGCGACGACTTGCCCGCGCTCGGGTAGCCGACGAGGGCCACGTCCGCGACGGTCTTGAGCTCCAGCACCACGTCCCGCGCGATGCCCGGCTCGCCCAGCAGCGCGAAGCCCGGCGCCTTGCGGCGGGCCGAGGCCAGCGCCGCGTTGCCGAGGCCGCCGCGACCGCCCTGCCCGGCCACGAAGGACGTGCCCTGGCCGACCAGGTCGGCCAGCACGTTGCCCTGGCCGTCCAGCACGACCGTGCCGTCCGGCACCGGCAGCACCAGGTCCTGGCCGTCCTTGCCGGAGCGGTTGCCGCCCTCGCCGGGCTTGCCGTTGGTGGCCTTGCGGTGCGGGCTGTGGTGGTAGTCCAGCAGCGTCGTGACGTCCTGGTCGACCACCAGGAGGACGTCGCCGCCGCGGCCGCCGTTGCCGCCGTCCGGCCCGCCCAGCGGCTTGAACTTCTCCCGGTGCACGGAGGCGCAGCCGTGGCCTCCGTTACCCGCGGCGACGTGCAGCTCGACGCGGTCCACGAAGGTGGTCATGGCGGTTCCTCCAGATACGTACGGGTGTGCGCCCTACGGCGCTGTCATAACACGCCGAGGGCGGCCCCGCTTCCCGTGCGCCGGGAAGGGGATCCGCCCTCGGAAAGTCCTCAGCGTGCCGTTCAGGCAGCCGGAACGATGTTCACGACGCGGCGGCCCCGCTTCGTGCCGAACTCGACCGCACCGGCCGACAGCGCGAACAGCGTGTCGTCCTTGCCGATGCCCACGCCCGCGCCGGGGTGGAAGTGCGTGCCGCGCTGGCGGACGATGATCTCACCGGCGTTGACGACCTGGCCGCCGAAGCGCTTGACGCCGAGCCGCTGAGCGTTGGAGTCGCGACCGTTCCGGGTGGACGATGCGCCCTTCTTGTGTGCCATCTCTCCTCAGTCCCTTACTTCGCAGCCGCGGCGGGGATGCCGGTGATCTTCAGCGCCGTGTACTGCTGGCGGTGACCCTGGCGACGCCGGTAGCCGGTCTTGTTCTTGTAGCGCAGAATGTCGATCTTCTGGCCCTTGTGGTGGTCGACGATCTCGGCCTGGACCTTGATGCCGGCCAGCACCCACGGGTCGCTGGTGACGGCTTCGCCGTCCACCACGAGCAGCGTGGAAAGCTCGACGGCGTCGCCGACCTTGCCGGTGGAAATCTTGTCGACCTCGACGATGTCGCCGACGGCCACCTTGTGCTGGCGGCCACCGCTGCGCACGATCGCGTACACGCGGAACTCACTCTCTGCTCGATGCGGAACCCCTGATGCCAGCCGTCCCACGGTGCTCGACGGGAGGCCTCGACCGGCCGGGCCGGAAGGAATGTGCTCAGGAGATGGGCGTGAAACGCCGAGGGTCAACTTTACGTAGCGGCTCCGCCGCGGGTCAAATCGCCCGCTGCCGCGCCACTGAAACGCTCACCCTGCGCCGCAGAGGAAGCCTCCACGCCGCAGGGTGAGCAGGGCACCGCCCTACGCGGAGGCCTACTCCGCCGGGGTCGCCGTCTTCTTCGCGGCAGCCTTCTTCGTCGTCGTCTTCTTGGCCGCGGCCTTCTTCGTCGCCGTCTTCTTGGCGGCCGCCTTCTTCGCCGGGGCCTTGCGCGTCCGCTTCTTCGGCTCCGCCTCGGCGGCGGGGGCCTCCGCGGCTTCCGGCTCGGCCGCGGCAGCGGCGGGAGCCGTCGCCGGGACGACGACCACGGCCGCCTCCTCCGCCGCAGCGGGGGAGCCCGCCGGGGCGGTCACCTTGCGGGTGGCGCGGCGCCTCGTACGGGCCGGGGGCTCCGTGGAGACCTCGGGCTCGGGCAGCGCCGCCGCCGGAGCGGGGGCCGCGGCCTCGGCGACGACCACGACGGCCGCCTCCTCCGCCGCCGGCGGCGCACCGGCCGGGGCCGTCGCCTTGCGGGTGGCGCGGCGCCTCGTACGGGCCGGGGGCTCGGTCGAGACCTCGGGCTCGGGCAGCGCGGCGGCCGGCTCGACGTCCGGCTCGCTCACCGGCACCACGACGACCGCGGGCTCCTCCTGCGTACCGGACACCGCGGCGGGCGCACCGGCGGGCGCGGTGGCCTTGCGGGCGCCCCGCCGCCGGGTGCGGCCGCGCGACTGGTTCGCGGCGGCCTCCGCCTCGGCGGCCGTGCCGAACCACTCCTCCTCCGGGTCGCCGACGGCCGGTACGAGGTCGGACTCGCCGACCTCGATCGGCTCCAGCTCCGGCACCTCGTCGGCCTCGACGGCCTCCGTCTCCTGGACGTGCTCGTGCTCGTGGGGCTGCGCGTCCGCGCCGGTCTTGCCGCCGCGGCGCTTGCGCTTGCCGCCACCGCCGCCCACCGTCGTGGCCTGGTCCATGTGCACGATGACACCGCGCCCGTTGCAGTGGACACAGGTCTCGGAGAAGGACTCCAGCAGGCCCTGCCCGACCCGCTTGCGGGTCATCTGCACCAGGCCCAGCGAGGTGACCTCGGCCACCTGGTGCTTGGTGCGGTCCCGCCCGAGGCATTCGAGCAGCCGGCGCATCACCAGGTCGCGGTTGGACTCCAGGACCATGTCGATGAAGTCGATGACGACGATGCCGCCGAGGTCCCGCAGCCGCAGCTGGCGGACGATCTCCTCGGCCGCCTCCAGGTTGTTGCGGGTGACGGTCTCCTCGAGGTTTCCGCCCTGCCCGGTGAACTTGCCGGTGTTGACGTCGACGACGACCATCGCCTCGGTCTTGTCGATGACCAGCGAACCGCCGGACGGCAGCCACACCTTGCGGTCCAGCGCCTTGAGCAGCTGCTCGTCGATGCGGTACGTCGCGAAGACGTCCGTCTCGGACGTCCAGCGCGACAGCCGGTCGACGAGGTCGGGCGCGACATGCGCGACGTAGTCGTGGATGGTCTCCCACCCGTCGTCGCCGCTCACGATGACCTTGGAGAAGTCCTCGTTGAAGATGTCGCGGACGACCCGCACGGTCATGTCGGGCTCGCCGTACAGCAGCGTCGGCGCGTTGGAGCCGCCGCCCTGCTTGGCCTTGCGCTGGATGTCGTCCCACTGCGCCTGCAGGCGCTCGACGTCGCGGCGCAACTCGTCCTCGCTCGCGCCCTCGGCGGCGGTGCGCACGATGACGCCCGCGTCCTCGGGGACGATCTTCTTGAGGATGGTCTTGAGCCGGGCCCGCTCGGTGTCGGGCAGCTTGCGGCTGATGCCGGTCATCGAGCCCTCGGGCACGTAGACCAGGTAGCGGCCGGGCAGGCTGACCTGGCTGGTGAGCCGGGCGCCCTTGTGGCCGATCGGGTCCTTGGTCACCTGCACCAGCACCGGCTGGCCGGACTTCAGCGCGGACTCGATCCGGCGCGGGCCGCCGGACAGGCCGAGCGCCTCGAAGTTGACCTCACCCGCGTAGAGCACGGCGTTGCGGCCCTTGCCGATGTCGACGAAGGCGGCCTCCATCGACGGCAGGACGTTCTGCACCTTGCCCAGGTAGACGTTGCCGACGTACGAGGTGGCCTGCTCCTTGTTGACGTAGTGCTCGACGAGGACGTTGTCCTCCAGCACGCCGATCTGGGTGCGCTCGCCGTTCTGCCGCACCACCATGACGCGCTCGACGGCCTCGCGGCGCGCCAGGAACTCCGCCTCGGTGATGATCGGCACCCGGCGGCGGCCCTGCTCGCGGCCCTCCCGGCGGCGCTGCTTCTTGGCCTCCAGACGGGTCGAGCCCTTGATCGACTGCACCTGGTCGGCGCCGGTACCGGCCGCCTCCTGCTGCGGGCGCGGCTCACGGACCCTGACGACGGTGCGCTCCGGGTCGTCGGAGTCGCCCGCGTGCGTGTCGTCCGCGCCCGCGTCACCGCTGCGGCGACGACGGCGACGACGGCGCCGGCTGCTGCTGCTCCCGCCGGAACCGCCCTGCGCGTGACCGTCCTCGTGCTCGTCGGACTCCTCGGCCTCGTCGCCGTCGTGCTCGTGCTCGTCGTCGTCCTCGTCGGAACCGCCCTCGCCGTCCTCGGCGTGGTCGGCGGCGTCACCGCGGCGACGGCGGCGGCCACCGCGACGGCGGCGGCGGGAGGTGTGACGGCCCTCGCCGTCGCCCTCGGCGTCCTCCGCCTCGGCCTCCTCCTCGACGTCCTCGGGCTCGGTGTCCTCGGTGATCTCGACGCTCTCGGGCGCGGCCTCCTCCACGGCGGCGGCGCCACGGCGGCGCCGGCGGCGGCGCGACCCGCCGCCCTCGTACTCCTCGGCGGCCGGCTCCTCCGGCGTCTCCGTCCGCTCGGCCCGCTCGACGGCGGGCGCGGGGGTCGGCGCGACGAAGACCGGCGGCTGGAACAGCGAGGTCGCCGGTGCGGCGGCCCGGCGGCGGCCGCGCGCGGGCGGCTCCGGCTCGGTGCGCACGTCGAGCACCACGCGCTCGGCCGGGATGCCGAAGGCGTCGGCGATCGCGGTGACCGCCATCGCGGCGGCCTCCTCGGGCGTGTCGCCGTAGCCGCGGATCTCGTAGGCGTCGTCGACCTCGACGGCCCAGCCGTCGCCGTCGCGCAGCGCGCGGCCGGTGTAGGCGTCGGTCGTGGGCGCGGCGGCGGGGGCGGCCGCGGGCTCCTCCTCGCGGGGGGCCAGCGCGCCGGGCTTCAGACGCCGGGAGGAGTCACCGGCGGAGAAGGTGGCGGCGGGAGCGGCCTTCTTCCGCGTCCGCCGCGGCCGCTCGGTGGGCTCGGCAGCGGCAGCCGCCGGGGCGGGAGCGGACTCGGCGGCCGGGGCCGGAGCCGTCTCGGCGGAGGGGGCGGACGCCGCGCGGGTGGCGCGCCGCCGGGCACGGGGCGCGGGGGCGGCCTCCTCGGCGGGGGCCTCCTCGGCGACCGCCGGGCTCTCCGTCTTGCGGGTGGCGCGGCGGGACCTGGGCGCGGCCTCCTCCTCTGCGGGCGCCTCAGCCGTCTCCGCCTCGGCGGACGCGGCGGGGCTCTCCGCCTTGCGCGTGGCACGCCGACGGGCACGCGGCGCGGGAGCCGCCTCCTCCTGCTGCTCGGGCGCCTCAACCGCCTCCGGCTCGGCGGACGCGGCCGGGGCGGCGGCCTTGCGGGTGGCGCGGCGGCTCTTCGGCGCGGCCTCCTCCTCGGCGGGGGCCTCCTCGGCGACCGCCGGGCTCTCCGCCTTGCGCGTCGCACGCCGACGTGCACGCGGCGCGGGAGCCGCCTCCTCCTGCTGCTCGGGCGCCTCGGCCGTCTCCGGCTCGGCGGACGCGGCGGGGCTCTCCGCCTTGCGGGTGGCGCGCCGCTGGGCGCGCGGCGCGGAAGCGGCCTCCTCCTGCTGCTCAGGCGCCTCAGCCGTCTCCGGCTCGGCGGACGCGGCCGGGGCGGTGGCCTTGCGGGTGGCGCGGCGGCGCTTGGGGGCCGCGGGCTCCTCGCCCTCGGCAGCGGCCTCGGCCGGCGCCTCGGCGGGGGTCTCGGGGGCAGCCGCCGCGGTCTTGCGCGTACGGCGCCGCGCGGGGGCGGCCTCGGCCTCGGTCTCCGGGGTGGTGTCGGTGCCGGCCGGCGGTCCCGCGGGGCGGGAGGCGGCACGGCGGCGGCGCGGCGGCGCCGCCTCCGCGGGCGTGTCGGCCCCGGCGGCCTGCTTCTCGTTCGTCTCGTTCTGGTCGGGCATTCGGGCAGTGCTCCCGTCGCGCTCCCGGGCGCCGCGTCCAGTTCGGAAGGGGCATGCCGCTTGGATCGCGGTTGCCGCCCTCCGGGGCGCGGGCGCCGCACGGGAGCTTGCTGTGTCGCTCGTCGGCCGCCCGTGCGGGGGCCGACGAAAGTCTCATGTGGTCAGCGGCGCCGGACCCGGGTGGCTCCCTGGTGCGTCGGCGACGCGCGTGACGACGCGGCTACGCGGTACCGGCGGGCACCGCCGCGGCGTCGCGATCGGGCGCGAGCGGGTCGGTGACCGTTCCGGTGTCCTCGGCGAGCGGCCCCTGCGCCAGCCTGGTCACCGCTGCGGGGACCGGCGGCGCGAGGTCGGCCGTCGCCTGAAGGCCGGACAGTACGTCGTCGGGCCGTACGGCAGGTGTCAGGTGCCGCACAACCAGCCGCAGTATCGCACAGGCGCGGTCCTGCGGCGTATCGGTACCCGGGCGCGGCGCGCCCGGGACGGCGGCGGTTCCGTCCTCCTCGACCACCTCGAACCGCGTGACCGCGGCCCGGCAGTCGAAGGTGCGGATGCCGTTCTTCGTGCTGCGCTGTACTTCCACGGTGTCCGCGGCGAGGAACGCCTCGACCGCCCGCCGGGCGTCGGCGGGCTCCACACCGTCCAGCCGGAGCTGCCACACCGACGCCTCCAGGCGCTCGGCCAGACCCGGTGTGCGGGCCTCGACGGCCTCGATGACATCGAGACCGGGCGGCAGCGACTCGTCCAGCAGGATCCGCAGCTTCTCCGGGTCACGGGAAGCCGACAGGCCGATCTCCAGATACTCCGCCTCGCTGCCGACGCCCGTGGGTGCGGCGTTGGCGTACGACACCTTGGGGTGCGGGGTGAAGCCCGCGGAGTACGCCATCGGCACCTCGGCCCTGCGCAGGGCCCGCTCGAAGGCGCGCTGGAAGTCACGATGGCTGGTGAACCGGAGGCGGCCCCGCTTGGTGTAGCGCAACCTGATGCGCTGCACCGTCGGCGCGGGCGGCGGGCCTTCGGGCTGTCGCTTGCCCAGTGTCGTTCAGTCCCTACGAGGAGTCGGCGGACATCGTCGTCTCCAAGGTTACGCCGCGCGGCCGTACGCCGTCGCCGCGCGGCCGTACGCCCGGCCGGTCAGCGCCGGTCGTCGTCCTCCCACGGCAGCCGCTTCGGCTCCGCCCCGCGCCGTACGGGCTCGCGCGGCTGCGCGCCGAACAGCACGTGCCGCACCGTCCTGCGGGCCTCGGCCACCGCGTCCGCCACCGGCCGCCACACGGCCCGCCGGTACCAGCGCCCCGCCGCCCGCACCGCGCGCAGCGCCGGGGCGCCCGTCCAGCCCCACACCCACGCCACCGGCTCCGCGACCAGCACCCGCGCGGCCCAGAGCAGCGCCCGGCCGAGCGCGCGCGACACGAACGCGGTGCCGCGCCACGCGAAGCACAGCGCCGCCCACAGCTCACGCGCGAGCGGCACCACGACCCGGCGCCACAACGCGCCGCCCGGCCGCCGCACCCCCCACGCGAACACCCACCCCACGGCCCGCCCGACCGCCCGCCCGACCAGGACCACACCCCGCCACACCAGGCCCAGCACCCACCCGACGGCCCGCCCGACCGGCACGACCGCCCACCGCCACACGAACGTGCCCGGCCGCACCAGCAGATACGTCCCGAGGAAGCGCAGCACCGCGCGCAGCGCGCGCCCGGTCGGCAGCGTCACCCGGCCCCACAGGAACCGCACCGCCGCACCCATCGCCCGCGCGACCGGCACCGTCACCCGGTGCCACAGGAAGCCCGCGACGGCATCGACCGCCCGCGCCACGGGCACGAGCCCCCACCGCCACACCGCCACCGCGACCGGCCGCACGACGTACCGGTAGAACGCGACGAGCGGCACGACGAAGAGGTAGCGCCCGACGGCGTAGAGCACCGGCAGCACCACGCGGCGCCACGTCCACCGCAACGCCTCGCGGCACGCGCGCGCCACCGCGAGCAGGGCGTCCCACACGAGGCGTACGGGCAGCACGACGGCAAAGGTCACGACGCGTACGGGTACGCGTACCGCGACCACCAGGCACCCTTCGCCCGCGGGCGGCGCCTCCTGTTCCCCCACCACTCCGTGAACGTAACAGCCGCGCCCACCCGGCGGATACGCCCCCAACAGCCTCTTGCGGCAAGCCCCTGACGGGCGCATCCCCCTGCGGGGGCAGGCCTTGCGGGCGAGGGCACTCGTTTTTCGGGGGCGCGGGGAACTGCGCGCTCAGCCCCCACCGGGGGAAAGGCACCATGCCACGCCAAGTGGCAATCACCTCAAGGGGCGCGTGGGGGCACTGCGCGAGCAACCCACCACCGGCGGACGATCGTGAAACCCACCCCGGGGGGCAACCCGCGGCGCCGCCGCGGAAGCCTCACGCAGTGAGGAGGCGGGTGAGGGCGGTCACGCCCGCGGTGATGTCGGGCGGGGTGCGGGCCGCGTACCCGAGGACGAGGCCCGGCGGGCCGGGCAACTGGCGGTGCCAGGAGAGCGGATGCACCTTCACCCCGTGCCCGAGCGCCGCCGCCGCGACCTCCGCGTCGGACCCCACCCCGTACGCCTCCAGCGTGACGGTGATGTGCAGTCCGGCGGCGGCGCCGTGGACGACCGCTCCGGGCAGCATCTCGCGCAGGGCCGCGACCATCGCGTCCCTGCGCCTGCGGTGTCTGCGGCGCAGCAGCCGCAACTGCCGCTCCAGCGCCCCGGTCCGCATGAGCCGGGCGAGGACGAGTTGCGGGAGGGTCGCGGTGCCGAGGTCGGCGAATCGTTTGGCCTCCACGAGCGCGTCGTGGTGCCGTGCGGGCACGAGCACCCAGCCGATGCGCAGCGCGGGCGCGAGGAGTTTGGAGACGCTGCCGGTGTAGCAGACGTGGTCGGCGAGCAGTGCGCGCAGCGCGGCGACGGGTGGGCGGTCGTAGCGGTGTTCGGCGTCGTAGTCGTCCTCGACGACGAGCCCGCCGTCGTGCGCGGCCCAGTCCAGGAGGGCGCGGCGGCGGCGTCCGCCGAGCACGACGCCGGTGGGGAACTGGTGCGCGGGTGTGACCAGTACGGCGGGGGCGCCGGTCGCGCGGAGCGCGTCGACGCGCAGGCCGTCGGCGTCGACGGGGACCGGCGGGGTGCGCAGCCCGGCGCGCACGAGGTGCTGGCGCACGCCGAGGGAGCCGGGTTCTTCGAAGGCGAGGGTGTCGATGCCGTCGGCGGCGAGGAGTTGGGCGAAGAGGCCGAGTGCCTGGGCGGTGCCGCCGACGATCACGACGTCGTCCGGGTCGGCGCGGATGCCGCGGTTCCCGGCGAGCCAGGCGGCGACCTCGCGGCGCAGGGCGGGGGCGCCGCGCGGGTCGCCGTAGCCGAGGTCGGCGGCGGGGAGGTCGGTGAGGACGGCCCGTTCGGCACGCAGCCATTCGGCGCGGGGGAAGGCGGCGAGGTCGGGCGCGCCCGGTGAGAGGTCGATCCGGGCGGGCGCCGCGCGGAGCCGGTCGAAGGCGTCGGAGCCGGGTGTCCCGTCGAAGGGTGTGGCGCCGGTGGCCGGTGCGGGCGGACGCCCGGGGGCCGTCCGCCCGCCGGCCTGCGCCGTCAGCGGCGCCGCGACCACCCGTGTGCCCGCCCGGCCGTCCGCGACGGTGTGGCCGTCCTCCGCGAGGCGGCGGTAGGCCTCGGTGACGACCCCGCGGGAGACGCCGAGGTCGGCGGCGAAGGTGCGGGTGGCGGGCAGGCGCGCGCCGAGCGGGAGCCGTCCGTCGTCGACCGCGCGGCGCAGTTCCGCGGCGAGCCAGGCGGCGCGTCCGCCGGGCGGCGCGGTGGCGATGTCGAGCTGGAGGAAGTCCGTGCCCGGCGTGCTGCCGGCGGACGGTATGGACCGGTCGAGAGGCTGCCCTTTGGACCTGTTCACCGGGCCATTGTGGCAGCAGGGTGGTGCCGCGGGCCACCCCCGCACCCTCGCCCCGAGCCCCCGCCCGGCGGGCGGAGCCGCCTCCCGCACCGGCCGCGACTCCGCGTCCGGCGGGTGGAGCCGCCCCGCGCGCCGTCGCCCCGGGGCCCCGTCCGGCCGAGCAACGGCCCTTCCCCGTACCGGAGTCGCCATGAGTACCGCCTTTCTCCTCACTGCCCTCGTCGTGTGCCTGACGCCCGGGACCGGGGTCGTCTACACGCTGTCCGCCGCGCTCGCGCACGGGCGGCGGGCCGGGGTGGTGGCCGCGGCCGGGTCCACGCTCGGGATCGTGCCGCACGTACTGGCCACCGTGACGGGGGTGGCCGCGCTGCTGCACACCAGCGCGCTCGCCTTCCACGCGCTGACGTACGCCGGGGCGGGGTGGCTGCTGGTCATGGCCTGGTCGACGCTGCGGGACCGGGACGCGCTGGTCGTGCCGGGCGACGCGGACGGCGCGCCCGAGCGGCCCGCCGCCCGCGTGATCGGGTCGGCGGTGCTGCTCAACCTCCTCAACCCCAAGCTGACCCTGTTCTTCTTCGCCTTCCTGCCGCAGTTCGTACGGGACGACGACCCGCACCCGGCCCGTCGGATGCTGGTGCTGAGCGGGGTGTTCATGCTGATGACGTTCGCGGTCTTCGCCGGGTACGGGCTGCTGGCCGCGTCGGTGCGGCAGCAGGTCGTGGCGCGGCCGCGGGTGCTGACGTGGGCCCGGCGGGTCTTCGCGGGCTCCTTCGTGACGCTGGGCGCGCGGCTGGCGCTGGCCGCCCGCTGACGCCCTCTCCCCGAGCCCCGCCCGCGGCACCTATGGTGAACGCGGGCACGGGCGGGGACGGCGACGGGGGGCGACCGCGTGATCAGCGAGCCGGAGATGGAAGGCGGCGAGGACGCCCCCGCAGCGCCCGGCACGGACCCCCTCGCGGAGCAGCCGCGCCTGCCCTTCGCACGCCGGTCCCGCGAGGACGCGGACCCGGGCACGGACCCCCGCACCGAGGTGCTCAGCGGCAGCGGCCGCCCGCCCCGCCCGCCCCGGCTGAGGCCGCTGCTGCTCCGGCTCCGGGAGCGCCCGTGGGTGTGGGCGGTGTGCGCGGCCGTTGTGACCTCGGCCATATGGGCGGGGGTGCTCGCGGGCACCGGGTACGGCCGGGCCTCCGCGCCCGACCTGCACGGCTACCACGTGGGCGACCGCAACCCCTGCACGTACCTGAACCTGCGGCCGCTCACCGCCCACCTGGACGCCCAGTCCTTCGGCCAGACGCCGCCGACGATCGCGCACAGTGCGGCGCTGGACCACGTCGAGTGCGAGCTGATCGCCGACCGGCAGGACGGCGGCGACGGCTGGACGTCCACCTACACCGTCTCCGTGACCGTGGACCTGCACAAGAAGACCGACCCCAGCACGGAGTTCGACGCGACCGGCGACGCCGTGGGGGCGCATCCGCACATCCCCGGGGCGGGATTCCTCGTCGTGGACATCGCCGAGCGGACGTCCCACCCGCGCGGCCTGGGCGACCGGGCGAACCTGGTCAGCTCGCAGTTCCGCCAGTCGCTGGGGGTACGGCACGGCGGGGCCGTCCTCACGCTGACGCTGACCGGGACGAACGACTGGGATCCGGCCCGCGGCCCGGAGCCCGACATCGCCTCCCGTCCGCCCGTCATCGACACCACCGCGCAGGCGAAGGACCTCGTCCCGGCGATGCGCACCCTGATGGCGGCGCTCTCCTCGTGACGGGACGCGCCGGTACGTCGGACGGCGGCAGCCCCGGCGCCCGGCACGGCGCGTCCGGCGACCCCCACCACGCGGATACGTAACGTCGTCGCATGACGACCAAACGTTACTTCCCGGTGTGCGGGTGGAGACCGGCGGTGGGGACGGCCCTCGCGTGCGTGGGCCTGCTCGCCGCCGCACCCACCGCGCTGGCGGCGCCGGGCGCGCGGGACATCGGGATGCCGCGCACCGCCGTACGCCCTCCCGTCCACGCGCCCGCGCACGCCCAGGGGCAGATGCCCGCCCCGGCCCGCGCGTCCGCGCACACGCCCGCCCGCGTGGGCGGCAGCCCCCGGGCCACCCGCCAGGGCGGCTCGCTGCTGCTCGACGAGACCTTCAGCGGCACCTCGGTCGCCGACCCCGGCTTCCAGCCGCTGGACACCACCTGCCTGACCGGCGCCACCACCGCGCCCCCGGCCGGCGAGTCCACCACCGGGCCGTGCACGGAAGCCGACCAGACGACCCCGCCGGTGCCCACCCCCGGTGTCACGCCGGGCTGGCTCCAGCTCACCGACAACGGCAACTACCGCGTCGGCGGCATCGTCTACAACCGCCCGCTGCCGGGCAACGGCGGCCTGGAGGTGCAGTTCGACCAGTACCAGTACGGCGGCAACGGCGCCGACGGCATCGGCTTCTTCCTCGTCGACGGCGCCCACGACCTGACGTCCGCGGGCGCGACCGGCGGCTCGCTCGGCTACGCCCAGCGCAACCTGGAGCCCGGCGTCGACGGCGGCTACCTCGGCGTCGGCCTCGACGCGTACGGCAACTTCGTCAACGACGGCGAGCAGCGCGGCCTGGGCTGCCAGCCCCCCGAGGTCTCCCCCGTGCAGGCAAACCCGCCCGCCCAGGTCCCGGACACCGTGACGCTGCGCGGCCCCGGCCAGGACCTGAACGGCTACTGCTTCCTGGCCTCCACGATCACGCCGGACGCCACCCAGCCGTCCGGCTACGTCACCACGCTGCCCGGCAGCCTGCGCGGCCCCGGCAGCACGCCGGACGACGCGCAGCGCACCGTGCGGATCAGCGTCAGCGCCAGCGTGATGCCGCTCGTCACCGTCGAGATCGACTTCCACGACGGCAACGGCTTCCAGACCGTGCTGACCCACCAGATGACGGAGAAGGCGCCGCCCACCTACAAGCTGGGCTTCTCCGGCTCGACCGGCGGGCTCACCGACACCCACCTGATCCGCAACTTCACCGCGTCCTCCGAGGTGCCCGTCGACGAGCTCAACCTGGTCAAGACCACGGCCTACCCGCCCGGCACCGACCCGGGCACGCTGCACGCGGGCGACACCGTGCCGTACCAGTTCCTGGTCACCAACACCGGGCCGACGACCCTCACCGGCGTCAGCGTCACCGACCCCGACGTCACCGGCATCACGTGCCCGCGCGACACCCTCGGCCCGATGGGCACCCCGACCTCGTCGATGGTCTGCACCGGCAGCCACACGCTGACCGACGAGGACGTCGCGGGGAAGACGGAGTTCACCAACACCGCGACCGCGCACGCCACCGGCTCCACGGGCGAGAACGTCGACTCCAACGAGTCCTCGGCGACCGTGCCCGTGGAAGGCCCGGCGCAGCCCGGCCTGGACATCACCAAGACCGCCGACGCGACCTCCGCCGAACCCGGCCAGAAGGTGGGCTACACCCTCACCGTCACCAACACCGGGACCACCCCGCTCACCGCCGCCCAGGTCACCGACGACCTCAGCGACGTCCTGGACGACGCCACCTACGACGGCGACGTCTCCGCGACGACCGGCACCGCCACCGTCACCGGCTCCACCCTCACCTGGACCGGCGACCTGGCACCCGGCGCGAGCGCGACGATCACCTACTCGGTCACCGTCCGCGGCGACGGCTACGACCACCCGGCGGGCAACGGCACCCTCACCAACTCCGCCACCACGACCACCCCCGGCGCCACCTGCTCCAGCAACCCCTCGGGCGCCCTCCCCTGCACCGTCACCATCCCCGTGACCTGCGAACCCACCCGCACTCCCCCGCCCACCACCTACGGCACCCGCCGTTCCTGACCCCACCCGCCGCGGGCCCCGTCACCCCTGACGGGGCCCGCGGCGCGCGCTCAGCGGTGGCAGCGGCAGCGGCGCCCGCAGCCACAGCCGCAGGACGTGGCGTCGTCGGCGAGCAGCCCGAGGCCCACACCGAACATCCAGGAGTCCTTCGCCAGCGCGATGCCGTTCTGCGTCGGCCAGACACTCCCCGGCTCCCGCATCCCGGGCGTGCGCCCGTAGAGCCCCAGCAGCGCCCCGGAGAACCCGGTCAGGAACGCCCCGGCCACCGCCCCCGGCACAAACGGCGCCAGCAGCAGCGACCCCGTGGCGATCTCCCCGCACGACAGCACCCGCAGGAACTGCTGCGGACTGAGCTTCCGGAACACCGGATACGCCCCACAGGCCATCCCGTGCAGCATCTCGGCGGTGGCCTCGTCACCCTTCCACTTCTGCAGTCCCGAGTGCAGGACGAAAGCCCCGGTGGCCACCCGGGGCGGGAGCTGGCGCAGCTTCATGACCGGATTCCTCCCGTCGCGACATCCCCCTCCCCCCAGGGTCCCAGCCCTGCCCCACCCCGCCACTCGACAACGAACGCACAGGCCGGCGCCATGTTCAGGACGGCGACATGTTCAGGACGGTCCGCAGCGCCCCGCGCCGCACACCGGGTCGTGGTCCCGCGCCCAGAGCCCGAGATCCCGCTCGGTCGCCCGCGCGACATGGACCAGCCGGCGCTGCCGCAGCCGCGGCTCGGTGGACGGAAGGGCGCGGAAGTCGTCGGCGCGCATCCGCAGCGCCGTGCGCACCTGCTCGCCGTCGGCCATCCGCACCAGCGCCCCGCACCACCACTGCCCCTCCACGGCGGGCAGCCGGGGAGAAGCCGGGTCGGGGTAGAGGAAGTGCTGCGACGCCAGGTCCACGTGCGCCCGCAGCCAGACGCCGTGCTCGCTCCGCTCCGCGGTCCTCTCCCCCGTCCCACCGAGCAGGGCGAGCAGCGCCTCGCCGTCCAAGGCCTTCAGGACCCGCGCCTCACGCGGTGCCCTGACCGGCCACGAGGTCAGCCCGGCGCGCTCGCGCGGGGACAGGCCGACAGGTCCCGGCCGCGGCTGCGGGATCGGGGGCGGGGGTGTCCAGCGGAAACCGGCCCGCTCGATCTCGCGGTGCATCCACTCCCGCTTCTCGGGGCCCGAGACCTGCCAGACGTAGCTCATCGGGCGCTCGCGCACCGCCCGGTCGTACGCGGACGGGCGGCGGGCGCCGGCCGGACGCCGCCGTCGCGGACCGAGCGGCATGTTGTCGCACAGGTCCGCGAGGAAGCGGATGCGCGACAGCGCCTCGGCGGGATCCGCTCCCTCACGGCGCGCGCGGCCCGCCAGCGCGCGGATCTGCCCGAGCGCGACGGCCGTCAGGTACGCCGCGAGCTCCCGGTCGTCGACCTCCCGCACAACCCCCGCCTTGTCACTGCCCCGCGGGCGCGCCGGTCGGGGAGTTGACGACGCTCAACGGGAGGAGCTTCTTGCCCGTCGGGCCGATCTGGATGTGGGTGTCCATCTGGGGGCAGACGCCGCAGTCGAAGCAGGGGGTCCAGCGGCAGTCCTCGACCTCGGTCTCGTCGAGGGCGTCCTGCCAGTCCTCCCACAGCCAGTCCTTGTCGAGGCCGGAGTCGAGGTGGTCCCAGGGCAGGACCTCCTCGGCGGTGCGCTCGCGGGTGGTGTACCAGGGGAGGTCGATGCCGGCGGCCGGGAGGACGGCGTCGGCGGCGCGCATCCAGCGGTCGTAGGAGAAGTGCTCGCGCCAGCCGTCGAAGCGGCCGCCGTCCTCGTAGACCGCGCGGATCACCGCGCCGACGCGGCGGTCGCCGCGGGAGAGCAGGCCCTCGACGATGCCGGGCTTGCCGTCGTGGTAGCGGAAGCCGATGTTGCGGCCGTACTTCTTGTCGCCGCGGATCGCGTCGCGCAGCTTCTCCAGGCGCGCGTCGGTCTCCTCGACGCCGAGCTGCGGCGCCCACTGGAAGGGGGTGTGCGGCTTGGGCACGAAACCGCCGATGGAGACCGTGCAGCGGATGTCGTTCTGCCCGGTGACCTCGCGGCCCTTCTGGATGACGCGCTTGGCCATGTCGGCGATCTGCAGCACGTCCTCGTCGGTCTCGGTGGGCAGGCCGCACATGAAGTAGAGCTTCACCTGCCGCCAGCCGTTGCCGTACGCGGTCGCGACCGTACGGATCAGGTCCTCTTCGGAGACCATCTTGTTGATGACCTTGCGGATGCGCTCCGAGCCGCCCTCGGGGGCGAAGGTCAGACCGGAGCGGCGGCCGTTGCGGGTCAGCTCGTTCGCCAGGTCGATGTTGAAGGCGTCGACCCGGGTGGACGGCAGCGACAGGCCGATCTTGTCGTCCTCGTAGCGGTCGGCCAGGCCCTTGGCGACCTCGGCGATCTCGCTGTGGTCGGCGGACGACAGCGACAGCAGGCCGACCTCCTCGAAGCCGGTCGCCTTCAGGCCCGCCTCGACCATCTCGCCGATGCCGGTGATGGAGCGCTCGCGCACCGGGCGGGTGATCATCCCGGCCTGGCAGAAGCGGCAGCCGCGCGTGCAGCCGCGGAAGATCTCCACCGACATCCGCTCGTGCACGGTCTCGGCGAGCGGCACCAGCGGCTGCTTCGGGTACGGCCACTCGTCGAGGTCCATGACGGTGTGCTTGGACACCCGCCACGGCACCCCGCTGCGGTTCGGCACGACCCGGGCGATCCGGCCGTCGGCCAGGTACTCCACGTCGTAGAAGCGCGGGACGTACACCCCGCCGGTGCGCGCCAGCCGCAGCAGCAGCTCGTCGCGCCCGCCCGGCCGGCCCTCGGCCTTCCAGGCGCGGACGACGTCGGTGATCTCCAGCACGGCCTGCTCGCCGTCGCCGATCACGGCCGCGTCGATGAAGTCGGCGATCGGCTCGGGGTTGAACGCGGCGTGCCCGCCCGCCAGCACCACCGGGTCGTCCACCGTGCGGTCCGCCGCGTTCAGCGGGATACCGGCCAGGTCGAGCGCGGCGAGCATGTTGGTGTAGCCCAGCTCGGTCGAGAAGCTCAGGCCGAAGACGTCGAAGGCCCGCACCGGGCGGTGCGCGTCCACCGTGAACTGCGGCACACCGTGCTCGCGCATCAGCGCTTCCAGGTCCGGCCACACGCTGTACGTGCGCTCGGCGAGCACGCCCTCGCGCTCGTTGAGCACCTCGTAGAGGATCATGACGCCCTGGTTGGGCAGCCCCACCTCGTACGCGTCCGGGTACATCAGCGCCCAGCGCACATCGGTGGCGTCCCACTCCTTGACGGTGGAGTTCAGCTCACCGCCCACGTACTGGATCGGCTTCTGGACGTGCGGGAGAAGTGCTTCCAAGCGCGGGAAGACCGACTCGACAGGCATCTCGGCGACTTTCATCAGCTGACGGTGGGCGGTGGTCCCGGGGCGGCGACGCGCCCCGACGGGGACGGGTGACCCTCAAGAGTACCCGGCCGCCCGCGCCTCCCGGTCCGCGTGCGCCCACGCCCGGGGGAGTTCCGCCCGCGCCCGCGCCGCCAGCGACCGCTCGGCCCGCGCCATCGCCTGGTACGGCCCCGGGTCCTCCCCCGCCGCGCGCGCCCGCGCCACCGCGCCCTCCAGGGCCGTACGGCACATCACACTGTCCTGGTGCTCGCCCAGCAGCTCCTGGAGCCGCTTCATCCGCGCGGAGTGCGCCTTCGCCGCGCCGCCCAGCACCGGGCGCACCGCCTCGCCGCTGTAGCGCGCCCGCTTGGCCGCCTTGCGGGCCTCGTGCAGCGCGGTGTCGCGCGCCGCGCCGGGGGCAGCCGCGAGCGCCGCCGCCATCCGGGAGCGCAGCCGCGCCAAGTCCCGCCGTACGGTCGCCTCCGCGGCGGGCCCCGCCGGGCGGCCCGCCGCCTCGCGGTACGGGGGTGCGGACGTCAGCGCGTCCAGCGCGCCGAGCAGCGCGGCGTACCGGGCGCCGTCGAGCGTGCGCAGCACCGCCGCGTGCGCCGCGAGGGCGCTGCCCGTGCCCAGCGCGTGCAGCCGCCCGCGGACGGCGCCGGGGGGCGCCGGCCCCACCCCCTGCTCCAGCTCCGCGAACCGGAGCGCCAGGCGCTCCGCGAGGACCTCGCGGTCGCGTTCGGCGCCCAGCTCGGCGGTGAGCCACTTCAGCTCCGCGGCCAGCGGGTCGGTGGCGGACCGGGCCAGCTCCGGGCGGAAGCTCTTGAGCGCGCTGCGGGCTCTGCGGGTGGCGACCCGCATCTTGTGGACGGCGTCCGGCTCGCCGCGGCGGACCTCGGGGTCCAGCGCGTGGAGCGCTGCGAGCTGGGCTTCCAGGTACGAGGTGGCCGTGCGGCCGGCTTCGGCACCCATACGGTTGACGCTACCCGTGCCCTCGCCGGGCAAGCGTTTTTCCGGGGCACGTGGGGCGCCTCCCACGCACCCCCCCCCAAACGGGCGGAGCCCCTACGCGGACATGGGTCTTTGCATCTTCACGGATTGCAGGAGCCCTATGGCAATACAGTTCGCGAACATCGACGACCCTCCGTAGGAGACGAAGGGCAAGGGGATGCCGGTCACCGGCATGATGCCCAGCGTCATGCCGATGTTCTCGAAGGACTGGAAGGCGAACCAGGTCACGACGCCCGCGGCCACGATCGTGCCGTAGAGGTCGGTCGCGCCGCGGGCGATCGCGCAGGCGCGCCAGAGGATGACGCCGATCAGGGCGATGATGAAGGCCGCGCCGACGAAGCCGAGTTCCTCACCGGCGACGGAGAAGACGAAGTCCGTCTGCTGTTCGGGGACGAACTGGCCGCTGGTCTGGCCGCCGTGGAAGAGGCCCTTGCCGAGCAGGCCGCCGGAGCCGATGGCGATACGTGCCTGGCTGGTGTTGTAGCCGACGCCGGAGGGGTCGAGCGCGGGGTTGGCGAAGGCCGCGAAGCGGTCGATCTGGTACTTGTCGAGGATGCCGAGCTGCCAGACCAGGACGGCGCCGACGATGCCGGAGCCGATGAGGCCGAAGATCCAGCGGTTGGGCGCGCCGGAGGCGAGCAGGACGCCGAGGACGATCGCGCCGAGCACCATGACGGAGCCGAGGTCCGGCATCAGCAGGATGATGAGGATGGGCAGCATTGCCAGCGCGAGGGACTGCATGACGGTGCGGTGGTCGGGGTGTTCGCGGTCGCCCGCGTCGACCCGGGCGGACAGCACGACGGCCATCCCGACGATGATCGCGACCTTGACGAACTCCGAGGGCTGGAGCGAGAAGCCGCCGCCGATGACGATCCAGGAGTGCGCGCCGTTGACGGTGGAGCCCAGCGGGCTGAGCACCGCGAGGATGCCGAGGATCGCGAGCCCGTAGTAGAAGGGCACGACGTCGCGCATCCGGCGGTGGCCGATGACGACCGTGCCGATGCCGAGGGCGGTGCCGATCCCGGCGTTCATCAGGTGCCGGATCAGGAAGTAGTACTGGTCGCCGTGGGTGAGGTTGGTGCGGCCGCGGGTCGCGGAGTAGACCAGCAGCGTGCCGATGCCGGTGAGCATCAGCGCCGCGAAGAGCAGCACCCAGTCCATCCGGCGGAAGACCGAGTCGCGCGCGAGGATCTTCCCGAGGGTGGACTTCTCGGGGGTGTAGCGGGGGACGCTCGCGTAGCCGGATGCGGTCATGACCAGTACTTCCTGCCGAGCAGCAGCTTCTCCGGTCGGCCGGGGCCGAGCGCGGCGACGGCGGGGGCGGCGCCGCCCGAGGTCGCCGGGCCGTCGGCGGGGACGGTGAACTGGTCGGTGGCGGGCACGGTGTACGAGGCCTGCGTCACGACGCCGTCGTCGGAGATCTTCGGCAGCGTGTTCACCGGCTTGGGCATGAGGCCCTTCTTCGGGTCGATCGTGGCGCTGTCCTTGGTGATGCCGTACATCGCCTCGTAGATGCGCCGGACGGCCTCACCGGAGGCGCCGGAGCCGGTGCCGCCCTGGGAGATCGTCATGACGATCGTGTAGTCCTTGGTGTACGTGTCGAACCAGGACGTGGTCTGCTTGTTGTAGACCTCGGCCGTACCGGTCTTGGCGTGCAGCGGGATCTTGTCCTGCGGCCAGCCGCCGAACTTCCAGTCGGCGGTGCCCTCGGTGACCACGCCGGCCAGCGCGTTGTCGATGTACTTGATGGTGGCCTTGGTGTCCGGGAGCTTGCCGGTGGCCTTGGGCGCGATCGGGGTGACGGTCTTGCCGTCGGCGCTGACGATCGCCTTGCCGATGGTCGGCTGGTAGAGGGTGCCGCCGTTGGCGAGGGCCGCGTAGACGCGGGCCATCTGCACCGGCGTGACGAGCGTGTCGCCCTGGCCGATCGCGTAGTTGACGGAGTCACCGGCGCGGATCACGTTGTGGTCGGCGCACTTCTCGATGGAGTTCTCGACCACCAGGCTCTTCTGCTTGTCGTTCTTGTGCTGGGCGGCGGTGCGGCACCAGTAGTCGTGCATCTCGTCGTTGTAGTCCGAGGCCCACTGCCGGTCCGGGACGCGCCCGGTGACCTCGCCGGGCAGGTCGACCCCGGTCTTGGCGCCCAGCCCGAACTGGTGGGCGGTCTTGAAGAACCAGTCCTTGGGGTGCTTGGGGTTGGTGCCGCCGTCCTTCTGCCACTCCTGGTACGCCACCCCGTAGAAGACGGTGTCGCAGGAGACCTCCAGGGCGCGGCCGAGCGAGATGTAGCCGAAGTTCTCGTTCTCGAAGTTCTGGAAGGTGCGGTCGCCGATCTGCATCGAGGACGAGCACATGTACTTGCCGTCGGGCTCGTAGCCGGCGTTGATGGCGGCGCTGGTGGAGATGACCTTGAAGGTCGAGCCCGGCGCGGACTGGCCCTGGATGGCCCGGTTCAGCAGCGGGTAGTCGGACTTCTTGTCGATCAGCGCGTTGTACGCCTTGGCGGAGATGCCGCCGACCCACTCGTTGGGGTCGTAGGTGGGCAGGCTCGCCATGGCGATGATGCGGCCGGTGTGGTTGTCCATGACGACCGCGGCGCCGGAGTCGGCCTTGTAGTTCTTGTGCGTGACGGTGTCGTACGTCTTGCGCGCGGCCACCATCGCGTCGTTCAGCTCTTTCTCGGTGACCGCCTGGACGCGGGCGTCGATGCTGGTCACGAGGTTGCTGCCGGGCTCGGCGGGGGTGTCGCCGGCCTTGCCGATGACGCGGCCGAGGTTGTCGACCTCGTAGCGCGTGACGCCCGCGGTGCCGCGCAGCTGGTCGTCGTAGACGCTCTCCAGGCCGGAGCGGCCGATCTGGTCCGAGCGCAGCAGCGGCGCCTTGGTCTTCTCCGACGCGCTGACCTCGTCGTCGGTGACCGGGCCGAGGTAGCCGAGCACCTGCGCCGCGTTGGACTTGAAGGGCCCGGCGTAGCGGCGTACGGCGGTGGGCTCGGCGGTGATGCCGGGGAAGTCCTCGCGCCGCTCCATGATCTGCAGGGCCTGCTGGGTGGTGGCCGAGTCGGTGATCGGGATGGGCTGGTAGGGCGAGCCGTTCCAGCACGGCTTGGGCGTCTTGGCGTCGCACAGCCGGACCTTGTCCATGACCTCCTGCGGCGTCAGGCCCAGCACCCCGGCGAGCCGGGTGAGCACGGCGGTGCCGTCGTCGGCCTGCTTGAGCAGGTCGGTGCGGGAGGCGGAGACGACGAGCTTGGTCTCGTTGTCGGCGAGCGGCACCCCACGGTCGTCCAGGATGGCGCCGCGGACGGCGGAGGTGACGACCTGCTGGATGTGGTTGCTCGCGGCCTTCTCGTCGTACTGCTGGCCGTTGCGGATCTGCAGGAACCACAGCCGGCCGCCGAGCGTGAGCAGCAGCGACACCACCAGGATCTGCAGGATGACCAGCCGGATCGTCACCCGGGTGGTGCGCCCGGTCTCCGGGATGTTGCCGCTCATCGCCTGGCCCCCCTGACCATCGTGCCGCCCCTGCCGAACAGTCCGCCGCGGGGTGCGGCGAGACCGGTCCTGATGCGTCCGGCCCGGCCGCCGCCGTAGCCGCCGGAGACGTCCTCGGACATCGGGTCGTGGTCGAAGTGCCGTGCCATCGCCATGACCAGCGGCACCACGAAGGGCGCGAGCAGCAGGTCGTAGATCGCCGCGGTGACGACCAGTTTGGCGAGGCCCACGTGGGCGCCCGCGGTGTCGCCGACGAGACTGCCGACGCCCGCGTACAGCAGCGTGGTGGCGACGGCCCCGCCGATGACGACGAGCATGGGCCCGGCGGCGGTGCGCAGCCTGCCGCTCTCCGGCTTGGCCAGGCCCGCCGCGTAGCCGACGACGCACAGCACGAGCGCGTAGCGGCCCACCGCGTGGTCGGCGGGCGGCGCGAGGTCGGCGAGCAGTCCGGCGAAGAAGCCGATGAGGCAGCCGGCGACATGGCCGTAGCTGATGGCCAGGCCCAGCACGGTCAGCAGCAGCAGGTCGGGCACCGCGCCCGGCAGGTGCAGCCGGGCCAGCACGCTGACCTGGACGACCATCGCCACGACGACCAGCACGGTGGGGAGCACGATCCGGTTCAGGCGCATGGCTCAGTCCCTGCCGCTGCTGGTGGGCGTGGAGGTGGTCGTCGCGGGCGGCAGCGCTCCGTCGGCCTGGTTGTTGGCGCCGCCCGGGGAGGCCGGGGCGGTCGGGGTGCCGGTCGCCTTGGGCTTGGGCGGCGGCGGGGTCGTCGGGCGGGGCGGCAGCACGCTGTCGCGCGGGTCGGTCCGCGGGCCGAGGACGACGACACCGACGACGTCGAGCCGGGTGAAGCCGACGAACGGCTGGACCTGGAGGGTCTTGGTGAGGTTGCCGCCGGACGGGTCGACGCCGATGACCTTGCCGACCGGCACGCCGGGCACGAACGGCTTGTCCTTCTCCGAGCCGAAGGTCACCAGCCGGTCGCCCTTGTGCACCGCGACCTTGCCGTTGAGCAGCTGCACCCGCATCGGGCGGTCGCCCTGGCCGCTGGCCAGGCCCAGCTCCATGGAGCTCTCCAGCCGGGTGCCGACGGTGAAGTCCGGGTCGTTGGCGAGCAGCACGGTCGAGGTGCTGTTGCCAACGGTGGTGACCCGGCCGACGAGCCCGTCGCCGTTGATGACCGTCATGTCGCGGGTGATGCCGTCGCGGCTGCCGGCGTCGATGGTGACCGTCCAGGAGAAGCCCTGCGCGGCTCCTATCGCGATGACCTGCGCGCCCTTGATGGTGTACTGCCCGGCGCCGGCGGTCTTGAGGAGCTGGTCGAGTTCCTGGGCCCGGTTGCGGGTGATGTCGTTGCTGCCGAGCTTCTGCTTGAGCGCGGCGTTCTCGCGTTCCAGCCGGCTGATGGTGCTGCTGCGGTCGCCGGAGTCGCGCACCGCGTCCACCGCGTTGCCGACCGGGTCGACGACTCCGGAGACGGCGTTCTCCACCGGGCCGAAAACGGATTCCGCGGCCTGCCGCGGCCGGTCGAGCGGCGAGTTCTCACCGCCCCGGATGTCCACGGTGATCAGCGCGAACGCGATCACCACCAGCAGCACCAGCAGCAGCCGGCTCTCCTTTGTGTCCCTCACGGGCGCCAGTCCGTGCCTTCCTCATCGGACCCGCCGCCGAGTGGGCAAGCGGCCGGTCGGAGCTACTGTGCTGGGGTGCGGGCCTCGCGGGCGGCCGGGCCTCGCGAGGCGGCGGCCCGCGGGCCGCGTGTCATCTGCGGGGGGCGGCGTCGAGGACGCGCTGCAGCGCCTCGAACTCCTCGACGCACTTGCCGGCACCGAGCGCCACGCAGTCCAGCGGGGTCTCGGCGATGTGGATGGGCATGCCCGTCTCGTGCCGCAGCCGTTCGTCCAGGCCGCGCAGCAGCGCGCCGCCGCCGGCGAGCACGATGCCGCGGTCCATGATGTCGCCGGACAGTTCCGGCGGGCACTTGTCGAGCGTGGTCTTGACGGCGTCGACGATCGCGTTGACGGGTTCCTCGATGGCCTTGCGCACTTCCGCGGCGGAGATCACGACGGTCTTGGGCAGCCCGCTGACCAGGTCGCGGCCGCGGATCTCGGTGTGCTCGTCGTCGTCCTTGTTCGCGAACGCGGAGCCGACGGTCAGCTTGATCTGCTCGGCGGTGCGCTCGCCCAGCAGCAGGCTGTACTCCTTCTTGATGTGCTGGATGATCGCGTTGTCCAGCTCGTCGCCCGCCGTCCGGATGGACTGCGCGGTGACGATGCCGCCGAGGCTGATGACCGCGACCTCGGTGGTGCCGCCGCCGATGTCGACGACCATGTTGCCCGTCGCCTCGTGGACCGGCAGGCCCGCGCCGATCGCGGCGGCCATCGGCTCCTCGATGATGTGCACGGTGCGCGCGCCGGCCTGGTTGGCCGCGTCGATCACGGCGCGGCGCTCCACACCGGTGATGCCGGACGGCACGCAGATGACCATGCGCGGACGGGCGAGGTAGCGGCGGCGGTGCACCTTGAGGATGAAGTACCGCAGCATCCGCTCGGTGATCTCGAAGTCGGCGATGACGCCGTCCTTGAGCGGGCGGACCGCCACGATGTTGCCCGGGGTGCGGCCGATCATCTTCTTGGCCTCGGCGCCGACCGCCAGGATGCCGCCGGTGTTGGTGTTGACCGCCACCACCGATGGCTCGTTCAGCACGATCCCGCGGCCCCTGACGTACACCAGCGTGTTGGCCGTGCCGAGGTCGACAGCCATGTCACGGCCGATGAACGACATGTTGTTCGCCATGAGGATACGTCTGGCCTTCCCGAGCTTGAGCGGAGATTCCATCGTAGTCGCGACCTGTGAGGCGCGCGGGCCGGGGCTCCGACGTCATTGTCATCAGAACACACAGCAGACCCCAGTAATGGTGACGCCGTGTCGGAGTGTTTGGTTCCCGACAGGCCACGGGCTACGCCCGCGGTTGCGGGAGTTAGGCCAGACCGGGGAAGAACAGCTTGATCTCGCGCTCGGCGGACTCCGGCGAGTCCGACGCGTGCACGAGGTTCTCCCGGACGATGGTGCCGAAGTCCCCCCGGATGGACCCGGGTGCCGCGGCGATCGGGTCGGTCGGGCCGGCCAGCGCGCGCATCCCCTCGACGACCCGCTCGCCCTCGACGACCAGCGCGACCGACGCCCCCGCGGACATGAACTCCACCAGCGGCTCGTAGAACGGGCGTCCGACGTGCTCGGCGTAGTGCTGCTCCAGGGTGCCGCGGTCCAGGGTGCGCAGTTCCAGGGCGCTGATCGTCCAGCCCGCCTTGCGCTCGATGCGGCCGATGATCTCGCCGACCAGGCCGCGGCGGACAGCGTCGGGCTTGAGAAGGACGAGGGTGCGCGTGGACACGGGCGGCTCCTGCGGGGAAGACGGGTGACGGTGGTGCGATGAGCCTACAAGGCCGCACTCAGGCGGACTGCGCCGCGTTCCTGGCCTTGGCCTCGTCGATCACGCGCCCGTAGTGGATCGACGCCCACCACAGAGCCGCGAAGACCGCGCCGAGGAAGAACATCGTACCGACCGCGAGGCCGCTCAGGATCAGCCCGATCTGCAGCGCCCAGCCCACCGTGAGCGCCCCGCGGCGGCCGAGCATGCCGCACAGCAGCAGGCACAGCACCATCACGATCCCGCACACCGTCCACACGGTGCCCACCGACAGGTCCTCGTTCTTCATCGCGACCAGACCCGCGAAGCCGACCACGAAGAACTCGCTGATCAGCGTGGTCGAACACAGCATGCGCATGAGATCAAGCCCCTCAACTGCGACCCAGCAGCAGCCGGGCCTCTCCCACGGTGATGACCGAGCCGGTGACCAGCACGCCCGCTCCGGCGTACGCGCCCTCGTCCTCGGCCAGCGTGATCGCCGCCTCCAGCGCGTCGTCCAGCCGCGGTTCGACCTGCACCCGCTCGTCGCCGAACACCTCGACGGCGAGCGCCGCCAGTTCGTCCACGTCCATCGCCCGCGAGGTGGAGTTGCGGGTCACGACGATCTCGGCGAGGACCGGCTCGAACGCCTCCAGCAGCCCGCGCACGTCCTTGTCCCGGCTCGGGCTCACGACGCCCACCAGGTGTGTGAAGTCGAAGGCCTCGCGGATCGCGGCGGCGGTGGCCTGCGCGCCCGCCGGGTTGTGCGCGGCGTCCAGCACCACGCTGGGGCTGCGCCGTACGACCTCCAGCCGGCCCGGCGAGGTGACGGCGGCGAAGGCGCCGCGCACGGTGTCCAGGTCCAGGGTGCGCTGGTGGACCTGGCCGATGCCGAAGAAGGCCTCCACCGCGGCGAGCGCGACCGCGGCGTTCTGCGCCTGGTGCTCGCCGTACAGCGGCAGGAAGACCTGGTCGTACTCGCCGCCGAGGCCGCGGAGCGTCAGCAGCTGCCCGCCGACGGCGACCTCGCGGGCGACGACGCCGAACTCCTGGCCCTCCCGGGCGACCGTCGCGTCCTCCCGCACCGCCCGCTCCAGCAGCGTGTGCGCGGCGTCCGCGGGCTGCCGGGCGAGGACGGCGGTCGAGCCCTTCTTGACGATGCCGGACTTCTCCACCGCGATCTCGCCCGGGGTGCGGCCGAGCCGGTCGGTGTGGTCCAGCGCGATCGGGGTGACGACGGCGACCTGCGCGTCGATCACGTTGGTCGCGTCCCAGCTGCCGCCCATGCCGACCTCGACGACCGCGACGTCGACCGGCGCGTCGGCGAAGGACGCGTACGCCATCGAGGTGATGACCTCGAAGAACGACAGCCGGTGCTCCTGCGCCTCGTCGACCATCTGCACGTACGGCTGGAGGTCGCGGTAGGTCTCGATGAAGCGCTCGGCACTGATCGGGGCGCCGTCCAGGCTGATCCGCTCGGTGATGGCCTGCACGTGCGGGCTGGTGTAGCGGCCCACCCGCAGCTCGAAGGCCATCAGCAGCCGCTCGATCATCCGCGCGGTGGTGGTCTTGCCGTTGGTGCCGGTGATGTGGATCGACGGGTAGCCGCGCTGCGGTTCGCCGAGGACGTCCATCATGGCCTGCATCCGCACCAGCGACGGGTCGAGCTTGGTCTCCGGCCAGCGGGCCAGCAGCTCCGCCTCGACCTCGCGCAGCTCGCGGTCCACCGCCGGGTCCTCGGGGCGGCGCGGCACGTCGTCCGCGGCGGACGCCGGGGCGACGCCCGCCCGCAGCGTGCGGCTGCCGGCCTCGATGACGGCCATGTCCACCTCACGGGGCGCGTCGCCCGCGGTGCGCTCGTCGTCGTCGGTGTCGTACGCGGCGGCGTCCGGGGCGGCGTCCGGATCGAAGGCCTCGTAGGCGTCGTCGCCGGGGGCGCCACGGCTGGGGAGGTCGGTCACGCCGTCCAGTCTACGGAAGGCGGCCCCGGCCTCATGGCCAGGGCCGCCCCCTTCCGCGCGTGTGCTCCGGCCGGCCCGTCAGCCCTGCGGGAGGGCGGCGAGCTGGGCGGTGATCCGCTCGATGTCGGACTCCGCCGTGGCGAGCCGGGCCCGGATGCCGGTCACGACCTTCTCCGGGGCCTTGGCGAGGAAGCCCTCGTTGCCGAGCTTGCGCTGCGCGTCGGACTTCTCCTTCTCGGCAGCCGCAAGGTCCTTCGCGAGCCGCTTGCGCTCGGCGGCCACGTCGATCGTGCCGGACAGGTCCAGCTCGACGACGGCGCCGCCGACCGGCAGCGAGGCCGTGGCGTGGAAGCCCTCCTCGGCGGGCTGGAGCCGCAGCAGGCGCCGCACGGCGTCCTCGTGCGGGCCGAGCACCGTACCGCCCAGGGAGAGCCGCGCGGGCACCTTCTGGGTGTCCTGGAGGCCCTGCTGGGTGCGGAACCGGCGGACCTCGGTGACCAGCCGCTGGACCTCGGCGATCTCCGCCTCGGCCGCCGGGTCGCGGAAGCCGCTGTCCTTGGGCCAGTCGGCGACCACGAGCGTCTCGCCGCCGGTGAGGGTCGTCCACAGCGTCTCGGTGAGGAAGGGCACGATCGGGTGCAGCAGCCGCAGCAGCGTGTCCAGGACCTCGCCGAGAACCCGGCCGGAGACCCGGGCGCTGTCGCCGCCGTTGAAGAACGCGGTCTTGGACAGCTCCACGTACCAGTCGAACACCTCGTCCCACGCGAAGTGGTAGAGCGTGTCGGAGAGCTTGGCGAACTGGTAGTCGTCGTAGAAGCCGTCCACGTCGGCGACGATCCGGCCGAGCCGGGACAGGATCCAGCGGTCGGCCGCCGACATCTGCTCGGGCGCGGGCAGCGGGCCCTCGGTGGTGGCGCCGTTCATGAGCGCGAAGCGGGTGGCGTTCCAGATCTTGTTGGCGAAGTTGCGGGACGCCCGCACCCAGTCCTCGCCGATCGGCACGTCAGCGCCCGGGTTGGCGCCGGTGGCCAGGGTGAAGCGGACGGCGTCCGAGCCGTAGGCGTCCATCCAGTCCAGCGGGTCCACCGAGTTGGGGTTGGACTTGGACATCTTCTTGCCGTGCTCGTCGCGCACCAGGCCGGTGAGCGCGATGGTGTGGAAGGGCGCGACGCCGTCCATCGCGTACAGGCCGAACATCATCATCCGGGCGACCCAGAAGAAGATGATGTCGTGGCCGGTCAGCAGCACGTCGGTCGGGTAGAACTTCGCCAGTTCCGGGGTGCTCTCGGGCCAGCCGAGGGTCGAGAAGGGCCACAGGCCGGAGGAGAACCAGGTGTCCAGGACGTCGGAGTCCTGCGTCCAGCCCTCGCCCGTGGGCGCCTGCTCGTCGGGTCCGACGCACACCGTCTCGCCGTTCGGGCCGTACCAGACCGGGATGCGGTGGCCCCACCACAACTGGCGCGAGATGCACCAGTCGTGCATGTTGTCGACCCAGTCGAAGTAGCGCTTCTCCATCTCCCGCGGGTGGATGGAGACCCGGCCGTCGCGCACCGCGTCGCCCGCCGCCTGCGCCAGCGGGCCGACCTTGACCCACCACTGCAACGACAGCCGCGGCTCGATCGTCGTCCGGCAGCGCGAGCAGTGGCCCACCGAGTGGACGTACGGGCGCTTCTCGGCGACGATCCGGCCCTGCTCGCGCAGCGCGCCGACGATCGCCGACCGCGCCTCGAAGCGGTCCAGGCCTGCGAACGGGCCGGGCGCGGTGATGACCGCGCGCTCGTCCATGATCGTCAGCGACTCCAGGCCGTGCCGCTGGCCGATGGCGAAGTCGTTCGGGTCGTGCGCGGGCGTCACCTTGACCGCGCCCGTGCCGAACTCCGGATCGACATGGGTGTCCGCGACGACCGGGATCGTACGGTCGGTGAGCGGCAGCTTGATGCGCCGGCCAACCAGGTGCCGGTAGCGCTCGTCGTCCGGGTGGACGGCGACGGCGGTGTCGCCGAGCATCGTCTCGACCCGGGTGGTGGCCACGACGACGCTGTCCTCGCCCTCCCCGTAGCGGATCGAGACCAGCTCGCCGTCGTCGTCCTGGTACTCCACCTCGATGTCGGAGATGGCCGTCAGACAGCGCGGGCACCAGTTGATGATGCGCTCGGCGCGGTAGATCAGCTCGTCGTCGTAGAGCCGCTTGAAGATCGTCTGGACGGCGCGCGAGAGGCCCTCGTCCATCGTGAAGCGCTCCTTGGACCAGTCGACGCCGTCGCCGAGCCGCCGCATCTGGCCGAGGATCCGCCCGCCGTACTCCTCCTTCCAGCGCCACACGCGCTCGACGAAGGCCTCGCGGCCGATGTCGTGCCGCGACTTGCCCTCGTCCGCGAGCTGCTGCTCCACCTTGTTCTGGGTGGCGATGCCGGCGTGGTCCATGCCGGGCAGCCACAGCGCCTCGTAGCCCTGCATGCGCTTGCGGCGGGTGAGGGCGTCCATCAGCGTGTGCTGGAAGGCGTGGCCCAGGTGCAGGCTGCCGGTGACGTTGGGCGGCGGGATGACGATCGTGTACGGCGGCTTGTCGCTCTTGGCGTCCGCCGTGAAGTAGCCGCGTTCTACCCAGCGCTCGTACAGCGGCCCCTCTACCTCGGCCGGCGCGTACGTCGTCGGCAGATCGGGGGTGCTGTTCGGCCCGCTGGCGGGGCGCTGAGTGTTGTCGGTCACCCGCCGATTCTACGGGGGCGGCCGGGGCTGTTACGAATCAGTTGGCCCCTTACGGCGCCCCCGCCCGCGGCGTCCGCGAGGATGGGGGGATTCGTTGACGGAGGGGACGATCCATGAGCAGCAACCAGCCGCCGCCCGGCCCGTACGGGCAGCAGCCGCCGAATCCGTACGGTGGCGGGCAGCCCGGCGGTTACGGTCAGCCGCAGCCCGGCTACGGGCAGCAGCCGCCCGCCCAGCCCGGCTACGGCTACCCCCAGCCCGCGCCGCCGCAGCCCGGCTACGGGCAGCAGCCCCCGCCGCCGCCGGGCTACGGCCAGCAGCCCCCGCCGCCCCCGCAGGGTTACGGCCAGCAGCCGCCCGCCCCGCCCGGATACGGGCAGCAGCCCGGCTACGGCTACCCGCAGCAGGGCGGCCAGCCGCCGTACGGCCAGGTGCCCCAGCAGGGCTACGGCTACGGGCAGCCCCCGGCGGGCCCGCAGGGCGGCGGGAGCGGCAGGCGGACCGGCCTGATCGTCGGCGCGGTCGTGGTGGTCGCGGCGATCGTCGGCGGCGTCGTCCTGCTGATGAACGGCTCCAGCGGCGGCGGCATCAAGAACGACGGCAAGAAGTACAAGCTCACCACGCCCGACACGGTCGCGCAGACCTACAAGAAGGCCTCGGGCGACGACTCCGAGGACGACACCATCAGCTCCGAGGACCGCACCCAGCTCAGCGCGCTGGGCATCACCGACCCGCACAGCGTCGGCGCCGACTACGCGGAGGGCGACTCGGCGGCCGCCGCCGGGCTGCGCTTCGGCGGGCTCTACGGCACCGTCGCGGACCCGGACAAGGTCGTCGACGGGCTGCTCGCCTACGTGGCCGCGGCGAGCAAGAAGGATCAGGCGAGCGGCGACAGTTCGGACGGCGGCACCTTTGAACCCGTCGGCTCCCCGCAGAAGGAGAGCCCGGCCGGCATGGACGACGCCGTGATGAAGTGCCAGAACGTGAAGGTGAGCGAGGGGGACAAGACGATCACCACACCGGCGTGCGTGTGGTCCGACTACAGCACCGTCGGCTTCGTCATGCCGCTCGACCCCAAGGCCGCGCTGCTGGGCACCGGCATGTCGCTCAAGGACGCCGCCGACCTGACCTTCAAGGTCCGCCAGGACACCCGCGTACCGCTGGGCTGACCCGGCCCGCACACACGAGGGGCGCCCGGTGCGGAACCGGGCGCCCCTCGTGTCCGCGGATCCGTGCCCGCGGTGGCGCTACGCGCTCTTCTGCTCGCCCTTGCCGACGATGCGCGGCTCACGCGGCACCAGCGTCGGGTTGACGTTGGAGTGCACGACCTCGGCGGTGATCACCACACGGGCGACGTCCTTGCGGGACGGCACCTCGTACATCACCGACATCAGCACCTCCTCCATGATCGCCCGCAGACCCCGGGCGCCGGTCTGCCGCAGGATCGCCTGGTCGGCGATGGCCTCCAGCGCGCCGCGTTCGAACTCCAGCTCCACGCCGTCGAGTTCGAAGAGCTTCTGGTACTGCTTCACGAGCGCGTTGCGCGGCTCGACGAGGATCTGCAGCAGCGCCTCGCGGTCCAGGTTGTGCACGCTGGTGATGACCGGCAGACGGCCGATGAACTCCGGGATCATCCCGAACTTCACCAGGTCCTCCGGCATGATCTCCTGGAAGAGGTCGGCCGCCTGGAGTTCCCGCTTGGAGCGGATGGTCGCTCCGAAGCCGATGCCCTTGGCACCGGCCCGCGACTCGATGATCTTCTCCAGCCCGGCGAAGGCGCCGCCCACGATGAACAGCACGTTCGTCGTGTCGATCTGGATGAACTCCTGGTGCGGGTGCTTGCGGCCGCCCTGCGGCGGAACGCTCGCGGTCGTGCCCTCCAGGATCTTCAGCAGCGCCTGCTGCACGCCCTCACCCGACACGTCACGGGTGATCGACGGATTCTCGCTCTTGCGGGCCACCTTGTCGATCTCGTCGATGTAGATGATCCCGGTCTCGGCCTTCTTGACGTCGTAGTCCGCCGCCTGGATCAGCTTCAGCAGGATGTTCTCGACGTCCTCACCGACGTAGCCGGCCTCGGTGAGCGCGGTGGCGTCGGCGATGGCGAACGGCACGTTCAGCATCCGGGCCAGGGTCTGCGCCAGCAGCGTCTTGCCCGAGCCGGTGGGACCGAGCAGCAGGATGTTGGACTTCGCCAGCTCGATCGCGTCCTCGTGCCCGGGGCGGCCGTTCTCCCCGGCCTGGACGCGCTTGTAGTGGTTGTAGACCGCCACCGAGAGCGCCTTCTTGGCGGGCGTCTGCCCGACCACGTAGCTCTCCAGGAACTCGTAGATCTCCCGCGGCTTGGGCAGATCCTCCCAGCGGACCTCGGAGGACTCCGCGAGTTCCTCCTCGATGATCTCGTTGCAGAGATCGATGCACTCGTCGCAGATGTACACACCGGGGCCTGCGATGAGCTTCTTCACCTGCTTCTGGCTCTTTCCGCAGAACGAGCACTTCAGCAGGTCTCCGCCGTCACCGATGCGTGCCACGAGGTCTTTCCCCTTCGCCTGGGTTCCGCCGGCCTTCAACGGAGCCTGGGTGCTTCTCTCATCGACGGTACCTTGCCGCGCCCCCCGTGTGGGCCCCCCTTGGACGTACTCGCTCATCCGGGTCCAGGGGGCGGGGGGCGCGGCAGGCGGCCGCCGCTCGGGTGGATCAGTCCTGACGCGGACGCATCAGGACGATCCCGGGGCGTCCTCAGACGCCGACGGAGGTCTTGCGGGTCGAGACGATCTGGTCGACGAGACCGTAGGACAGGGCCTCCTCGGCGGTCAGGATCTTGTCCCGCTCGATGTCGTCCCGGATCTGCTCGATCGGCGTGGTGGAGTGCTTGGCCAGCATCTCCTCCAGCTGCTGCCGCATCCGGATGATCTCGTTGGCCGCGATCTCCAGGTCCGAGACCTGACCGCGGCCGGTCTCGGTGTACGGCTGGTGGATGAGCACCCGGGCGTTCGGCAGCGCCATCCGCTTGCCGGGGGTACCGGCGGCCAGCAGCACCGCGGCGGCGGAGGCCGCCTGGCCCATGCAGACCGTCTGGATGTCCGGCTTCACGAACTGCATCGTGTCGTAGATCGCGGTGAGCGCCGTGAAGGAGCCGCCGGGGCTGTTGATGTAGACCGAGATGTCGCGGTCCGGGTCCATCGACTCCAGGCACAGCAGCTGCGACATCACGTCGTTCGCCGAGGTGTCGTCGATCTGCACGCCCAGGAAGATCACCCGCTCCTCGAAGAGCTTCGAGTACGGGTCGTAGCGCTTGTAGCCCTGGGAGGTGCGCTCCTCGAACTGCGGAACGAGGTAACGGGCCTCGGCGCCGAACACGCCGGGCCGCTCGGCCCGGGTGCGCTCGTACAGGCCGCTGCCGGGGAAATTCTGAGTGTTCACGTCCACCGTCCTGGTGATGTCGAGCTTCGAGTGATCGTCGGGGCTGCCGCGGCCCGGCTCAGGAGCCGGAGCTCGCGCCGGTGCCACCGCCGCCGGGCACGTGCGCGGCGGAGAGCATGACCCCGTCCAGCAGGCCGTACTCCTTGGCCTCCTCGGCGGAGAACCAGCGGTCGCGGTCGGAGTCCTTGGTGATCTGCTCGAAGCTCTGGCCGGAGTGCTGGGCGATCAGCTCGGCCATGCGGCGCTTGGTGTGCAGCAGCTGCTCGGCCTGGATCTTGATGTCGGTGGCGGAACCGCCGAGACCGGCGGACGGCTGGTGCATCAGGATGCGGGTGTTCGGCAGCGCGAAACGCTTGCCCGGGGTGCCCGCGGTGAGCAGGAACTGGCCCATCGAGGCCGCCATGCCCATCGCGATCGTCACGACGTCGTTCTGGATGAACTGCATCGTGTCGTAGATCGCCATACCGGCGGTCACCGAGCCGCCGGGGCTGTTGATGTAGAGGAAGATGTCCTTGTCCGGCTCGGCGGCCAGGAGCAGCAGCTGAGCCGTGATCTTGTTGGCGATGTCGTCGTCGACCGCTTGGCCGAGGAAGATGATGCGCTCGCCGAGCAGTCGGTTGTAGACCTGGTCGCCGAGGCCACCGGGGTTCGGCTCGCCGGCGGCGGAAGGCATCGGAGTCGTCACGTATCCACCTGCTCGTTGTCGGACGGTAGACGGGCCGTCACAGGGTCTTCGTCTGAGTCGGTCACCTTCCCCGCAGGGGGACTGCGCCCTTCTCCTTACGGACCCTAACGCGCGGGTGGTGGCCGTAAATCCTGTACGGCCACCTGTTCGCTCTGAGCGCATGGCGCATACCGCGCCGGATACGCCCAGGGGCGCGGGGAACTGCGCGAACAACCCACCACCGGCCGGTGGTCCGGAGCGGGCCGAAGAGACCCCCTGGGTCGGTGACGACCCACGCCCCGGTGGGGCTGAGCGCGCGGCTCCCCGCGCCCCTGATGCGTACCGCCCTCCGCGGAGGGAGGGTCAGGCCTGCTCGACCTCGGAGGGACCCTCGGACGCGTCAGCGTCCGCCGCGGACCCGTCCTCGTCCTCGTCCTCGTCGTCGGCCAGGTCGACGACCTCACCGTTGGAGTCGGTGACCTTCGCCGCCTCGACGACGACCGCGAGGGCCTTGCCGCGGGCGACCTCGCCCACCAGCAGCTGGACCTGGTTGCCCTCGACGACCGCCTGGGCGAACTGGTCGGGGCTCATGCCGGAGGAAGCGGCGCGGCGCACGAGGTGCTCGGTGAGCTCCTCCTGGTTGACCGACAGCTTCTCCTTGCCGACGAGCTCGTCGAGGATGAACTGGGTCTTGATGCCCTTGACCGCCTGCTCCTCGAGCTGCGCGTCGTACTCCTCGCGCGTCTTGCCCTCGCGCTCCAGGAAGGACTCCCAGGTCAGACCCATCTGCGGGAACTGGTGGTGCTCCAGGTTGTGGGTCCGGGTCTCGATCTCGTCCTTGAGCAGCTTCTCCGGGATCGCGACGTCGGTCAGCTCGATGAGCGCGTCCAGGACCTTCTCCTGGGCGGCCGTGGCCTGGTCGTACTGCTTCATCGACTCCAGGCGCTTGCGGCTGTCCGCGCGCAGCTCCTCCAGGGTGTCGAACTCGCTCGCCAGCTGGGCGAACTCGTCGTCCAGCTCCGGCAGCTCGCGCTGCTGGACGTCGGAGACCTCGACCTTGACCTCGGCGGCCTGGCCGGCCGCCGAGCCGCCCTTGAGCTCGGAGGTGAAGGTGGCCGAGCCACCGGCGGACAGGCCCGTCACGGCGTCGTCGATGCCGTCGAGGAGCTGGCCGGAGCCGATGGTGTAGCTGACGCCCTTGGCGATGCCGTCGCCGAGGACCTCGCCGTCCACGGACGCCTCCAGGTCGACGACCACGACGTCGCCCTCGGCGGCGGCGCGGTCCACGGTGGAGGTGGTGGCGAAGCGGTCCCGCAGCTGCTCCAGGGACTTCTCGACGTCCTCGTCGGAGACCTCGACGGCGTCGACGGTGACCTCGATGCCGGAGTAGTCCGGGATCTCGATGGTCGGGCGGACGTCCACCTCGGCGGTGAACTTCAGCTCGTTGCCGTCGTCGAACTCGGTGATGTCGACGTCGGGCTGCCCGAGCACGTTGATCTCGCCCTCGGTGACCGCCTGCGTGTAGAACTTCGGCAGCGCGTCGTTGATGGCCTCTTCGAGGACCGCGCCGCGACCGAAGCGCTGGTCGATGACGCGGGCAGGGATCTTGCCCTTGCGGAAGCCCGGCACCGTGACCTGGTTGTTGATCTTCTTGTACGCCGCGTCGAGGCTGGGCTTGAGCTCCTCGAAGGGCACCTCGACAGTGAGTCGAACCCGGGTCGGGTTCAGAGTCTCGACGGCGCTCTTCACGGTTGGGTCTCCTTGGGGCTTTACGTTGATGGGGGCGGACCTTCGGCCCTTCGGCGCGGCTCGCGCATCCGGTACCCGGTACCCGGCCATGCCTTGTACCCGGTCGCCGGCGGCCCATCCTACCCGTACCACAAACCCGCCCGGGCGGGGTCGCCCGGCAGCCCGCCGGCCGCTCCCGCACAACGCGTCAGCGCTGGTCGGGGTGGCCGGATTCGAACCGACGGCCTTCCGCTCCCAAAGCGGACGCGCTACCAAGCTGCGCCACACCCCGCTGGTGCGACACGTAGAGTACATGCCCCTTAGACCGTGGGCAGCCGGTATTCACCCGCGCCCGATCCGGTTCGACCGCCAACCGCACGATGTGCCAGAATCAAGGCGCTGCGGGCGTAGCTCAATGGTAGAGCCCTAGTCTTCCAAACTAGCTACGCGGGTTCGATTCCCGTCGCCCGCTCTGTACGACGAACCGGCCCGGTCCCGTGGATCACCTCCACGGAACCGGGCCGCCGTCGTTGCGGGGGCGGGGTCAGTCGACGGGGACGCCCTGGGGGGACTTGATGCGGCGCATGATCATTTGGGAGTTGACGTCGCTGACGCCCGGCATGCCGATGAGTTTCTCGGTCCAGAAGCGCTCGTAGGCGTCGGAGTCGGCCACCGCGATGCGCAGGAGGCAGCCGGGGGCGCCGTAGAGGCGGTAGGCCTCGACGACGTCGGTGGTGGACAGGACCTCGGTCTCGAAGGCGGCGACCGAGGCGCGGTCGCGGTGGACCTCGACGGAGGCGAAGACCTCGAAGCCGCGGCCGACGGAGGCGGGGTCGACGACCGCGCGGTAGGTCTGGATCACCCCGTCGTCCTCCAGCTGGCGTACCCGGCGCAGGCACGGGGAAGGGGTGAGGCCGACCCGCTGGGCCAGCTCCTGGTTGGTCAGCCGGCCGTCGGCCTGGAGTTCGCGCAAGATATGTCTGTCGATGGCGTCCATCGCAGCATTATCAACCAGGATTTAACAAAGTACCGGCTGGTATTCGCAATCATATGCTGGGTCTACGCGCATATCATTGCAGTGGAGACCGTGTACGGTGCCGAGCCCTGCTCCCACGGGTGTCGGCGGCCCCCGCGGCAACGGTCGGCGCAGCGGCAGCAATGGAGGCGGAGGCATCGTGCGACACGTCGTGGTGATCAGCACCGGGGGCACCATCGCCAGCCGGTGGCAGGGCGACGGATACGCGGCCGAGGCCGCCGGGCGCGAGGTGCTGGAGGCCGGCGCCGTGCCCGAGGACGTGCAGGTGCGGGTCGTCGACCTCTTCACCGTCAACAGCTCGCGGCTGACCACCGACCACCAGCTGCGGCTGCTGTACGCGGTGCACGAGGCGCTCGCCGACCCCGAGGTGGACGGCGTGGTCGTCACCCACGGCACGGACACCCTGGAGGAGTCCGCCTTCTTCGTCGACCTCTTCCACCACGACCCGCGCCCGGTGGTCTTCACCGGCGCGCAGCAGCCGCTGGACGCCCCCGACGGCGACGCGGCGGGCAACCTCTACGACGCGCTGCTGACCGCCAGCTCCGGGCGGGACATCGGCGCGGTGATCGTCTTCGCCGGACAGGTCTTCGCCGCCCGCGGCACGGTCAAGCAGCACACGGTGGACGCGCGCGCCTTCGGCGCCCCGGACGGGCAGCCGCTGGGCCGGGTCGACTTCGGCCGGGTGCGCTGGTCGCGGCGGGTGCCGCGGCACGCGCCGCTGCCGCTGCCCGCGCGCACCGGCAGCACCCCGCGGGTCGACATCGTGATGCACCACAGCGACGGCGACTCGGTCCTCTTCGACGCGGCCGTGGCGGCAGGCGCCCGCGGCATCGTGGTGGTCGGCACGGGCGCGGGCAACGCCAACCCGGAGGTCGCCGACGCGGTGCGCCGCGCGGTCGGCGCCGGGGTGCAGGTCGCCGTCAGCACCCGGGTCGCGGCGGGCGCGGTGGCCCCGCTCTACACCGGCGGCGGCGCCGTGGACCTGGCGGCGGCCGGCGGGCTGCTGACCGGCTCGCTCAAGCCGGGCCAGGCCCGTATCGCGGTGCTGGCCGCGCTGCTGGCGGCGGGCGGCCCGGACCGCGGTCCGGACGCGCCGGACGCCGGAACGCTGCTGCGTGCCCTGCTGGCCCCGGCGGCGGAGCCGCAGCGGCCGGCGTCAGATCTTTATCTGGTTGATGGTGTCGGCCACTGAGTTCAGGAACCGGTTGATCTCCGGCGCCATGTCCGTGGACGCCAGGAAGAAGCCGAAGAGGGCGGCGACGATCGCGGGCCCCACCTTGATCGACTTGGACCGGATCATGACGAAGAGCACGACGGCCAGCAGCACTGCCGCGGACAGCGAGATCACCACAGCGGATCACTTCCTCAATCGGTTCCAAGCCGAGCCTGTCCGGGGAACCACGCTGCGCCCCCGCCTCGCCCGTAGTCCATGGTGCCATCCCTGACCGACAATCAACGCCCTTCGGCGGCAGGGCAGATGGTTGCGATCGGGTGTGCTAGGGCCTGTCGTGTGGATCTCCGTGGAGGAAGGAGCGGGGTCCGGCGCTCCCCCAGAGCTTCGCCTGGGAGGTACCCCCAGCTGCAAGGCGGAGGAGGGAGGCAACGCGGCGGGGGTCCCCCCATGGCGAAGCCTCTGGGGGAGTTGTCGACCGACGACAACGCCGGGGGCACCTCCCGCCGAAGGCAGGGGGAAGATGTGCGTGCCGGGGCACGCGACGCCGCGGAGATCCACACGACAGGCCCTGGAGACAGACGCGGCGTGTCGCGCGGGGCGGCTCAGGAGGCGCGGTGGGTACGGCTGACGATGAGCAGCGCCCGGTCGTCGTTGACGTCCTTGGCCACGGCCTCGATGAGCCGCCAGGCCGCGCCGCGGAAACCCGTCGTGATGAAGCGGTCCGCCTCGCCGATGAGCCGGTCCACGCCCTCGCTGATCTCGCGCTCGGCGGTCTCCACGAGCCCGTCGGTGAAGAGCATCAGGACGTCGCCGGCCCGCAACGTGCCCTTGACGCCGTGGAATTCGGCCCCGTCGTAGACGCCGAGCAGCGGCCCCTCGGCGGTTATCTGCTCCCACACGCCGCTGCCCGCGTGCAGTTGGACGCCCGGCGGGTGGCCCGCCGACAGCAGTTCGAAGTCGCCGCTCTCCAGGTCGAGCACCAGGTGCACGGAGGTCGCGAAGCCCTCCTCCCAGTTCTGCCGCAGCAGGTAGCCGTTGGCGGCGGGCAGGAAGGAGTGCGGCGGCAGCGAGCCGAGCAGGCCGCCGAAGGCGCCGGACAGCAGCAGTGAGCGCGAGGCGGCGTCCATGCCCTTGCCGGACACGTCGGTGAGCACCGCCTCCAGCACGCGCCCGCCGGAGCTGCGGGTGGCCACGACGAAGTCACCGGAGAAGGACTGCCCGCCGGCCGGCCGCAGGGACATCTCGGCGTGCCAGCCGCCGGGCAGCCGTGGCAGCCGGCTCTGCACCCGGATACGTTCCCGGAGGTCGAACAGCATGGTGTGGCCGCCCCGCCACGGCACCCCGACCCGGGACCGGAACTGCGCGATGACCAGGCCCGTCAGCGCGACCGCGGTGACCTCCAGCACCGTGCCTGGCGTGACCCGGGCCGGGCCCTCCCGGTAGGGGCCGAGCGTCGCGGACTCGGCGATGAGCGCCACCGCGGAGGCCGCGTAGAGCAGCAGCAGGCTCGCGGGGCGCAGCAGCAGTCCGCCGGCCAGGATCGGCAGCACCAGGGCGCTCGGCGGGCACCAGGCGGGCGTGACGACCGAGACGTACGCCAGCAGCGGGATCGCCGCGACGAGCACGGCCAGGCCCGCCCAGTCCGAGACGCCGCCGCGGAAGTAGTCGACGGCGGCCTTGCGCACGCCGAGCCGGGCCCGGTGCAGCCGCCTGCGCCACCGGAGCCCGATCCCCTCGCCCACCGCCTCTTTCGCCATGTCCCGGCGACCCTACCGAGCGGCGGCCCGGCTGTGCAGGGCGGATGACCTGTGAGCCGTCCGGGTGAGCCGCCCGTCCGCTCCTTTCGCGCCGGAAAATACGTTCGCCTGCTACCCGGCGCCCTGGTAGGCACGGTTCATGACGATCGAGTTGCGGGCGCTCGCCGAGGGCGAGTGGGAAGCGTACGAGCGGTGCCTCACCCGGTCCTTCGGCGGCCCCGGCGAGGACCCCGCCGAGGCACGTCTGTGGCGGGAACTGCTGCCCGTCGAACGGACGGTCACCGCGTGGGACGGCAAGGACGTCGTGGGGACGGCGGGCGCCTTCGACTTCCGCATGACCGTGCCGGGCGGCGCCCCGGTGGCGGCCGCGGGCGTCACGGCGGTGAGCGTGCTGCCGACGCACCGCAGGCAGGGCGTGCTGACCGCGATGATGCGCCGCCAACTCGACACCTTCCGCGCCGACCGCACACCGCTGGCCGTCCTCACCGCCTCCGAGCCGCAGATCTACGGCCGGTTCGGCTACGGGGCCGGGGCGCGCCAGGTGCACGGAAGCTTCGACGTCCGGCACCTGACGGTGGAACTGCCGCCGGGCGCCGAGCGGTTGCGGATGCGGCTGGCCGACCCGGCCGAGGCCTCGGCGGCCTGCGAGGCGGTCTACGCCCAGGTGGTGCCGCGGCGGCCCGGCATGCTCGCCCGCCGCCCCGGCTGGGAGCGCCACCCGCTGCTGGACCCGGCGAGCGGGCGCGGGGACTTCGGGCCGATGCTGTGCGTGCTCGCCGAGACCGCCGAGGGCGAGGTGCGCGGCTACGCCCGCTACTGGACGTCGAACCGCGGCACTCCCGAGGGCATCCCCGACGGCACCGTCAGGCTGCGGGACGCCGAAGCGCTCGACCCGGCGGCGTACGCGGCGCTGTGGCACTACCTGACCGGCATGGACCTGACCTCCCGGCTGGTCTTCCACAACCGCCCCGCCGACGACCCGGTGCACCAGCTCGTCTCCGACATCCGCCGCTGCCGGCTGGGCTGGCGCGACGGCCTGTACGTGCGCCTGGTCGACCTCCCCGCCGCGCTCGCCGCCCGCGCCTACACCGTGCCGGTGGACGTGGTGCTGGACGTCGAGGACGCCTTCTGCCCGTGGAACTCGGGGCGTTGGCGGCTGTCCGCGGACGCCTCGGGCGCGGTGTGCGCGTCCACGTCCGACCCCGCCGACCTCGCCCTGACCGCCCGCGACCTGGCCACCGCCTACCTGGGCGGCCACACCCTGCGCACCCTCGCGGGCGCCGGGCTGGTCACCGAGCCGCGTCCCGGGGCCCTGGGGCCCGCCTCGGCGGCCTTCCAGTCCGATGTGCAGCCGTGGGTGCCGCACGGCTTCTGAGGGCCGCTCAGGCCGCCTGGCAGCGCGGGCACCAGAAGAGGTTGCGGGCCGCGAGGGTCTGGGTGCGCACCTGCGTGCCGCACACCAGGCACGGCTGTCCGGTGCGGCGGTAGACGTACACCTCGCCGCCGTGGTCGTCGACCCGCGGCGGGCGGCCCATCGCCTCCGGCTCGTGCTCGGGGCGCACGGTGTCGATGCGGTTGTTGCGCACGCCCTCGCGCATCAGCGCGACCAGGTCCGCCCACATCGCGTCCCACACCGGCCGCGGCAGGTCCCGCCCGGCCAGGAAGGGGTCCACGCCGTGCCGGAAGAGCACCTCGGCGCGGTAGACGTTGCCGACGCCCGCGACGACCTTCTGGTCCAGCAGCAGCGCCGCGACGCTGATCCGGGAACGCGCGATCCGGGCGTACACCCGGTCCGGGTCGTCGCCCGGACGCAGCGGGTCCGGGCCCAGCCGGTCGTGTATCGCGCGCTTCTCCGGCTCGGTGATCAGCGCGCAGGCGGCGGGGCCGCGCAGATCGGCGTGGTGCCGGGCCGTGGCGATCCGCAGGCGGACGGTGTCCGCGGGCAGCGGCGGCGCGCCCTCGCCGAAGCGGAAGGTGCCGATCAGGCCGAGGTGCACATGCACCCAGCCGACACCGCCGAAACCCAGGAAGAGGTGCTTGCCGTGCGCCTCGGCGGCCTCCATGACCCGGCCGTCCAGCAGCGCGGCGCCGTCCGAGAACTTGCCCTGCGGGCTGGCCGCCCGCACCACCCGGCCGCCGAACCGCTCGGTGTGGTCGGCGGCCAGCCGGTGGATCGTGTGCCCTTCCGGCATCGTCGGCCGGTCAGTCCTGCTGCGGGTGGTGTGCCGGAACCGGCGGCAGCTCGCCCGTCGCCTCGTACGCCGTGAGCATGTCGATACGGCGCTGGTGCCGCTCCTCGTGGGAGTACGGCGTCGCGAGGAACAGCTCGACGAACTTCACCGCCTCCTCCTGCGTGTGCATCCGGCCGCCGATGCTCAGCACGTTGGCGTCGTTGTGCTCGCGGGCCAGCGTCGCGGTCTGCTCGCTCCACGCGAGGGCGGAGCGCACGCCGCGCACCTTGTTCGCGGCGATCTGCTCGCCGTTGCCCGACCCGCCGATGACGACGCCGAGGCTGCCCGCGTCGGCGGCCGTCCGCTCGGCGGCCCGCAGGCAGAAGGGCGGGTAGTCGTCGAGCGCGTCATAGACGTGCGGCCCGCAGTCCACGGGCTCGTGCCCGTTGGCGGTGAGCCATTCGACGAGGTGGTTCTTGAGTTCGAAGCCGGCATGATCGGAGCCGAGGTACACACGCATGGGGCCAGTCTTTCACCTCGCGCGGCGAGCCCGCGTAGCGGCTGCGCCGGGCAGGGGTTGCTCGCGCACCATCAGGGGCGCGGGGAACTGCGCGAGCAACCCACCACAGGCCGGCGGTCCGGTACGAACCGAACTGCCCCTTCGGGCCGGTGACGACCCGCGCCCCTGAAGAACGGGTGCCCCGCGGCGCAGCCGCAGCCCGGAACGCTCACCGCCCCGCGCAGCGGTCAGTGGCGGACCAGGCGCCAGGTCAGGGGGAGGGCGGTCATCGCGAAGGCCGCCTTGATCGCGTCGCCCAGCAGGTAGGGGCGCAGCCCCATCGTGAGGGCCTGGTGGGCGGAGAGGTGGGCGGAGAGGGCGAGGTACGGGACGCCCACCGCGTAGATGACCGCGGAGCCGACGGCCATGACGCCCGCGGTGCGCAGCACGGTGCGGTCGCCGCCGCGGCGCGCGAGGAAGCCGACCACGCCGGAGGCGAGCAGCATGCCGAGGATGTAGCCGAAGCTCGCCATGGACCAGCCGGACGCGCCGCCCGCGAACCACGGCAGGCCCGCGACGCCCGCGGCGGCGTAGAGGCCGAGGGAGGCGAGGCCGCGCCGGGCGCCCAGCGTGGTGCCGACCAGGAGGGCGGCGAAGGTCTGGCCGGTGACGGGCACCGGCGAGCCGGGGACGGGCACGGAGAGCTGCGCGGCGAGCCCGGTGAGGGCGGCGCCGCCCGCGACGAGCGCGGCGTCGCGCAGCCGGGCCCGGGTCGCGGAGGAGGCGGGCAGCAGGTCGGCGAGGACGGTTCCGGCCCGGCCGGTGGCAAGGGTGGCGGCGCTCATGGAGTTCTCCCGCGGGGTGAGGCGGCTGGGGGTCGCCGCGGTGGGCGACGCTCCGACGCTAGCCCAGCGGTCGGGCGCCGATCATCGTCCGCTTCCGACAAAGGCGCGATCTTCCGCTTGGAGAGTCCGGCTCCGCCCCGGCGGGAGGTTTACGCAGGTGACGTGAGCTGCGTCACGCCACCGGAGCACGGCCGGGGCGGGCTGCGGGAGCCCGCCCCGGACCACATGTGCTGTGCGTTTCCACCAAGTTACGCGGGCTGGATGAGATCCCACCGGTTGCCGTAGAGGTCGCGGAAGACCACGACCGCCCCGTACGGCTCGTAGCGCGGCTCCTCCTCGAAGACGACGCCCTCGGCGACCATGCGCTTGTAGGCGCCGTCGAAGTCGTCGGTGGTCAGGAAGTGCCCGACGCGTCCGCCGGTCTGGTCGCCGATCCGGGCGGACTGCTCCGGGGTGGACGCGCGGGCCAGCAGCAGGCCGGTCTCGCGGGCGCCGGGCGGGGAGACGACGACCCACCGCGAGCCGTCCGCGCGCGGGGTGTCCTCGCGCAGCTCGAAGCCGAGCGCGCGGGTGTAGAAGGCGATGGCCTCGTCGTAGTCGCGGACGACGAGGGCCACCAGGCCGAGGTGCGCCATGGTGTGCCGACCGTCCTACTCGAAGCTCGGCCCGGCGGTGCGGGTGCGCTTGATCTCGTAGAAGCCGGGGATGGAGGCGACCATGAGGGTGCCGTCCCACAGCTTGGCGGCTTCCTCGCCCTTGGGCGCGGGGGTGACGACGGGGCCGAAGAAGGCGATCTGCTCGCCGTCGGCGCCGGGGACGGCGATGACGGGGGTGCCGACCTCCTGGCCGACCTTGTCGATGCCTTCCTTGTGGGAGGCGCGCAGCTCGGTGTCGTACGTGTCGCGGTCGGCGGCGTCGGCCAGGTCCGCGGGCAGGCCGACCTCCTCCAGGGCCTCGACGATCGTCTCGCGGGTCCTGGGCAGCGCGCGGTTGTGGAAGCGGGTGCCGAGCGCGGTGTAGAGCGGGCCGACGACGTCGTCGCCGTGCTGCTGCCGGGCGGCGGTGACGACCCGGACCGGGCCCCAGGCGTCGCGCAGGAAGGTGGCGTACTCCTCGGGGAGGGTGTCGAGCTTGTCCTCGTTGAGCACCGCCAGGCTCATCACGTGCCAGCGCACCTCGATGGGGCGGACTTTCTCGACCTCCAGCATCCAGCGGGACGTCATCCATGCCCACGGGCACAGCGGGTCGAACCAGAAGTCGGCGGGCGTCTTGGCCGGGTCGGCGGCGGTCGCGGTCACTGCGTACTCCTCGTCGGGGGGCGTCCGGGACGGGCCGGGCGCGGCTGGGCAAGCCCCTGCCACAGCCGACAACGCGACGGGATCGGTGGCGCATTCCCCGCTCCCGGCCGTCCGGGGATCTTCCGGCGGACGCGGCGCCGGAACGCCGCGTCCGCGACCGTACCCGCTGGTCGGCGCCCGGGTGTCGGACCTCCGTGGAAGGATGCACAACGTCAGCTCTCCGATGTGCTTGGGGTACCTGAGGTGCCTGGGGTACTGAGACGAAGGAGTCCGCCCGTGCCCGGCGAGAACCTGAGCCGCGAGGAGGCCCGCGAACGGGCCGCGGTGCTGTCCGTGGAGCGCTACGACGTGGCGCTCGACGTGCGGTCCGCGGTGGGCGCGGTGCCCGGCGGCGCCGTCCGCACCTTCCGGTCCACCACGGTGATCGACTTCCGGTGCGCGCGGCCGGGCGTGCCGTCCTTCGCCGACCTGGTCGCGACCGAGGTGGTGTCGGTGCGGCTCAACGGCCGCGAGCTCGACCCGGCGAAGGTCTACGACGGTGCCCGGATCGCCCTCGACGGCCTGGCCGAGCGCAACACCCTGGTGGTGGACGCGCGCTGCGCCTTCAGCCGTACGGGCGAGGGCCTGCACCGCTTCGAGGACCCGGAGGACGGCGAGGTCTACCTCTACACGCAGTACGAGCCGGCCGACGCCCGCCGGGTCTTCGCGAACTTCGAGCAGCCCGACCTCAAGGCGCCCTTCACCTTCCAGGTGACCGCCCCGGAGGAATGGACGGTGCTGTCCAACGCCGAGCCGGAGGGCGCGCCCGCCCCGGCCGAGGACGGCGGCACGGTGACGCGCTTCCGGCCGACGCTGCCGATCCCGACGTACATCACCGCGGTCGTCGCCGGCCCGTACCACGTCGAACGCGACCACTACGCGCGCGCCCTGGACGACCGGTCGACGCTGGACATCCCGCTCGCCGCGCTGTGCCGCCGGTCGCTGGCCAAGCACTTCGACGCCGACGAGATCTTCACCGTCACCAAGCAGGGCCTGGACTTCTACCACGACACCTTCGGCTACCCGTATCCGTGGGGGAAGTACGACCAGGCCTTCGTGCCGGAGTACAACATCGGCGCGATGGAGAACCCGGGGTGCGTGACCTTCCGCGAGGAGTTCGTCTTCCGCGGCAAGGTGACGCGCGCCTCCTACGAGCACCGGGCCAGCGTGGTGCTGCACGAGATGGCGCACATGTGGTTCGGCGACCTGGTGACCATGCGCTGGTGGGACGACCTGTGGCTCAAGGAGTCCTTCGCGGACTTCATGGCCGCCTTCTCGCAGGTCGCGGCGACGCAGTACACCGAGGGCTGGATCACCTTCGCCAACCGCCGCAAGGGCTGGGCCTACCACGCCGACCAGCTGCCCTCCACGCATCCGGTCGTCGCCGACATCCGCGACCTGGAGGACGCCAAGCTCAACTTCGACGGCATCACCTACTCCAAGGGCGCCGCCGTCCTCAAGCAGCTCGTCGCCTACGTGGGGCAGGACGCCTTCTTCGAGGCCGCCCGGCGCTACTTCCGGCGGCACGCCTACGGCAACACCGAGCTGGGCGACCTGCTGTCCGTGCTCAGCGAGACCTCCGGGCGCGACATGCCCGCCTGGTCGCGCGCCTGGCTGGAGACCGCGGGCGTCAACTCGCTGACGCCGGAGGTGAGCTACGGCTCGGACGGGCGCGTGGTGGAACTCGCGGTGGCCCAGGGTGCCGACGACCCGGCGCATCCGCAGCTGCGCCCGCACCGTGTCGCCGTGGGCCTCTACCGGCGTATGCCGGGCGGCGCCCTGGAGCGCTACGCCCGCGCCGAGACCGACGTGGCGGGCCCGCGCACGGTCGTCGCCGACCTCGCCGGGCAGCCGCGGCCCGACCTGGTGCTGGTCAACGACGACGACCTGACCTACTGCAAGGTGCGCTTCGACGCCGATTCGCTGGACACCCTGCGCGCGCACCTGGGCGACCTGTCGGACCCGCTGGCACGCGCGCTGGCCTGGTCGGCGGTGTGGAGCATGACGCGGGACGGCCTGATGCCCGCCGGCGACTACCTCGCCCTGGTGCTGCGCTTCGCGGGCCGCGAGACCGACATCGGCGTGCTCCAGTCGCTGCACCTCCAGGCCCGCACCGCGCTCACCCGCTACGTCGCCCCCGGGCGGCGCGACCTCACCGCGACCGAGCTGGCGCAGGGCGCGGTGCAGGAACTGCGGCGCGCCGAGCCGGGCAGCGGCCACCAGCTGGCGTGGGCGCGCTTCTTCGCCTCCGTGGCGTCCTCCCCCGCCGACCTCCAGCTGCTGCGCGGCCTGCTCGACGGCTCGGCCCGCATCGACGGCCTGGAGGTGGACCAGGAGCTGCGCTGGACGCTGCTGGGCGCCCTCACCGCGCAGGAGGCGGCGGACGCCGCGGACATCGCCGCCGAGCGGGCCCGCGACGACACCGCCTCCGGCCACCGGCACGAGGTGCGCTGCCTCGCGGCCCGGCCCTCCGCCGAGGTCAAGGAGCAGGTGTGGGCCGACGTGGTGGGGTCGGACGCGCTGTCCAACGCCCTCGTGGAGGCCAGCATCGCGGGCTTCGTGCAGGCCGGGCAGCGCGAGCTGCTCGCCGCCTTCACGGACCGGTACTTCGCGGCGCTGGAGGGCATCTGGGCGTCCCGTTCGATCGAGATCGCGATGTCGGTCGTCAGCGGCCTCTACCCGGGCCTCCAGGACCGCCGGGAGACGCTGGAGGCGACCGACGCGTGGCTCGCGGCCCACGAGGACGCCGCGCCCAACCTGCGCCGCCTGGTGCTCGAAGGGCGCGACGACCTCGCGCGGGCGCTGCGCGCACAGGAGTGCGACGCGCGGGCGGCCGAGGCGGGCCGCTCCGGCACGGCCCTCTGACCCCGCGCCGGGCACGGACCGGGCCCGGGCCCCGACGCCCCTGCCGGGCAGGGGCTCGGGGCGGGTCCGGGCAGCGCTCCGACGCCCCGCCGGACAGCGGTCCGGGCTGGTCCGGGGGCGGCGCCGGGGGCCCGCCGGACCCGTGCCTCCGGGTGCCGTCCCGCCGGGCGGGGTGGCACACGGAACCCGCCGCCGCGCGTCCCGCGTCACCCGGATGGGGGAAACGCATGATCGGCATCCGAACACGTGCACTTTAGCCCGGTGTTGTCCGGTTTTGTCGACGAGCGTGTAACAGGGGTTAGGGGCCGTACGGGTGACGGGAACGACGTCGCCATGAACGTGAACCCCCGCCTCCCCCACGGTCCCCGCGACTCGCACGTCCCCCGCCCCGCAGCCCCCGCTCCCGCCGGACGCCCGCCGCGCGCCGGGAACGGCGAGGACGCCGCCGACCCCGCCGGGTACGTCCCGGACCCGCGGCTGCCCGCGGACGAGCCGGTCATGACGCTGCGCCGGCTGCGCGCGCACGGCGTCCCGGCCTCCGTCGTGGCCGAGCGGAGCCGGCCGGGCGGACCCTGGCGGCAACTGCTGCCGCAGGTCTACCTGCTGCGTCCGGGCCCACCCGGCACCCGGGAGCGGCTCCGCGCGGCGCTGCTGTACGCGGGCCGCGAACCCGGCGGGCGCGAGGCGATGGTGACGGGGCCGGCCGCGCTCGCCCTGCACCGCTTCGCGGGCGTCCCCCCGCTGTCCGCGCTGCTGCGGATCGACGTGCTGGTGCCCCGCCAGCGGCGGCTGCGGGACGCCGGTGAGGTGACCGTGCACCACGCCCGCGCCCTCCCCCGGGCCCAGGAGCTGGCCGGGCTGCCCTGCGCGCCCGTGCCGCGCGCGCTGGCCGACACCGTGGGTAGCCTGGACGACGCCCGTACCGTACGGCAGTTGCTCACCGAGGCGGTGCGCGGCGGCCACTGCGACGCCGCCGCCGTGATGCGCGAGCTGGGCGCCGCCGGGCTGCTGGACCACCCGCACGTGGCCGACGCGGTGGGGGCGCTGCACGGCGCCGACCGCCGTATGGCCGAGCAGCGGCTCTACGCGATGGTGCGCGCCCACGCGCTGCCCGACCCGCTCTGGAACGTCGAACTGCGGCTGCCCGGCGGCCCGCCGCTGGGCGCGGTGGACGCGTACTGGCCCGACCACGCCGTGGCCCTCGCACTCGACCCGCGCCACGGCGGCCCCGACCCGTACGACGGACCGGGCGCGTACGACGGCGTGGCGGACGGCGGCCTCCGGGCCGACCCGTACGCGGCCCCGTACACCGGGTCCTACGGTGCGGACGGGGGCTGGGACACCGAGGTGTGGCAGCCCGAGACGGTCTTCCGGGACGACGAGGTGTGGTCGCGGACCGTGCGGCAGCGCGACCGGCTCGAAGCGCTCGGCATCACGCTCGTGCACGTCACACCCGCCGAACTGCGCGACGGGTACGTGCGGCAGGCGGCCGTGGTGCGGACCGCGCTGGTCGCCGCGGCCGACCATCTGCCCGCCGCCTACATCGTGGTGACGCCGCGCTGACCGGGGCGGTCCGGTCGCGGTGAGGCGGTGGCGGGGACGCGGCCTTTGCTCCGGTTTGCCGTCTCCGGCACTGGCGGATTCACGTCACCGGAGCACCAAGCGAAGGTCAACGCACCACAAAGAGAGGCTTTTCCCGGCAGGGTGACGATCCGTACGGTCTGTTCCGCACAGATGTCCGCACACCGTCACGACGACCGACCAGGGATGCCCATGCCACTCGTCCACATATCCGGCACCAGACGCACGGCGCGGCTCGCCCTCGCCGCGGGCCTGGTGGCCGCCCTCACGGCCGCGAGCCCCGCGCTCGCGGCCGCCGACACCCCCGCGCCGACGCTGCCCGCCCAGGCGCCCGCGAACACCGCGCCCACCGCCCCCGACGGCACCGGCGCGCCCGGCAAGGACGCCGACGACAAGCTCGGCGCCGCCGACGCCGAGGCGCTCGCCAAGGCCAAGGCGGACGGCGACAAGACCGTCACCTTCATGGTCGCGGGCAAGCCCGGCAGCACCGCCGAGATCAGCTCCCGCCTGCACGCCCAGGGCGCGAGCGTCGGCCGGACGTTCGACCAGCTCGGCTACGTGCGCGCGACGGTGCCCACCGCGAAGGCGGACGCGGCCCTCGGCGCCGCGCAGAAGCTCCCGCAGGTGCTGGCGATCGACCTCAAGCAGGAGATCCAGCTCGACGACCCGACGCCGTCCGCGGACACCGCCACCGCCTCGCACGGCAAGGGCAAGCCCGCGAAGACCTACCCGGGCCCCGGCAGGAACACCCCGGCGGTGAACCCCTACCAGCCGGCCTTCGAGACCGGCGCGGTCGACTTCGTCAAGCACAACCCCGCCGCCGACGGCCGCGGCATCACCATCGGCATCCTGGACTCCGGTGTCGACGTCGGCCACCCGGCGCTGCAGAAGACCACCACCGGGCAGCGCAAGATCGTCGACTGGGTCACCTCGACCGACCCGATCCTGGACGGCGACGCCACCTGGCGCCCCATGGTGACCGCCGTGTCCGGTCCCTCCTTCACCGCCTCCGGCCGCGCCTGGACCGCGCCCGCGGGCAGCTACCTCTTCAGCACCTTCGCCGAGGCCGCCACCAAGGGCGGCGACGCCAACGGCGACCTCAACCGCGACGGCGACACCACCGACGTGTGGGGCGTGCTGTACGACCAGGCCGCCGGCACGGTGCGCGTCGACCTCGACAACGACGGCGACTTCACCGACGAGACGGCGATGAAGCCGTACAAGGACGGCTACCAGATCGGCCACTTCGGCACGGACAACCCCGCCACGGCCATCTCGGAGTCCGTCCCCTTCACCATCGAGATCCGCAAGGACGTCCCGATGGACCCCTACGGCGGCACGTGGGTGGGCAAGAAGGCCGACTTCGTCAACATCGGCGTCGTGGAGGCCGAGCACGGCACCCACGTCGCGGGCATCACCGCCGCCAACGGGCTGTTCGGCGGCGCGATGGACGGCGCCGCGCCCGGCGCGCAGATCGTCTCCTCGCGCGCCTGCACCTGGACCGGCAGCTGCACCAGCATCGCGCTCACCGAGGGCATGGCCGACCTGGTGATCAACCACCACGTCGACGTCGTCAACATGTCCATCGGCGGCCTCGGCTCGCTCAACGACGGCGCCAGCGCCCGCGACCTGCTCTACAAGCAGCTCATCGACACCTACGGCGTGCAGCTGGTCATCTCCGCGGGCAACGACGGCCCCGGCGTCAACACCATCAGCGACCCGGGCCTGGCCGACCACGTACTGAGCGTCGGCGCGTCCATCTCCCGCGAGACATGGGCCGCCAACTACGGCTCGCAGACCACCGTGCCCTACGCGATGATGCCCTTCTCCGCGCGCGGCCCGCGCGAGGACGGCGGCCTCGCACCCGTCATCACCGCCCCCGGCGCCGCCATCAACGCCATCCCGACGTGGGAGGCCGGCGCGCCCGTCGCCGAGGCCGGCTACAGCCTGCCGCCCGGCTACGCCATGCTCCAGGGCACCTCGATGGCCTCCCCGCAGGCCGCCGGCGCCGCCGCCCTGCTGCTGTCCGCCGCCAAGGCCCGGCACCTGACCGTCACCCCGGCGCAGCTGCGCACCGCGCTCATCAGCACCGCGAAGACGATCCCCGGCTTCCAGACCGCCGACCAGGGCGCCGGCCTCATCGCCGTCACACCCGCCTGGAACCTGCTCAAGCGCGGCGGCACCACCGACACGTACACCGTCACGGCGCCCGTCGACACCACGCTGTCCAGCTACCTCCGGACGCCCGGCTACGGCACCGGCATCTACGACCGCGAAGGCGGCCTGACCACCGGTCAGAGCCGCACTTACACCGTCACCGTGACCCGCACCGGCGGCCCGTCCTACGCGCTGCTGCACACGCTGCGCTGGGCGTACGACGACGGCACCTTCTCGGTCGCGAGCCCCGTCGTGTCGCTGCCGCTCAACAAGCCGGTGACGGTCAAGGTCACCGCGCGGCCGCGCGCCGCGGGCGTGCACAGCGCGCTGCTGAACGTCGACGACCCGCTGACGCCCGGCACGGACACGCAGATCGCCGCCACCGTCATCGTCTCCACGCCGGTCACCGGCCCGTCCTACACGCTCACCCGCTCCGGGACGATCCAGCGCGACAGCACCCGCTCGTACTTCCTGACCGTCCCGGCCGGGGCCACCTCGCTGGAGGTCTCCATGGGCGGCCTCAAGGCGGGCAGCCAGACCCGCTTCATCACCATGCACCCGTACGGTGTGCCGCTGGACTCCACGCAGACCCCCGACTGCTACCCCAACTACGACAACCCGGCCAACACCTGCCGCCCCGACCTGCGGTCGTACGCGCAGCCGCTGCCGGGCGTCTGGGAGATCGAGGTCGAGGCCCGCAGGACCTCGCCGCAGCTCGACAACCCCTACACGCTCAAGGTCGCTGTGCTCGGCGCCGCCTTCGACCCGGCGGTGCAGACGCTCCCCAGCGCGAAGGTCGGCGAGCCGACGCCCGTGAGCTGGACCGTCACGAACGGCTTCGCGCCGATCAGCGGCGGTACGGTCACCGGCGGGCCGCTCGGCTCCGCCGCCACCGACACGCCCACGATCGCCCAGGGCGAGACCCGCACGACGAACCTGACCGTGCCGGCGGGCGTCTCCCGGCTCGACGTCTCCATCGGCTCGCCGTCCGACCAGCAGGCCGACCTCGACCTGTTCGTCTACCGCGACGGCGTGCTCGTCGCGCAGAGCGCGGACGGGGACGCGGAGGAGTCCGTGAGCCTCGCGAACCCCGCGCCGGGTGAGTACACCTTCGAGGTGGACGGCTACTCGGTGCCGTCCGGCTCGACGACGTACGCGTACGAGGACGTCTACTACTCCGCTGCGCTCGGGCAGGTCACGGTGGGGTCGGGTGCGCCGCAGACGCTGTCGCTGCCGCACGGTGCGTCGGCGGTGGTCACCGCCGACGTGGTGGCCTCGGCGGTCGCGCCCGCCGGGCGCCAGCTCTTCGGGCAGGTCAGCCTGCTGACGGCGGGCGGTACGCCCGCGGGCACGGGATCTGTCCTGATCACGTCGACGCTGCCGTAGCGTCCCGCTTTTCTGGGGGCGCCCTCCTTTTGGGGGGGCGCCCCCTTTTTGGTGGGCGCTCCGGGGGGCTCGTTGCGGTGCGGTGTGCGACCTTGCGGTGGGTGGGGGGTTGCTCGCGCCGTTCTCCCCCAGGCTCCGCCTGGGAGGTACCCCCACGCGCCCCTGGTTGGTACCCGGCGGGGCATCGCGCTTTCCCTCCGGGGGTGGGATCGGGGGCCGCCACGGGGCACCTCCTCGGAATGCGCCTTCACCCTCTTCCCGAGTTGGTGAGCTACTCCCAGCGCATTCCTGCGGGGGCACCCCGCACCGTCCCCCTCCAGGCCGGTTCGGCGGCTGCCTGCCGATGAGGATGAGCGCTTTCAGGGGCGCGTGGGGGCACCTCCTAGGCGAAGCTCCGGGGGAGAACGGAGCGACAAGCCACGACGGCGGGAAGGCCGCGACGACCACCGCAACAGGCACCCCAGGGCGAAGCGGCGGCGGGTCAGGCGCCTGCGGAGGGTTGGGTGCGTAGCAGGGCGCGGGCCGGGAGGGTGGTGGAGGCGAGGGTCAGGGTGAGGGCGGCGGCGGTGAGGGCGAGGGGCTGGGCGAGGGGGATGTACGGGGCGGCCCCGGTGAGGCCGCGGGCGATGGGGACGAGGGTGATCCAGGCGATCGCCCCGCCGATGCCGAGCCCGGCGACGGCCACGACGAGCGCTTCGGCCCGCAGCATGCGGAGGACCTGGTGGCGGGTCGTACCGGCGAGCCGGAGGAGGGCGACCTCGCGGCGGCGGTCGAGCACGGTCATGACGAGCGTGTTGGCCGCGGCGACCGCGGCGAAGCCGCCGAGGACCCCGGCCATGACGCGGTTGGCCCAGCCGTTGAGTTCGAGGTCGCGGTCGGCCTGCGCGCGGTAGCCCGCGCGGTCGGTGACGGTGAGTCCGGGCACGCCGAGCCCCGCGAGGGCACGCCGGACGGTGCCGTGGTCCGCCCTCGGGGCGTCGTGCACGAGCACCTCCGTGTCGAGCGCGGCGGACGCGTGCGGGGCGACCACGGAGCGCGGCAGCAGGAGCGAGCCGAGGCCCAGGCCGCGGCTGTAGACGGCGACGACGGTGGGCCGCAGCTCCGTACCGTCGCCGAGCCACAGCGAGATGCGGTGGCCGACGTGCGCGCCGGCCGTACCGGCGAGCAGCGTGTCTACGGCGACGGTGCGCCCGTCGCCGGTGAGGTCCGCGAGGGAGCCCTCGCGGACGCCGAGGTCGAGGACGCGGGGCAGCGCGGCGGGGTCGCCGTCCACGCCCAGCACGCTGGTGGAGTTGAGGGAGCCGCTCGCGCGGTAGAGCGCCCCGCTGCGGAGCGCCCCGACCACCGTGTCCACGCCGGGCGTACGCGCGGCGCGCGCCGCGGTGTCGGCGGGCAGCCCCGGGCCACCGGAGAGCACCTGGTCGGCCACGACACCCTCCCTGATCTGCCGGGACGACTCGTGCGCGACCGAACTCTGCATCCACACGAGCGTTCCGGTGAAGGCGGTGACGAGTACGAGGGGCGTGATCGCGGAGGCGAGCCGGCGCGCGTTGGCACGGGTGTTGGCGGCCGCCAGCTCGCCGGGCGCACCACCGGCGCGCAAGGGGAGCCCGAGGAGCGCGGACGCCAGCCACGCCACGACCGGTCCGAGCAGCGCGACGCCGACCATGAAGCAGAAGACGACGCCGAGGGCGACGTTCGCCGCGTCGTCGCCGGTGGTGTGCGCGGCGACGATCGCGAGCGTGACCCCGCCCGCGACGGCCGCCACCCCCAGCACCGTACGGATCACGCCGGGCCGCCGCCGTTCCACGGCCGCCTCGCCGAGCGCGGCGCTGGGCCGCGCCTTCGCCGGGCGGCGGGCCGCGAGCCGGCCCGCGAGGAGCGCGGCGAGCAGCCCGGCGCCGACGGCCGAGACCATCGGGATCCAGCCGACCGAGAGGGTCACGCCGTGCGGCACGGCGTCCTTGTGCACGAGCTGGTCGAGCCACCAGCGGGCCAGCGCGATGCCCGGCAGGATGCCCGCCGCACCGGCGACCGGCGCGACCAGCAACGCCTCGGTGGCCACGGTGCGGCGGATCTGCCGCGGGGTGGCGCCGACCGCGCGCAGCAGCGCGATCTCCCGCCCGCGCTGGCCGATCGCCAGCGAGACGGTGCCCATCACGACGAAGACGGCGGTGGCGGTCGCGATCCCGCCGAACGACCCGCCGAGCGCGGTGAGCATCTCCCGTGCCTCGGCGAGCTGCGGCTGCTCCGCGGCGCCGCGCCCGTTCCCCGTCCGCACCTCGGCGGCACCGCCGACCGCGTGCCGCGCCCGGTCGGCGAGCCGCTCCGTGCTCACACCGGGCTTGCCCAGCACCGCGACGGCGTCGGCGAGCCCGGGGTGGCCGGACAGCCGGTCCGCGGTGGCGTCCGCGAACCACGCGGTGGGCGCGCCCCCGGGCGCGGTGAGCCCGACGACCCGGAAGGCCGTGGTACCGCCCGGCGTCCCCAGGGTGACGCTGTGCCCGGGGCCGGTGTGCGCCGCACGCGCGGTCGCCGGGTCGAGGACCACCTCACCCGCGCCGGGCGCGCGCCCCTGCACGGCGTCGGCGCCGTCGATGACCCTGGCCGACCAGTTGCGCCCCGTCAGCCCGGACTGCCCGGCGTCCTGCACCGGAAACGACGTGTCCGCGACAGCCGCGGCCACCCCCGGCTCCGCGGCGACCCGGGCGGCGAGCCCGGCGTCCAGCCGCGGCGTGTCGGTGAGCGGCTCCTTCTCCGTCTCGGCGTCGTCACCGTGCCCGACATGGATCCGCGCCTCCGGATGCGGCGCGACGACGACCGGCACCCGGGCGTACCGCTCGGGCGCGACATGCGCGGTGAGCCCCGTCTGGAGCAGTGTTCCGCAGGCGGTGACGACGACCGCGGCGAAGAACAACGCGATGAACGTCCCCGCGAACGAGGCGGGCCTGAACCGCACGGATGCCCGCGCGAGCCCGTTCATTTCCGCCCCCACCGGCGGGACGGCCGCCGACGCCCCCTGGAGGGGGACGGTGCGGGGTGCCCCCGCAGGAATGCGCATCGACTGCGTCGGCTTTGCGGATGAGGTCGTACGCGCATTCCGAGGAGGTGCCCCGTGGCGGCACCCGACCCACCCACGCACCGGGTGCGCGATGCCCCGCCGGGCACCCCCAGGGGCGCGTGGGGGCACCTCCCAGGCGAAGCTCTGGGGGAGAACTGCGCGAGCAACCCACCACCGGCCGGTGGTCCGGAGCGGACCGAACTGCCCCTTCGGGCCGGTTGACTACCCGCGCCCCGGTGGGGCCTGGGGGCACCTCCCAGGCGAAGCTCTGGGGGAGCGCAGTTCCCCGCGCCCCTAAAAAACGGATCCCCGGCGCCGCACGCACAGCCCCAAAAACGCGTCCACCGCGCCGCACGCGTACCCCGAAAGACAAGTGCCCGGCGCGGCACGCGCAGCCCGGAAACGAGGGCCCCGCGCGGCATGCGCTGAGGGAAGGGGCGACGGGGGTGCTGGTCCGGCGTCATGCCGCCCTCCGGGCGGCGGAGGCGGCGGAGGCCGTGAGGGCGACCATGCGGTCGGCGACCTCCGTGGGAGAGGGGGAGCGCAGCTCCCCGGCGAAGCGGCCGTCCGCGAGGAAGAGGACGCGGTCGGCGTGCGACGCGGCGACGGGGTCGTGCGTGACCATGACCACCGTCGCCCCGAGCGCGTCGACCGCCCTGCGCAGCAGCCCCAGCACCTCCCTGGCCGTAACCGTGTCGAGCGCCCCGGTCGGCTCGTCCGCGAAGATCACCTCGGGGTCGGTGACGAGCGCCCGCGCGATCGCGACGCGCTGCTGCTGGCCGCCGGACAGCTGCCCGGGGCGCCGCCTCCCGTATCCGTCGAGGCCGACCTCCGCGAGCAGCGTCTGCGCGCGGCGGCGGTCGGGGCGGGCCCCGGCCAGCCGCAGCGGCAGCAGCACGTTCTGCTGCACCGTCAGCGACGGCAGCAGGTTGAAGGCCTGGAAGACGAAGCCGATGCGACGGCGGCGCAGCTTGGTGAGCTGGTTCTCGCCGAGCCCGGTGATGGGTTCGCCGCCGAGCAGCACTTCTCCCCCGTTGGGCCGGTCGAGGCCCGCCGCGCATTGCAGGAACGTGCTCTTGCCGGAGCCGGACGGCCCCATCACGGCGGTGAAGCTGCCGCGCGGCAGGGCGAGGTCGATGCCGCGCAGCGCGTGCGCGGCGGTGTCGCCGCGCCCGTAGGTGCGGGTGACCGAGCGGAGTTCGACGGCGTAGGCGCCGGGGGCGCCTGCGCGGCGGAGGGCGTCGGGTGCGGAGACGGTGCCGTGTGCAGCCATGTCCTCGACGCTACGGAGTGGCGACCGGGTGAACCATGACGCCCGCTGCCCTCCGGAGGGTGGGGAGAACCCCACCATGACCCTCCGCGACGGGTGTGGCACCCCCCGGAAGGGGTAGGGCTGAGGTGATCGGCCGGAAAAATCCGGACGTGGACGACGGAGGCTCGATGGACCGGGCACGGCTTGCCGCGCTGCACGGTGTGGATGTGACGTACAGCCCGGCACCCGGGCAGCAGGTCGGGGTCGCCGAGGACACGGTCGTGGCCGTGCTCGCCGCCCTCGGCGTGGACGCCTCCACGCCCGACGCGGTACGCGCCGCCCTCGCCGGGTACGAGGCGCGGGCCGCGCGGCGGCTGCTGCCGCCCTGCACGGTGCTGCGCGCCGGGGAGCCGCTGACGGGGCTGCCGGAGGGCACCGAGGTCACCGTCGAGACCGCGGCGGGCGAGGCGCTGAGCCGGCTGCCGGGCCGCCCGGGGCGCTACGGGCTGCGCGCGGTCGCGCCGGACGGCCGGTCCGCGCGCGGTGACCTGGTCGTGGCGCCGACCCGGCTGCCGGGTCCGCGCGGGCGGACGTTCGGCTTCATGGCGCAGCTCTACTCCGTGCTGTCCCGCCGCTCGTGGGGCATGGGCGACCTGGGCGACCTGGCGGAGCTGGCCGCGTGGTCCGGGCGGGCGCTGGGCGCGGGGTTCGTGCAGATCAACCCGCTGCACGCGGCCGTACCGGGACGTCCCACCGACCCGTCGCCGTACCGCCCGTCCTCCCGGCGCTTCCCCGATCCGGTCTATCTGCGGATCGAGGAGATCCCGGAGTACGCCTACCTGCCGCCCGACACGCGCGCCGCCGCGGCGCGACTGCTGGCCAAGGCCGCGACGCTGCGCGACACCGTGCTGCTCAAGGACAGCCTCATCGACCGGGACGCCGTCTGGGAACTGAAGTCGCAGGCCCTGGAGCTGCTGCGAGAGGTGCCGCTCAGCCCCGGGCGGCGCGCCGCCTACGCCGACTTCCTCGCCGCGCAGGGCCAGGCGCTCGACGACCACGCCACCTGGTCGATGCTCGCCGAGCTGCACGGCCCCGACTGGCGGACCTGGCCCCCGGGCCTGCGCGACCCGCGCTCGGCTCAGGTGGCGCGGGCCCGCAGCGAGCACCAGGAGCGGGTCGACTTCCACTGCTGGCTCGGCTGGCTGACCGACAGCCAGCTCGCGGCGGCCCAGCGGGCGGCCCGTGACGCGGGGATGGCTGTCGGCGTCGTCCACGACCTGGCCGTGGGCGTCAACCCGGCCGGGTCCGACGCCTGGGCGATGCAGGACGTGCTGGCCACGGGCATGTCCACGGGCGCCCCGCCGGACGCCTTCAACGCCCGCGGCCAGGACTGGGGCCTGCCGCCCTGGCGCCCCGACGCCCTCGCCGCCACCGGCTACGCGCCCTACCGCGACCTCGTCGCCCGCATGCTGCGCCACGCGGGCGGCCTGCGCATCGACCACGTCATGGGCCTCTTCCGCCTCTGGTGGGTGCCCGAGGGCCGCCCCCCGACCGAGGGCACGTACGTCCGCTACGACGCGGACGCCCTCCTCGGCCTGCTGGCCCTGGAGGCGTACGAGGCGGGCGCCGTCGTCATCGGCGAGGACCTCGGCACGGTCGAACCCGGCGTCCGGGAGGAACTGGCCGACCGCGGCATCCTCGGCACCTCGGTGCTCTGGTTCGAACGGGACTACGGGACGGGGGCCGCACCGCAAACGGACCCGGACCGGGACCCGGAGACGGAGGATCCCGGCCCCGAGGCCGTACCGGAGGCGGACCGGCGGCCCCTCCCGCTGCCGCCGGACGCCTGGCGGGAGGCCTGCCTGGCCACCGCCACGACCCACGACCTGCCGAGCACCGCCGCCCGGCTCACCGGCGAGCACGTCGGCCTGCGGCACCGCCTGGGCCTGCTCACCCGGCCCCTGGAGGAGGAAGAGGCGGACGACGCCGCGGAGGTCGCCGAATGGATCGCCCTGCTCGGGCGGCTCGGCCTGCTCCCCGAGGGCGCGTCGGACGAGGAGGCCGTGGTGAAGGCCGTCCACCGCTTCCTGGTGGCCACCCCCGCACGGATGGTCGGCGTCTGGCTGGGCGACGGCGTCGGCGACCGGCGCCCGCAGAACCTGCCGGGCACATGGAACCAGTACCCCAACTGGCGGCTTCCCGTCGCGGACCCCGAGGGCAACCCCCTCGCCCTCGAACAGCTCGCGGCCTCCCGCCGCCTGCACGCCCTCACCGACGAGATCCGCCGCGCCCTCGCGGCCCCCTCTTAGGCACCCCCGGGCGCGCGGCCCGCGGAGGTGGTCACTACATTGGCCACGTGGACAAGAAGCTCACCAAGAAGGTCATGCGCGCCGGCGTCGTCACTGCGACCGCCACGGTGCTGATGCTGCTGTCGTCGCCTGCGTTCGCGGTGGCGCACGACGACGGCGACGACCCGGGCTCGGGCCTGAGCGTCGCCCAGACCCTCGGCCTCTACGTCGCCATCCCGATCGTGGCTTTCGCGGTCATCGCGGGCCTCGTCATCGTGACGGACAAGTCCCGCAAGTAGCCACTCCCTGCGGAGTGCCTGACGGTTCACGCCCGGGGCTGCCCCTTGCGGTGTCCCGCGCGCCCGCCGCGCCGTCGTGGCTGAGCGCGCAGTTCTCCCCCAGAGCTGCGCGACAAGCCCCCACCGGCGGGAAGCCGCAGCACCCACCGCAAGGGGCACCCTTTTACGCGCCCGCGGCAGACGCGGCGAGCAGGCGCCGCAGCAGCGCGGCAAGCTGAGCCCCTTCCTCCGGAGCCAGCGCGGCAAGCGCATCGTGCTGGACGGCGAGCCCCGCGACGAGCGCGCTGTCGACCACCTCGACGCCGCGGTCGGTGAGGGTCACCCGGAGCCCGCGGCGGTCGTGCGGGTCGGGCGAACGGACCAGCAGCCCCGCGCGCTCCAGCTTGTCGAGGCGACCCGTCATCCCCCCGGTGGTGAGCATGAGCGTCGCGGACAGCTCTCGCGGCGACAGCGTGTAGGGCGCGCCCGCCCGCCGCAGCGTCCCGAGGACGTCGAACTCCCCCCGCCCGATGCCGAACCGCTGGTACTCCGCCTCCATCCGGTCGCCCATCACCCGCGCGATGCGGTACACGCGTCCGTAGACGGCCATGGCGAGCGTGTCGAGCTCGGGCCGTTCGACGGCCCATTGCGCGGTGATCGCGTCAACGGCGTCACCCGCCTCAGCACCCTCAGAGCCCTCGGCGCTCTCAGCGCCCCCCTCGCTCTCCGCACCATGTCGCATCCCGCCAGTATCGGGCGTACGGCCGCTCGACGGCAAGAAAGTAGCTTGACGTTAACTAGTTTAGAGCTAAGCTAATGACTGCCAATCTACTCACGGAGCCACCCATGCCCCTCCCCCTGCTGCGCCGCCGCCCCGCGCAGGACCGCCTGCCCGGCGAACGGGCCATGCTCACCGCGATGGCCGTCGACGCGGTCGGTTCCGGCATGTACGTGCCCTTCAGCCTGGTCTTCTTCCACCACCTCACGGGGCTGTCCTTCGCCACCGTCGGCGCGGTGCTGAGCGTGGTGGGACTGGTCGGCATGGCGGGGCTGCCACTGGCCGGCGCGGCGGTGGACCGGTTCGGCGCCCGGCGGGTGCAGCTCGTGCTCTACGGGGTGCGGGGCACCGGCTTCGCGCTCTACCCCTTCGCCGCCGCGCTGCCCGCCTTCGCCGCCGTCGCGCTCGGCACCGCGCTCGGGGACCGGGCCTTCCCCGCGGTGCAGCAGTCCTGGATCGGCGAGGTGGCGGCGGGCGCGGACCGGGACCGCCTGCAGGCCGCGTCCCGGGCGCTGCGCAACGGCGGGCTGGGGGCGGGCGCGCTGCTCGCCTCGCTGGTGGTCTCGCTCGCCGGGGACCGCGGTTTCACGCTCGCGGCGTGGCTGAACGCGGCGAGCTTCGGCGTCGCCTTCCTGCTGATGCGCCGCGTCCACGCCCCCGCCGGGCGGCGACCGGCGCAGGCCCCGCGGGCGACGGCGGGGGCGGGCTACCGGGTGGTCGCCGCCGACCGCCCCTTCCTCGCCCTCACCGGCGCCAACTTCCTCACCGCACTGGGCTACTCGGCCCTCGGCGTGCTCTTCCCGCTCTTCATCGCGGGCCCGCTGCACGGGCCGGAGGCACTGACCGGCGCGGCCTTCACCCTCAACACGGTGCTGTGTGCCGTGGGCGGGGTGCATGTCGCCCGGCGCACCCGGCGGGGCGGGGCCCGGCGTACCCGGGCGGCGGCGCTGGGCGCGGTGCTCTTCGCCGCGTCCTTCGCGGGGCTGGGGCTGCTGGCCACCGTGCGGCCCACGGCCGGGTGGGCGGCGGCAGGGCTGCTGCTGGCGCTGGTCACGCTCTACACCGCGGGCGAGACCGTGCACAGCCCGGCGGCGAGTTCGCTGGCCGTGGCCGCGGCGCCCGAGGCGTTGCGCGGGCGCTACATGGCGGCGTACCAGCTGTCCTGGTCGCTCGCGATGATCCTGGCGCCGTCCCTGTTCACCGCGCTGGCCGCCGCCGACCCGCGGCTGCCGTGGCTGCTGCTGACCGGTACCGCCCTGGGCGCCGCGGCCCTGCTGCTCCGGCTGGAACGCAGCCTGCCGGACGCGGCCGTGCACCTTCCGCCGCCCTCCCGCACCTGGCCCGCCCCGACCGCGGCCCGCGCTCCCGTACAGCCGGCGGCCGGCCGGTGAGGGTCCGGCGTCCGGGCGGACCCGCGCGACGCGCCCGGGACGGACGGCCGCCGGTGACGTACCCGGCGCCCCGCCCGTAGCGGGCCGAAGCACGCAGCTGCCGGCCCCGGGGTGACGTACCCCGGGGCCGGCCGGGGTCAGTCCGTGGTGGACGCCGCGTCCACCTCCTGGGCCCGCAGCGCGCGCTCGACGCCCGCGCGGCTCTCGACGACCAGGCGGCGCAGGGCCGGGGCCGGGTCGGCGGTGGCGAGCCAGGCGTCGGTCGTGTCCAGCGTCGCCTGCGAGACCTGGTGCGCCGGGTAGAGGCCGACGACGATCTGCTGGCCCATCTCGTTGCTGCGCTCGGCCCACACCTTCTTGATCGCGGCGAAGTACTTCTCCACGTAGGGCGCAGTCAGTTCGCGCTGGTCGGCCTGCGCGAAGCCGGCGATGACGGCCTCCTGCATGGCGTTGGGCAGCGTGTCGGACTCGACGACCGCCGACCAGACCGCGGCCTTGGCCTGCGCGGTCGGGAGGGCGGCGCGGGCGGCGCCGGCGTGCTGCTCGCCCGCGGACGTCGGGTCGAGGGCGAGTTCGGCGGCGATGGCCTGCTCGTCGGCGCGACCGGTCGCGGCGAGCCGCAGCAGCAGCGTCCAGCGCAGGTCGGTGTCGATGGCGAGGCCCTCGTAGCCGACCGAGCCGTCGAGCAGCCCGGCGAGCACGTCGAGCTGCTCGTCGGTGCGGGCGGTCGCGGCGAACGCGCGGGCCCAGGCGAGCTGGTGGTCGCTGCCGGGCGCGGCGTCGGCGAGGTGCTGCTGCGCGGCGGCCGTCCAGGTGGCCAGTCCCGTCTCGCGCCAGGCCGGGTCGGCGTACAGGTCGAGGGCGAGCTTGACCTGGCGGTGCAGCGACTGCACCACGCCGATGTCGGTCTCCTTGCCGATGCCGTGCAGCACCAGCTCCAGGTAGTCGCGGGTGGCGACCTCGCCGTCGCGCGTCATGTCCCAGGCGGAGGCCCAGATCAGCGCGCGGGGCAGCGACTCGGTGAAGTCGCCGACGTGGTCGCGGACGACGGCGAGGGACTGCTCGTCGAGCCGGATCTTGGCGTAGGACAGGTCGTCGTCGTTGAGCAGCACCACGTCGGGGCGGCGGGCGCCGACGAGGTCGGGCACCTCGGTCAGCTCGCCGTCCACGTCCAGCTCGATGCGCCGGGTGCGGACCAGCGTGCCGTCCTGGAGGTCGTACGCGCCGACGGCGATGCGGTGCGGGCGCAGCACGGGCTCGCCCTTGGCCCCGGCGGGCAGTGCGGGCGCCTCCTGGCGGACGGCGAAGGACGTCACGACGCCCTCGGCGTCGACGGCGATCTCCGGGCGCAGCACGTTGATGCCCGCCGTCTCCAGCCAGGCCTTCGACCAGGCCTTCAGGTCGCGGCCCGAGGTCTCCTCCAGCGCGCCGAGCAGGTCGGCGAGGCGGGTGTTGCCCCAGGCGTGCCGCTTGAAGTAGGCCTGGACGCCGGTGAAGAACTCGTCCATCCCCACGTACGCCACGAGCTGCTTGAGCACCGAGGCGCCCTTGGCGTAGGTGATGCCGTCGAAGTTGACCTGCACGTCCTGGAGGTCGTTGATCTCCGCCATGATCGGGTGGGTCGAGGGCAGCTGGTCCTGCCGGTAGGCCCAGGTCTTCATGGTGTTGGCGAAGGTCGTCCAGGCGTGCGGCCAGGCGGAGCCGTCGGCGTGCGCGAGGCAGGCGATGGAGGTGTAGGTGGCGAACGACTCGTTCAGCCACAGGTCGTTCCACCACTCCATGGTGACCAGGTCGCCGAACCACATGTGCGCCAGCTCGTGCAGGATGGTCTCGGCGCGCACCTCGTAGGCGGCGTCGGTGACCTTGGAGCGGAAGACGTACTGGTCGCGGATCGTCACCGCCCCGGCGTTCTCCATGGCGCCCGCGTTGAACTCGGGCACGAACAGCTGGTCGTACTTGGCGAACGGGTACCCGAAGTCGAACTTCTCCTGGAACCAGTCGAAGCCGATCCGGGTGACCTCGAAGATGGCTTCGGCGTCGAGGTGCTCGGCGAGCGAGGGGCGGCAGTAGACGCCCAGCGGGACGCTGCGGCCGTCGCCCTCCCAACTGCTGTGCACCGAGGTGTAGGGGCCGACGATCAGCGCCGTGATGTACGACGAGATCCGCGGGGTCGGCTCGAACGACCAGACCCCGTCGGACGACGGCTCGGGCGTCGGCGAGTTCGACACCACCGTCCAGCCCTGGGGGGCCTTGACCGTGAAGGTGAAGGTGCCCTTCAGGTCGGGCTGCTCGAAGACGGCGAAGACCCGGCGCGAGTCGGGCACCTCGAACTGGGTGTAGAGATACGCCTGCTTGTCCACCGGGTCGACGAAGCGGTGCAGGCCCTCACCGGTGTTGGTGTAGGCGCAGTCCGCGACGACCACCAGTTCGTTGCGCCCGCCGGGCAGCCACTCCAGGGCGATCCGCGAGTCCTTGAACACCTCCGCCGGGTCGAGCGGCGCTCCGTTGAGCACCACCTCGTGCACCTCCGGCGCCACCAGGTCGATGAAGCTCGTGCCACCGTCGCCCGCGACGTCGAAGACCACCTTGCTCCGTGACCGGAACGTCCCCCCCTCCTGGGCCCCCGTCAGGTCCAGTTCGATCTCGTAGCCGTCCACAGTCAGCAGACCCGCCCGCTGCTGCGCCTCCTCGCGCGTGAGGTTCGTACCAGGCACGGTGGCCCAACTCCTTCTCGTCAGGTGAGACAGCCATCCTCGCACGCGACCCGTTCACCCCGCGGAACCGCTGTGGACAACTCCGGCGCCGCCGTCAGCGGACACGGCGTCGCGCAGAACAGGACATCGCGGCAGGACGGTACGATCACCCTCCGTGACGTGGCACGCGTGCGGCGTCACGGGGTGGCCCACCGGGTGGCGGTGGGCACCCCGTGACACACGAAGGCCCGGATCTCAGGCCGATATGCCGTCGATCCGGGCCAGGGCGTCATCCGCGCCGAAGGGTTGCAGATATGGCAGCCACCGCGGGTCCCGGTGGCCGGTGCCGATGATGCGCCAGGCCAGTCCGGTGGGCGGTGCGGGTTGATGGCGCAGCCGCCAGCCGAGCTCGGCGACGTGGCGGTCGGCCTTGACGTGGTTGCAGCGGCGGCAGGCGGCCACCACGTTCTCCCAGGCGTGCTGGCCGCCGCGGCTGCGCGGGATCACATGGTCGACACTGGTGGCGGCCCCGCCGCAGTAGGCGCAGCGGCCGCCGTCGCGGGCGAAGAGGGCCCTGCGGGTGAGCGGAACGGTGCCGCGGAAAGGGACACGGACGAATTTGGTCAGTTTGACGACACTGGGCGCTGGCAGAGCCTGTGTCTCGCTGTGCAGGTAGGCGCCGGATTCCTCAAGGCACACGGCCTTGTTGTTGAGCACGAGGACAAGCGCACGGCGGAGCGGTACGACGCCGAGCGGCTCGTACGACGCGTTCAGGACCAGGACATGCGGCACGTATGCCTCCTTTAACGCCGGCGGCGCGTGGCTCGCGCCGGGACGATCTGTCTCAGTCTCTCCGGAAGGCGGGGCGAGGCGCCACCATGCCCGGGTAACGGAGCGGAAGTGTTTTGGACCACACCGAACCTCCCCGACAGGCGCCGCTCCCCTGGTTATCCCCCCTTCTTCCCCCATTTTCTCCCCCGCCGGACGCCTTTCCGCCCCTCGGACGGTGCAACGGAACGGCATCGGTCCTTCGTTACTGTGGATGCTTCGAAACACTCCGGAGGTCTCCGCCCGTGTCCACCGCGACGCCCCCACCCGCCGCACCCCTCGACTCCGTCTCCCAGACCGCCTCGCAGGCCGGGAGCTGGGTCGACGACAACTGGGCCGGATGGCTGAGCGCGGGCCTGCGGATCGTGCTGATCCTGGTCATCGCGATAGCGCTGCGCACCATCGTCCGGCGCACGATAAGCAAGCTCATCGAGCGGATGAACCGCGGCGCCGAGGCCGCGGCGGCGACCGCGCTGGGCGGGCTGCTGGTCAACGCGGAGCGGCGGCGGCAGCGCAGCGAGGCCATCGGCTCGGTGCTGCGCAGCGTGGCGTCCTTCCTGATCCTGGGCACCGCGGCGCTCACCGTGCTGTCGGTGCTGCGGATCGATCTGGCCCCGCTGCTGGCCAGCGCGGGGGTCGCCGGTGTCGCGATCGGTTTCGGCGCGCGCAACCTGGTGACGGACTTCCTGTCCGGCGTGTTCATGATCCTCGAGGACCAGTACGGCGTCGGCGACGTCATCGACGCGGGCGTGGCGAGCGGCACGGTCGTCGAGGTGGGCCTGCGGGTGACCAAGCTGCGCGGCGACAACGGCGAGATCTGGTACGTCCGCAACGGCGAGGTCAAGCGGATCGGCAACCTCAGCCAGGGCTGGGCGACGGCCGCGGTGGACGTCCAGGTGGGCGCGGCGGCCGACCTCACGCGGGCACGCACGGTGATCACCGAGACCGCGGACGTGATGGGCAAGGAGGACCCCTGGGACGAGTACCTGTGGGAGCCGGTGAAGATGCTGGGCCTGGAGTCGGTGGGCCCGGAGTTCTCGGTGATACAGCTCCAGGCCAAGACCATGCCGGGCAAGGCCGCGCCGGTCGCCCGCGAGCTGCGCTGGCGGATCAAGCAGGCCTTCGACCGTGAGGGCATCCCGCTGTCCGGCGGCGCCCCCGCCGCGACCGTGACCGACCCCGCGGCCGACGCCGCCGAGGGCGCCCCGATGCCGCCCGGCGCCGACGAGAGCGCCCCGCCGCCCGCGGGCCAGCGCCCCAGCGCCGTGCCGTCCCCGGCGGCCGGCGAGGACTGAGCCGGCCCGCTCCGGACGCGGGCGCGAACCGGTCCTCGACCGCCGGTGAGGACCGCGCCCGCCTTTTCCGCGGCACCGGCGTCCGGCGGGCGGCGGAAATCCCACCTCCCACGCGTCCGAAATGACCGGCCGTTCGGGATTTGACAAGATCGCCGACGCCTTCGCTACCCTGCTCCGGCTTGAACCAAGTCACCCGCGTGCCGCACCGGCACGCGGGCCGGAATCGGGGGTTCCTATTTCCACTCGGAAAATTCTGGCCGCCCTGGTCATCGCGTCCGCGGCGTTCACTCTCGCCGCCTGCGGACCCGACGACCCGGTGGCCGACGACACCGGCAGCCCGACCGCGGGGGCCGGCAATGCCGCCACACCCAAGGCACCGAAGGCGACAGCGGCGGGCGAGGACCACAATTCCTGCCCGACCCTGGCGCCGGGCCATTCCTACATCTGGGTCAACAACGTGGAGGGCGCGATGAACAACGTCATCGCGCGCGAAGCGAAGGCCTCGTGCGATCCGACGATGAACGAGGGCGCGGCCTACCACCCGGTGGGCGCGCTCAAGACCTACGCGCTCTCGCTCAGCGCGAAGATCACGATCCTCGGGGAGAAGGGGCCCGAGAAGCGCGGGGCCACGGAAGGCCCGGAAACGGGAATCGCGCACGTGAAATCGTGCGCCGACCCGAACGGTGACACCTGGGACGGCGGCCAGGCCCAGAAGTCCAAGGAATTCTGCTACGGCCAGAACTACTACGACGTCGTCCTGGACGGCAGCACGATCACGGAGATGACGGAGCTCTACGGCTCCTGATCCCGGCCGGAGAGCCCGTTCTCCGGACCCGTGACCCGTACGCGCCCGGCCGCCGGAGAGCCCGTTCTCCGGATCCGTGGCCGTGACCCGCTCAGCCGCCGGAGGGCCCGCGCTCCGGACCCGCACCCGTACCCGCTCAGCCGCCGGAGAGCCCGTTCTCCGGACCCGCGTCCGCTCGGCCGCCGGGGGGCCCGTACCCCGGCCGCGGAGGCGGCGGCCGCGCCGGTAACGACTTGGCCGACTCCCCCGCGCATCCCTTGACGCTCCGCCGACGCCGGGCCTACCTTGACGTCCACCGATAGGAAGGTTTCCTAACAGTGAACTGAGGGAGGATGGCGCGCATGGCTGGCACCCCTGGCACCCCGCGCGTGTTGCGCGCCATGAACGACCGCGCCGCGCTCGACCTCCTGCTGGAGCACGGCACCCTCTCCCGCACACGGATCGGCAAACTCACCGGCCTGTCCAAGCCGACGGCCTCGCAGCTGCTGGCCCGCCTGGAAGCGGCCGGACTGGTGCTCGCCACCGGCACCACCGCGGGCCACCCCGGCCCGAACGCGCAGCTCTACTCGGTCAACCCGGCAGCCGCCTACGTCGCGGGCCTGGACGTGACGACCGAGCGTATCCGGGCCGCGGTCGCCGACATCACCGGCCGCACCGTGGGCTCCTTCCGGCTGCCCACCCCGCGCCGCCGGTCCGGGGGCGCCGTCGAGCAGGTCGTCGCGGCACTGGACGGCGCCGTGAAGGCCGCCGGGCTCAGCCGCCCCGACGTGCACCGCGCGGTCATCGGCACCCCGGGCGCCTTCGACCCCAGCACCGGGCGGCTGCGCTACGCCAGCCACCTGCCCGGCTGGCACTCCCCCGCGCTGCTGGACGAGCTGGCCGCGGCCCTGCCGATGCCGCTCGACTACGACAACGACGTGAACCTCGCCGCCGTCGCCGAGCAGCGTGTCGGCGCCGCCCGCGGCCACGACGACTTCGTCCTGCTGTGGAACGAGGAGGGCATCGGCGCCGCCCTCATGATCAACGGCCGGCTGCACCGCGGCTGGACCGGCGGCGCGGGCGAGGTCGGCTTCCTGCCCGTGCCCGGCACCCCGCTGGTCCGCAACGTCACCCGGGCCAACAACGGCGGCTTCCAGGAGCTGGCCGGCTGCAACGCGGTGCTGCGCAACGCCCGCGAGCTGGGCCTGGAGATCCCCGACGCCCCGCTCCCGGACGCCGCCGCGACGGTGCTCGGCAAGGCCGCGGCCGTGCACGAGGAGTGCGAGCAGGCCGCCGACGGCCCGTACGCCGAGCTGCTGGCGCGCTGCGCCACCGGGATGGCCGTCGGCCTCGCCTCGCTGGTGGCCGTCGTCGACCCGGAGCTGATCGTGCTGGCCGGGAACGTCGCCGTCGCGGGCGGCGAGCCGCTGCGCGCCCTCATCCAGTCCGAGCTGGCCGAACTCGCGGTGCCCCGGCCCCGGCTGGTGCTGGGCACCGTGGAGATGCACCCCGTCCTGACCGGCGCGCTGGAAAGCGCCCTCGCCACGACCCGCGACGAGGTGTTCGACACCTCACGCTGAGCCCCCGCACGCCCCGACCCGTCCACCCGCACCGTCCGCAACGGAACGGCACCCCGCCGTCCCGGCGGCACCGCACACCCTCGACCGGCCCCGACCGGCCACAGAACCCCCCGGAGGTAGAGAGCAGTGACCCGTATCCGCAAGGCCGCGGCCGCCGTGGCGGCGAGCGCCGCGATTGCCCTGCTCGCGAGCGCGTGCACCGGCCAGAGCACCACCTCGGCCGACGACGACGCCAGCAAGGACGTCACGATCACCTTCTGGCACGGGTGGACGGCCCCCAACGAGCTGAAAGCCATCAACGACAACGTCGCCCGCTTCGAGAAGGCGCACCCCAACATCCACGTCAAGGTGCAGGGCAACATCACCGACGACAAGATCAACCAGGCGCTGCGGGCCGGCGGCGACAAGGCCCCGGACGTCGTGTCGTCCTTCACCACCGACAACGTCGGGCAGTTCTGCTCCTCGGGCACCTTCGCCGATCTCGCGCCCTTCCTGAAGAAGTCGGCGATCGACCCCGAGACGACCTTCCCCAAGCCGATGCTGGAGTACACCCAGTTCCAGGGCAAGCGCTGCACCCTGCCGCTGCTCGGCGACGCGTACGGCCTCTACTACAACAAGAAGGAATTCGCCGCGGCCGGCATCACGGCGCCGCCGAAGACCCTCAGCGAGTTCAAGGACGACGCCGTCAAGCTCACCAAGGCCTCCGGCGACAGCTACACCCAGCTCGGTTTCATGCCGGACTTCCACGGCTACGAGTCCACCCCGGGCCACTTCGCCGCGCAGTGGGGCGTGAAGTACTTCGACGCGGACGGCAAGTCGCAGATCGCCAAGGACCCCGGTTTCGCCGCGATGTTCACCTGGCAGCAGGAGATGGTCAAGGCGCTCGGCGGCTTCTCCAAGCTGGAGAAGTACCGCTCCGGATTCGGTGACGAGTTCGGCGCCAAGAACCCGCTGCACACCGGTCAGGTCGCGATGGGCATCGACGGCGAGTGGCGGCTCGGCATGGCCAAGGACGCCGGCATGAACGACCTGGCGGTCGCGCCCTTCCCGGTGCCCGACGACCAGGCCGACACGTACGGCAAGGGCTACCTGAGCGGCACCGTCATCGGTGTCGCCAACACCAGCGCGAAGAAGAACGCCGCCTGGGAGCTGGTGAAGTTCATGACCACCGACACCGACGCGGTCGTGTCCTTCGCCAACGCCATCCACAACGTGCCGTCCACGCTCGCCGCCCTGAAGTCCCCGAAGCTGGACCAGGACCCGGGCTTCAAGACCTTCCTCGACATCGCGCAGAACCCGAACAGCACCACCACCCCGCCGAGCGTCAACGGCGGCGCCTACCAGGTGACGCTGCAGGACTTCGGCTACTCCTACGAGTCGGGCAAGGCCAAGGACCTCACCGCCGGTCTGCGGGGTGTCGACACGCAGGTCGACAAGGACATCGCGCAGGCCCAGTGATGAGCGCCGCCGTCCACCCCCTGCTGAAGGCCCGGCGCCGCAAGGCGGCGCTGCGCAACCTCGCCTTCCTGTCCCCGTGGATCATCGGGTTCAGCGTCTTCTTCGCCTACCCGCTGGTCTCCACCGTCTACTTCTCCTTCATGCACTACAACGGCGTCAACCCGCCGACGTGGAGCGGCACGAAGAACTGGACGTACGTCTTCCGCGACTACCCGTTCTTCTGGCCGGCGCTGCGCAACACGCTGTGGCTGGTGGTCGTGATGGTCACGCTGCGGGTCGTCTTCGGCCTCGGCATCGGCCTGCTGATCACCAAGATCAAGACCGGCGCGGGCTTCTTCCGCACCGCGTTCTACCTGCCCTACCTGGCCCCGCCGGTCGCCGCGACCATGGCGTTCGTCTTCCTCCTCAACCCCGGTACGGGCCCGGTCAACCACATCCTCGGCGACCTCGGCGTCCCCACCCCGGGCTGGTTCACCGACCCGCACTGGTCCAAGCCGGCGCTGACGATCCTCGCGGTGTGGGGCATCGGCGACCTGATGGTCATCTTCATGGCCGCGCTGCTCGACGTGCCCAAGGAGCAGTACGAGGCCGCCGAGCTGGACGGCGCGGGCGCGTGGTCGCGCTTCCGCTACGTGACGCTGCCGAACATCTCGCCGATCGTGATGTTCGCGGTGGTCACCGGGGTCATCCAGACCATGCAGTACTACACGCAGCCGCTGGTGGCGGGGAAGGTCGCGTCCGGCATCATCGGCAACTCGGGCCAGCAGTTCGAGCCCGGCTACCCCGACAAGTCGACGCTGACCCTGCCCCAGCTGGTCTACGAGCGCGGCTTCCAGCGCTTCGACTACGGCTCCGCGTGCGTCATCGCGCTCGTCCTCTTCGTGCTCTCGATGGCCTTCACCGCGCTGCTGATGCGGCGGCGCAACGGATTCCTGACGGCGCATGAGGACTGACGATCGAGCGGCCGGAGTGGCCGGCCGATGGGCCCCTCCTGCCCGATGGCGGGCAAGGAGGGCGAGGCCGTCCGCGCAGGGCGCGAGAAGGAAGGCCGACCAGAAAAGGAGGACTGAGCCATGACCCACGCAACGCTCACCGCCCCCGCCGCCCAGGCCCCGAGCCGACCGGCGGACGCGCGGGCCCGGCGCACCGCGCGCCGCAGGGCGCGGCTGAACTGGATCGCGGTGCACGCCCTCGGCATCGCCGCCGCCGCGTTCTTCGTGCTGCCCTTCGTCTTCGTCTTCCTCACCGCGGTGATGACGGACAACCAGGCCCTCACCCGGGACCTGTGGCCGCACACCTGGCAGTGGTCCAACTTCAGCACCGTGTGGCACGCGCCGGGCTTCCTGACCTGGTGGCGCAACACCCTGATCTACGCCGTCGTCGGCACCACGCTGACGGTCGTGTCGTCGCTGCCGGTGGCGTACGCGCTCGCCAAGTTCCGCTTCCGCGGGCGCAACCTGGTGATGGTGCTGGTCATCTCCACGATGATGCTGCCGCCACAGGTGATCGTCATCCCGATGTACCTGTTCTGGACCAAGCAGCTGGGCCTGGACGGCACGCTGTGGCCGCTCATCATCCCGATGGCCTTCGGCGACGCCTTCACGATCTTCCTGCTGCGACAGTTCCTGCTGACCATCCCGAAGGAGTACACCGAGGCCGCCAGGGTCGACGGCTGCGGTGAACTGCGCACCCTCATCCGGGTGATCATCCCGATGATCCGGCCGGCGATCGCCGCCGTCGCGCTCTTCCAGTTCTTCTACTGCTGGAACGACTACTTCGGTCCGCAGATCTACGCCAGCTCCAATCCGGGCGCCTGGACGCTCAGTTACGGGCTGGAGTCCTTCAAGGGGGCGCACCACACCAACTGGAACCTGACCATGGCCGCGACCGTTCTGGTGATGGCGCCGGTGATCGTGGTCTTCTTCTTCGCGCAAAAGGCCTTCATCGAAGGCGTGACCCTGACGGGAGTCAAGGGATGAAACTGGCAGTCGTGGGCGGCGGGTCCACGTACACCCCCGAGCTGATCGACGGGTTCGCGCGGCTGCGCGACACCCTGCCCGTCGAGGAGCTGGCGCTGATCGACCCGGACGCGCACCGCCTGGAACTGGTCGGCGGGCTGGCCCGGCGGATCTTCGCCAAGCAGGGGCACCCGGGCCGCATCGTCACCACCTCCGACCTCGCGGCCGGCGTCGAGGGCGCCGACGCGGTGCTGCTCCAGCTGCGGGTCGGCGGGCAGGCCGCGCGCAACCAGGACGAGACCTGGCCGCTGGAGTGCGGCTGCGTCGGCCAGGAGACGACCGGCGCGGGCGGCCTCGCCAAGGCGATGCGCACGGTGCCGGTGGTGCTGGACATCGCCGAGCAGGTGCGCCGGCTCGCTCCCGAGGCGTGGATCATCGACTTCACCAACCCGGTCGGCATCGTCACCCGGGCCCTGCTCCAGGCCGGCCACCGCGCGGTCGGGCTGTGCAACGTGGCCATCGGCTTCCAGCGCCGCTTCGCCACCCGCCTCGGCGTGGCGCCCGAGCAGGTGCACCTCGACCACGTCGGCCTCAACCACCTGACGTGGGAACGCGCGGTGCGCATCGGCGGCCCCGGCGGCGAGGACGTGCTGCCGAAGCTGCTGTCCGAGCACGGCGACGACATCGCCGCCGACCTGCACCTGCCGCGCCCGGTCCTGGACCGCCTCGGCGTCGTCCCCTCGTACTACCTGCGCTACTACTACGCGCACGACGAGGTGGTGCGCGAGCTGCGGACCACCCCGTCGCGGGCCTCGCAGGTCGCAGCGATGGAGAAGGAACTGCTGGAGATGTACGGCGACCCGGCGCTGGACGAGAAGCCCGAGCTGCTCGCCAAGCGCGGCGGCGCCTTCTACTCCGAGGCCGCGGTGGCACTGGCCGCCTCCCTGCTGCGGCCCACGGCCGAGGGGGACGTGCAGGTGGTCAACACCTACAACAACGGCACCCTGCCCTTCCTCGCCGACGACGCCGTCATCGAGGTCCCGGCCACGGTGGGCCCGCAGGGCGCCCAGCCGCTGCCCGTCCCGCCGCTGGAGCCGCTCTTCGCCGGGCTGGTGGCGAACGTGACGGCGTACGAGGACCTGGCTCTCGACGCCGCCCTGCGCGGCGGCCGCGACCGCGTCTTCACCGCGCTGCTCGCCCACCCGCTGGTCGGCCAGTACGACCTGGCCGAGCAGCTGACGGACCGTCTCGTCGCGCACAACCGGGAGCACTTCGCGTGGGCCTGACCATGGGGCCGCCGCTCGTCCCCGGCGGGGTCCTCGCCGTCGACGCGGGCAACAGCAAGACCGACGTGGCGCTCGTCGCCGCCGACGGACGGGTGCTCGGCGCCGCCCGCGGCGGCGGCTTCCAGCCCCCCGTGGTCGGCGTGGAGCCCGCGGTGGGCGAACTGGCCGCGATCGTACGGCGGGCGGCGGCCGACGCCGGATTCACCCTCGGACCGGACGGTGCCGACGACGGGCGGCCGCTCGCCGCGTACACCTCGGCGTGCCTGGCCAACGCCGACCTGCCGGTCGAGGAACAGCAGCTGGAGGCGGCCGTGCACGCGCGCGGCTGGGCGCTCACCACCCGGGTGGCCAACGACACCTTCGCGATCCTGCGGGCCGGTGTCGACGAGCCGCGCGGGGTGGCGGTGGTGTGCGGCGCGGGCATCAACTGCGTCGGCATGCTGCCCGACGGGCGCACCGCCCGCTTCCCCGCCATAGGCAAGATCTCCGGTGACTGGGGCGGCGGTTCGGGCCTCGCCGACGAGGCGCTGTGGTACGCCGCACGCGCCGAGGACGGCCGCGGCGAACCCACCGAGCTGGCCCGCACCCTGCCCGCGCACTTCGGCCTCGGCTCGATGTACGCGCTCATAGAGGCGCTGCACCTGGGCACGCTGGAGGCGGAGCGCAAGTACGAGCTGACGCCCGTGCTCTTCGCGACCTCCGACGCGGGCGACCCGGTGGCCCGGTCCATCCTGGCCCGGCAGGCCGACGAGATCACCGCGCTCGCGGTGGTGGCCCTCGGCCGGCTGGGGCTGCTCGACGAGGAGGCCGACGTGGTGCTGGGCGGCGGTGTGATGAGCGCGCGCAACCCGTACCTGATGGACGCCCTCGCCGAACGGCTCACCGCGCGCGCCCCCAAGGCCCGCACCCGGGTGGTGACCGCGCCGCCCGTACTGGGCGCGGCCCTGCTCGGCCTGGACCAGCTGGCCGCGCCGCCCGAGGCGCACGCCGCGCTGCGCGCCCACTACGCCTGACCCGCGCCCCGCGCCCCGCCCCCGTACGGCTTGACACGTGCCGTACGGGCGCGGGGCGCGGCTGCGTACGGTGGGGGCGAACACGGCCGCGGGGCGCGGGAGGTGCGGGCCGTACCGCGCGGGCGGGAACCGAACCCGGACGGCGCGCGTGTGATCGGTCGGGGGCGGGTAGTGACCGGGCAAGATCACACAGCCGCTGGAGCTATCCGGGCGGCTGCGGCCATACTGGGCGCCTACAGCGCAGACGTGCCGGCTCGTGGCACGCCGGAATCGGGGGAGGGTACGTGACGCACACGCCGACGGGCAGTCAGATTCCCGACGCGCGCGGGGGCGTCCAGGTGCCCGCGCCGCGCGGGGGCGGGGCGCCCGCCGCGCCGTCGGCGCCGCCCCCGCGGCGGCACGGCTGGGCGGAGGTCAGCGCCCGGGCCAGGGCCGCCGCCACGACCGAGCCGGGCCGGCTGCGCATCATCGGCGCGGCGCTCGCGGTGCTGGTCGTCGCCTTCGGTGTGGCCACGGCCTGGCAGGTCAACGACCGTGCGCAGGCCGCCGACAACGTCGTCTCGCACAGCGCGCCGCTGAGCGCCACCGCCGCCGAGATCTACCGCTCGCTCGCCGACGCCGACGCGACCGTGACCGCCGGGTTCCTGGTCAGCGGTCCGCAGCCGGACGAGGTGGCGGAGCAGTACCAGAAGGACATCGACACCGCCTCCAAGCTCATCACGGACGCCGCCGCCAACAGCCGGCAGTCCCCCGAGGCGCAGGCGCAGATAGCCAGTCTCAACAAGCAACTGCCCACCTACACCTCGCTGGTGGCGACCGCGCTGGCCGACAACCGGCTGGGCCTGCCGATCGGCGGCGCCTATCTGCGGTACGCCAACCAGCAGATGCGCCAGCACGGCGGCCTGCTGGACGCGGCCAACAGCCTCTACACGATCGAGAACGGCCGCCTCGCGCACGACTACACGCAGGCCAAGGCGCTGCCGTACGTCTCGTGGGCGCTCGGCGTGCTGGCGCTCGGCGCGCTGGCCTGGGCGCAGCGCCGCCACTACCGGCGCACCAACCGGGTGTTCAACCAGGGCATGCTGGCGGCGACGGCGGCCACCGCGGTGCTGCTGCTGTGGCTCGCGGCCGGGCACACGGTCGCGCGCACCCAGCTGGAGAACTCCTCCGCGCACGGCGCCCGTTCCGTCCAGGTGCTCAACAACGCCCGGATCCTGGTCCTCCAGGCCCGCGGCGACGAGAACCTGACCCTGGTGGCGCGCGGCTCGGGCGACACGTACGAGGAGAGCTACACCAAGGACATGACCGACCTCACGACCGGCGACCCCGCCAAGCACGTGCCCGGCGACCTGCCCGAGGCGCTGCGGCTCGCCAACGACGCGGACGGGCGCAAGGCGGTCAACGCGGCGATCGACAGCGTGCAGCAGTGGCGCACGCTGCACGGAACGGAACGGACGAAGGACGACAGCGGCGACTACGCCACCGCCGTCGCCGACGTCATCGGCAAGGACGCCAAGGGCAACAAGGTGTCGCCGTCGACCGCCGACCACTTCGACGACGCCGACCGGGCCCTGGGCCGGGCGGTCGCCCACGAGCAGGACGAGTTCCACCAGGCGGCCACCAGCGGGCGCGACGCGCTGACGCTGCTGCCGGTCGGCGCCGGGGTCCTCGCGGTCCTGGGCGCGGCGGGCGCGCTGCTCGGCATCGGCCGGCGGCTGTCGGAGTACCGGTGAGGGGGCCGGGAGGGCGATGGCCGCGCGGCGGACGCGAAGGACGGGAGGGACAGCGGTGAGGTTGACGGTGCGAGCACATCGGCACGGCTGGGGCGGTGTCGCGGGCATGGCACTGGCGTGCACGCTCGCCGTCGCCGGCACCCTGGTCCCGCTGCGGGACGACACGGCGCCCGTGCAGGCCCGCAGCTCCGGCCCGGCGGTCCGGGCGGACTACGCGTCCGCCGCGGACTGCACCGACTCCCGGGTCCCCAGCCTGAGCCCGACCAGCGGCAGCCTCGACGGCCCCACCGTGGCGGCGATCAAGAAGCGCGGCAGGCTGCGGGTCGGCGTCGACCAGAACAGCTACCTGTGGGGCTTCCGCGACCCCGCCACGGGCCAGTTCGCCGGTTTCGACATCGACCTCGTCAAGGCCGTCGCGAAGGACATCCTCGGCAACGAGAACGCGGTCCAGTACCTGACCGTGCCCACCAACAAGCGCATCGAGAAGATCCAGGACGGCGACGTCGACATGGTCGTCCGCACCATGACGATCAGCTGCAAGCGGGCGCAGGATGTCGCCTTCTCCGCCCCCTACTTCTCCGCCGGCCAGCAGATCCTCAGCGCCGAGCCGGACATCACCGGCTACAACGACTCGCTGAAGGGCAAGACGGTCTGCACCGCGTCCGGCTCCACCGGCGAGGACGTGCTCAACGGGGACATGCCGACCTCCCCCGCGCCACTCGCGCAGCCTGACCCGCGGCACGGGGCCAAGGCGGTGCTCACCCCCGCCAACCAGCTGGACTGCCTCGTGCTGCTCCAACTGCACCAGGCCGACGCGGTCTTCACCGACAACGCGCTCGCCGCCGGCCAGGCCGCCCAGGACCCGACCGTGAGCCTCAAGGGCGGGCCCGTCACCGTCGAGCCGTACGGTGTGGCCATGAAGCTGGGCGACGACGACCTGGTACGGCGGGTCAACAAGGTGCTCGCCGCCTACATCGCGGACGGCCGCTGGGCCGCCGCGTACCACAAGTGGCTGGTGTCCGAACTGCCGAACATGGCACCGCCGTCGCCGCTGTACAAGTAGACCCGGGCAGCCGGAGAGGAAGGGCCAGATGGCGGTCGCGGGACGTTCCGGACCGGTGATGGGACGGGAGGACGTCGACCGCGCGCTCGCGCGGCTGGCCGCCGAGCACGAGGCCGTCGAGTCCTCGCTGCTGTCGCTCCAGGACCACTCGGGCCGCCGGCTGCTGGAGGGCGCCGAGCTGACCGGCGTCACCAAGGAGCGCTGGGCGGCGACCGACGCGGCGATCACCGCGCTGTGGGCGCACTTCGACGCGTACACCGACGCCCTGCGGGCCGCCCGCGACCTGCGTGCCCGGCGCCGCTGGCCGACGCAGACCGAGCTGCGCGAGCTGACCGACCTGCTGCGCGGCGACGGGGTGACCGTGACCGGCGCCGACCTGCCCGATCACGCGCGCTCCCTCACCGGCCCGGCCCGGCTCACCGAGCGGCTCAGCCTGGAGGAGGTCGTCGGGCGGATGAACGCCTGGTACGACCAGGCGATGGAGACCGTGGCCGCGGCCGACTCCGTGTGGTCCGCGCTGCCCGCCAGGATCGATTTACTGGCCGCCGAGACCCAGCGGGTCCGCTCGCTCGCCCATTCGGTGGGCGTGCGCCCCGGCGCGCACCCGGCGGGCGACGACCTGGAGGCGCTCGTCGCCGACCTCACCGCGCTGCGCGCGCGGGCGGTGTCCGACCCGCTGTCCTTCTGGTCCGCGGCGCCCCCGCCCGGCCGCCCGGACACCGCGCGCTACGAGGAGGCCGGGCGGCGGCTCGACGACATCCGCCGCGAGGTCGAGGCGGTGCTGCACGTCCGCGACGACGCCGAGCACCGGCTCGCCCGGCTGCGCGACGTCCTCTCGCGCGCCGACCGCACGCTGACCGAGGCGCGCAGCGCACGCGTCGAGGTGCTCTCGAAGATCCTCGCCTCCGACGTCCCCGCGGTGAGCGGCCCGGCGTCCGCGCTGCACGAACAGCTCGCGGCCGCCGCCGACTTCGCCCGCACCGCGCAGTGGCACCGCCTCTCACCGCTGCTGGACAGCCTGGAGCAGCACGCCGACGACGAGCTGCTGCGGGCCCGCGAGTCGCTGACCGCGGTGACCGCGCCGCTGGCCGTACGCGCCGAGCTGCGCGGCCGGCTGGACGCCTACCGGGCGAAGGTCGCACGGCTGGGCCTGGCCGAGGACCCGCTGCTCATCGAGCGGTACGACCAGGCGCGGCGGCTGCTGTGGAGCGCGCCGTGCGACCTGGCCGCGGCCGAGCGGACCGTGCGGCGCTACCAGGACGCGGTCGCCGAGGTGGGAGCCCAGCGTCCGCAGGGGCCGCCGCAGGACCGCCGGTGACGTCCCCGCGGCCGGCCGCGGTCCCCGCCGGGGCCCGGACGTCGGCGGGAGTTCCCGCGCGGTTCGCAACCGGGGCGTACCGTACGGCCGTCGTAGCCGTTACGGACAGGGCGGCCGACGGCGGCGCGGGAGCACCGGGTCCGGCGCGCACCGGGAGCGGCTCCGGCGATGCCGGCACACCAGGGGAAAGGCTGAGGGGGAAACAGTGACCAAGTGCCAACGGCCGGGCTGCGGCGGGACCTTGGAGGACATGGGCGGCGGCGAGCTGTACTGCGACACCTGCGGCCTCGCGCCGGTCGCCGCGCCCGCCGCGCCGCCCGCCGCCTCCGCCGCGTCCGGCGGCCCCGCGCTCCCGCCGCCCCCGGCGCACGCCCCGGGCGCGGACTCCGGGCGCACCTCCGGCTCCACCTCCTCACGCTCCTCGAAGTCCTCCTCGCGCGCCTCCCGCCGCTCGGTGTCCGGGCGGCTGTCGCAGACGCTGGCCGGGGCGGCCACGGGCCGCTCGGTGTCGGTGCGCAGCAGCCGCTCCGGCCCCTCCGGACCGACCCGCGGCAAGCTCGGCGCGGGCCTGGTCGCGGTCCCGCCCGTACCGCGGCCCGACCCGGCGGCCGCGGTGCTGGACAACCCCGAGGTGCCCGAGCGCAAGCGCTTCTGCAGCAAGGGCGACTGCGGCGCGCCGGTGGGCCGCAGCCGCGGCGACCGGCCGGGCCGTACCGAGGGCTACTGCACCAAGTGCGGCCACCCGTACTCCTTCACGCCCAAGCTGCGCCCCGGCGACATCGTGCACGGGCAGTACCACGTGGTGGGCTGCCTCGCGCACGGCGGCCTGGGGTGGATCTACCTCGCCGTCGACCGCGCGGTGTCGGACCGCTGGGTCGTCCTCAAGGGCCTGCTGGACACCGGGGACGAGGACGCGCTGGCCGCGGCGGTGTCCGAACGGCGCTTCCTGGCCGAGATCGAGCACCCCAACATCGTCCGCATCTACAACTTCGTCGAGCACCTCGACCAGCGCACCGGCACCCTCGACGGCTACATCGTGATGGCCTACGTGGGCGGCAAGTCGCTCAAGGAGATCGCCAACGAACGCCGCACACCCGACGGACGGCGCGAGCCGCTGCCCGTCACGCAGGCCATCGCGTTCGCGATCGAGGCGCTGGAGGCGCTCGGCCACCTGCACAGCCGCAACCTGCTCTACTGCGACTTCAAGGTCGACAACGCGATCCAGACCGAGGACCGGCTGGAGCTCATCGACATGGGCGCGGTCCGCCGGATGGACGACAACGAGTCGGCCATCTACGGCACGGTCGGCTACCAGGCGCCCGAGGTCGGCGAGGTCGGCCCGTCGGTCGCCTCCGACCTCTACACGGTCGCCCGCACCCTCGCGGTGCTGACCTTCGACTTCCAGGGCTACACCAACGTCTTCGTCGACAGCCTGCCCGACCCGGCCAACATCGACGTCTTCTCCCGCTACGAGTCCTTCTACCGGCTGCTGGTGCGGGCCACCGACCCCGACCCGGACAAGCGCTTCGCGACCGCCGAGGAGATGTCCGAGCAACTGCTGGGCGTCCTGCGGGAGATCGTCGCGATGGAGAGCGGGGTGCAGCGGCCCGCCCTGTCCACCCTCTTCGGCCCCGAACTGCGCGTCGTCGACACCGAACTGGTGCGGGCGGTGACCGGCGACACCTCCGCGCTCGGCGCCGACCGCGCGCTGGAGAAGGCCTCCAGACGCAGGGACAAGGCCGCCGGGGCGGGCGGTGGCGGCGCCCCCGCTCTGCCCGGCCGGCCGGGCCGCCCGGCGGTCGCGGCCACCGGGCAGGCCCTGGCCTGGACGGCGGCGCCGCTGCCGGTCGTGGCCCGGCTCGACACCACCGCGGCCGTACTCGCCCTGCCCGTACCGCTGGTGGATCCGTCGGACCCCAACGCGGGCTTCCTCGCGGGCCTTTCCGCCGCCGCGCCCGCCGAACTGGTCGCCGCCCTCCAGGCGGCGCCGGTCGACTCGGTCGAGCGGCGGCTGCGCGAGGTGCGGGCCCGGCTGGAGCTGGGCGACGCGCGCGGCGCCCGGCAGGTGCTCGGCACCCTCGCCGACCCGGACGACAACGCCGACTGGCGGGTGGTGTGGCACCGCGGCCTGACCGCGCTGTGCACCAGCGACCAGGAGACGGCCGCGCTGAGCTTCGACGCGGTCTACGACGCCTTCCCCGGCGAGTCCGCGCCCAAGCTCGCGCTCGGGGTGTGCGCGGAGGTGCTGCGCCAGCTCGACAACGCCGCCGAGTACTACCGCCTGGTGTGGACGACCGACCACTCCTACGTCAGCGCCGCCTTCGGCCTGGCGCGGGTGCTGCTCGCCTCCGGTGACCGGGCGGGCGCGGTGGCCGCGCTCGAATCCGTGCCCGAGGCGTCCATCCACTACACGGCGGCACGGGTCGCGGCGGTACGGGCACGCTTGCGCGACCGTTCCCCCAACGAGCCGCTGCTGCCGGACCTGCACGCGGCAGGATCGCAGGTGGACGCCCTGCAGCGGCAGGGACTGGACTCCGACCGGCGTGAACAGCTGGCCACCGAGGTGCTCGGCAGCGCGCTGGACTGGGTGCTGGCCGGCCGTGTCGGCGACCACCCGGGGGCGCCCGCGGGCGTACCGTCGTCGGTGTCCGGCTCCGCCGGGCTGCTGGGCGCCGAACTGACCGAGCGGGGGCTGCGGTTCGGCCTGGAGCGCTCGTACCGGGTCCTTGCCAGGCTCGCCCGGCAGGGCAGTACGAGGATCGAACTGGTGGAGCGGGCCAACCGTTTCCGCCCCAGGACGTGGGTGTAACCAGATGCCGCCACTCCCCGAATCGGCGCGGGCCCAGACGCCCGCACCGGAGGTCTGCCCCAACTGCGCGGACCCGCTGGACTCCGACGACCGCTTCTGCGGCCGCTGCGGTCTCGACCTGAGCGCGCCGCCCCCGCCGCCCGCGCCCGTACCGCCGCCCGCCGCGCCCGCACCGCCCGCACCGGCGCCCGCGGGCCTGCCGGTCGCGGCCTCTCCGGCGTCCTCTGCGGCCCCGGCGGGCCCGGCCCCCGCGGCCGCGCCGGTGTCGTCGGCGGCCCCGGCGTCCGCGTCGTCCGCGCCCTCCGCGGTCGCCTCCGACCCGGCCACCGACTCCTTCGTGCTGGCCCCGCCCAAGCCCGCGGGCGCCGCCCCGGCGTCGGCGTCGGCATCGGCATCGGCGGAAGACGCCGACGCCGACGACACCCTCGCGCTGGGGGTCCCGGTGCCCGCCGCGCGGATCTCCGACCCGCGCGAGGAACCGCCCGCCCCCGACGGGCCGGTGTGCGTGGCCTGCGGGCTCGGCGGGGTCGACGACGACGGCTACTGCGAGCACTGCGGCCACGCCCAGCCGCGCCAGCGCGACCACCAGGAGCAGGAGTTGGAGGGTGTCGCGGCGGTCAGCGACCGCGGCCTGCGGCACCACCGCAACGAGGACGCCTTCGCCGTGGCCACCACCGCGCTGCCGGACGGCTCCCAGGCCGTGGCCGCCGTGGTGTGCGACGGCGTCTCGACCGCGCACCGCCCCGACGACGCCTCGGCGGCCGCCTCCGCCGCCGGGCGGGACGCGCTGCTCGGCGCGCTGGAGCAGGGCAGCCCGGCCGAGGACGCGATGCGCACGGCGCTGATGACGGCCTTCGAGGCGGTGACCGCGCTCGCCGACGAGGAGGAGCCGCCGGGCGCCCCGCCCCGCCAGAACGCGCCCGCCTGCACGTGCGTGAGCGCGGTGGTGACCGGGCCGGTGTTCACGGTGGGCTGGATCGGCGACAGCCGCGCGTACTGGATCCCGGACGACCGCACGCTGCCGCCCGCCCGGCTCACCGAGGACGACTCGTGGGCGGCCCGGATGGTCTCGGCGGGCCTGATGTCGGAGGCCGAGGCCTACGCCGACCACCGCGCGCACGCCATCACCGGCTGGCTCGGCGCGGACGCCGTCGAGGTCGATCCGCATGTGGCGGCCTTCCAGCCGGAGGGCCCCGGGGTGATCGTCGTGTGCACCGACGGGCTGTGGAACTACGCCGAGTCGGCCGCGGAGATGGCGCAGGCCGTCCCGGCCGACGCGCGCAGCCGCCCGCTGCACAGCGCCCGCGCCCTGGTGGGCGTGGCGCTCGACGGGGGCGGCCACGACAACGTAACGGTCGCGGTGCTGCCGTTCCCGGCCGCCGCGCCGCGGGCAGGATTCCCATCCGCATAGTCACCCGCCACGGGATGGGCGGGGCTGTGTACGGGCTTTGAGGAGTTACGAGGAAACGATGGCCATTCTTTCGAAACCGAACGTGCCGCAATTCACCGTCGACGTCTACCAGAACGAGTTCCTGCCGGACGGCGGTCGCGAGGTCAACGCCGTGGTGACGGTCACCTCGACCGGCGGCGGCACGACCGGCGGCCACCCGCTGCCCGGATCGGCCCCGGCCGGCGGCCCGGCCACGGCGAACGCCGGCGTGGTGATCATGGTCGACTGCTCGGGCTCGATGGAGTACCCGCCGACCAAGATGCGCAACGCGCGCGACGCGACGGCCGCCGCGATCGACACCCTGCGCGACGGCACCGCCTTCGCCGTCGTCGCGGGCACGCACGTGGCCCGCGAGGTCTACCCGGCCAACGGCGGCCTGGCGGTGGCCGGTCCCGGCACCCGCGAGCAGGCCATGCAGGCGCTGCGGCGGCTCAGCGCGGGCGGCGGCACCGCGATCGGCACCTGGCTGCGGCTCGCCGACAAGCTGCTGTCCACCGGCGACTCGGCGATACGGCACGGCATCCTGCTGACCGACGGCCGCAACGAGCACGAGAAGCCCGAGGAACTGCAGTCCGCGCTCGACGCGTGCGCCGGCCGCTTCACGTGCGACGCGCGCGGCGTCGGAACGGACTGGGAGGTCAAGGAGCTGACCGGCATCGCCTCCGCGCTGCTCGGCTCCGTCGACATCGTCGCCGACCCGGCGGGCCTGGCCGCCGACTTCCAGGCGATGATGGAGAACGCGATGGGCAAGGAGGTCGCGGACGTCGCGCTGCGGCTGTGGTCGCCGCTGGGCTCCGAGATCGCCTTCGTCAAGCAGGTCGCCCCCACCGTGGAGGACCTGACGGCGCGCCGCACCGAGGCCGGTCCGCGCGCGGGCGACTACCCGACCGGTTCGTGGGGCGACGAGTCGCGCGACTACCACGTGTGCGTGCGGGTGCCCGGCGCCCAGCTCGGCCAGGAGATGCTGGCCGCGCGGGTGTCGCTGGTGCTCCCGCAGCCCGACGGCACCACGCAGGTGCTGGCCCAGGGCCTGGTGCGCGCGGTGTGGACCGACGACATGGCGATGTCCACCCGGATCAACCCGCAGGTCGCCCACTACACCGGCCAGGCCGAGCTGGCGCAGGTCATCCAGCAGGGCCTGGAGGCGCGCAAGGCGGGCGACATGGACGGCGCGACGGCCAAGCTCGGCCGGGCGGTGCAGCTGGCGAGCGCCTCCGGCAACGAGGACACGGCCAAACTGCTGGCGAAGGTGGTCGACGTCGTGGACGCCGCGAGCGGTACTGTGCGGCTGAAGGCCCGCGTCGCCGAGGCCGACGAAATGACCCTGGACACACGGTCGACGAAGACGGTTCGGGTGAAGAAATAGCGCACGGGGCGCCGGGGTACGGCGCCCCGGGGGCCGCTGACGCGCACAACCTGTGGATCCGCCGCGGAAGGCGGAGGGGGAGTCGGCACGATGCTTTGTCCCAACGGCCACGAGTCCGCCGACAACGACTGGTGCGATTCCTGCGGCATGCGGATGGCCCCGCCGCCGTCCTCGTCGTACGGCTCGCGCCCCCCGTCGTCGTCGGCGTCGTCCTCGTCGACGCCGCCGGTCTCGCCGCAGCCCGCCTTCGGCCCCGACCTGGCCGGGGCGGGCGGCGCCGTCCAGCTCTGCCCGGCGTGCGGGACCCCGCGCGAGGGGCAGGCGCTGTTCTGCGAGGAGTGCCGCTACAACTTCCAGACGCACTCCGCGACGACCTTCGTCCCGCCCCACGCGGCCGCCGGTCCGGTCCTCACCACCCCGCCGCCGCCCGTGAGCCCGGGGCCGGCCGCCCCGGAGCAACCGCCGTACCAGCGCTACGAGTCGGCGATGTCGCAGCCCTCCCGGGTCAACCGGCCCGCGGAACCGCTGCCTTCGGAGTCCGTCACGGTGACGTCCGGCTCCGGCGACTTCCTGCTGGACCCGCCCAGCTCGCCCACCGTCGCGCCCGCGCAGTCCGCCCCGGCGGCCGCCGCGAAAACGGTGGTGCCCGCGCAGGGCGGCGCGGGCACCGCGTGGATGGCGGTGATCGCCGCGGACCGGGAGTACTTCACCTCGATGATGGCCCGCAGCGGCCCGGAGGCCGGCGGCCTGTACTTCCCCGCGTACTCCCCCGAGGTGCAACTGCCGCTGACCGGCCACCAGGTCACGATCGGGCGGCAGCGGCACAGCACGGGCGAGGCCCCGGACATCGACCTCTCCCGCTCCCCGGAGGACCCGGGCGTCTCCCACAAGCACGCGGTGCTGGTCCAGCAGCCGGACGGTTCGTGGTCGGTGGTCGACCAGGACTCGACCAACGGCACGACCGTCAACCTCGCGGAGGACCCCATCCCCGCGTACACCCCGATCCCGCTGAACGAGGGCGACCGGGTGCACGTCGGCGCGTGGACGACGATCACCGTCCGGCGGATCTGACCGCGCTCTAGGAGGAGGCCGCCGGGACGGGCCAGGTGTCGGGGCCGTCCGGGTCGTCCAGCCAGATCCACTGGCGGCTCCCCTCGACGCTCAGCCCGAAGCGGGTGCGGGACGGCCGCCGGTCCAGCAGCGACGGCTCGCCGCCCACCGCGTCCGGCGCGATGCCCGCGCCCGCGCCCCGCAGCGGTACGAAGTAGGCGGGCGTCGGCAGGAAGCGCCCCTCGGCCCGCTCCGGCCCAAGCACGGTGAGCAGCACCAGACCCGACGCGAGCGGCGCGAGGATGCGCCCGCCGGTACGGCACTGCGCGACCCACGCGGGCGGTACGGACGGCAGCTCGCACGTCGCCATGACCCGGTCGTAGGGCGCGCCCGGCTCGTACCCGAACGTCCCGTCCCCGGTGACCACCGTGACGGCGAGCGCCTCGGGGGTGCCGTACGCGGCCAGGTGCGCGCGGGCCGCGGAGGTGATCGCCTCCTCCAGGTCCACGGTCGTGACCGCGCCCGTACCGCCGAGGCGGTGCGCGATCAGTGCCGCGTTGTAGCCGGTGCCCGCGCCGATCTCCAGCACCCGGTGGCCCTCGCGGACGTCCAGCGCCTCGCACATCAGCGCCATCAGCGACGGCTGGCTGCTGGAGGAGACCAGTTCGCCGCCGCGGGCGACGTGGGTGGCGATCGGCTGGTCCGCGTACGCGCCGCTCAGCCAGCTCAGCCGGCGCCGCGGGTCGGGGTCGTCGGCGGCGAACCGCGCGTCCTCGCCGACGCCGCGGTGGTACTCGGGCACGAACAGATGGCGCGGCACCTCGTCGAAGGCGGCCCGCCACGCGGGGTCGGCGAGCCCGCCGCCGGCGACGATGCGGCGCACCATCCGGTGCCGCAGCGCGGCCGCCGCGGCCCGCGTCCGCTGGTCCTGCCCCGACCCGGCCATGCCTCCATCGTGCTCCCCCGGCGCAGGTCCTACGACCCGGGTCCTGGTCCGGGCGGTCTGAGAAAATGGTGGTGTGACCGACATCCCGCAGGGCAGCGCAGCGCAGCAGACGTTCTTCGAGCAGGTCGGCGGCGAGGACACCTTCCGCCGTCTGGTCCACCGCTTCTACCAGGGCGTCGCGGACGACCCCGAGCTGCGGGCGATGTACCCGGAACAGGACCTGGGCCCGGCCGAGGAGCGGCTGCGGCTGTTCCTCATGCAGTACTGGGGCGGCCCGCGCACCTACAGCGACGAGCGCGGCCACCCGCGGCTGCGGATGCGCCACTCCCCCTTCCGCGTCGACCGCGCCGCGCACGACGCCTGGCTGCGGCACATGCGGGCGGCCGTCGACGATCTGGGGCTGACGCCCGAGCACGAGAAGCAGCTGTGGGACTACCTGGTGTACGCGGCGGCCTCGATGGTGAACAGCCCGGGCTGACCCGCGCCCGGCTCGTGGCCGATCCCCGCCTGGCCCGCGCCCGACCCGTCGCTGACCGGCGGCCGGCCCGCGCTCCGGGCCGCCCCGCGGAGGGGCGGTTTCCGGCCGCTCAGGGCGGTCCGGACGCGGTGCGCCGAGGGTTCCGTTTGGGTGCGACCGGGCTCCGGGCGGGGTCCGGCGCGAGCGGCGGACGGGTCCGGCGAGGCCCGTGCCGACGGTTTCGCGCCCGTTCAGCGGACGGTCACGATCGCATTCCGACAATCCGCGACATGTTTCGCCGGACCCTCATCAATTGAGAACATCCCGTCAGCAACAGGACGGGGGGCTTTCGCGTGACCGGATTCGTACTGCTGCGCGTCCGCGCGCACCGGTTGCTGCTGTCCGCCGCCCTGCTGACCGTCCTGCTGACCACGTGCGTGCTGGCCGCGCTCGCCGCGTACACCGGCGCGATAGGCGACGCGGCCGTCCGCCGCACCCTCCAGCACCAGGCCGCCGACCGCTCCACCTACAACGCCAAGGCCTCGCTGACCGGCAAGGACGCGGCAGCCCTCGACCGCGCCGTGCGCGAGCGGCTGCGCGGCGCCTTCGACGGGCTCCCCACGGACGTCGCGACCAGCACCCGTTCCGGCCCCTACGCGCTGCCCACGGCCCTGCGCCCGGCCGGGACCCCGAAGAGCACCGACCCCGACCTGACGCTGCTGGCCACCTTCGACCATGCCAAGCTCACCCTCGTCGGCGGCGCCTGGCCGGCCCCCGCCGCCAAGGGCTCCACCGGCGTCGAGGTCGCCGTGCCGGAGGCGGTCGCCCGCGCCCTGCACCTGGCCGCGGGACGGCAGCTCACCCTCGCCGACCGGCTCGGCGGCCCCCCGCTGCACATCACCGTCACCGGCGTCTACCGCCCCGCCGACCCCGGCTCGCCCTACTGGCAGCTCGACCCGCTCGCCGGGCGCGGCATCCACACCCTCGCCTTCACCACCTACGGCCCGCTGCTCGCCGACCCCGGCACCTTCGCCTCCGGGCGGGTCGCCGCCGACGAGATGTCCTGGCAGGCCACCGCGGACTTCGGCAGCGTCGGAACGAACCGCATCGACGCGCTGGAGACCTCCGTCGAGGACACCACCACCGCGCTCGGCGCCGACCGGGCCACCGGCGGCGCCCAGACCACCAGCGCGCTGCCCGGCCTGCTCGACGGGCTGCGCCGCAGCCTGCTCGTCACCCGCTCCACCCTCCTCATCGGCGCCCTCCAGCTGGTCATCCTCGCCGCCTTCTCGCTGCTGCTGGTCGCCCAGCTGCTCGCCCAGGAGCGGGCGGGCGAGACCGCGCTGCTGCGCGCCCGCGGCGGCTCGCGCGGCCGGGTCGCCCGGCTCGCCGCCGGGGAGGCGCTGCTGCTCGCGGTGCCCGCCGCGGTGGCCGCCCCGCTGCTCGCGGGCCCCCTCACCCGGCTGCTGGCCGGGACGGGCGCCATGTCCCGCACCGGGGTGACCCTCGGCGGCACCGACCCGGCAAGCGCCTGGCTGGTCGCCGGGGCCGCCGCGCTGGCCTGCGCCTTCGCCGTCGTCCTGCCCGCGCTGCGGACCGCCCCCGGGGCGCGCGCCGGGCGCCGCGGCGGGGTGCCGGGAATCCTCCAGGCGGGCGCGGACGTGGCGCTGCTCGCCGTCGCGGGCGTCGCCTACTGGCAGCTCCAGCGCCGCGCCTCCGGCGGCGGGGCCCTGAGCGCCGACCGCTCCGGCGGCCTCGGCATCGACCCCGTACTGGTCGCCGCCCCCGCGCTGTGCCTGCTGGCCGGCACCGTGCTGGTGCTGCGGCTGCTGCCGCTGCCGGCCCGGCTCGGCGAACGGCGCGCCGCGCGCGGCCGCAGCCTGTCGCTCGCGCTGGCCGGCTGGCAGCTCTCCCGCCGCCCGCAGCGCGGCGCCGGGGTGGCGCTGCTGCTGGTGCTGGCCGTCGCGATGGGCATGTTCGCGATCGGGCAGGGCGCCAGCTGGGACCGCTCACAGCGCGACCAGGCCGACTACGCCGTCGGCGCCGACCTGCGGGTGACCGGCATGACCACGCCGCCGTTCGGCCAGGCCGGCATCTTCTCCGGCGTGCCCGGCCTCACCGCCGCCACGCCCGCCGCCCGCGAGACCCTGATCCTGCCCGACGGCAAGACCACCAGCGCACTGCTGATGGACACCGGCAAGGCCGCACAGACCGTACGGCTGCGCTCCGACCTGGCCGGCGGCCGCCCGCTGCCCGCGCTGCTCGCCCCGCTGCGCTCCACCTCGCAGTCCCAAGGACTGGCCCTCGGCGCCACCGTCCGGCAGGTCGCCTTCCAGGCCACCCTCGCCACCCTCGCCTCCACCAGCGGTTCCGGCGGCCCCGCGGGCGGCGCCGACGCCGACCAGCCCGACCGCGTCAGCGCGGTGCTCGTGGACGCCGAGGGCGTCCCGTACGACTTCACGCTCGGCGACCTGCCGCCCGACGGCCGCCCGCACACCCTCACGCTCGACCTCGGCCTCGCCGCGGGCAAGGGCGCCCCGGCGGGCCCGCTGCGGCTGGAGCGCTTCGAGGTGTCCTTCGCCGTGCCGGAGGCGGCCGAGAACCGCGTCCTCACCCTGGCCTCGGCCCGCACCACCCTCGCCGACGGCACACAGGCGCCGCTGACCACCCTGGCGGGCACCTCGTGGAAGGCCGAGGCCGCCTTCGACGACGACTCGATCGCCTCCCTCCCCGACGTCGCGGCCCCCAGCTCCGACGCCCCGCGCACGGGCGGCCCCGCCCTGCTGACCCTCCCTTACCGCACCGGCTCCTTCGCCGGGAACACCTACCTCCAGACGGCCGCGACCGTCCGCGTCCGCGCCCCCGCGCCCGTACCGCCACCGCTGTCGGGGATCGCCACCGACACCTACCTCAAGGCGGTCGGCGCGAAGGCGGGCGACACCGTCCAGGTGCAGATCGGCAACGTGACCACGCCCGTCAGGATCACCGCCGCCGTACGCGCGCTGCCCGGCACCGACCAGACCGGCGCCTCCAGCGGACTGCTGCTCGACCTGCGCGCCGTCAACGCCGTGCTGTCCGCGAAGGACGCGCTGCCCGTGCAGCCCACCGAGTGGTGGCTGGCCACCCGCCCCGGCGCCACCTCGCACGTCGCGGCCGCGCTGCGCTCCCGCGACGACGTCGACACCGTCCTGGACCGCACCGAATCCGCCGCCGGGCTGCGGTCCGACCCGCTCGGCGCCGGTCCGCAGTCCGCGCTGCCCGCCGCGGTGATCGCCGCCGCCGTACTGGCCGCTGTCGGCTTCGCCGTCGGCGCGGCGGGGGCGGCGCGGGAACGGCGCGGCGAGTTCGCGGTCCTGCGGGCACTCGGCGCCCCGCGCCGCCAACTGGCCCGCATGCTGGCCGCCGAACAGGCGCTGCTGGTGCTGGTGTCGCTCGTCGTGGGCGTGGTGCTGGGCGCGCTGCTGACCCGGCTGATCACCCCGCTGATCGTGCTCACCGGCCAGGCCGCGCGCCCCGTGCCCCCGCTGATCGTGGAACTCCCGGTGGGCCGGCTCGCCGAGCTGCTCGCCATGCTGCTGGCCGCCCCGGTCGTCGTCCTGGCCGCCACCGCGGTACGCCGCGCCGACCCGGCGACAGCCCTGCGACACCAGGTGGAGGACTGACCCATGCCACCCACTCCTCCCCCCTTCCCCGGCCCCGAGGACCCTCGGGAGCCCACGGGCTCGCCGGAACGGCGGGGCGCGTCGGGGCCTTCGGATGCGGTCGAGCCGCAGGGCGCGTCGGGGCCTTCGGGTCCGGTCGAGCGGCGGGACGCGTTGGGGCCCTCAGATCCGCCCGAGCCCCAGGACGCATCGGAGGAGCAGGGCCCGTCCGGGGCTTCTGGTGCGCCCGAGCCGCACGGTTCGTCCGCGCCGCCCGCCTCGTCCGGGCCGCAGGGCTCACCGGACTCCCCCGGTGCCGCCGCCGGGGGCGGGGAGCTGCCGTCCGGCGGGTCGTGGCTGGTGCTGCGGCTGCGTGCCGCGCCCGGCGGGGCGCTGGCGCTGGCCGCGCTCGTCCTGGTCACGTCCTTCCTGGCCGCCGCGCTGCCGCGGGCCGTCGACCGCTACGAGGACACCGCGCTGCGGCACGCCGTCGCGGACGCCGCGCCGCGCAACCACGGCATCTCGCTCGCCGAGGACTACGGCACGTCCGAGGACCCCGGCGCCGACCCCCTGGCGCCCGCCTCACTGGACGCCGTCGAGAAGGCCTTCCGCTCGCTGCTGCGCCCCCCGCTGCGGTTGCAGCCGGGCGGTGTGGTGCAGGGCGTGCGCACCGGCGCGGAGGCGGAGGTCCCCGACCCCGAACTGCCGCGCACCTCCGAGCACGCCCCGGGCGCCGACCTGGTCGCCCAGGCCGGGCTCGCCGGGCACTCCAGGGTCGTGGCCGGCCGGCTGCCCGCGCCGAGCAAGGGCGAGTCCGGGCTCTCGCTGGAGGGCGCGGTCACCGAGAAGACCGCGCGGGTGCTGCATCTGAAGGTCGGCCAGACCATCCACCTGATGAAGTTCGGCGCGACCCCGCTGTCCGTGCGCATCAGCGGCATCGTCGCCCCGCGCGACCCGACGTCCGGCTTCTGGACGATGGACGACGACCTGCTCGCGCCGCTCGTCAGCTTCCCGCCGCACCCGATGATCGACCCGCCGAAGACGTACTGGCACTTCACCGTCCTCATCGACGGCACCGCCGCACATTCCATCCCGCTGCTCGGCACGGGCGCGTCCCTCTACTGGCACCACCCGCTCGACACCGCGCACCTCACCGCGCACGACGTGCCCGCGCTCCGCGACGAACTGGCCTCCTTCGGCAACGGCCCGCTCGCCACGGACCTCGCGGCCGCCACGGGCTCGTCGTCGCTGCACGCGGTCGCCGGGATCAGCGGGGTGCTGACCGCCTTCGACGCCGACCGCGGCGCCGCCCACCCCCTGGTGCTCATCGCGGCCGTCGGCGTCGGCACCACCGCGCTGGCCGTCCTGCTGATGGCCGCGGGGCTCGCCGCCGACCGCAGGCGGCGCGAGATCGCCCTGCTGCGCTCCCGGGGCGGCTCGCTGCGCGGCATCTTCGCCCGGCTGACCGCCGAGACGACCGCGGCCGCGCTGCCCGCCGGAATCCTCGGCACCGCCCTGGCCCTGCTGCTCCTGCCGACCGGACGGTACGGGGCCGCGCTCGCGCTCGGCGCGCTCGTGACGGCCGCCGGGGTGCTCGCACTGCCGCTGCGGGCCACCTCGGCGGTCCGCCGCCCGCGCCCGGCCGAGCGCGACGACCTCGTGGCGCACCGCCCCTCGCGGCGACGGCTCGTGCTGGAGCTGACCGTCGCGCTGCTGGTGGCCGGAGCGGTCGCGACGCTGCGCCGCCGCGGCTCCGCGGACGGCTCGGACCCGTACCTGGCGGCCGCACCCGTGCTGGTCGCGGTGGCCGCGGCGCTGGTGCTGCTGCGGATCTACCCGCTGCCGCTGCGCCGGCTCGCCCGGCCCGCCGCCCGGCTGCGCGGGGCGGTCACCCACCTGGGGCTCGCGCGGGCCGGGCGCGCGCCCAGCGGGGGGCAGCTGCCGCTGGTGGCCATGCTGGTCGCGCTGACGGTCGCGTCCTTCGGCGGCTCCGTGCTCGCCGGGATCGCCCACGGCCGGGACCGCGCGGCGGCCGTCGCCGTGGGGGCCGACGCCCGGGTCGACTCGCTCTTCCCACTGGACGCCGCGCTCCCGGCCAAGGTCCGCAAGGTGCCGGGCGTGGGCGACGTGGCCGCCCTACGGGTCGAGCCGCACGCCGCCGACCAGGACATCCCGCAGAACTACGAGCTGCTCGTGGTCGACGACCCGGCCGCGTACGCCCGCATCACCCGCTCCGCGGGCCTGCCGGACCTCCCGCCGGACGCGTTCGGGCCGGGCACCGCGGCGGGCGCGCACGGGCCGCTGCCCGCCGTCGTCTCGCCGAAGATCGCCGATCTGCTCGGCGACCGCACCACGCACGTCCCCACCGACGTTGGCCTCTGCGACATCCGCCCGGTGGCGACGCTGTCCTCGACCCCGGCCGCCACCGACGGCGAGTTCGTCATCATCTCCGCGGCACAGCTGCACGCCCAGCACCCGCAGCTCGGCGCGCTCCCGCAGTACGGGGGGCCGACGATGCTGCTGGCCGCCCAGGCGCCGGGACAGCACATCGACACCGCCGCGCTGCGCGACGTCGCCGCGCACACCGGGCCCAACGCCGCCGCGGTGCTGCTGCGCTCCGAGCAGCGCGCCGCGCTGGCCGACACCCCGCTGCAGCACGGCACCCGCACCCTCTACCTGTCCGCCGTCGCGGCCGGGGCCGGCTACAGCGCGCTGGCGCTGCTGCTGTCCCTGATGGCCGCGGCACCCGGGCGCACCGCGCTGCTGGCCCGGCTGCGCACAATGGGGCTCACCCGCCGGCAGTCCCGGCGGCTGGTGCTGCTGGAGATGCTGCCGCAGGTGCTGCTCGCCGCCGCCGGCGGTGCGCTGGTGGGCCTCGCCGCGATACCGCTGCTCCGGCCCGGCATCGACCTGGGCACCCTGGCCTTCGGCAGTACGGCGGGCAACGCCTCGGTGGTGCCGCCGCCCGCCCTCGCGGTGACCCTCCGCGCCGACCCCTGGTCGCTGGCCGTACCCTCCGCGGGGCTGCTCCTGCTGGCCTGCGCGGTCCTGCTGGCCCAGGCGTGGGCCAGCACACGACGACACGAGAGCACCGAGCTGAGAGCGGGTGACCGGACCACATGAGCGCCGACGACGTGACGACCGACGCGGCGGACGCCGCCCGCCGCCCCGAGCACAAACCCCCCACCGCCCCGGCCCCGGACGGCGGTGCGCCGCCCGCACCCGCACCCGCAAGCCTCGCCGAGCTCGAACGGCTGGCCGCGGAGCGCCGTGACCGCCCCGCGTACGGCAGGGACGCGCTGATCAGCTGCGACCGGCTGGTACGGATCTTCACCGCCGACGGCGTGGAGGTGCAGGCCCTCCAGGGCCTGGACCTGCTGGTCGCCAAGGGCGAGCTGATGGCCCTTGTCGGGGCCTCGGGCAGCGGGAAGTCGACGCTGCTCAACATCCTCGCAGGCCTCGACGTCCCCACGGCGGGCGCGGCCGCGGTCGGCGGCTACGACCTGCTCGCCATGGACGCCAAGTCCCGGCTGCGCTACCGGCGGGAGGTCGTCGGCTTCATCTGGCAGCAGACCTCGCGCAACCTGCTGCCCTACCTGACCGCCGCGCAGAACGTCATGCTGCCCATGCAGCTCTCCGGCGGCGGCTCCGGCCTGCGCGGACGCCGCCGCCGCGCCACCCGGGCGGCCGATCTGCTCGGCCTGCTGGGCGTCTCGCACTGCCAGGACCGGCACCCCGCGCAGATGTCCGGCGGCGAGCAGCAGCGCGCCGCCATCGCCGTCGCCCTCGCCAACGGCCCGGACGTCGTGCTCGCCGACGAGCCCACCGGCGAGCTGGACTCCACGACCGCCGAGCAGGTCTTCGCGTCCTTCCGCACCGCCAACGAGCAGCTCGGCACCACCGTCGTGGTCGTCACCCACGACCAGTCCGTCGCCGACGCCGTCCACCGCACGGTCGCCATCCGCGACGGCCGCACCGCCTCGGAGGTCGTGCGCCGCACGGAGATCGACGAGCACGGCCGCGAGTCGGTCGTCGCCCGCGAGTACGCCACCGTCGACCGCGCCGGACGCCTCCAGCTCCCCCACGACTACACCGAGGCCCTGGCCATCCGCCGCCGCGTCCTGCTGGAACTCCAGCCCGACCACATCACCGTCCGCCCCGACGACCACCCCGCCGCCGAGGAGTGACCCCCGCCCCGCGGGACCCCACGCCGGGGCGGAACCCAACCCGGGGCCACGGGAGCCGAGGCGTAGGGCCTGGGTGTGGAGGGCCCTCACCCGCGACGCCGCACCGCAGCGTCCTGCACCCCGCCGGAAGCGCTACGCCGGAGTGAAGCTCAGCCCGGCTCCCGGGGTCTCACGGCGGACCGCCACCGAGCCGTACTCGGTACGCAGCCGCGCCCACGGACCGGCCGCCAGCAGCGCCAGGGGGGCTCCGCCGGTCGCGCTCTCGCCGCCTCCGCGCAGGAAGCCCAGCGCGTGGGCGGCGTGCACCACCCGCAGCGTGGTGCCCTGCCACGGGCGGGTCCACAGCTCCTCCGCGAGCGCGTCCAGCACCGCCCGCGTCCGCTCCTCCCGGGGCAGCCCCTCGCTGCGGGCCCGGAATTCCGCGACCGCCCCGGCGGCGGCCCGGCGCACCTGCCCGGCGTCCAGCTCGGCCAACCGCTGCCAGCCGGTACGGGGCGGCAGCACCCCCGCCCAGGCGGGCCCGGTGACGGACGGCGGCAGCCCGAAGCCCGTCTCCGCCGCCGTCACCTCCTCCAGCAGCTGCCCGGCGGACACCGTGGCGTCCACCGCAGCGCCCACCGGCCCGGCCCCGCGCAGCGCGGCACTGCGCACGGCCAGCACGCCGCCGAACGGCGGGTGCCCGAAGACGCCCAGCGCCGGCTCGCCCTCGGCGGACCGCAGCCGGACCACCGCCGCCTTGTCCCAGCGGACCAGCCGCCCGAGGAAGGCGGCCAGGTCCGCCGCCTCCCGCTCGCCGTCCGCGTCGGCGGAGCCGCCGTCATGGCCGAGCACCAGCCGGACCTCGGTCATACGGCGACGGCCCCGTCGTCGTCCGCGTCACGGTCGTCGTCGCGGTACTTCTCCAGGAAGGCCCGCTCCTCCGGCGTGATCCGCCGCGGACGCCCCGCCGCCAGGTTGTACGGCACCACGACCGTCGTGGCCCGCGCGTAGACCGTCTCCTCGTCCTTGACCTCGTACGCGACGGTCATGGACGCCGCCGATATGTGCGTCACCCACGTCTCGACGACCACCGGCTCGTGCCGGTGCACCAGCGGCCGGAGGTAGTCGATCTCGTGCCGCGCCACCACGGAGCCTCCCGTGAAGGACGCGCTCCCCTCCCCCGGCGCCAGGCGGAACATGAAGTCGATCCGCGCCTCTTCCAGATACCGCAGGAAGACGACGTTGTTGACGTGCCCGTAGGCATCCATGTCCCCCCAGCGCAGGGGGCAGCGGAAGATGTGCCGAGCCATCAGCCGCGTGTCAGCTTCTTGTAGGTGGCGCGGTGCGGCCGTGCGGCGTCGGCTCCCAGCCGCTCCACCTTGTTCTTCTCGTACGACTCGAAGTTGCCCTCGAACCAGAACCACTTCGAGTTGCCCTCGTAGGCCAGGATGTGCGTCGCCACCCGGTCCAGGAACCACCGGTCGTGGGAGACGACCACGGCCGCACCGGGGAATTCCAGCAGCGCGTTCTCCAGCGACGACAGCGTCTCGACGTCGAGGTCGTTGGTCGGCTCGTCCAGCAGCAGCAGGTTGCCGCCCTGCTTGAGGGTCAGCGCCAGGTTCAGCCGGTTGCGCTCACCACCGGACAGCACCCCGGACGGCTTCTGCTGGTCCGGGCCCTTGAAGCCGAACGCCGACACGTAGGCCCGCGACGGCATCTCGACCTGGCCGACGTTGATGTAGTCCAGGCCGTCGGACACGACCTCCCACAGCGTCTTCTTGGGGTCGATGTTGGACCGCCCCTGGTCGACGTAGGAGATCCGCACCGTGTCGCCGACCTTGATGCTGCCGGAGTCGGCCTCCTCCAGCCCCTGGATCATCTTGAACAGCGTGGTCTTGCCCGCGCCGTTGGGGCCGATGACGCCCACGATGCCGTTGCGCGGCAGCGTGAACGACAGGTCGTCGATCAGCACCTTGTCACCGAAGGCCTTCGACAGGTGCTCGACCTCGACCACGACGCCGCCCAGCCGCGGGCCCGGCGGGATCTGGATCTCCTCGAAGTCCAGCTTGCGCACCTTGTCGGCCTCGGCCGCCATCTCCTCGTAACGCGCCAGGCGCGCCTTGGACTTGGCCTGCCGCCCCTTGGCGTTGGAGCGCACCCACTCCAGCTCTTCCTTGAGGCGCTTCTGCCGCTTGGCGTCCTTCTGGCCCTCGACCTTGAGCCGGGAGGCCTTGTTCTCCAGGTAGGTGGAGTAGTTGCCCTCGTAGGGGATGGCGCGTCCGCGGTCCAGCTCCAGGATCCACTGGGCCACGTTGTCCAGGAAGTACCGGTCGTGGGTGACGGCCACGACCGTGCCCGCGTACTTGGCCAGGTGCTGCTCCAGCCACTGCACGGACTCGGCGTCCAGGTGGTTGGTGGGCTCGTCCAGCAGCAGCAGGTCGGGCGCCTCCAGCAGCAGCTTGCACAGCGCCACCCGGCGCTTCTCGCCACCGGACAGGTTGGTCACCGCCCAGTCCCCGGGCGGGCAGCCGAGCGCGTCCATGGCCTGCTCGAGCTGCGCGTCCAGGTCCCAGGCGTCGGCGTGGTCGAGCTTCTCCTGGAGCTTGCCCATCTCGTCGAGCAGCGCGTCGGAGTAGTCCGTCGCCATCAGCTCGGCGATCTCGTTGAAGCGGTCCAGCTGCGCCTTGACCTCGGCCACACCGTCCTGGACGTTCTCCAGCACGGTCTTGGTCTCGTCCAGCGGCGGCTCCTGGAGCAGCATGCCGACGCTGAACCCGGGCGACAGGAACGCGTCGCCGTTCGACGGCTGCTCCAGGCCCGCCATGATCTTGAGAACGGTGGACTTTCCGGCGCCGTTCGGACCGACCACACCGATCTTCGCGCCCGGCAGGAAGCTCAGCGTCACGTCATCGAGGATGACCTTGTCGCCGTGCGCCTTGCGCGCCTTGCGCATCGTGTAGATGTACTCAGCCAAGAGAAACCGTCCGGCAGATCGAGAAGGGCCAATGTGCGGCTCCGCCGCGTGAGGGCAGATACACCCCATCTTGCCGTACGTCCACCCCACGGGGCGAACGGGTACCGGCGCCGGGTGCGGGCGCGCCGGGACCGGCGGCGGCACGAAGGGCGCGGGCCCCGGACGCCCTGCGACCCTCCCGTGCGCCGGTGCTCAGCTCACCGGCACCGGTTCCGGGGCGGCCGGCGGGGGTGCCACGGGCTCGGGCCGGGCCGTGGGCGGCAGCAGCGTCCGGCTGAACCGCGCGACGCCCCGTGACAGGTCGTGGCCCACGGCCACCGCCTCGATCTCGGCGTCGACGTAGCGGCGACCGTCCCGCTCGTCGTCACGAATCTTCAAGCGGCCCTGGACCAGGAGCGGTTCGCCGAGCCCGACCGACTCCTTGACGTGCCCGGCGAGCGTCCGCCACGCGCGCACCGTGTAGAAGCTCGTCGGGCCGTCCGCCCATGCCCCGCGCGTCGCGTCCCACCGCCGGCTGGTCGAGGCCAGCCGGAAGCGCGTCACGCCCACGCCCGTTGCCGTCGTGTGCATCTCGGGCTCCGTCGCCACGTTTCCGACGACGGTCACCAGGGTCTCGTTCATCACAGGGGCCTCTCTCCTCCGGCGTCCCGGGTGGGACGCGCTGAGAACATCGTGCCCTGAATCCAGGACAGTCGAGGAGGGATCCTCTCAAGCCTGTGGATAACTCTCTTCCGTGGACAACCAGGTCACTCGGACGAGCGGGTGTGGGACACCACGGCGTGGGAATCACGTGCGTGCGCGACGCGCGGGGAGACGGGCGAGGCGGCGGCCACGACGGCGAACTGCTCACGCACCTCGCGGTAGCGCATCAGCTCGGCGGCGACCGGTTCCAGCACCCGGGCCCGCCCGCAGTCGGCGGCCGCGTCCCGCAGCCGCCGCTCGGCGGCCTGGCCGTGCCGCCGGGCGGGACCGCGGGCCGCGGCCCGGCAGACCGCGGAGACCAGCGGCCCGCCCGCCCCGCCGGTCGCGACCATCACCACGGGCGGCCACCACGCCAGTTCCAGCGAGCCGACGGAGAGGGTGATCAGGCACACCGCCCCGGCGACCGCGAGCGCCATCAGCAGCCACTGCACCCCGCGCGCGAACGACCACCACCCGGGGTGCTCCGGCGGCCCCGGCTCGGCGCGGCCCGCCGCCGCGTCCAGCGCCGCGGGCAGTCCTTCGCCCCCGCGCCGCGCCGCGTCACGTACGGCCTGCCCCCAGGGCGCGGGAAGCCCCCGCGCGGCGTCGGCCGCCAGTCCCCGCACCGCCTCGCCGACCAGCGGGCGGGAGGCGGTGAGCGACGCCGCACCGGCCCCGCCGACCGGTCCCTTCGGCCGGTCGGGTGAAGCCGGCGCCTCCCGGGATCCGGCGTCCGCCGTCGTCCGTTCTCCTCTCAGCCGCCCCCACGGTGTCCCGCACGCCGCACGGGCGGCGGCAGCCCAGTCCCGTTCCGCCGACTGACCGGCCGCGGCCGCCCCCACCGCGTCCGCCAGCCGGTCGACGAATTCCTCCCGGGCCGGGTCGGTGAGCCCGGCGCCGCCTTCGGCCACGTACAGCGGGCGCAGCCGGTCCGCCGTCCGGTCCAGGTCGGCCGCCAGCCGGCGGCCGGCGGCGGCGCGCTCGGCGACGATCTGCGCCAGCACGCCCCGCAGGTCGGCCACCCCCTGCCCGGTGAGCGCGGAGGTGGCCAGCACCACCGCGCCGGCCTCGCCGTGCTCACCCACCGCGAGGCCGTCCTCGTCGAGCAGCCTGCGCAGGTCGTCGAGGACGAGGTCGGCGGAGTCGCCCGGCAGCCGGTCGACCTGGTTGAGCACCAGCACCGTCACATCGGCATGGCCGGCAAGAGGGCGCAGATAGCGTTCGTGCAGCGCGGCGTCGGCGTACTTCTCCGGGTCCAGCACCCACACCACGACGTCCACCAGCCCCAGCAGCCGGTCCACCTGCGCGCGGTGGCCGGGCGCCGCGGAGTCGTGGTCGGGCAGGTCGATCAGAATCAGGCCGCCCAGGCTCGTGCCGCCCCCCGCGGTGTCGCCTCCCCGCCCCGGGAGCCGTTCGCCGCCGGGGCGGGCGGCCACCTCGCCGGAACCGGCGGAGAAGCCTCCGTCGCCGACCGGGATGCCGTCGGCCCCGCCGTGTCCGCCGTCGCCGACCTCGGGTTCGACGGCGGCGGCAGGCCCCGCACCGTCGGCGCCGGGTCCGGCGGGCGCGTCCGTTCCGGGTTCCGCATCGCCCGCGGGCGCCGCGGCACGGTCTGGGGCGTCGGCCGGTGCGGGGATGCGGGGGCGCCGGGCGTAGCGGTCCTGGGGTGCGATGCCCAGCCGGTCCAGCAGCCCGGCGGCCCGCTCGGGGTGCCAGGCACAGGAGACGGGCCGCGCGGTGGTCGGCCTGCGCAGTCCGGTCGCGGACAGCGGCAGCCCGGCGAGGGCGTTGAAGAGCGACGACTTGCCGCTTCCGGTCGCTCCGGCGAGCGCCACCACGGTGTGCTCGTGCGAGAGCCTGCGCCGCTCCCCGATGCGCTCCAGCAACTCGCCGGTCTCGGCGAGCGCGTCGGGGCTGATCCGCGCGCGTGACAGCCCGAGCAGTTCGCCGAGGGCGTCCACCCGCGCGCCGAGCGGGTCGGCCGGTCCGCCGCCGGTCTCCGTGCCCGCGGGGGCCGCGGAGCCGGGGAGCGGGGTGCCGGGGAGCGCGCGTCCGATCTCCGGCTCCGGCACCGCGGACGACTGGTCGGTGGTGGTCGGGCGCACCGGGGTCACCTTTCCTTCTGCAGCAGGGACAGCGCGGAGATCAGCGAGGCCTGCTGTCCCGCCGTGACGTCGTAGCCGTCGACGGGCGCCAGCCGGCGGTCGCGCTCGGCGTCCAGCAGGCCCGCGACCGCGTCGGCGAGCCGGTCCCGGGCCGCGTCGCGCATCCGCAGCGCCGCCTGGGCCCCGACGGTCTCGGCGAGCCGCTCGCCGGCCACCCGCCCGCGACGGCCGCCGAGCAGCGCCGTGCACAGCAGCGCGGCGAGGTCCTCGGGGTCGGTCGCCTGCCGCTCGCCGTCCCGTCCGGACCGCACATGCGCGTACGAGAGGTCGATGACGGCGCGGCGCCAGCGCCGTACGCCCTTGTCGATCCGTGCGGCGACGGCCACCTGGTCGCGGTCCGGGCGCGTGGCGGGGTCGTCGAGCAGTGCGGACCCGGCCGGGTCGTTCTGCCAGGCCTCGGCGATGCGCTCGTCGGCGGCGTCGGTCTCGGCACGCAGCAGCGCGGCCACTTCCTCGGCGAGGGCGCCCTGCAGGGCGTCGGGCCCGCAGGCCGGGTAGCCGCGCCAGTGGGCGAGCGCCTCCCCGGCGAGCGGGGCACCGGCGGCCACGGCGGCGTCGATGTGCCGGGCGGCCAGCTCGTACGACTCCTCGGCGGCGCGGGCCAGCCGCAGTGCGGCGGCGTGCTGCGCGGCGGAGGCGGCGGCCAGCTCGGGCAGCCTGCTGCGCAGCGAGTCGAGCACGCCCTCGGCGGTGCGGCGGGCGGCGTGCTGCCGCGCGGCGGGGTCCTGGGCGCAGTGCGTGAGCCATTCACGCAGGCCCGCGACCGCGGTGAGCGGCAGCAGCCCGCCGCCGCCCGCGGATTCGGGCAGCTCGGGCACGGTGAAGCGGGGTACGTCGCCGAGCCCCGCCTTGGCCAGCAGCGCCGCGTAGTGCCTGCTCACGTCGTCGGCGATCTGGTGCGGCACCCGGTCCAGGACGGTGGCCAGCGTGACGTCGTACTCCCTCGCGGTGCGCAGCAGGTGCCAGGGCAGCGCGTCGGCGTAGCGGGAGGCGGTGGTGACCAGGATCCAGATGTCGGCGGCGCAGATGAGCTCGGCGGCCAGTTCGCGGTTGCGGGTGACGAGGGAGTCGATGTCGGGCGCGTCGAGCAGGGCGAGCCCGCGCGGCAGGGAGTCGTCGCACTCCAGGCGCAGTTCGGCGCGGGCCGGTTCGCTGCGGTCGGGCGCGTCGTCGTCCCCGCGGACCCGCTGGCGCACGGCCCAGACGCGGGACAGCCGGGGCAGCACCCGGGGGTCGGCGAACCAGGCACGGTCTTCGGGGTGGCAGACGAGAACGGGGGTGCGGGTGGTCGGGCGCAGAACGCCGGATTCGCTCACACGTCGGCTGATAAGTGAGTTGACAAGGGTGGATTTGCCCGCCCCGGTCGAGCCGCCGACCACGGCGAGCAGCGGCGCCTCGGGGGCGGTGAGCCGGGGTGTGAGGTAGTCGTCCAGTTGCGCCAGCAGTTCCTGGCGGGTGCGGCGGGCGCGGGCGGCTCCTGGCAGCGGGAAGGGGAAGCAGGCGGTGCCGACGCGATCACGCAGCGCGGACAACGCGTCGAGCAGCTCGGGCCGTACATCCAAGATCGCCACATCGGCAGAATGCCCGATATTGGACTGTTTATGAAGCGTATTTCGGGCAATTGGCCCCATTCAGCCGGGATAACGCCCAACCGGCGGCGGCAGCCGGGACGGCGCCGACACCCGACAGGACACAGGGCGGCAACCACCGGAAAGGCCGGGCAATGGCCGTACGAAAGGGCGGCGAACGGCGCGGAAGCCCTGGTGGACGGTGCCCAGTGGGGCGTGGGAGCCAGAATGAGCCACCGGCATAACGAGTGCACAACAGCAGCGTTGCGACCCGTCAAAAGCGATGCGGCTCGCGCGCCTGCCTGCGATTATCGGACCGCTTCACCGAACCTCCACAACGTGCCACGCGGGTGAAGCAGACAGCAGCACGGACGCGGCGCCCTATCCTTGACCTCGGCACAGGTCACGGAACCAGCCAGGGGCGTAGACAGCCGCGGCCGCTGTCCGGCCCCCGTAGCTCAGCGGATAGAGCAGGTGCCTTCTAAGCACTTGGCCGCAGGTTCGAGTCCTGCCGGGGGCGCTTCTGCGCGGCCGGTGCCTCCCCCAGAGGCACCGGCCGTCGCCTTGCAGCCTGCGCCCGCGCCGCACCCCGGCGGCACGTGCCCCGTCGATCGCGGACGTCCACCGGGATCCACTGGTTCGGGCGGCCCGAATCTAGCGGGGTACGCGTAGCGACGACGTAAAGGAACCCGGCGGTCCGCTGGTGCCGTTTCGGCGCCTCCGCCTGCGGTATCCGTAGGCGCCGCACCCGGCCGAAGAGGCAGGGACAGGGGGGCGGACAACCTCGCCATTCCCGTCCGCCCCACTGGTCAGCAGGGGTAGCGGCCTTTTACCTAAGTCGTATGAGCTGCTTATGGGGTTGTGAGAGGGTGTGCACCAAAGCCACCTCTGCCGGACCGCAGATGCGGCAGCCGGAAGGATCACGTCCGCCCGGACGTCGCGCCGCGGTGGTGCGGTAGTTTTTTGCCTGTCCCCGCGTGCTAGCGATTACGAGGATCGTCTGCGTATGGATTCCACACTCCCCGGGACCACGTCGGCAGCTTCGGCAGCACGACGGCGGAGGCGACTGACTCACCGCATCCAGGACGGCCTGCGCGATCTCAGCATCCAGATGGCGCTGCTCAACCACCAGGTGGGCATGCACCTCGATCTGCGGGACGCCGACCTGGAGTGCCTGGACCTGATCAGCCGACACGGACCGATCGGACCGACTGCCCTCGCCAAGCGCGCCGGCATGCACCCGGCGACCCTCACCGGCGTGCTCGACCGCCTGGAGCGGGGCAACTGGGTGGTGCGCACGCCCAACCCCGCCGACCGCCGGTCCGTTCTGGTCCAGGTGGTCAAGGAGCGCACGACCGAGGTGGCGCGGCTCTTCACCGCGATGAACAACGCGGTCGACGGAATCTGCTCCGACTACGACGACGCCGAACTGCTCCTGATCGCCGACTTCCTGCTGCGCACGGCACGTGCCGGACGCCTGGCCACGGACGAGCTGGCCGACAGCTGACCCGGGCCTCCACCCACCCCCTTGCGCACTGTTACCTGTTCGCGACATTTGTCACCGTTACGCGGGTTCCGCGTCACAGATGATCGACAGGCCCACGTGGCTTCCCCACCGGCGACGTTGCCAGGGCGAGTGTGCTGACGGACAGTCACGCTCGCTCGGGAGGTAGCGATATGCCGGACCGGACTCTTTGGTCGTACGCGGACATCGCGACGTACATCCGCGTGCAGGTCGACACGGTGCGCTCCTACCGCAAACACGGGCACCTCCCCGATCCCGACCGCGTGGAGGGCGGCAAGCCGTACTGGTACGCCGACACCATCCGGGCCTGGAGCGCCCGGCGGCCGGGAAACCGGGGCCGTTAGCCGCCGGGCCGGACGTCAGCTCCTGCCCGCCGGTTCGGGGTCCCGCCGTCCGCCGGGGCGCGGGGCTCCGTCGTCCGTTCCCCCGTGGGCCGCGTCCCCGCCCTCGGATATGCCGAACCTCTCGTGGAAGCGGCGCAGGGCGGGCGGTGCCCACCAGGTCGCCCGCCCGGTCAGCCGCATCACCGCGGGCACCAGCAGCGTCCGGATCACCATCGCGTCCATCAGGACCGCCAGCGCGATGCCCAGGCCCAGCATCTTGGTGTTGGCGACCCGGGACATGCCGACCCCCACCATCACCACGGCCAGGATCACGGCGGCGGCGGTGATCAGCCCGCCGGTCCGTCGCAGGCCGAAGACGATGGACGACTGGTGGTCGCCGGTCCGGTCGTACTCCTCCTTGATCCGGGAGAGCAGGAACACCCCGTAATCCATGGACAGTCCGAACGCCACGCAGAACATCAGCACCGGCAGGCTCGTCTCTATGCTGCCTGTCGCGGTGAAGCCCAGCAGTCCGGACAGATGGCCGTCCTGGAAGACCCAGACCACCGCGCCGAACATCGCCGTGAGGCTGAGCGCGTTGAGCAGCACCGCCTGCACCGGCACGATCACGCTGCCGGTCAGCAGGAACACCAGTAGCAAGGTGACCACCCCGACGATGGCCGCCGCCCAGGGCAGTCGCTGCGCTATGGCGTGCTTGCTGTCGACGAGCACCGCCGACTGGCCCGTGACCGAGGCCCGGAAGTCCGTCCGCACGGCGCGGATCTCCCCCACCAGGTGCTGCGGACCGGAATCCACCGCGGCTCCCTTGGGCACGACCGTCAGATAGGCGGTGCCCGACTGCTTGCCGGCGACCGGTCCTTCCACCCGCACCACACCCGGCAGACCGGCGACCCGGTCGCGGTAGGCCGTCAGCGCGGCAGGGTCGGCGCCCTCGGCGAACACGGTGATCGCACCCACCGGGCTCCCGGCGTAGTCCTGCCGCAGATGCTGCTGCACGACATGGGACTCGGCTCCCGACGGCAGCTGCCGGTCGTCCGCCGATCCGAACTGCACCTTCAGGAAGGGCAGTCCGAGCAGCAGCAGCGCCGCCACCGCGGCGACCGCGAAAGCGGGCGCCCGGCGCATCACCAGCCGGGCCAGCGCGGCGTAGCGGGCACCGGGCTCGGCGGCCGCCTCCCCCGCGGGCCGTCGGCGGCGCAGCAGCCGCCGCAGGTCCAGTGCGTTGACCCGCCCTCCCAGCAGCACCAGGGCGGCGGGCAACACGATGAGCGCCGCTCCGGCGGCGAGCACCACCACGGCCACACCCGCGTAGGCGAAGGAGCGCAGGAAGTACTGCGGGAAGACCAGCATCGCCGAGAGCGCGGCCGCCACCGTCAGCGCCGAGAAGAGCACCGTGCGGCCGGCCGTCCGCAGCGTCGTGGCGACGGCATGCCGTGGGGCGGCGCCCGCGGACAGTTCCTCACGGAAGCGGCGCACGATGAACAGCGAGTAGTCGATGGCCAGCCCGAGGCCGAGCGCGGTGGTCAGGTTCTCGGCGAAGACCGAGACGTCGGTGAATGCCGTGATGCCGCGCAGCACCGCGCTCGTACCCAGGATCGCGATGATGCCGATGCCGAGCGGGAGCAGTGCGGCGACGGCGCTTCCGAAGACCATGACGAGGAGCACCAGGGTGATCGGCAGCGCGATCATCTCCGCCCGCAGCAGATCCTCCTGGATCGTCGTCTGCATCTCGTGCAGCACCTCCGCGGTGCCGCCGACCGTGACGTCCACCGGGCCGTGCGCGCCGCGGAGGGCGGGGGCGATGCGCTTGACCTCGGTGGCCACGGCGTCGTCGTCACCCCGCAGCCGGGCGGCGATCATCGCGGAGCTGCCGTCCTTTGCGCGCAGCGCCGGCGCCCGGGTGTCCCAGTACGAGCTGACCCCGGACACATCGGGATCCGCCGCGAGCCGGGCGGCGAGCCTGCGCCCCTCGGCCGCCACGGCCGGGGCGTCCGGGCCGACGCCCCGGGTGTCGACCAGCAGCACGAAATTGGGCTGGGAGTCGGGGAAGTGCTCGGCGAGCGCCTTCGTGGCGTACGACGACTGGGATCCGGGGGCTTCGAATCCCCCGCTGGACAGCCGGTCCCCGACCCCGCTGCCCGCGACGACGGCGAGCGCGGTGAAGAGCAGGGCCAGCAGCAGGGTCAGCCGCGGTCTCGCGGTCACGACCCGCGTCCAGCCCCCGACCGCACCTGCATGGTTGACATCAGCCATGGCAGAGGTGTCCTCTCCCCCTAGAACGACTAGAATCACAAACACGAATGATCGCTCGCATTCTCAGAATGCGAGCGATGGCTCGTGTTTGTCAATCCCCCTCTGGGAGTACACGTGTCCGAGGCGGACGAGAAACCGAGACGGCGTCAGGCGCGCGGCGAGCGCCGGGTCACGCAGTTGCTGAAGGCTGCCGCCAGCGTGTTCTGCGCGGTCGGCTACACGGCGTCGAGCACCAACGCCATCGCACGGGAGGCCGGCGTGTCCCCGGGCACGCTCTACCAGTTCTTCCCGAACAAGGAGGCCATCGCCGTCGAGCTGGGAAGCCGGCTGATCGGGGAGATGGAGGAGACCCACGGCCGGGTCTTCACCGCGGCGAACGCCCGCCTCCCGCTCGATCAGCTGGTGGACGCGGTGGCGGACCCCTTCATCGAGTTCAACTGCGCCAACCCCGCGTTCTTCTCCCTCATCAAAGGCTCCGACACGCCGGGCCAGGTCGCGGACGAGCACGACACGCTGCACGCCACCTTGCTGGACCGGGTGGCGTGGGTGCTGGCACTGCGCCGCCCGTCGCTCTCGTCCGCCGAACGCACGGTGATCGCTCAGATGAGCTTCGCGACGTTCAAGGCCGGCCTCGAACTCATCCTGCTGACCGAGGACGACACCGCGCGCGCCGCGTACGCCAGGGAGCTGAAGAGCATGCTCTCCCGCTACCTCGCGCCCCACGTGGGCACGGGGCCGGTCGAGATCGGGGAGGAGGAGAAGGCCGCGGCCAGGTCCTCGCTGGCCGCAGCGGGTGCGATCTGGTTCGACGGTCCGCCGCAGGACGTCGCGTACCTCCCGGCGTCCGGCACCGACGCCGGACCGCACGACGTCGCCGCCCCGGAGCCTGCTACTCCCCCCGGCCCGCCGACGGGCAGGTGAACGTCCCGTCGTGGCCGTCACGCGGTCCCGCCGGCGGCCCGACCGTTCCGCTGCCCTTACCGGACGGTCCGGACGGTCCGGGGACCTTCCGGCTCTCCCCGGCCAGGGAAGCCGCGATCACGGCCGAGGGGCGCGGCGCACCGCCCGCCTGGCGGCGCTCCCTGGCCCGTGAGAGCCACTGCGCGCACATACCGAGGGCGGCGACCAGCAACGAGATCCCGAGGCCCAGAGAGAGGGCGTAGAACGAATTCGAGGCGGCCTCACCGCTGACATACCCTGCCCCGACGGAGTACGACGCCCACACCGACTCGGCCACACCCGCCCCGACCGCGTAACGGCGCACCGGATAGCGCATGATCCCCGCCGCCAGACCGCCGATCACCCGGCCGCTGGGCAGGAAGCGGACGCCGATCACGAACGGGACGCCGTGCCGCTGTATGCGCAGCGCCGCCCACTTCAGCAGGGCCTCGCGACGCGGCCTGCGGTGCATCCGCTCCAGCACACGGCCGCTGAGCGCCCGCCCGGTCCGGTGCATCACGAGGTCGCCGAGCACCGCGCTGGCGGCCACCACGAGCAGCACGAGGGCGAGGTTGAGATGGCCCTCGGCCGCCATCACCCCGCCTGTCACGAGGAGTACGGAGTTGGGCACCAGGGGTGGAGCCGTGGTCGCGGCCAGGATCGCGTACGCCCAGATGACGTGGCCGCCCCTCAGGAACTCGGCGAGTCCGGAGGTGAAGTCAAGTGACGACACGCTCAGTGCAACGTCCATCCCACCGCCCCTCTTCCCCTACCCCTACTTCAACGCTGACAGCGTGGGGCGGGGTCGGCAAGCGCATTGACCGCACTTCGGCCGATTCCCAGCGAAGCTCATCCTGAGGGTCCAGAACCGGTACTCCCCAGGTAGTACGCCGCCGCACGGGAGTTGGGACGGCGGGCGCGGGCGGACCGCTCAGCGGCCGAGCAGTTCGCCGCCGTTGACCTGGAGGATCTCGCCGGTGATGAACCCTGCCTCGGGCGAGGCGAGGAAGAGCACAGCTGAGGCGACGTCCGCGGGGCGGCCCACCCGGCCGACCAGGGTCCGGCCCGCGCGCCGCGTCAGCTCGGCGTCGTTGAGCCGCGAGCCGAAGAACTCGGTGCCGGCGACCGTGCCCGGCGCGACGATGTTGCAGGTCACGCCTTGCGGGCCGAGCTGGGCGGCGAGGGAGTGGTTCCACGCGTGCAGGGCCGCCTTGGAGGCCCCGTAGGATCCGCCGCCGCGCAGCGCGGCCACCGACGTCACCGTGACCACCCGGCCGCTGTCCGTGGTGAAGCGGTCCCGCAGCGACTCGGTGAGCAGGACGGCGGTGAGCACATTGCGTTCGAAGTCGCCGCGCCAGCGGGCCAGCACCCCGTGCGGCCCGGCGCCCACGGCCAGTTCCCGGCTGCCGGCGTTGTTGACCAGCACGTCCACCCGCTCGGGCAGGTGGGCCAGCGCCGCCTCGACGTCGTCGGGGTCGGCGAGGTCGCAGACCACGGGGGTGATGTCGAGCCCGCGCTCGGCACGGATCTCCTCGACCGCGGCGTGCAGGACCTCCCGTCGGCGACCGACGATCGTGACCCGGTGGCCCTCTTCGGCGAAACGCACCGAAACAGCCCGACCGATGCCCGTACCGCCCCCGGTCACCACGATGTTGCGCACCGCCGCCGCGCTCTGTGCCATGAACTCCGCCCCTCCAGGAGAGACAGCACGGTACGGGATGCCCCCGAAGCGGGCGCGAGCGGGGTAGCCTGCGAAAACAGCCTTCGCGAAGAGACGTAGATCACACGGCGGAGAACGTAACCATTACAGTGGTTGGCGGGTCTTATGTCTTGAGTACCGTGCTCCCGGCGGAGCCGGTCGGGGGGCTGTGGAACGGATCGTCTTGGGGGACGGTCCGGAACGCGTCGCCGGGGCGACGCCCGGGGAGCTTGAGCGGCCCTCCCGGGCCGTTTTCGTCCCGGCAACGGCGCACAGCCGCCGATGAACGCCCGGTCGGACCCGTGGGGGGATCCGTTCCGGGGAACGGGAGCGCCCCGTGCCGGACCCGTGGGGGGATCCTGCGCGGGGCGCTTCCTTGTACTGCTTCGTACGGGGTGCGCGCGCCGGACGACGCCGAGGCGTACGTCCGGGGCGCGCGGCGGACGCCGAGCGTCAGCGGGCCTCGACCGAGACGTAGTCGCGGATCTCGACGCCGGTGTAGATCTGCCGCGGACGGCCGATCCGGGAACCGGGCTCCTTGATCATCTCGTGCCACTGGGCGATCCAGCCGGGCAGTCGGCCGATGGCGAACAGCACGGTGAACATGCTGGTCGGGAAGCCCATCGCGCGGTAGATCAGGCCGGTGTAGAAGTCCACGTTCGGGTAGAGCTTGCGCGACACGAAGTAGTCGTCGCTGAGCGCGTGCTCCTCGAGCTTGAGCGCGATGTCGAGCAGCTCGTCGGACTTGCCGAGCGCCGAGAGGACGTCGTGCGCCGCGGCCTTGATGATCTTCGCCCGGGGGTCGAAGTTCTTGTAGACCCGGTGGCCGAAGCCCATCAGCTTGACGCCGTCCTCCTTGTTCTTCACCTTGCGGATGAAGGAGTCCACGTCGCCGCCGGTGGCCTGGATGCCTTCCAGCATCTCCAGCACCGACTGGTTGGCACCGCCGTGCAGCGGGCCCCACAGGGCGCTGATGCCGGCCGAGATCGAGGCGAACAGGTTCGCCTGCGACGAGCCCACCAGGCGGACGGTGGACGTCGAGCAGTTCTGCTCGTGGTCGGCGTGCAGGATGAACAGCTTGTCCAGCGCGCTGACGACGACCGGGTCGAGCTCGTACTCCTCGGCGGGGACGGAGAACGTCATCCGGAGGAAGTTCTCGACGTAGCCGAGGTCGTTGCGCGGGTAGACCACCGGCTGTCCGACGGACTTCTTGTACGCGTACGCCGCGATCGTCGGCAGCTTGGCGAGCAGCCGGATCGTGGACAGGTACCGCTGCTCGGGGTCGAACGGGTTGTGGCTGTCCTGGTAGAACGTCGACAGCGCGCTGACCACGGACGACAGCATGGCCATCGGGTGGGCGTCGCGCGGGAAGCCGTCGTAGAACCGTTTGACGTCTTCGTGCAGCAGGGTGTGCTGGGTGATCTGGCCCTTGAACTCCGCCAGCTCGTCGACCGTCGGCAGCTCGCCGTTGATCAGCAGGTAGGCGGTCTCCAGGAAGGTGCCGCGCTCGGCGAGCTGCTCGATCGGGTAGCCCCGGTAGCGCAGGATGCCTTCCTCGCCGTCGAGGAAGGTGATCGCGGACTTGTAGGCCGCGGTGTTGCCGTAACCGCTGTCCAGTGTCACCAGGCCCGTGTCGGCGCGCAGCTTGCCGATGTCGAAGCCCTTGTCACCGACAGTGCTCTCAACCACCGGGTAGCTGTGCTCGCTGTCCCCATACCGCAGTACTACAGAGTTGTCGCTCACGTCATTCCCTCACCGACGGTTTTGCCTCTTCTTCGAGGTGCCCTGACTACGTCCACTGTCCCCCATTTGGCACTGGCGCGTGCACTCGGGGTCGGCCATCGGGCCGAAAAGTGGCACGGAGTGCCTATTTTGCGCCCCTGGACAGCCGGTGGTCGAGAGCCGTGAAGCGTCGGCCTGCCGAGACCGTGCGTACCGCCTGCCCGATCGCCCGCCGGGAGCCGACGAGGACGACCAGGCGTTTCGCCCTGGTGACCGCGGTGTAGAGCAGATTCCGCTGGAGCATCATCCAGGCGCTCGTGGTGACCGGGATCACCACCGCCGGGTACTCGCTGCCCTGGGAGCGGTGGATGGTCACGGCGTAGGCGTGGGCCAGCTCGTCCAGCTCGTCGAAGTCGTAGCCGACCTCCTCGTCCTCGTCGGTGCGCACGGTGAGCCGCTGCTCGACGGCGTCCAGGGCCGTGACCACGCCCACCGTGCCGTTGAAGACACCGTTGGCGCCTTTGTCATAATTGTTACGGATCTGGGTCACCTTGTCGCCCACACGGAACGTCCGGCCGCCGAACCGGCGCTCGGGCAGGTCGGGACGGGCCGGGGTGACGGCCTGCTGGAGCAGTCCGTTGAGCGTCCCGGCCCCTGCCGGGCCGCGGTGCATCGGGGTGAGTACCTGGATGTCGCGCCGCGGATCCAGCCCGAACCTGGCCGGAATGCGACGGGCGACGACGTCGACGGTCAGCCGGCCCGCCTCCTCCGCGTCCTCCTCGGCGAAGAGGAAGAAGTCCGGCAGGCCCTGCGTCACCGGCGGCAGCCCGGAATTGATGCGGTGCGCGTTGGTGACCACCCCCGACTGCTGGGCCTGCCGGAAGATCCTGGTCAGCCGCACCGCCGGCACCGGGCTGTCCGGAGCCAGCAGATCCCGCAGCACCTCTCCGGCACCGACGCTGGGCAGCTGGTCGACATCCCCCACGAAGAGCAGGTGCGCGCCCGGGGGCACCGCCTTGACCAGCTTGTTCGCCAGCAGCAGGTCCAGCATGGACGCCTCGTCGACGACCACGAGATCCGCGTCCAGCGGGCGGTCGCGGTCGTACGCGGCGTCGCCGCCGGGTTTCAGCTCCAGCAGGCGGTGGACGGTGGACGCCTCCGCCCCGGTCAGCTCCGCCAGGCGCTTGGCCGCGCGCCCGGTCGGCGCCGCCAGCACCACCTTCGCCTTCTTGGCCCGCGCCAGCGCCACCACGGAGCGCACCGTGAAGGACTTGCCGCAGCCCGGGCCGCCGGTCAGGACGGCCACCTTCTCCGTCAGCGCGAGCCGGACCGCCTGCTGCTGCTCGGGGGCGAGATCCGCGCCCGTGTGCCCGGCCAGCCAGGACAGCGCCTTGTCCCAGTCGACCTCCCGGAACGCCGGCAGCCGCTCCTCCGGCCCGCGCAGCAGCCGGACCACCTGCGCGGCCAGCGCGATCTCGGCGCGGTGGAAGGGCACCAGGTAGACGGCCGTGACCGGCTCCCCGTCCCCGTCCGGGGCGGGGACGCTCTCGCGGACCACGCCCTCCTCGTCGGCCAGCTCGCCCAGGCAGTCGATCACCAGGCCGGTGTCGACCTGGAGCAGCTTCACGGCGTCGGCGATCAGCCGCTCCTGGGGCAGGAAGCAGTTGCCCCCGTCGGTGGCCTGCGACAGCGCGTACTGCAGACCGGCCTTCACCCGCTCCGGGCTGTCGTGCGGGATGCCGACGGCCTGGGCGATCCGGTCCGCGGTCAGGAAGCCGATGCCCCACACCTCGGCCGCCAGCCGGTAGGGCTGCCCCTTCACGACGGAGACGGACCCGTCCCCGTACTCCTTGTAGATCCGGACGGCGATGGAGGTGGACACCCCCACGCCCTGGAGGAAGACCATCACCTCCTTGATGGCCTTCTGCTCCTCCCACGCGACCTCGATCTTCCTGGTCCGCTTGGGCCCGAGGCCGGGCACCTCGATGAGCCGCTTCGGCTCGCCCTCGATGACCTCCAGTGTGCTGACACCGAAGTGGTCCACGATCCGCTCGGCGGTCCGCGGGCCGATGCCCTTGATCAGCCCGGAGCCGAGGTAGCGGCGTATCCCCTGGACGGTGGCGGGCAGCACCGTCGTGTAGTTCTCCACGGTGAACTGCTTGCCGTACTGCGGATGGGAGCCCCAGCGGCCGTGCATCCGCAGGGACTCGCCGGGCTGGGCGCCGAGCAGTGCGCCCACGACCGTCAGCAGGTCGCCCGAGCCGCGGCCGGTGTCCACCCGGGCGACCGTGTAGCCGTTGTCCTCGTTGGCGTAGGTGATCCTCTCCAGGACACCTTCCAGCACCGCGAGTGGCCTGTCCGTCATGCCGACCTCCCTCCCCGGAGACGATCAGATCCGACGGTACCGGCAGGCAGGGACACCGCGTTCGCAACCTGTGGACAACCGCGCGGGGAGGCGGCCCCGCACGGAAAAGACGGGAGCGGGGCCAGGCTCAGCCTGGCCCCGCTCCCGTTCCCACCCCCGAAGCCCCCCTCGGGCGCATTACCCTCACGGCCGCCCGGAAGCCTTCCCGGAAGCCGTGACGCCCTATACGACATGTCACCGGCCGTCAGGGTTGTCCTACGGCAGCCATACTTCTCAAGATTTTTTCAGCTGACGTGCGCCACGTACCTCTCGGCGATCTCCGCGACGACCTCGTCGCCCTCGCGCGCCCACAGTGCCGGGTTGAAGATCTCCACCTCCACGGGTCCCCGGTAGCCGGCCGCGTCCACCGTCTCCCGCCACCCGCGCAGGTCGATGCACCCGTCGCCGAGCTGGCCGCGCCCCAGGAGCACTCCCTCGGGGAGCGGGGTCACCCAGTCGGCGAGCTGGAAGGCCGCGATCCTGCCGCCCTCCCCGGCCCGCCGGGTGTGCGCGGGCGCCTGGTCGTCCCACCACAGATGGTAGGTGTCGACGACGACACCGACCTGGTCGGCGGGGAAGCGCTCGGCGATCTCCAGCGCCTGGCCGAGGGTGGAAATCACGCACCTGTCGGAGGCGTACATCGGGTGCAGCGGCTCGATCGCCAGCCGCACCCCGCGCTCTCCGGCGTACGGGGCGAGCTCCGCGAGTGCGTCGGCGACCCGCTCGCGCGCCGCCGCGATGTCCCGGTCGCCCGCCGGCAGCCCCCCGGACACCAGCACGAGCGTGCCGGTTCCCAGCGCGGCGGCCTCGTCGATCGCCGCACGGTTGTCGTCCAGCGCCTTGGCGCGCGGTTCTGCGTCCGCCGCGGTGAAGAAGCCCCCGCGGCACAGCGAGGTCACCGTCAGCCCGCTGTCCCGCATCAGGCGTGCGGCGCGTTCCACGCCGTACTCCTGCACCGGGGCGCGCCACAGCCCGACCTTGCCGATGCCCGCGGCCAGGCATCCCTCGGCCAGCTCCGGCAGCGACCACTGCTTGACGGTCTCCTGGTTGATGCTCAGCCGCGCCAGGTCGCGCGTCTGCGTCCCTCCGGAGTCGGTCATGCGTCCACTCCGTGCAGGGTCAGCAGTCGGCGCATCCGGTCCTCCGCGAGCGCGGGATCGGGGAAGAGCCCGACCCGGTCGGCGAGTTCGTAGGCGCGGGCCAGGTGCGGCAGCGAGCGCGCCGACTGCAGCCCGCCGACCATGGTGAAGTGCTGCTGGTGGCCTGCCAGCCAGGCGAGCAGCACCACGCCCGTCTTGTAGAAGCGCGTCGGCGCGCAGAACAGGTGGCGCGACAGCTCGACGGTCGGGTCCAGGATCCGGCGGAATCCGTCGGTGTCCCCCGTGTCCAGGACGCTGACCGCCGCCGAGGCCAGCGGCGCCAGCGGGTCGAAGATACCGAGCAGCGCGTGGCTGAAGCCCTGCTCGTCCCCGGCGATCAGTTCGGGGTAGTTGAAGTCGTCGCCGGTGTAGCAGCGCACCCCGCCGGGCAGCCTGCGGCGCAGTTCCACCTCCCGCCGCGCGTCCAGCAGTGAGATCTTCACGCCGTCGACCTTGTCCGGATGCGCCGCGATGACCTCGAGGAAGGTCTCGGTCGCCGCGTCCAGGTCGGCGCTGCCCCAGTAGCCGTCGAGCGCCGGGTCGAACATCGGTCCGAGCCAGTGCAGGAACACCGGTTCGGCGGACTGCCGCAGCAGGTGCCCGTACACCCTCAGGTAGTCGTCCGGGCCCTGGGCGACCGCCGCCAGCGCCCGTGAGGCCATCAGCACCGCCTGCGCCCCGGCGGCCTCCACGAGCGCGAGCTGCTCCTCGTAGGCGGCCGTCACCTCGGCCAGGGTGGCGGGGCCGGTCAGCTGGTCGGTGCCGACCCCGCAGGCGATCCGGCCGCCCACCGAGTGCGCCTCGGCCGCCGACCGGCGGATCAGCTCGGCGGCACCGGCCCAGTCCAGGCCCATACCCCGCTGGGCGGTGTCCATGGCCTCTGCGACGCCGAGACCGTGCGCCCACAGATGGCGCCGGAAGGCGAGCGTCGCGTCCCAGTCCACCGCCGCGGGCGCGTCGGCCGCGGCACGCAGCGGATCGGCGACCACATGCGCGGCCGAGTAGACGACACGGCTGCGCAGCGGCAGATCCGTCACCATGGCGACGGCTTCCGCGCGCGGCACATAGGTGTGGGTCGTCCCTGACTCGTCGGGCAGTTCGATGCTCACAGCGACAGCTCCGGCACGTCGAACCGGCGGCCCTCCGCGGAGGACCTGAGGCCGAGTTCGGCCAGCTGGACGCCGCGCGCGCCTGCCAGCAGGTCCCAGCGCCAGGGCTCGTCGAGGACGACGTGCCGCAGGAAGAGCTCCCACTGGGCCTTGAAGCCGTTGCCGAAGTCGGTGTTGTCGGGGACCTCCTGCCACTGGTCGCGGAAGACCTCGGTCGCGGGCAGGTCGGGGTTCCACACCGGCTTCGGGGTGGCCGAGCGGTGCTGGGCGCGGCAGTTGCGCAGGCCCGCGACGGCCGAGCCGTGGGTGCCGTCGACCTGGAACTCCACCAGTTCGTCCCGGTTGACGCGGACGGTCCAGGAGGAGTTGATCTGCGCGACGGCGCCGCCCTCGAGTTCGAAGATGCCGTAGGCCGCGTCGTCGGCGGTGGCGTCGTAGGGCTTGCCGCGCTCGTCCCAGCGCTGCGGGACATGGGTGGCGGTGAGCGCCTGGACCGTGCGCACCCGGCCGAAGATCTCGTGCAGGACGTAGTCCCAGTGCGGGAACATGTCCGCGGTGATACCGCCGCCGTCCTCCGTGCGGTAGTTCCACGACGGTCGCTGCGCGCTCTGCCAGTCCCCCTCGAAGACCCAGTAGCCGAACTCGCCGCGGATGGACAGGATCCGGCCGAAGAAGCCGCCGTCGACGAGCCGTTTGAGCTTCAGCAGGCCGGGAAGAAAGATCTTGTCCTGGACCACGCCGTGCTTGACGCCCGCCTCCTGCGCGAGCCTGGCCAGTTCCAGCGCCCCGGCGAGCGACGTGGCGGTCGGCTTCTCGCAGTAGATGTGCTTGCCTGCTGCGATGGCCTGCTTGACGGCGTCCTCGCGTGCGGAGGTCACTTGGGCGTCGAAGTAGATCTCGACCGACGGGTCGGCCAGTACCGCGTCCAGGTCCGTCGACCAGTGCTCGATGCCGTGCTGCTCCGCGATGGCGCGCAGCGCGTGCTCCCGTCGGCCGACCAGGACGGGTTCCGGCCACAGCACCGTGCCGTCTCCCAGGTCCAGCCCTCCCTGCTCGCGCAGGCTGAGGATGGAGCGGACCAAGTGCTGCCGGTATCCCATGCGCCCGGTGACGCCGTTCATGGCGATCCGCACAGTCCTGCGTGTCACGTGGGGTCCTCTTCTCGGTGGTTCGGCGGGGCCCGGCCGGTGCGGAGCCCACGGCGGCAACTGATGGCGAGCGCCGCAGCAAGGCGTACAGCAAGCGCTTTCTTTCGGTCTCACGCTAACCCGCGAGTCCCGTTTCGAGCAAGAGGTGCCGCAGGCGCGGAAAGCGCTTGCTGCCGCTCTGGTGTGCACTCCCCATGACGTCCGGGCGGCGGGGATGAGAACATGACCCGCGGGACCACCGGCTCCCGCCCACGGCGCGCGCGGCCGGTCACCGCCGACAGGCCCGGCCGGCACCCAGGACCAGGACGACGGAGGACGGCAGCGAGATGGCAGTGACTCTGGCCGATGTCGCGGCACGCGCCGGGGTGTCGTCCGCGACGGTCTCCCGAGTGCTCAACGGCAACTACCCGGTGGCCGGAAGCACCCGCGAGCGGGTGCAGCGCGCGGTGGCCGAACTGGACTACGTGGTCAACGGCCAGGCACGCGCGCTTGCCGCCGCCACCTCCGACCTGGTGGGGGTGCTCGTCAACGACGTCGCCGACCCCTTCTTCGGGATCATCGCCAGTGCGCTCCAGGCCGAGGTCGGAGTGAGCGCCGCCGAGCCGGGCGGCAAGCTGACCGTCGTCTGCAACACCGGCGGATCGCCGCAGGCCGAACTGACCTACCTCACCCTGCTGGAGCGCCAGCGGGCCGCGGGCGTGGTCCTCACCGGCGGCGCGGTCGACAGCCCGGCCCACACCGATTCCGTCAGCGCCCGCCTCGCCCGCCTGGCGGCTTCCGGCACCCGCATCGTGCTGTGCGGCCGCCCGCCGCTCACACTGCCGGGTGAGACGGGACCGCTGACCACCCTGGCGTTCGACAACTTCGGCGGGGCGCGCCGCCTCACAGAACATCTGCTCTCGCTGGGCCACCGCCGCATCGGATACGTGACGGGGCCGGCCGAGCGCAGCACCACCGGCGACCGGCTGGCCGGCCACCGCGCCGCACTCGCCGCCCACGGGCTCGCACCGCGCCGGCCGAGCGGCGGCACCGGCACCGGCACCGGCACCGGCACCGGCACCGGCACGGCGGAGGACGCCGCGGACGACCCGTTGACGGTGCACGGCGGTTACGACCGGAACGCCGGCTACGACGCGACGCTCGAACTGCTCCGCCGCGACACCGCCGTCACCGCGATCGTCGCCGCCAACGACACCGTCGCGCTCGGGGTCTGCGCCGCGCTGCGCGACCGGGGGCTGCGCATCCCCGCTGACGTGTCGGTCGCCGGATTCGACGACCTGCCCTTCAGCGCCGACGCCTCGCCCGCGCTGACCACGGTCCGCATCCCGCTCCAGGAGGCGGGCGCGCGGGCGGGCCGGCTGGTGATGGGGCGGCTCGCGCCTCCGCCCGGCGGGGTGACCACCATCGCGACCGAACTGATGGTCCGCGGATCGACCGCGCCCCCGGTCGCGGGGCGGCCCTGAAAGTTATCCACAGGCCGCGAAGGCCCCTTCCGTCCGACTCCCGCACGGGCATATCTTTGACTCAGTCAAGGTTCGACCGGTCGGGCAGCGGCCGGCGCAACGGCAGGACGGGGGACGGATCATGGCCGTCACGGAAATCCGCGAGTTCAACCGCTTCTACACCAACCTCATCGGGGCGCTCGACTACAGCCGCCACCTGCACACGCCCTTCACCCTCACCGAGGCACGCGTGCTGTACGAGCTGGCCCACGCCCCGCGTACCGACGCCGCGGACCTCCGGCTCGAGCTGTCGCTGGACGCCGGATATCTCAGCCGGATGCTCGCCCGTTTCGAGGAGCAGCGGCTCGTCACACGCGGCCCGTCCGCCGAGGACGCCAGGAGGCAGCGGATAGAGCTGACGGAGCAGGGCTGGGAGGCGGCGGGGCTGCTGGAGGAACGGTCGCAGGAGGCCGTGGCCACGCTGGTCGAGCGGATGGCGCCGGAGGACCGCCCGCGGCTGGCCGAGGCCATGCGGACGGTGCGGGAGATCCTGCGGGACAACGCCCCGGCGCCCGTGAAGGGCCGGGTCACGCTGCGCGGGCCGCGCCCCGGCGACCTCGGGTGGGTCGTGGAGCGCAACGCGGCTGTCTACGCCGAGGAGTTCGGATGGGACGAGGGCTACGAGACGCTGGTCGCGCGGATCGTCGCGGATTTCGCCGAGACACGGGAGCCGGAGCGTGAGGCCGTGTGGATGGCCGAGCTCGACGGGCGGCGCGCCGGATGCGTCTTCTGCGTGCGTGACAGGGAGCCGGGTACGGCGCGGCTGCGGCTGCTGCTGGTCGACCCGTCGGCGCGCGGGCACGGGATAGGCCGGCGGCTGGTCGAGGAGTGCCTGGCCTTCGCCCGTTCGGTGGGCTACCGCGACATGGTGCTGTGGACGAACGACGTGCTCGGCCATGCGCGGTCGATCTACCAGCGAGCCGGATTCCAGCTGGTCAGCGAGCAGCCGCACCACAGCTTCGGCAAGGATCTGGTGGGGCAGGACTGGCGCCTCTCCCTCTAGTCCACCGGCTGCCCGGTGCGCCGGGCGGGCCGCGCGGCGGCCGGACGACACTGCCGGATCACGGTTGACCAGGCCGGATCGGGTGCCTAGTGTCCGGCGAATGAGATTCGCGTTCTCCACTCTCGGTGTTCCCGAACTGCCCGTCGACGAGGTGGCCCGGCTTGCCGCGGACAACGGCTTCCACGGCGTCGAACTCCGCGCGAGCCCAGAGGGTCCGGTGCACACCGGGCTGTCCGCGGGTCAGAGAGCCGAGGTGGTGGCGGAGTTCGCCAAAGCCGGGGTGGAGATCCTGACGGTGGCCGGTTACGCCAAGGTGGCCGCCGCAGGGGACGACCAGCCGGTGCTGGACGAGATCTCCGCGGGGGTGGCCCTGGCCCACGACCTCGGAGCGCCGTTCCTTCGGGTCTTCCCCGGGGGCGAGGGCCTGCCCGCCGAGGAGGCGGACGCGCTGGCCGCCCGGCGGCTCGCGGCGGCGGCTCCCGTGGCGGCCGACCTGGGAGTCAGCGTGCTGCTGGAGACCCATGACTCGCACCGCGCCGGGGCCGACGTCGCGCGCGTGGTCGGCCGGGTCGGGCACACCGCCGTCGGCGGCCTGTGGGACGTCATGCACACCTGGCTCGCGGGAGAGCAGCCCGCGGCGAGCTTCGCGGCGCTGGCGCCCTACCTGGGGTATCTCCAGGTCAAGGACATCGCCTCGGCGGACGACACCACCCCGCTGCCGCTGGGTGCGGGTGTGCTGCCGCTGGCGGAGACGGTCGAGGTGCTCAGCCGGGCGGAGTGGGACGGCTGGCTGTGCTGGGAGTACGAGAAGCGCTGGTATCCGCAGGCCCCGGAGCTGCCGGAGCTGCTGGGGGCCGCGCGGGAGCATCTGGACCGGCTCCTGATGGAATCCGCCTGACGGTCGGCGGATCCCGGCGAGCGGGTCTCGGCCCGGCCCCCGCCCGGACACCCGGCGGCCGCCGGGTGTCCGGGCGGGGGCCGGGCCGAGACGGGGAGGGACCGGGCGAGGGCCGGGAGCGGAGGAGGGACGCATGCTCGATCTGGGGCGGCTGAAGGCGCTGCACGCCGTGCACGCGCACGGCTCCATCGGCGCCGCGGCGACCGCGCTGGGGTACACACCCTCGGCCGTGTCGCAGCAGATCTCGAAGCTCGAACGGGAGACGCGGACGGTCCTGCTCGAACGGCAGGGCCGCGGGGTGACGCTGACCGATGCCGCGCAGATGCTCGTCGCCACCGCGGGGCAGTTGATGGCGATCGTGGAGCAGGCGGAGGTGGCGCTTGAGGAGCAGCGCGGCAAGCCGTCGGGCCGGCTGACGCTGGCGGCGTTCCCCACCGCGGCGAGCGGGCTGCTGCCCGGGGTCCTGGCGGAGCTGGCGGCGACCTGCCCGGCGCTGGAGCTGCGGCTCGTGGAGGTGGACGCCCATCTGTCGGTGGACCTGGTGGCGCGCGGCGTGGTGGATCTGGCGGTGGCGCACGACTGGGACATCGCACCGCTGCCGGCTCCCGAGGGCGTGGAGCGTTGCGTCATCGGTCATGACTCGTGCGACGTGCTGGTGCCCGCGGGCCACCGGCTGGCGGACCGGGAGCGGCTGGTGCGGTCGGACGTGGCGGCCGAGCGGTGGATCTGCCAGCCTCCGGGCTCGGTCTGCCACGACTGGCTGGTGCGGACGCTGCGGGAAGCCGGCCGGGAGCCTGACATGGCCTTCCAGGTGGGCGAGTACGGCACGCAGGTGGCGCTCGTGGCGGCGGGGCTCGGCATCGCGCTGGTGCCCAGGCTCGGGCGTGGGGCGATACCCGAGGGGGTGCGGGTGCTGCCGCTGGAGCCGGCGCCCGTGCGGCGGCTCTACGCCCTGTGGCGGCAGGGCGCGGCGCGCAGGCCGTCGATCGAGGTGGCGGTGGCCACGTTGCGAGCCCACTGGCCCGAGACCGGCTGACGCCCCGCCAAGGGCACGGAACCGCCGGCGCGGGCGGCCCGTCCCACCGGCATGACGGTGACGAGGACTTCGCGCGGGGCCGCCGCGGCCGTGGTGCTGGCGGCGGCGGTCGCCCTGGTGGGCGGGTGCGGGACGCAGGAAGGTCCGGGCGGACGGCAGGGCACGCCAGGTCCGGCCGCCTCCACCCGGGTGCCGGGTGACGGGGCGTCCGTGGGGCAGGTGGTCTTCTTCACCCCGGCGCCCCGCGGGCCGCGGGACGGCCACGAGGTGCTCGACAGCCGGGCCGACGCCGAGCGTTACGCGGAGGCCTTCGGCGACGGGCAGGCCCGGACGCGGCTCGCCGCCGTGGCCCGGAGCACCGACTTCACCCGGCAGGTGCTCGTCGGCTGGACGCGGCCGACCGGGTGCAGCACGGCCACCGCGGCGGCCCTGCTGAGGTCGGGCGACCGGCTGGAGCTGCACGTCAGCCAGCCCGAGCCAGCGCCGGAGTGCGTGGCGTCCTTCCGGGTCTCGGTGGTCTTCCAGGTGCCGCGTGAGCGGATGCCGGAACGGCCGGAGTTCGCCTGACGGGGCATCAGGCGTGCCGGGCGGGGATCGGCCGGACGGAGGACGTCGCGCGGGAGTTCGACCAGGCCATTGACTGGCGAAAACTTCCACGCTATCCGTGTACACCTGGAAATTTCCTTCAGTGTGCCTTTCTCCTCCGTCAGAAGGAGTTCGTCGTGCACCATCACCCGTCCCGCCGCTCCCTGCTCACCGCCGCCGCGGCCGGCTCCGTCCTCGCCGCCGGTGCGGCACCCGCCGCGGCGGCAGGCGGCCGCTCCGCGCTCAGCAGCGCGCAGCGCCGTACGATCCGCTCCCTCATCCGGCGCATGAGCCTGGAGGAGAAGGTCGGCCAGCTGTTCGTGATGCGGGTCTACGGAGCGTCGGCCACCGACCCCGACCCCGCGGACGCCGCCGCCAACCAGAGCGAGATCGGCGTCTCCACCGGCGCTGAGCTGCTGGCGAAATACCACGTCGGCGGCATCATCTACTTCGCCTGGGCCCACAACACGCAAAATCCGCACCAGATCGCCGACCTGTCCAACGGCCTCCAGCGTGCGGCCCTCGCGCAGCGCACCCCCGTACCGCTGCTGATCTCCACCGACCAGGAGCAGGGCGCGGTGGCCCGCATCGGCGCACCGGCCACCCTGTTCGGCGGCGGCATGGCGCTGGGCGCCGACGGGAGCCCCGCGGACGCGCGCACGGCGGCCCGGGTGATCGGCACCGAACTCGCCGCGATGGGCGTCAACCAGAACTACTCCCCCGTCTCGGACGTGAACATCAACCCGGCGAACCCGGTCATCGGCGTGCGGTCCTTCGGCGCCGACCCGGCCGCGGTCTCCGCTCTCGCCGCCGCCCAGGTGCGGGGCTACCAGAGCGCCGGCATCGCCTCGACCGCCAAGCACTTCCCGGGCCACGGCGACACGGGCACCGACAGCCACTTCTCGCTGCCGGTCATCACCCACACCCTGGAGCAGTGGCGGACCACCGACGCCCCGCCCTTCCGCGCGGCCATCGCCGCGGGCATCGACTCGATCATGACCGCGCACATCCTGGTGCCCGCCCTGGACGACTCCGGCGACCCGGCGACGCTCTCCCACCCCATCCTCACCGGCGTCCTGCGCGAGCAGCTCGGCTACGACGGAGTGGTGGTCACCGACGCGCTCGACATGGCGGGCGTACGGGAGAAGTACGGCGACGACCGGGTGCCGGTGCTCGCGCTCAAGGCGGGCGCCGACCAGCTGCTCAACCCACCGCTGCTGGACGTCGCCTACCGGGGTGTCCTCGACGCGGTGGCCTCGGGTGAGCTGACCGAGGAACGGCTGGCGGTCTCGCTGGAACGCGTCCTGGCGCTCAAGCTGCGGCTGGGCCTCTTCCGCGACCCGTACGTCAGCCACGCCGGGGTGGACCGCGCGGTCGGCACCCGCTCCCACCTCGCCACCGCCGACCGCATCACCGACCGCGGCATCACCCTGCTCGGAAACGACGCGGGTGTGCTGCCGCTGCCCCGCCGCTCGCACCGCGACCTGCTGGTGGTCGGAGCCGACCCGGCCGCCCCGTCCGGGACCGGCGGGCCGCCCACCGCCGTCCTCGCGCGGGCCCTGACCGAACTCGGGCATCCCGCGCAAGCGCTGTCCACCGGCACCGCTCCCGGGCAGACGCTGATCGACCAGGCCGTGGCGGCGGCCGCGGGCAAGGACGTGGTGGTGGTGTGCACCTACAACGTGACGGGCGCCGCGACCGCGCAGATCGCGCTCGTCGCCGCCCTCACCGCTGCGTCGGTGCCGGTCGTGCAGGTCGCCGTCCGCAATCCCTACGACATCGCCTATCTGCCGCCGGTGGCGGCCTCGCTCGCCACCTACGGCTGGACGGACGTGTCGATGCGCGCGGTGGCCCGGGTCATCGCCGGCAAGGCGTCACCGGCGGGCCGCCTGCCGGTCGCCGTGCCGCGTGCGGACGACCCGGCCACACCGCTCTTCCCGATCGGCTACGGCCTGGACTACTGAGCCGCCGCCAGGGTCCGTACCCACGGGTGCGGGCGGTCACGCCGCCGCCCGCACCTCGCCGGTGAAGGTCCGCCACAGCTCGGCGTAGCGTCCGTCGCGGGCCAGCAGCGCCTCGTGCGTACCGTCCTCGACGACCCGGCCGTGGTCCATGACGACGACCCGGTCGGCCCGCGCCGCCGTGCTCAGCCGGTGCGCGACGACCAGCGTCGTCCGGCGCGTCGCCAGCCGGTCGGCGGCCTGGTTGACCAGTGCCTCGGTCGCCAGGTCGAGTGCCGCGGTGGCCTCGTCCAGCAGCAGGATCGCCGGGTCGACCAGCTCGGCACGGGCCAGCGCGATCAGCTGCCGCTGGCCCGCGGACAGGTTCCGCCCGCGCTCGGCGACCTGGTGGAGGTAGCCGCCGTCCAGCGTGGCGATCATCGCGTCCGCGCCGACCGCGCGCGCGGCGGCCTCGACCTCGGCGTCCGTGGCGCCCATCCGCCCGTAGGCGATGGCGTCGCGCACCGTCCCGGGGAAGAGGTACGGCTCCTGGGGGACGACGCCGAGCTGCTGCCGGTAGCCGGTGAGGTCGAGCTCGCGCACGTCGTGGCCGTCCACCAGGACCGCCCCGTCGGTCGGGTCGTAGAACCTCGCGACCATCTTGACCAGCGTCGACTTGCCCGCGCCGGTCTCGCCCACGAAGGCGACGGTCTGGCCGGCCGGTATGCGCAGGTCGATGCCGGAGAGGGCCTCGTTCCCCTCGGCCTGCGGTCCGCCGTAGCGGAAGTGCAGGTCGCGGAAGGCGATCTCGCCGCGCAGCGGGCCGGTCTGCTTCGGTGCGGCGGCGGCCGGGGTGGTGGTGGGTTCGCGGAGCAGCTCGCCGATCCGGCCGAGCGACACCGACGCCTGCTGGTAGCCGTCGAAGACCTGCGAGAGCTGCTGCACCGGGGAGAAGAACAGGTCGATGTAGAGCAGATACGCCACCAGGGCGCCCGCGGTCAGCGTTCCCGCGCCCACCCGGTGTGCGCCGACGATCAGCACCAGAGCGGCGGCCACGCTGGACAGCAACTGGACGAAGGGGAAGTAGACGGAGATCAGGAACTGGCCGTGCACCCGCGCCTGGCGGTATTCGGCGCTGCGCCGGGCGAATCGCCCGGCGCCCGCCCGCTCGCCGCGGAAGGCCTGCACCACGCGCAGCCCCGCGACGTGCTCCTGCAGGTCGGCGTTGACGACCGCGACCCGCTCGCGCGCCAGCTCGTAGGCGCGGACGGACTTGCGGCGGAAGGCCCATGTCCCGACGATCAGGATCGGCAGCGTGGCAAAGACCAGCAGGGCCAGCTCGACGTCGATGAGCAGCAGCGCCACCAGGATGCCGACGAAGGTGAGCACGCTGACCAGCGCCGTCACCAGGCCTGTCTGCAGGAATGTGGACAGCGCGTCGACGTCCGTCGTCATCCGCGTCATGATCCGGCCGGTCAGCTCGCGCTCGTAGTAGTCCAGGCCCAGCCGGTGCAGGTGCGCGAAAATCTTGACCCGCAGTGTGTAGAGCACCCGTTCGCCGGTGCGGCCGGTCAGCAGCGCGGAGCCCCATTCCGCGGCCCACTGCGCCAGCACCAGCCCGAGACCGAGCAGCGACGCCGCCCACACCGCGCCCAGCGCCTGGCGTCGCACACCCGCGTCGATACCGTGCCGGATCAGCACCGGCAGCAGGAGCCCGGCGAGGGCGTCGACGGCGACCAGCAGCAGGCTCACCAGCAGCGGTGAGCGGAAGCCGCGCAGCAGGGCGCGCAGTCCGAAGGACTCGTCGGCGGCCCGCGCCCGCTCCTCGTCGACCTGCGGGGTGTCCAGGGCGGGCGGCAGCGCCGCCACCTTGGCCAGCAGCTCGGGTGTGGCCGGCATGCCCGCGAGCGCCCCGGCCATCGCGCCGGGCCCGCCACCCGGCCGGGCCGGGACCGCGCCGGCGCGCGCGCCTGCCGTGTCGTCCTCGTCCTGCGCCGGGCGGCGCCGGTCGGCGGGCCACAGCTCGGGCGTGACCGCCCCGGGCCCGTCCGTCCCGGCCACGGCGGCGCCGCTCGTCGCCCTCCCGTCCTCGCGGCCGAGGGCGGCGACGGGGTCGATCTCGATCACATCGGCGCCGAGGGCGTCCGGGTCGGTCAGCAGGGCGCGGTAGAGGGCGCTGCGCTCCTGGAGCTCGTTGTGCGTGCCGATGTCGGACAGCCGCCCGGCGTCGAGGACCGCGATGCGGTCGGCGAGGGCCAGCGTGGAGCGGCGGTGGGCGATGAGCAGGGTCGTCCGGCCGCGCATGACCTCGCGCAGCGCGTCGAAGATCTCGGCCTCGACCCGCGCGTCGACGGCGGAGGTGGCGTCGTCGAGCAGCAGCAGCCGCGGGTCGGTGAGGATGGCCCGTGCCAGGGCGACGCGCTGACGCTGGCCGCCGGACAGGGTGAGGCCCTGCTCGCCGACCACCGTGTCGTAGCCGTCCGGCAGGGCGCTGATGAAGCCGTGCGCCTGGGCGGCCCGGGTCGCGGCGAGGATCTGCTCCTCGGTGGCGTCGGGGTGGCCGTAGGCGATGTTGGCCCGCACGGTGTCGGAGAACAGGAAGCTGTCCTCGGGGACCATGCCGATGCGTGACCGCAGCGAGGCGAAGGTCAGCTCCCGCACATCGACCCCGCCGACGCGCACCGCGCCACCGGTGACGTCGTAGAAGCGGGGCAGCAGCAGCGAGACCGTGGACTTGCCCGAGCCCGAGGCGCCGACGACGGCGACCGTCTCGCCGGGCGCGATGCTGAGGTCGAAGCCGTCCAGGACGGGACGCTCGGCGCTGTAGCCGAAGGTGACGTGGTCGAAGTCGACGGTCGCGGGCGCGTCCGCGGGCAGTTCCGCGGTGCCCTCCCGCAGGGTGGGCTCGGTGTCGATCAGCTCGAAGACGCGCTCGACACCCGCCCTGGCCTGCTGCCCGACGGTCAGCACCATGGTGAGCATCCGGACCGGGCCGGTGAGCTGCGCCAGGTAGGTGGAGAAGGCGACGAACGTGCCCAGGGTGATCTGGCCGCGCGCTGCCATCCAGCCGCCGAGCGCGAGCATGCCGATCTGGCCGAGCGAGGGCACCGCCTGGAGGGCGGGGGTGTAGCGGGCGCCGAGCCGGACCGTGCGGAGCCGGCCGGCGAAGAGCCTGCGGCTGACCTCGGTCAGCTTGCTCATCTCCTGCTGCTCCTGGCCGAACCCCTTGACCACCCGCACCCCGGTGACGGAGCCGTCGACGATCCCCGCGACGGCCGCCGCCTGCCCCTGGGCGTACCAGGTGGCGGGGAAGAGGCGGTGGCGCGAGCGGTTGGCGATGAACCACAGCGCGGGGGCGACGGCCAGCGCGACGAGCGTCAGCAGCGGGGAGAGCACCAGCATGACGACCAGCGAGAGCAGGAAGAGCAGCAGGTTGCCGATGACCATGGGCAGCATGAAGAGCAGGCCCTGGATGAGCTGGAGGTCGCTGGTGGCGCGGCCGACGACCTGGCCGGTGCTCAGCTCGTCCTGGCGGCGGCCGTCCAGCTTCATGATCGTGCCGAACATCTCCGTCCGCAGGTCGTGCTGCACGTCGAGCGCGAGCCTGCCGCCGTAGTAACGGCGCAGGTACGTCAGCCCGTACACCACGACCGCGGCCGCGACCAGGGCGAACGCCCACGGGGCGAGCGGCTTGTCGTGCTTGACGATCACGTCGTCGATGATCAGCCGCGGGACGAGCGGCACCAGCGCGGTGACCGCCATACCGAGCAGCGAGGCCCCGAGCGACAACAGGACGCTGCGCCTGTACCGCCAGCAGTACGCGGACAGCCGGCGGAGCCAGCCCTGTTCCGGGCCGTCCTTCGCCGCCGTCTCCGGCTTCGCCGTCGTCACGCCGTCCTCCCACCGATTCGTCCGTCGTCCACCCCGCGACTCCAACACGCTCTGCTGCGCATTTCATCCTCCCGCAACAAACCAACGACCAAGGTCGCACAAGAGTGCGACCTTGGTCGTAATCCCTTCGAGTGATTCCGGACGCGCGGACCGGCTGCGGCGCGGCCCCTTAGGAGGCGTCCCGGCCCGCGGCGATCTGCCGGGCCATGATCGTCGTGAGCTCGTAGGCCGTGTGGGAGGCGGCGACCGAGGTGATCTCGGCGTGGTCGTAGGCCGGGGCGACCTCGACGACGTCCGCGGAGACCAGCGTGCAGTCCGCGAGCCCGCGCAGGATCTCCAGCAGCTCGCGCGAGGTCATCCCGCCCGCCTCCGGGGTGCCGGTGCCGGGCGCGTGGGCGGGGTCCAGGACGTCGATGTCGACCGAGATGTACAGCGGGCGGTCGCCGATCCGCTCCCTGAGCTGCTGCGCCACCTCGTCGACGCCGCGCCGCATGACGTCGGCCGAGGTGACGATGCCGAAGCCCATCCGCTCGTCGTCGTCCAGGTCGCGGCGCCCGTACAACGGGCCGCGGGTGCCGACGTGGCTGAGCGCGGAGGTGTCGAGCAGGCCTTCCTCGACCGCGCGGCGGAAGGGCGTCCCATGGGTGTACGGGGCGCCGAAGTAGGTGTCCCAGGTGTCCAGGTGCGCGTCGAAGTGCAGCAGCGCGACGGGGCCGTGCCGGCGGGCGACGGCCCGCAGCAGCGGCAGCGCGATGGTGTGGTCGCCGCCGAGCGTCATCAGCCGGGCCCCGGTGTCCAGCAGTTCGTCGGCACCCGCCTGCACCCCCTCCACCGCCTCGGCGATGTCGAACGGGTTGACGGGGATGTCACCGGCGTCGGCCACCTGGGCGAGCGCGAAGGGCGACGCGTCCTGCGCCGGGTTGTAGGGGCGCAGGAGGCGCGACGCCTCACGGATCGCGTTGCCGCCGAAGCGGGCTCCGGGCCGGTAGGACACCCCGCTGTCGAACGGGACGCCCACGACGGCGATGTCGGTGCTGCCCACCTCGTCCAGCCGGGGCAGCCGGGCGAAGGTGGCCGGGCCTGCGAAGCGCGGGGTGCGCGAGGAGTCGACGGGGCCGCGCGGCTGTGCGCTGCTCATGCTGACTGCCTTTCTGCGTGCGGGAGGCACGCGGTGCGGGTCCCGGCGACCGTACGTCGCCGCGGGAAGTCCCCGACTTGTACGTTCCCGCACAACCAGGCGGTCTATTACGCCTCGGCGTCGATCCACAGGACCTCGCACGTGCGCGCCGCGGGGCGGGACAATGTCCCCATGCCCAAGCATCCCGGCGCCGCCGCGCCCACCCGCCGCGCCCTCGTCTCCCATCTGATACACGCCCGGATAGCCGGGGACGTCGCCACGAGCCGGGAGAACAACCTCGACCACTACCGCGAGCTGGCGGAGGGCAACCGCTACTACTGGTTCGGCCTGGACCTCGGGGACCGCTGGACCGACCGGGCCGACGTCCTCGGGCTGATGGCCGAGCGCTGCGGCGTGGTGGCCGACGCCGGGCACATCGTCGGGCAGGACACGATCGACCCGGAGCTGACGGTCGACGGTCTGGACCGGATGGCGGTCGCGCTGCACAAGGCGGCGGAGAACCGCTCCCGGGTGCTGCTGGCCACCGGCCACCCCGCGGGGCTGTACGAGGTGCACCACACGCTGGGCCTGGCGCTGCGGGCGGCGGGCTGCACCCTGGTGCTGCCCGCGGACCGGCTCTACGCCGACGGGGGCGAGATCCGGCACGTCGGGTCGGTCGCCATGCTGCACCGGGCCGGCGGCCTGGTGCACACCCACTCGCCGGACCCGATGCGGGAGGTCCTGAACGGGCTGGAGCGCCAGGGCGAGGCGCCCCCCGATCTGGTGGTCGCCGACCACGGCTGGGCCGGGTGCGCGGGCTCCCGCGGCATCGACACGGTCGGCTTCGCCGACAGCAACGACCCGGCGCTCTTCGTCGGCGAGGCGGAGGGAAAGGTGCTGGTGACGGTGCCGCTGGACGACAACGTGCCACCGCATCTGTACGCGCCGATGACGGCGTACCTGCTGGCGCAGGCCGGGCTTCCGCAGCCCGGCTGAGGTCCCGCCCCCGCCCCTGGTGGACCTGACGCACCCCCGTTCCCTCGTTACGATCAGTGAAGGAGGTCGAGGAAGGCAGGCAGCAGCGTGGTCAAGGTGGCGATCGTCGACGACGAAGCGCTGGTCAGGGCCGCCCTGCGGAGCATCCTCGAATCCTCCGGCGACATCCGCGTGGTCGCCGACTGTGACGGACACCGGGCGCTGGCCGCGGTCACCGCGTCCCGGCCCGACCTGGTGCTGCTCGACGCGGTGATGCCCGCGCCGGACGACGGCCTGAGCGTCCTGCGCGCGCTGCGGGCCCTGCCGGAGCCGCCCGCGGTGGCCATGCTGACCGCCTTCGACACCAGCGCGCACCTGCGGGCCGCCATGGCGGCAGGGGCTGCCGGCTTCCTGCTCAAGGACACCGCGGTCGGCACCCTGATCGACGCCGTGCGCATCCTCGCCTCCGGGGGGACGGTCTTCACCCCGACCGTGGGCCGGGCCGTGGTCGACGGTTTCCTCGGCGCCCCGGCCCAGGGCCCGGGGCCCGTACCGGCGCGGGAGGACGGGACGGGCGGCGTGCGGGAGGCTCGGGAGGCCGTGCCGGGCGGGCTCACCGGGCGGGAGCGGGACGTGCTGGCGCTGCTGGCCGCGGGCGAGCCGAACGCGCGGATCGCGGCGGAGCTGCACATCTCCGTGGGCACGGTGAAGGACCATGTCCGCGCGGTGCTGCGCAAGCTCGGTGCCCCCAACCGGGTGGCCGCCGCGGTCATCGCGCACCGAGCGGGGCTGGCCCGGCACCCGGAGCGCGGGTGAGACTCCGCGCCGCGGCCCCCGACACCGCGCTGCTGGCCCTTTCGGCGACCGAGGTATGGGCCACACGCTCCTTCGGCGGGCCCGTCTCGCTGGTCTTCGCCTGCCTCGGCACAGCGGTGCTGCCCCTGCGCCACCGATTCCCCCTGACGGCCTACGCGGCGACCCTGCCCGCCCTCGCGCTCGGCTACATCTGGTTCTCGCCGATGGGCACCCTCTACGAGGTCTCGGCGGGCGGGGCGGCGCGGGAACGCGGCACATTGCCGCGCCGTACGCGCCGCCCGGCAATGTACGGGTGGCTGTCCGGCCGGGCGCTGCTGATCGGTGGCTGCGCGCTGCTCGCCGCCGTGGTGAACCTGGTGCCGTGGCCTTTCCGCGACCCGGTCACCTGGTCGCTGTCGGACACGATCCTCGCCGTCATGCTGTCCGCGCTGCTGGCCGTCGCACCGACCGCGCTGGGTCTGCTGGCCTCGTCCCGCCGCGAGCTGAGCGGGCGGCTGGCGGAGCTGGCGGCCAGCAGGGAACGCGAGCACGCGCTGGCGGCGGAGCAGGCGGTGGTACGCGAGCGGGCGCGGCTGGCCCGCGAGATGCACGACACCGTCGCCCACCACATCAGCCTGATCGCCGTGCAGTCCGGGGCGCTGGAGGCGACGGCGAAGGGGCCGCAGGCGCGGGCAGCGGCGGGAGCGGTGCGCGAGCTGAGCCGGGACGCGCTGGACGAGCTGCGCCGGATGGTCGGACTGCTCCGGCTGCCCGCCGCGACGGCGCAGGAACTGGCCGCGGGCCCAGGCCTGGCCGGCATCCCGGCGCTTGTCGCGGCGGCCGGACCGCAGACGCACGGGGAGCTGGACGCGGCCGGCGAAGGGGCGGAGGACGAGCCGCCGGCCGAGGTGCAGCAGGCCGCCTACCGCATCGTGCAGGAGGCGCTGACCAATGTGCGCAAGCACGCGCCGGGCGCCCGGACGTGTGTGCGGGTCCGGCGCAGCGGCGCGGACCTGCTGGTGGAGGTGCGCAACGGGCCGGGCACCGAGCCGCCGCCGACCGCGCTCCCGTCCGGTGGCCACGGCCTGGCCGGGCTGCGCGAGCGCGCCGTCCAGCTCGGCGGGGACTTCGAGGCGCGTCCCGCGCCCCCGGGGGGCTTCCTGGTGCGAGCCAGGCTGCCGCTCCTCCCGGACGGCCGGGCCGCGTGAGCGGCGCGGGTCGACACACCTCGCGGCGTCAGGCCCGGGGGATGCGGACGAGGCCTTCCTGGATGACCGAGACGGCGAGCCGTCCGTCCTGCGTCCAGATACGCGCCGAGGCCAGGCCGCGGCCGCCGGAGGCGGAAGGGCTCTGCTGGTCGTAGAGCAGCCACTCGTCGGCGCGGAAGGGCCGGTGGAACCACATGGCGTGGTCCAGGCTCGCGCCGACGACGTCGCCGACCGCCCATCCGCCGCGGCCGTGCGCGAGCAGTACGGAGTCCAGCAGCGTCATGTCCGACACATAGGTGGCCAGACACACGTGCAGCAGCGGGTCGTCGGCGAGCTTGCCGCGGGTGCGGAACCAGACCTGGGAGCGCGGCTCACGGGCGGTGCCCGCGGTCAGGAACGGCGGGTCCTCGACGTAGCGCAGGTCGACGGCCGCGCGGGCTTCCAGCAGCCGGTCGATGACGCCGGGGTCGGGGAACTTGTCGGCGTGGGCGGGCAGCAGCTCCGCTGCGTCCGGGAGCGTTTCCGGATCGGGTGCCCGCGGCATCGGCTCCTGGTGCTCCAGGCCCTCCTCCGCGGCCTGGAAGGAGGCCGACAGGTGGAAGATCGGCTGGCCGTGCTGGATCGCGACGACCCGCCGGGTGGTGAAGGAGCGGCCGTCGCGGATCCGGTCGACCTGGTAGACGATCGGCGCGCCGGGGTCGCCGGGCCGCAGGAAGTACGCGTGCAGGGAGTGCGCCCCGCGGTCCGCGGGGACCGTGCGCCCGGCGGCGACCAGGGCCTGCGCGGCGACCTGGCCGCCGAAGACCCGCGGCACGACCGCCGGGCGGCTGACACCGCGGAAGATGTCCTGCTCGATCGGTTCCAGATCGAGCAGGGCGAGCAGTGCGTGCAGGGGCTCGTTCAGTTCGCTCACAGACCCATCGACTTGGCGATGATCGACTTCATGACCTCGCTGGTGCCGCCGTAGATGCGGTTGACGCGGTTGTCGGCGTACAGGCGCGCGATCGGGTACTCGTTCATGTAACCGTACCCGCCGTGGAGCTGCAGGCAGCGGTCGATCACCCGAGCGGCGACCTCGGTGCAGAACAGCTTCGCGGAGGCGGCGTCGGCGGCGGTCAGCTCGCGCACGTCGTGGGCGTCGAGGGCGCGGTCGACGACGGCCTGGGCGGCGTCCACCTCGGCCTTGCAGGCGGCCAGCTCGAACTTGGTGTTCTGGAACGACGCGACGGACTGGCCGAAGACCGTGCGGTCCTGGACGTACGCCTTGGTGAAGCCGATCGCGGCGGCGGCCTGCGCGTAGGCGCCGACGGCGATGGCCAGCCGCTCCTGGGGCAGGTTCTGGCCGAGGTAGGAGAAGCCCTTGCCCTCCTCGCCGAGCAGGTCCTCCAGCGGGATCCGGACGTCGGTGAAGGACAGCTCCGCGGTGTCGGACGTCTTCAGGCCGAGCTTGTCCAGCTTGCGGCCCACCGTGTAGCCGTCGGACGTGGTGTCGACGACGAAGAGCGAGATGCCCGCCCGGCGGTCCTCCTTCGTCGCGGGCGCGGTGCGCGCGCAGACGATGACGCGGTCGGCGTGGACACCGCCGGTGATGAAGGTCTTGGCGCCGTTGAGCACGTAGTGGCTGCCGTCGGCGGAGAGCTTGGCGGTGGTCTTCATGCCGGCCAGGTCCGAGCCGGTGCCCGGTTCGGTCATCGCGATGGCGAACATGGTGTCGCCGCTCGCGAAGCCCGGCAGCCAGCGCTTCTTCTGCTCCTCGGTGGCGTACGCCATCACGTACGGCAGGCACAGGCCGGTGTGCACGCTGCTGCCGCCGAAGCTGACCCCGGCGCGGGCGCACTCCTCGGTGATGACGGCCTGGAACTTGAAGCTCTCCTCGCCCGCGCCGCCGAACTCCTCGGGCACCTCGATACCGAAGACGCCCAGCTCGCCGAGCTTGCGGTAGAAGTCGCGCGGCACCTGACCGGCGGCCAGCCACTCGTCGTGGACCGGGACGACCTCGGCCTCGATGAACGCGCGTATGGTCTCGCGGAATGCTTCGTGGTCCTCGTTGAACACCGTACGACGCACAGCGCGCCTCCCGTCGGCGAGTGGTGACGACTGAACTGACTGACCGGCCCGCCGTCCCCCGCCGCCGCGCGCGGGCACGGCCGACGGAATAAGCAAGCGCTCAGTAAGTTACCCGCCAGTCCTGGGCGCTGTCCAGGGCGGACAGGGCACCCAGGGCCAGCTTGCGCAGCAGTTCGGACATCCCGGCGCGGCTGGCGAGCACGGCCTGGGCGCCGAGGCGGGGCGTCGAGTTCAGCAGGCCGAAGACGGCGTGCACGGCGGCCCGCACCTCACGCTCCGTGGCGTCCGGATGGACGGCGCCGACCACGCCCACCCACACCTCCACGTACTGGCGCTGGAGCTGGCGGACGAGCTTGCGGTCGGACTCGCGCAGCCGGTCCAACTCGCGGTCGTGCAGGGTGATGAGCGGCCGGTCGTCGATCGCGAAGTCGATGTGGCCGCGGATCAGCGCGTTCAGCGCCTCCTCCGGACCGTCCGCCTCGGCGACCCGGCGCCGCCCGGCGGTCAGCAGCCGGCCGCTGATCCCCACGAGCAGCTCGGCGAGCATCGCGTCCTTGCCCGCGAAGTGCCGGTAGAGCCCGGGACCGCTGATACCGACCGCCGCGCCTATCTCGTCCACGCCCACGCCGTGGAAGCCGCGCTCGGCGAAGAGCCGTGCGGCCTCCCTGAGGATCTGGTCGCGCCGGCTGAGCGCCGAATTCGTCGAGTTCATGGGGTCGAGTCTAGACAATCCGGTTAGCGAGCGTTAACGTGGGGTAATCAAGTTAACGACCGCTAACACCCTCACTCGCACCGCCGGGGGGCAGAACCATGGCAGCACCCGTCCTCACCACCGCCGCGGATCCGGCGTCCGAGGCATTTCGCAGCAACACGGCCGCGCACACCGCGCTCTCCGCGCACCTGCGCGACACGCTCGCGGCCGCGCGCCTGGGCGGCGGGGAGCGGGCCAGATCCCGACATACCGCGCGGGGGAAGCTCCTGCCCAGGGACCGGGTGGACGGGGTGCTCGACCCCGGCTCCCCCTTCCTCGAACTGGCACCGCTGGCCGCGGAGGGGATGTACGACGGCCAGGCACCGGCCGCCGGGGTGATCGCGGGAATCGGCCGGGTGTCCGGGCGCGAGGTCGTGGTGGTCGCCAACGACGCGACGGTCAAGGGCGGCACGTACTACCCCATGACGGTCAAGAAGCACCTGCGCGCCCAAGAGGTCGCCCTCGACAACCGGCTGCCGTGCGTCTACCTGGTCGATTCCGGCGGCGCCTTCCTCCCCCGGCAGGACGAGGTCTTCCCCGACCGGGACCACTTCGGCCGGATCTTCTACAACCAGGCCACCATGTCCGCCCGTGGGATCCCGCAGATCGCGGCCGTGCTCGGATCGTGCACCGCGGGCGGCGCCTACGTCCCCGCGATGAGCGACGAGGCGGTGATCGTCCGGGGGCAGGGCACGATCTTCCTGGGCGGACCGCCGCTGGTGAAGGCCGCGACGGGCGAGGTCGTGACGGCCGAGGAGCTGGGCGGCGGCGAGGTGCACTCGCGCGTCTCCGGGGTCACCGACCACCTCGCCGAGGACGACGCGCACGCGCTGAGCATCGTGCGGGACATCGTCGCCACCCTGCCCGCGCGCGGCGCCGCGCCCTGGACACTGCGGCCCGCCGAGGCACCGGCCGTGGATCCCGCCGGTCTCTACGGAGTGGTGCCGGTCGACTCCCGGACCCCCTACGACGTGCGCGAGGTCATCGCCCGGCTGGTCGACGGCAGCCGGTTCGCCGAGTTCAAGGCGGAGTACGGCACGACCCTGGTCACCGGCTTCGCCCACCTGGAGGGCCACCCGGTGGGGATCGTCGCGAACAACGGCATCCTCTTCGGCGAATCGGCCCTCAAGGGCGCCCACTTCATCCAGCTGTGCGACCAGCGCGGTATGCCGCTGCTCTTCCTGCAGAACATCTCGGGCTTCATGGTCGGCCGCCAGTACGAGGCGGGCGGCATCGCCAAGCACGGCGCCAAGATGGTCACGGCCGTGGCCTGCGCGCGGGTCCCCAAGCTCACCGTCGTCATCGGCGGATCCTACGGAGCGGGCAACTACTCGATGTGCGGCCGGGCGTACAGCCCGCGCTTCCTGTGGATGTGGCCCAACGCCAAGATCTCCGTGATGGGCGGCGAGCAGGCGGCCTCGGTGCTCGCGACGGTCAAGCGCGACCAGCTCGCCGCGGCCGGCGAGAAGTGGAGCGAGGAGGACGAGGAGGCCTTCAAGAAGCCCGTCCGCGAGCAGTACGAGACGCAGGGCAACGCCTATTACGCCACCGCCAGGCTCTGGGACGACGGAGTGATCGACCCGCTGGAGACCCGCACGGTGCTGGGGCTGGCCCTCACCGCGTGCGCGAACGCCCCGCTGCCCGCCGCCGACCCCGCCGCGCCCGGCTACGGCGTCTTCCGGATGTGAGGCCGAAGATGAGCACAGTCGACACCACCACCCCCCAGGGCCGGGACGAGCGCGACGAACGAGCCGCGGCGGCCGTTGCCTTCGGCACCGTCCTGGTCGCCAACCGGGGCGAGATCGCGGTACGGATCATCCGCACGCTGCGGGAGCTGGGGATGCGGTCTGCCGCCGCCTTCACCGCGGCGGACGCCGGGGCACGGCACGTCCGGGAGGCCGACACCGCGGTGCGGGTGGAGAGCTATCTGTCCGCCTCGGACCTGGTGCGGGCGGCGCTGGCCGCCGGCGCCGAGGCCGTCCACCCCGGCTACGGCTTCCTCGCGGAGAACGCCGCCTTCGCCCGGGCGTGCGCCGACGCGGGGCTGGTCTTCGTGGGACCGCCCGCGGATGCGGTCGAGCTGATGGGCGACAAGATCCGGGCGAAGGAGACGGTACGGGCCGCCGGAGTGCCGGTGGTGCCCGGAAGCCATGGCAGCGGGCTGACCGACGGCCAGCTGGCCGAGGCCGCGCGGGAGATCGGCATGCCGGTGCTGCTGAAGCCGTCGGCAGGCGGCGGTGGCAAGGGCATGCGGCTGGTGCGGGACACCGCGCTGCTGGCCGACGAGATCGCCGCGGCCCGGCGGGAGGCGCTGGGGTCGTTCGGTGACGACACCCTGCTGGTGGAGCGCTGGATCGACCGGCCGCGGCACATCGAGATCCAGGTGCTGGCCGACGGGCACGGCGGGGTGGTGCATCTGGGCGAGCGGGAGTGCTCCCTCCAGCGGCGCCACCAGAAGGTCGTCGAAGAGGCGCCCTCGGTGCTGCTGGACGCGGCGACCCGGGCGGCGATGGGCGAGGCCGCGGTGCAGGCGGCCCGGTCCTGCGGGTACACGGGCGCGGGCACGGTGGAGTTCATCGTGCCGGGCGCCGATCCGTCGGCGTACTACTTCATGGAGATGAACACCCGGCTCCAGGTCGAGCACCCCGTCACGGAGCTGGTCACGGGGCTTGACCTGGTGGCCTGGCAGCTGCGGGTGGCCGCGGGCGAACGGCTGGACTTCGCACAGGAGGACGTCACGCTCACCGGGCACGCGGTGGAGGCGCGGCTGTGCGCGGAGACGGCACGTCCGGCGGACGGGCGGGTCGACTTCCTGCCCTCGGCGGGAAGGGTGCTGGCGCTGCGCGAGCCGGTGGGACGGCCCGGGGTCCGCGTCGACTCGGGCCTCGCCGAAGGCACGGAGATCGGCACGGCGTACGACCCGATGCTGGCCAAGGTCATCGCACACGGCCCCGACCGGGAGACTGCGCTGCGGCGGCTGCGGGCGGCGCTGGCGGAGACGGAGGTGCTGGGCCTCGACACCAACACCGGATTCCTGCGGCGGCTGCTCGGCCATCCGGCGGTGGTGGCGGGAGATCTGGACACGGGGCTGATCGACCGGGAGGCGGCCGGGCTGGTGCCGTCCGAGGTGCCGCCGGAGGTGTACGTGGCGGCGGCGCTGCTGCGCCACCAGGCCCTGGCACCGCGGCCCGGCGCGGAGGGCTGGACGGACCCCTTCTCCGTGCCCAGCGGCTGGCGGCTCGGCGCCGCGCCCGCCTGGACGGTGCACCACCTGCGGGTCCCGGGCCGGGATCCGGTGGAGGTACGGGTACGGCCGGGCGAGGTGCGGATCGGCGACGGGCCCGCCGTGCCGGCCCGGATCACGGTCGAGGGCGCACGGGTGCGGCTGGAGCTCGCGGACCGGATCCTGGCCTTCTCCCACGCGGGCGAATGGCTCGGCAGAGAGGGCGACGGCTGGCGGGTGCGGACATACGACCCGGTGGCCGAGGCCCTGCGGGGCGCCGCGCTGGGCGCGGGCGGCGGAGCACTGACGGCCCCGATGCCGGGGACGGTCACGGTGCTGAAGGCCGCCAAGGGCGACGAGGTGGTGGCGGGTCAGAGCCTGCTGGTGGTGGAGGCGATGAAGATGGAGCACGTGATCACCGCGCCGCACGACGGCACGGTGACGGAGATCGACGTCACCGTGGGCGCGGCGGTGGCGATGGACCAGGTGCTGGCCGTGGTGACCCCGGCGGAAAAGGAGCCCGGCAGCACGGACACGGGCACGCACGCGGCTCCGGACGCCGGTGCGGATGCGGGCGCGGGCGCGGGTGCGGGCGCCGGACCGGGCCCGGACGCCGTTACGGGTACGGGCGCCGGGCCGGACGCGGTGGCCGGGGGTGCGTCGTGACGGCGGCGGACGCGGTCGTGGAGCCCGGTGGCAGCGCAGCGGTGGATCCCGGGGTGCTGGAGCTGGGGCTGCCGATGCCGGTGCGGGCCGACGGGCTGCCTCGGAGCGTGCGGATTCACGAGGTGGGCGCGCGGGACGGGCTGCAGAACGAGAAGGCGGTGGTGCCGACCGCGGTGAAGGCGGAGTTCGTGCACCGGCTGGCGGACGCGGGGCTGGGGACGGTCGAGGCGACGAGCTTCGTGCGGCCCAGCTGGGTGCCCCAACTGGCCGACGCAGCCGAGCTGATGCCGCTGCTCACCGATCTGGCCGGGCGGGATCCCGCGGTGCGGCTGCCGGTGCTGGTGCCCAACGAGCGGGGCCTGGAGCGGGCGCTCGACCTCGGGGTGCGGGAGATCGCGGTCTTCGGCAGCGCCACGGAGTCCTTCGCGCGGGCGAATCTGAACCGCACGGTGGCGGAGTCGCTGGCGATGTTCGAGCCGGTGGTGGCGCGGGCCCGGCGGGAGGGGCTGGCGGTGCGCGGCTATCTGTCGATGTGCTTCGGCGATCCGTGGGAGGGCCCCGTGCCGTCGGCGCAGGTCGCCGCGGTGGCCCGGCGGCTGTACGCGATGGGCTGCACGGAACTGAGTCTCGGCGACACCATCGGGGTGGCCACGCCCGGACAGGTGGCGGCGCTGCTGGACGAGTTGACGGGAAGCGGAGGAGCCGGCGCCCCGGGCGGACCCGGGCAGTCCGGCGGGCCGATTCCCGTGGAGCGGCTGGCCGTGCACTTCCACGACACCTACGGGCAGGCGCTGGCGAACACGCTGGCCGCCCTCCAGCGGGGCGTGACCGTGGTGGACGCCTCGGCCGGCGGGCTCGGCGGCTGCCCGTACGCCAGGAGCGCCACCGGCAATCTCGCCACGGAGGACCTGGTGTGGATGCTGCACGGGCTCGGCATCGACACCGGGGTCGACCTCGGCCGCCTCAGCGCCACAAGCGTCTGGATGGCGGAGCAGTTGGGGCGGCCCAGCCCGTCCCGTACCGTCCGCGCCCTCACCCACCGGGAGCAGTAGCCATGACCATCGACCACCGGCTGTCCGACGAGTACGAGGAGCTGCGCGTCACCGTCGCGGAGTTCGCCCGCGAGGTGATCGCCCCTACGATCGGCGACTTCTACGAGAAGGAGGAGTTCCCGTACGAGATCGTGCGGGAGATGGGGCGGATGGGCCTGTTCGGGCTGCCCTTCCCGGAGGAGTACGGCGGGATGGGCGGGGACTACTTCGCCCTGTGCCTGGCGCTGGAGGAGATCGCCCGGGTGGACTCCTCGGTCGCGATCACGCTGGAGGCCGGGGTGTCGCTGGGGGCGATGCCGGTCTTCCGGTTCGGCACCGAGGAGCAGAAGCAGGAGTGGCTGCCGAAGCTGTGCTCGGGCGAGATGCTCGGGGCCTTCGGGCTGACGGAGCCGGACTGCGGCTCGGACGCAGGCGGCACGCGCACCACCGCCCGGCTCGACGAGAGCACCGACCAGTGGGTCGTCAACGGCACGAAGAGCTTCATCACCAACTCCGGTACGGACATCACCGGGCTGGTGACCGTGACCGCGGTGACGGGGCGGACGGACGACGGGCGGCCGCTCATCTCGTCGATCATCGTGCCGTCCGGGACGCCGGGCTTCACGGTGTCGAAGAAGTACAGCAAGGTCGGCTGGAACGCGTCGGACACGCGGGAGCTGTCCTTCTCCGACTGCCGGGTGCCGGCGGCGAATCTGCTCGGTGAACAGGGCCGCGGCTACGCGCAGTTTCTGCGCATCCTCGACGAGGGGCGGATCGCGATCTCCGCGCTGGCCACCGGGCTGGCGCAGGGCTGCGTGGACGAGTCGGTGGAGTACGCGCGGACGCGGGAGGCCTTCGGCCGGCCGATCGGGGCCAACCAGGCCATCCAGTTCAAGCTCGCCGACATGGAGATGCGCGCGCACACCGCGCGGCTGGCCTGGCGGGACGCGGCGTCCCGGCTGGTGCACGGGGAGCCGTTCAAGAAGGAGGCCGCGCTCGCCAAGCTCTACTCCTCCGAGGTGGCCGTGACCAATGCCCGCGAGGCCACCCAGATCCACGGCGGCTACGGCTTCATGAACGACTATCCGGTGGCGCGGATGTGGCGGGACTCCAAGATCCTGGAGATCGGGGAGGGCACGAGCGAGGTGCAGCGGATGCTGATCGCCCGGGAGTTGGGGGTGACCGGCTGAGCCGCGGCGGCCGAACCGCACCCGAGACACCGCCGACCCGCGACGGGACCGGGCCGTTACGCACCACGGGACCGGGCCGGGACGAGTCCCGGATCCGGCCGGGTCCGGCCCGATCCGGCCAAGCCGGGACGCGGGTGCAGCCGAAACGCGCGCCGGGGAGCCGATGGATCATGACTTAGGTTAGGCTTACCTTAGTCGTGATCCATCAGGAGGCCTCTTCATGCGCGCACACCTGCTCAACGGCACCACCACGGAGCACTACCGCACGTCCGTGCTCCAGGGAGTCGAGCGGGTGGCGGCGGCCCTGACCGCCGCCGACCGGCCGTTCACCGGCGTCCGCCCCGATGCGCTCGCGCCGCGCATCGACGCGATCGACCTGGACCGGCCGCTCGGCGACACCGCGGCCGCGCTGGAGGAGCTGGAGTCGGTCTACCTCCGGGACGCCGTCTACTTCCACCATCCCCGCTATCTGGCCCATCTGAACTGCCCCGTCGTCATCCCGGCGGTGGCGGCCGAAGCGGTGCTCAGCGCGGTCAACTCCTCCCTCGACACCTGGGACCAGAGCGCCGGTGCCACCCTGATCGAGCGCCGCCTCGTCGACTGGACGGCGGGGCGGCTCGGCCTCGGCCCGGCGGCCGACGGCGTCTTCACCAGCGGCGGCACCCAGTCCAACCTCCAGGCGCTGCTGCTGGCCCGCGAGGAGGCGCTGGCCCGCGGCGCCGCGCCCGACCGGCTGCGCGTGCTGGCCTCGGAGTGCGCGCACTTCAGCGTCCAGAAGGCCGCCCGGCTGCTCGGCCTGGCCGCCGACGCCGTGGTCGCGGTGCCCGCGGACGACGCCAAACGCCTCTCGGTCCCGGCGCTGGAAGCGGAGCTGGACCGCTGCCGTCGCTCCGGCCGTACCGCGATGGCGATCGTCGGCACCGCCGGCACCACCGACTTCGGCTCCATCGACCCGCTCCCCGAACTGGCGGACCTGGCGGCCCGGTACGGCAGCTGGCTGCACGTCGACGCCGCCTACGGCTGCGGGCTGCTGGTCTCGCACCGGCACCGCCGGCTGCTCGACGGCATCGAGCACGCCGACTCGGTCACGGTCGACTACCACAAGTCCTTCTTCCAGCCGGTCAGTTCCAGTGCCCTGCTGGTCCGCGACCGGGCCGCGCTGCGGCACGCCACCCACCACGCCGACTACCTCAACCCGCGCCGCGCCGCCGCCGAGCGGATCCCCAACCAGGTGGACAAGTCACTCCAGACCACCCGCCGCTTCGACGCGCTCAAGCTGTGGATGACCCTGCGGGTGATGGGCGCGGACGGCATCGGCGCGCTCTTCGACGACGTCCTGGACCTGGCGCGGCGCGGCTGGGAGCTGCTGGACGCCGACCCCCGGTTCGAGGTGGCCGCCCGGCCCACCCTCTCCACTCTGGTCTTCCGCTGGCTGCCGCCCGCGCCGCGCGGCGGCGCCGGCACCGATCCCGCCGTCGTGGACCGCGCCAACCTGCACGCCCGCAAGGCCATCTCCGCCTCCGGCGCGGCCGTGGTGGCCGGGACGACGGTCGCGGGCCGCCACTACCTCAAGTTCACCCTGCTCAACCCGCTGACCACGCCCGCCGACATCGCCGAGGTCCTGGACCTGCTGGCCGGACACGCGGCCGAGAGCGCCGCCCGCCAGGCAGGAGAGTCCCTTGTCCACGCGTCCTGACGCCGCCCGCCGCGAGACCACCGCCGACTTCGTCGCGATCGGGCTCGGCCCCTTCAACCTGGGCCTGGCCTGCCTCGCCGAGCCCGTCGAGGGCCTCGACGGCGTCTTCCTGGAGAGCAAGCCCGACTTCGACTGGCACTCCGGGATGTTCCTGGAGGGCAGCACCCTCCAGACGCCCTTCCTCTCCGACCTGGTCACCCTTGCCGACCCGACCTCCCCCTTCAGCTTCCTCAACTACCTCAAGGAATCCGGCCGCCTCTACGCCTTCTACATCCGCGAGAGCTTCTATCCGCTGCGCGAGGAGTTCAACGACTACTGCCGCTGGGCTGCCGCCCGCATCCCCGGCATCCGCTTCGGCCGGACGGCCACCGAGGTCACGTACGACGAGGCCGACGGCCTCTACACGGTCACGGCGGACACCGGCGAAATCTTCCGCGCCCCCCGCCTCGTGCTCGGCACCGGCACACCCCCCTACCTCCCGCCCGCGTGCGAGGGTTTGGGCGGCGACGCCGTGCACACCTCCGGCTACCTCCCGGCCCGTGAGCAGCTGCGCCGCAAGAGCAGCGTCACCGTCGTGGGCAGCGGCCAGAGCGCCGCGGAGATCTACCACGACCTGCTCCAGGACATCGAGATCTACGGCTACCACCTCACCTGGGTGACCCGCTCCCCCCGCTTCTTCCCGCTCGAATACACCAAGCTCACCCTGGAGATGACCTCACCGGAGTACGTGGACTACTTCCACGCCCTGCCCGCGGCCACCCGCGACCGTCTCAACGCCGCGCAGAAGAGCCTCTACAAGGGCATCAACTCCGAGCTGATCAACGCCGTCTTCGACCTGCTGTACGTCAAGAGCCGGCGCGGCAAGGTCCCCACCCGGCTGCTCACCAACACCTCCCTCGTGCACGCCGCCTACGACACGCCGGACGCGCCCGGCGCGTACACGCTGGGCCTGCGCCAGGACGAGCAGGGCATCGACCACACCCTCACGACCGAGGGGCTGGTGCTCGCCACCGGTTACCGCTACCGCACACCCGGCTTCCTGGCGCCCGTCCGCGACCGCATCCGCCGCGACGAGCAGGGCCGCTTCGCCGTCACCCGCGACTACGCCGTCGACGTCACCGGCAGCGGCATCTTCGTGCAGAACGCCGAGCTGCACACCCACGGCTTCGCCTCCCCCGACCTCGGCATGGCCGCCTACCGCAACTCACGGATCATCCGGCAGCTGCTCGGCCGCGAGCACTACCGGGTGGAGACCGCCATCGCCTTCCAGGAGTTCACCGCATGACCGCCCCCCAGCACACCGCCCCCGCCGCCGGGCCCGGACCCGGCGCCCCCGACCCGGCCGGTTTCACCTTCCGCCTCGTCGATCCCGCCACCGACGCCACGCTGCTGCACCGCTGGGTCGCACACCCCAAGGCGTCCTTCTGGCTCATGGGCGACGCCGACCTGGAGGACGTCGAGCGGGCGTACGCCGAGATGGCCGCGGCGCCGTACGAGGACGCCTTCCTCGGGCTGTACGGCGGCGAGCCGGTGTGCGTCATGGAGCGGTACGACCCCGCACGGGTCGAGCTCGCCGGGCTCTACCCGGCCGAGCCAGGCGACGTCGGCATGCACTTCCTGGTCGCGCCCGCCGACACCCCCGTGCACGGCTTCACCCGCGCGGTGCTCGAGGCGGTGATGGCCGAGCTGTTCGCGGACCCGGCGACCCGCCGGGTGGTCGTCGAACCGGACGTGCGCAACACCGCCGTGCACCGGCTCAACGCGGCCGTCGGCTTCGAGGTCGTCGGCACGGTCGCCAAACCGGAGAAGGACGCGCTGCTCAGCGTCTGCACGCGCGAGCGCTTCGAGGCGGCGACCCGATGACCGCCCACCCGACGAACCCGCCGACGAATGCGCCGACGCACCCCTCGACGGACCCGGGGAACCCCCCGTACGCCCCCGCCGCCGTGGACCACCTCACGGCCGGCGCGTGGCGGCGGGCCACCCGGCGGCTGCTGGCCAAGGCCCTCGGCGAGTTCGCCCACGAGCGCCTGCTGGAGCCCGTACGCCGGGGCCCCGCCCCCGCCACGCCCGGCGGGCCCGCCCGCTACGAGGTCACCGACGACGACGGCGGCACCGCCCACCGCTTCACCGCCCGCCGCCTCACCCTCGACCACTGGCAGGTCGACCCCGCCTCCCTGACCCGGCACACCCCGCCCTCCGGCGAACCGGCCGAGCCCGACGCCCTCGCCTTCTTCACCGGCCTGCGCGGCGCCCTGGGCCTGAGCGACGACATCCTCCCCGTCTACCTGGAGGAGATCACCGCCACGCTCTCGGCGGCCGCCTTCCGGGCGCGTCCGCGTGAGCCCCGCGCCCACACGGCCGCCGAGCTGCCCGCCGCGGGCTTCCAGGCCGTCGAGGCGGCGATGACCGAGGGCCACCCCTGCTTCGTCGCGAACAGCGGACGGCTCGGCTTCGGTTCCGCCGACCACCGCCGCTACACGCCCGAGGCTGCCGCGCCCGTACGGCTCTTCTGGCTCGCCGCCCACCGCGACCACGCGGACTTCAGCGCGGGCGAGGGCGTCGCCGAGCAGGACTTCATGGCCGCCGAGCTGGGCGCCGCGCAGTACGCGCGGCTACGCGGCACGCTCACCGCGCGGGGCCTGGACCCGGCCGCGTACGTCCTGCTCCCAGCGCATCCGTGGCAGTGGGAGCACAAGCTCTCGGTGAGCTTCGCGGGCGAGATAGCCGCCGGGCGGCTGGTGCCGCTCGGACCCGGCGACGACGACTACCTGGCGCAGCAGTCCGTCCGTACGTTCTTCAACGCCGCCCACCCCGGGCGGCACTACGTGAAGACGGCGCTGTCCGTCCTCAACATGGGCTTCATGCGCGGCCTGTCCGCCACGTACATGACGGGCACCCCGGCGATCAACGACTGGCTCGCGGGTCTGATCGCCGCCGACCCGACGCTGCGGGCGGCGCGCTTCTCGATCATCCGCGAGCGTGCCGCCGTGGGGTACCACCACCGCGGCTACGAGGCCGCGACCGCGTACGGGTCGCCGTACCGGATGATGCTGGCCGCGCTGTGGCGGGAGAGCCCGGTGCCGGGGCTCGCACCGGGCGAGACCCCGGCGACGATGGCGGCCCTGCTGCACACCGACGAGCACCCGACCGGCGAGCAGCCGACCGGCGAGCACCCCGACGACGGCACCCACGACGGCACCGGCGACGGCACCCGCCCCCACCGCACCGACTCCTTCGCCGCCGCCCTCGTCGAGCGCTCCGGCCTGCCCCCGGCGCGCTGGCTGCGCGGCTACCTCGACGCCTACCTCGTCCCGGTCCTGCACAGCCTCTACGCCTACGGCCTGGCCTACATGCCGCACGGCGAGAACGTCATCCTCGTCCTGGGGGCGGACGGCGGCACCGTCGAGCGCGTCGTCTTCAAGGACATAGCCGAGGAGATCATGGTCATGGACCGTGATCTCCCGCTGCCCCCGGCCGCCGAGCGCATACGCGCGGCCAACGTGCCCGACGAGGAGCTGGTCCTCGCGGTCTTCACCGATGTCTTCGACTGCTTCCTGCGCTTCCTGAGCGCGATCCTGCACACCCGGGGCGTGCTGGACGAGACCGCCTTCTGGCGCACGGTCGCCGCCTGCGTCACGGACTACCAGCGGGCCCACCCGCACCTGGCCGGCCGCTTCGCGCGGCACGACCTCTTCGCCGACCGCTTCGCGCTGTCCTGCCTCAACCGGCTCCAGCTCAGGAACAACCGGCGGATGGTGGACCTGGCCGACCCGTCGGCCGCGCTCCGGTTCGCCGGCACCCTCGCGAACCCCCTGGCCCCGTACCGGCCCCGCCCTTCCCCCGAGGCCGACCGCGAAACCATTTGACACGAAATATGGCGTTCCTCCGCCGACTGTCACCCCTTTGGCCGTTCTTGACCCACCTTCCTGCCCGGAATCGGGCAGGATTCTTGCAAAGCAAAGATCATCACACCAGTATCAACGGGTGCTCGAACGCCGGACCCCGTACGACGACCTGATCGACCACCTGGTGCGCACCACGCCGCTGCACCGCGGCGAGGCCTCCCGGGTCGTCCTGGACGTCCTGGCGTACTTCGACGAGACGACGGAGGAGTTCGTCCGCCGCAGACACCGCGAGCTCCAGGCGAAGGGCCTGGTCAACGCGGAGATCTTCGCGCGGATCGGCGAGGAGCTGCCGCACCGCGCGGTGGCCCCCGCCGCGCTCTCCCAGCGCCAGCTGCGGCGCATCGTCTACGGCTGAGGGGCCGCCGGGCACCAGGGCGAGCGGGGCGAGCGGGGCTCCCGGAACATCGGGGCACCAGGGCACCAGGGCTTTCAGGGACAAGCGCAGGACGACGGAGAGGGACGGACGGCTCATGTGCGGAATCGTCGGGTACATCGGCAAGCGTGACGTGGCACCGCTGCTGCTGGAGGGTCTGCAGCGGCTGGAGTACCGCGGTTACGACTCGGCCGGCGTCGTCATCACCGGCAAGTCGGGCGAGCTGCGGACGGTCAAGGCCAAGGGCCGGGTGCGAGAGCTGGAGTCGCGGATCCCCAAGCGCTTCGCGGGCACCACCGGCATCGCCCACACCCGCTGGGCCACCCACGGCGCGCCCAGCGACGTCAACGCGCACCCGCACCTGGACGGCGAGGAGAAGGTCGCCGTCGTCCACAACGGCATCATCGACAACGCCTCCGAGCTGCGCATCCGGCTCACCGCCGAGGGCGTCGTCTTCGCCTCCGAGACCGACACCGAGGTGCTGGCCCACCTCATCGCCCGGTCGGCGGCCGAGACGCTGGAGAAGAAGGTCAGCGAGGCGCTGCGGTCGGTCGAGGGCACGTACGGCATCGCCGTGCTGCACCAGGACTTCCCGGGCCGTATCGTCGTCGCCCGCAACGGCTCGCCCGTGGTGCTGGGAATCGGCGAGAAGGAGATGTTCGTCGCCTCCGACGTGGCCGCGCTCGTCGCCCACACCCGGCAGGTCGTGACCCTCGGCGACGGCGAGATGGCCACCCTCAAGGCCGACGACTTCCGCACCTACACCACCGAGGGCTCGCAGACGACGGCGACGCCGACCACGGTGGAGTGGGAGGCCGAGTCGTACGACATGGGCGGCCACGACACCTACATGCACAAGGAGATCTTCGAGCAGGCCGAGGCCGTGGACCGGGTGCTGCGCGGCCGGATCGACGACCGGTTCGCGACCGTCCACCTGGGCGGCCTCAACATGGACGCCCGGGACGCGCGCAGCGTGCGCCGTATCAAGATCCTCGGCTGCGGCACCAGCTACCACGCCGGGCAGATCGGCGCGGGCCTGATCGAGGAGCTGGCGCGCATCCCCGCGGACGCCGAGCCCGCCTCGGAGTTCCGCTACCGCAACCCGGTGGTGGACCCCGACACCCTCTACGTCGCCGTGTCGCAGTCCGGCGAGACCTACGACGTGCTCGCGGCCGTACAGGAGCTCAAGCGCAAGGGCGCCCGGGTGCTGGGCGTGGTCAACGTCGTCGGCTCGGCGATCGCCCGCGAGGCGGACGGCGGCACCTATGTGCACGCCGGGCCCGAGGTGTGCGTGGTGTCCACCAAGTGCTTCACCAACACCGTCGTCGCCTTCGCGCTGCTGGCGCTGCACCTGGGCCGGGTGCGCGACCTGTCCGTCACCGACGGGCGGCGGATCATCGAGGGCCTGCGCAGGCTGCCGGCGCAGATCGAGGAGATCCTCAAGACCGAGGAGGACATCAAGCAGCTGGCGAAGTCCTACGCCGACGCGCACTCGATGCTCTTCATCGGCCGGGTGCGCGGCTACCCGGTCGCGCGCGAGGCGTCGCTGAAGCTCAAGGAGGTCAGCTACATCCACGCCGAGGCCTACCCGGCCTCCGAGCTCAAGCACGGGCCGCTGGCGCTGATCGACCCGTCGATGCCGACCGTCGCGATCGTGCCGGACGACGACCTGCTGGAGAAGAACCGCGCCGCCATGGAGGAGATCAAGGCCAGGAACGGCCGGATCCTGGCGGTCGCCCACCAGGTGCAGGAGAAGGCGGACCACACGATCGTGGTCCCGAAGAACGAGGACGAGCTCGACCCCATCCTCATGGGCATCCCGCTCCAGCTGTTCGCCTACCACACCGCGCTCGCGCTGGGCCGTGACATCGACAAGCCGCGCAACCTGGCGAAGTCCGTCACCGTGGAGTAGCCGCACCGGGCGCGGGGGCGTACGCGGTCGTACGCCCCCGCGCCCGATCGCGTAGGCGGGCACGCCCGGCGCGCGCGGACCACACTCGTACGGATGACGGCCGAACGGGTGACGCCGGGTGCGGCCAAGGGTGCGGCGAAGCGGCGGGAGCGGGCGCGCTACGGGATGACGACGACCGGGCGCTGGGCCCGGCGGGCGAGCCGGCCGGCGACCGAGCCGAAGATCCGCCCGGCCAGCCCGTGCGTGCCGCCGACCACGATGGCGTCGGCCTCGTACTCCCGGCCGACCTCCTCCAGCTCGTGGCAGATGTCGCCGCCGCGCTCCACCAGCACCCAGGAGATCTCGGCGAGGTGGTCGGAGCAGGCCAGCTCCAGGCCGAGCACCTCGGTGCGGTGGTCGGGGACGTCGACGAAGACCGGTGGCTCGCAGCCCGCCCACACCGTGGCCGGCAGCCGGTTGGCCACATGCACGATGATCAGGGCTGACGCCGTCCTGCGGGCCATGCCGACGGCGTAGGCGAGCGCGCGCTCGCTGGAGACGGACCCGTCGAAGCCGACGACGACACCGTGCCGGAAGGCGGGATCGCAGGGCTGCCGGGCGGGCGCCTGTTCGGGCAGCGCCGCTGCCGATTCGGCCAGCGGCCTGCGATCGGCGGGCTCGGGGAAGTCATGACCGGCCATGATGCGGATTCTCGGCGAGGGCGGCGCTGACGCGCCGAGCAGCGGACGGGACGGGGCGCGTGGGTCGGTCCGCCGGACCGGCCGGTTTGGGCCAGTTCGCCACTTCCCGTCCCACTCTCTCCAGAGTACGGCTGTAAGGACCGCCTGCACAGGTTCGGCAGCGTCTCCACCGAGTCGGGTACCCGGAGTTCCCAGGAGAATGCCGGAGCGGCGCCGCGAGCGCAACGCCATCCCGCCAACCGGCGGCACGGCGCGGCGCACCGGAGCATCCCGGGGGCGCATCGGTTCACCCGCGGGCGGCCGTGCGCCGTGAGACGGTCATACCCGCTGCGGCCATGGGATATCCGCCGGATTCACCCGTTCCGTGCGGCAGTTACCGGCGCGCCTGGGAGCCGCCCCGCGCACGCGCGGGCGCCTTGTACGCGCCCCGCGCTCCTCAACGTCGATTTTCGGCCAACTTCTTTGCTGTGCAACGGTGTTCGGTCGGACGCCCACTAACACCTCTGTCACCTGCGGTTCTACGATGCGGCGTGTCGCGGCTGAGCCACTGCGTGGCCGAAGTGACGGGAGGCGTACTTCCCTCAGCGCTCAACGAGTGAAACGCTTCGTGATCGAATGCTTTACGCCACGTTGTCTTGTCGATTTGCCGTCAGGTGACAAAGACGTCACTGACGCCCCACCTGACACAGTAGATTTGATCTTGGGTGGCCGCGCGGGGGGTACGTGCAGGACCGAGGTGACGACGCGTCGATTCGAGGGGGGCTTGAGCTCCATGAGCCAGGAGTCCGGTTCCGTTACGGCGACGGAGAGCCCGTCGCAGGCACCATCGGCATCGCCTCGCGCCATCCGTAAGCTCTCCGCGCGCCGGCGACCGGAAGTCGTCGCGGTGCTGCTGTTCAGCGGTGGCCCGATCTTCGAGAGTTCCATACCGCTGTCCGTCTTCGGGATAGACCGCCAGGACGCCGGGGTACCGCGTTACCGGCTGCTGGTCTGCGCCGGCGAGGACGGACCGCTGCGCACCACCGGCGGTCTCGAACTGACCGCGCCCTACGGCCTGGAGGCGCTCTCCCGGGCCGGCACGGTCGTCGTGCCGACCTGGCGGTCGATCTCCCAGGCCCCACCACCCGAGGCGCTGGAGTCGATCCGCCGCGCCCACGAGGAGGGCGCCCGCATCATCGGCCTGTGCACCGGCGCCTTCGTGCTGGCCGCGGCCGGGCTGCTGGACGGCAGGCCCGCCACCACGCACTGGATGTACGCGCCCACGCTCGCCAAGCGCTACCCGTCCGTGCACGTGGACCCGCGTGAGCTGTTCGTCGACGACGGCGACGTGCTCACCTCGGCCGGCACCGCCGCCGGCATCGACCTATGCCTGCACGTGGTGCGCACCGACCACGGCGGTGAGGCGGCCGCCGCGCTCGCCCGGCGGCTGGTCGTACCGCCGCGCCGGTCGGACTGGCAGACCGGCCAGCGGCACCTGGACCGCTCTTTACCCGAGGAGATCGGCGCCGACCCGCTCGCCGAGGTCGTCGCCTGGGCGCTGGAGCACCTCCACGAGCAGTTCGACGTGGAGGCGCTGGCCGCGCGCGCGTACATGAGCCGGCGGACCTTCGACCGGCGCTTCCGCTCGCTCACCGGCAGCGCGCCGCTGCAGTGGCTGATCACCCAGCGGGTGCTCCAGGCGCAGCGGCTGCTGGAGACGTCGGACTACTCGGTGGACGAGGTCGCGGGCCGCTGCGGCTTCCGCTCCCCGGTGGCGCTGCGCGGCCACTTCCGGCGGCAGCTCGGCTCCTCCCCCGCGTCCTACCGGGCCGCCTACCGGGCCCGCAGGCCGCAGGACGAGCCGGAGCGGCACCCGGCGCCCGCCGAGTTGTCCGCGCTGCGCCGGGGCCCCGCCCCGGCCGGGGCGGCGGCGCTGGCGGGGCACCACGCACCGGTCTCGCAGGTGCTCGCGGTGCCGGGCAAACCGGAGAGCGACGCGTACGCCGCGCGGGTCCCCGACCAGCCGGGCCGGGGTGAGCCGCAGGACGGGCCCGCCCGCTCCCGGCTGCGGGGCGCACGCGGTCTGGGCGCCGCACTGCCGGGACCGCGTGACCGCCCCGTAGGGTGAGACACATGAACGACCGGATGGTGTGGATCGACTGTGAGATGACGGGGCTGTCACTGGCGCAGGACGCGCTGATCGAGGTGGCCGCCCTCGTCACCGACTCGGAGCTGAACGTGCTCGGGGAGGGGGTGGACGTCGTGATCCGCCCCCCCGCCGAGGCGCTCGACACCATGCCGGACGTGGTCAGGGCCATGCACACCGCCTCCGGCCTGCTGGAGGAGCTGGCGGGCGGGATGGCCCTGGCCGAGGCCGAGCGGATCGTGCTCGACTACGTGCGCACGCATGTCGCCGAGCCGCGCAAGGCGCCGCTGTGCGGCAACTCGGTGTCCACCGACCGCGGCTTCCTCGCACGTGACATGCCCACGCTGGAGCAGCACCTGCACTACCGGATCGTGGACGTCTCCTCGGTCAAGGAGCTGGCCCGCCGCTGGTACCCGCGGGCCTACTTCAACAGCCCCGAGAAGAACGGCAACCACCGCGCCCTCGCCGACATCCGCGAGTCCATCGCCGAGCTGCGCTACTACCGCGAGGCCGTCTTCGTCCCGCAGCCCGGCCCCGACACGGACACGGCCCGCGCCATCGCCGCCCGCCACGTCCTCCCGTCGGAGGGCCCCGCGGTGCACTGACCCCACCCCGCGCGGGGCCCCCGGGGGACCCGCGCAAAAGCAGGGCGCGACCACCCCTCGCCACCCTGTACACTTTTCGAGGCGGCGCCACCCCGGCAAGATCACCGGGGCGACGCAGCACCGATGGTGGGTGTAGCTCAGCTGGTAGAGCACCTGGTTGTGGTCCAGGATGCCGCGGGTTCGAGTCCCGTCACTCACCCCACCGAGGCCCCGGCCCGCGCAAGCGGTCCGGGGCCTCAGCCGTTCCGGGCCCCCCGTGCGCGGGCGCGCCGCGCCTTCCCGGCGTCCGCGCGGATCCGACAGGGTGTCACCTGCGGCCCGGTCGAGATGGGCCGGAAAACGCCGCCGGGGGTGGCGGGGTGGGGTCCGAGGCGATAAAGCGCTGGACGCGCCGGGGCTCACGCGGTCAGGCCGAGGGACGTCACGAGGGCGTGCATCTCGTCGCGGTAGACGGTCGCCGGGTCGTGGACGAGGCCGCGCAGGTGGCCGTAGATCTCCAGGGCCATGAGGCCGTGCATGCGGCCCCACACGCGCAGGGCGAGGGCGAGGCCGGACGGCGGCAGGTCGGGGAAGTCCGTGCGGACGTGGGCGGTGAGGCCCGCGTCGAAGTCGTCCCAGGTGTAGGCGGGGCCGTCCGGCTGGAGCGGGCCGGCTGTCGGCCAGGCGGCGGCGACGAGGTCGACGAGGCCGGTACAGGCGCGCAGTTCGGCGGTGGCGCCCGGTCCGTCGTCGGGCGGGCGGTAGCCGGAGACGGGGTCGCCGTAGATGAGTTTGAAGCCCGCGGGGTCGGCCAGCGCCCAGGTGCGCATCGCCTGCGCCCAGGCCAGGATGCGGGCGCCCGGCCGATCCTCGGGGACGGCGTCGCGGGCGGCCTCGGCGCCGTCCACCGCGGCGGTGTAGACGTCGCCGATCAGCGTGGTGACCAGGTCGTCCCGGGTGCGGAAGTAGCTGTAGATCGCGCCGGCCGTCATCCCCATCTCGCGGGCGATGGCGCGCAGCGAGAGGGCGTCGGGGCCGCCCTCGGCCATGAGCCGGAGCGCGATCGCCTTGATCTCGGCGGTGGTCTGGGCGCGCATCCGCTCGCGGCGGCTCACGGGCTTCTCGGTCACGGTTGACACTCTACAGGGTTGGGTTACTGTACGGCGTGTCGTTCATTGAACGGCGTGTAGTAATTTCACGGCTCTAGGAGTGACATTGGACCGGGCCCGGCTACGCCTTGGGCTGCTGGCACTGACGCAGCTCATCGTGGCTCTCGACTACAACATCGTGTACGTGGCGCTGCCCGACATCGGGGACGCGCTCGGCTTCACCCCGCAGTCCGTGCAGTGGGTGGTCAGCGCCTACGCCGTCGGGCTCGGCGGGCTGCTGCTGTTCGGCGGGCGGGCGGTGGACCGGCTCGGCGCCCGCCGGATGTTCATGACCGGGCTGGCGCTGTACGCCGTCGCCTCCCTGGCCGGTGGCCTCGCGGCGGACGGCGGCGTGCTGATCGCCGCCCGCGCGGTGCAGGGCGCGGGCGGGGCGCTGCTCACCCCGGCGACGCTCACCCTCATCTACCGCGGCTTCGCCGAGGGGCCGGAGCGCAACCGGGCGCTCGCCGCCTGGGGCACGGCGGGCAGCGCAGGCCTGGCGACGGGCTCGCTGCTGGGCGGGGTGCTCACCAACTACCTGGGCTGGGAGTGGGTGTTCTTCGTCAACGTGCCCCTCGCGCTGGGCTGCGCGCTGATCGCCCCGCGGCTGCTGCCCGCCGACCCGCCCCGCACCAGCGGCTCCTTCGACGTCCCCGGCGCGGTGCTGGCCACCGCCGGGTCGGTGCTCCTGGTCCTCGGACTGGCCGGCGGCCCCGAGGCCGGGTGGCTGTCGCTGCGCGGCGCCGGGGCGCTGGCGGCCGGGGCGGTGCTGATCGGCCTGCTGCTGGCCGTGGAGGCGCGCACCCGCGACCCGCTGATCCCGCTGAAGCTGGCGCGCGGCCGCAACCTGGCCACCACGATGGTCGTGATCGCCCTCTTCCAGGGCACGCTCGGCGGCGGCTTCTACATCCTGACCTGCTACCTGCAGCCGGTGCTCGGCTACAGCGCCCTGCGGACCGGACTGACCTTCCTGCCGCTGACACTGGCCTGCATGTTCTCCGCCCTCAAGGCCACCCCGGTGCTGCTCGCCCGCTTCGGGGTCCGCAGCACGCTCGCCGTCTCCCTGGCCGGTACCGGCGCCGGGATCGCCGTGGTCGTCGCGGGCACCACCTCCGGCGGCGGCTTCTGGACGCTACTGCCCGGCAGCATCGTGTGGGGCCTGTTCGGCGGCGTCGCCTTCGTCACCCTCTTCGCCTCCGCCGGTTCCGGTGTCGCCCCGCACGAGCAGGGCGTCGCCTCCGGACTGGCCAGCAGCGCCAAGGAGATCGGCGGCGCGATGGGCCTGGCGGCCTTCGTCGCCCTCACCACCGGCGCGCGGCGCCCGCTGGACGGTCTGCACACGGCCGGCTGGACGGCCGCGGCCGTGACCGTCGTCGCCGGCCTGATCGCCCTCGTCCTCGAACCCCCGCGGCCTCGTCCGCAGGCCGACCCGTCCCCCGCCCTCGAAGGAGCGAACCGATGAGCACCACCGACCTGATCGACGCCTACATCGCCGTCTGGAACGAGCGGGACGCCGCCGCCCGCGAGAAGCTGGCGGCCGCCGTCCTCACCGACGACTGCTTCTACTCCGACCCCGACTACGCCGGGCTGCACGGCCGCGCCGCGCTGTCGGAGGCGATCGGCCTGGCCCACACCAAGCTCGGCGACCTGCGTTTCACCCTCGGCGACGTCATCGGCGTCCATCACGACCGGGCGCTGTTCACCTGGCGGCTGGGCGACGTCGCCACCGGCTACGACGTGGCCGAGTTCGCCGGGGACCGCATCCGCAGCGTCGTGGGCTTCTTCGTGTGACGCGCCCGGGGTCCTGACGCCGTGCACCCCCCGACGCCGTACGGTCGGGGGGTACTTCGACGAGGAGAGGGCGCGGCGGTGCTGATCGACACGGTGGCGTGGGTGCGGACCGAGGGCGGGCGGGTGCTGTGCGCGCGGCCGCGGGGCAAGGACGTCTTCTACGTGCCCGGGGGGAAGCGGGAGGGCGCCGAGAGCGACCTGGAGACGCTCGTCCGGGAGATCCGGGAGGAGCTGGACGTCGCGCTGGACCCGGCGACGGCCGCGCACACGGGTACGTACGAGGCGCCGGCGGGGGACGCTCTCGTACGGATGGCCTGCTACACCGCGGACTACCGGGGGGAGTTGGCGCCCAGCAGCGAGATCGAGGAGATCGCCTGGTTCTCCTACGCCCACCGGGAACTGGTCCCGCCCGTGGACCGGTTGCTCTTCGACGACCTCAGGGACGCCGGGCTGCTGGCCTGACGCCCTCGGCCGGACCGGGCTCCTGCGCGGCCAGCAGGTCGTCGGCGTAGGCGCGGGTCCAGGCGGCCAGGGCGTGCAGGGGGCCGTCGACGAAGGTCACGCCCAGCGGGGTGAGGGCGTAGTCGACGTGCGGCGGGGCCGCGGGGTGGGCCCGCCGGGCGACCAGGCCGTTGGCCTGGAGGCGGCGCAGGGTCTCGGTCAGCGCCTTGTCGCTCACCCCGCCCAGCCACGCCAGCAGGTCGCGGCGGCGGCGCGGGCCGGGGCGCAGGCCGGCCAGCACCACCGCGTCCCAGGTGTGGGCCAGCAGGTCGGTCGCCGCGCGCAGTCCGCAGTCCGCGAGGAAGGGCGGGCCGGGCGGCTGCGGCTGCGGGGTGGCCGCGGGGCAGGAGGCGGCGGGGTCCGCCGTCGCGGGGTCGGGTGCGGTCCGGCTCGTCATGCCCCCATGGTGCCGCAGCCGTTTCCTACCGGGTGGTGCGTATCGGCCCGCCTACGGTCCTGGAAAACCGTCTGAGGGGAGCAGGACATGCGGATCGGCATTCTGGGCACGGGCACGCTCGCGGTCGCGCTGGGCGCGGCGTGGGGGCGTGCGGGGCACGAGGTACGGGTCGGCGGGCGGTCGCGGGCGCGGGCCGGGGACGCGGCGGCGGCGATGGGCGGGGCGGCGGCCGCGGTGGAGCCGCGGGAGGCCGTCGAGGGGGCGGACGCGGTGCTCGTCGCGGTGGCGTGGGAGGGGCTCGCGGACATCCTCGGCCTCGCGGGCGCGGCGGACGGGACGCTGGCCGGCACGCCGCTGATCGACCCCACCAACGCGGTCGCGCACGGGGTCGGCGAACTCCTCACCGGCGACGGGCGCTCCGCCGCCCAGCACGTCGCGGACCTCGCGCCGGGCGCACATGTCGTCAAGGCCTTCCACCTCTTCGCCTCCGACCAGTGGAGCGGCGGGCGCGAGCCGGTCACCGTGGCGATGGCCGGGGACGACGCCGGGGCGCTCGCCGCGGCCGCGAGGCTGGTGGAGGACGCGGGCGGGCGGCCTGCGGTGGTCGGACCGCTGCGCCGGGCCCGGCAGCTGGAGGAGGTGGCCGGATTCGTCATCGGCCTGGTCTTCGCGGGCGTGGACCCGTCCACGGCGGTGCCGGGCGTCCCGGTGAAGGTGCCGAGCCTCCTGGCGTGAGGGCACGGGGGACGCCGCCGGGAGCGCTCCCCGTGCGCCCCCGGCGGCGTGGCGTACCGGAGCAACACCGCGGCCCCGCGCCCTCCCAGTGCCCAGGGAGGTGCGGGGCCGCGGCCGGGGTCCCGGAGGGAGCGGGGCGGCCGGGCGACTGTCAGGAGGCCCGGGTCATCTCCCGCCCCGGCTCCCGCCGGGAGTACGGATCACGCGCCGAAGAGCAGACCGTAGGCTCCCATCGCCATGGCGATGTCGGCCTGGGCCCAGAAGCGGTGATAGGTGAAGGTGGGCGCCGCGCCACCGTCGAGGTAGGCCTGCACCTTGGGCCAGTTCGGGTCGTTCTTGTAGAAGGACCGCAGCTCGATGAAGGTCGAGCTGGAGTTGATCTTGTCGCCGTTGGGCATGGTGCCGGAGAAGCTGGACGGCACGTAGACCGGGTCGTCGAACCGGTTGTAGTCGGTCCGGGTCTCCGGGGTCGCGATGCCCAGCGGGTCCTGGTAGTTGGTCCACATGCCGTCGAGCAGCTGCTTGGCCATGGTCTTGGCGGCCGTGCTGCCGGACTTGGCGGCGTAGTAGGACAGCGTCTTGGCGTAGGCCGCCGTGACGCCCAGGTCGTTGCCGTAGGCCGAGACCGTCACGTGCAGACCGGCGTTGCTGCCCGGGCTGGACGCGTTCCAGGTGTCCGGCTGGCCGGACCACTGGAGGTCGGACGGGATCTTGAAGGTGCCGTCCGCGTTGATGGTGGTCTGCGACATGGCCCAGGTGACCCACTTGTCGAGGATCTTCTTGGCCTTGGCGTCACCGGTCTGCTGGTAGTACTCCGCGACGCGCTCCATCGACCAGGCCTGCATGCCGAACCACTGGTTCGACGGCGGGTCGTGGTAGACGGGCTCCCAGTCGTACGCCATCCCGTAGAAGGTGGGCGTGCCGGCCGGGGGCTGCGCGTAGGCGCCGTCCCAGCTGTTGGTGGCGCCACCGGCGATGGCGCCCTCGGAGGACTGCAGCCACTGGTAGAACTCCAGCTGGCGGCTGAGGCTCGTGGTCCAGTCGGCCTTGCCGGTCGCGGACTTCGGGGCCATCGCCGTGTCGGTGGTCAGCGCGTAGGCCGCCAGCGGGTTCTGGTAGCCGAAGTGCGAGGCGCCGTCACCGATGCGCCAGGACCAGCCGCCGCCGGTGCCGGACGAGCCGCCCCAGGCGTAGTACCAGGACAGCAGGTAGTGCTCGCTGTCCTTGCCGGTGCCGGCCGCGCAGGTGCTCGGGTTGGTGCAGTTGCCGATCTTCTTGAAGTACTTGTCGAAGAACGAGTACCGCAGGTAGTCGCCCATCTTGCCGGCCTTGGCGACGGTCGCCGAGACGTCCGCCTTCTTGCCCTGGGCGGTGGCCCACTGGTCGGCCCAGTACGCGGCCTGGATGGCGCGCGCGTCGGCGTCGGGGGCGTCGGTGTACTTCCACTGCTGCGCGTAGTTCGAGTCACCCGTGAAGAGGTCCAGGTAACCGTTCTTGCCACCGTACTTGAACGCGTCGCAGGTCGGCTGCGGGATGGTCTCCCACACCGACTCCTGCGCGCCGCGCTGGAAGGTGTTGATGTACGACGGGCCCTTCGCCGTCGGGCCGAGCTCGCAGCCGCCACCGGGCGTGTCACCGTAGCCGTAGATGTTGTCCACATCCTCCAGCCAGTGCATGCCGTAGATGTCGTCCGAGCCGTAGGCCGACTTCAGCTCGCCCGCGATCGGGTCCACGCCGACCTTGATGCTGCTGTCGAGCTGCGACGGGTAGTCGCTCGGCAGCGGGTGCTCGGGGGCGTAGGTGGCCGGCGAGTTGGGGTTGTACGAGCTGCCGGACGGCTGGTCCGCGTGCGTGGGGATCATGTACTTCTCCATGGTGCCCCAGGCCGCGTTGAACTTGCTCCAGTCACCGCTGACCTGCCCGTACATGGCCTGCAGCCAGATCATGTACGAGTACGCCTCGGACGTGGTCTCGTGACCGTAGTCCGGGGCCTCGGCCATGAGCGTCTCGACCGAGTGGTACGGGATGCCGTCGGTCGAGAAGTAGCCGCTCGACGGGTCGGTGATCTTGGTGTAGAGCGACAGGAAGCGCGCCGCGTAGTCACCGGTCGCGGCGATCTCGCTGACCGAGACCGTCGCGGTGCTGTAGCCGGTGGCGGTGGCCGAGAAGGTCGCCGAACCGGTGCCGGAGGCGTCGGCCGCGACGGTCACGTTCTGCGCCGTCGACCAGTTGGCCGGGGTGAAGGTCAGGCTCCCCCCGGACTGGACGCTCAGCCCGCTGTTGCCAGCGGTCCGCGCGACGGCGACCGTCACGTTGGCCGCCGGGGCGCTGGACAGCTTCAGGCCGAACGTGCCGGTCTTGCCCTGCTGGACGGACAGCGTCGTGGGCGAGGCCACGATCGCCGGGCCGCTCGCGACGTGCACGCCCACCGGGGTCGACTCGGCGGAAGCGCCCAGGCTGTCGTAGGCCTTGGCGTAGACCGAGTAGTCGCCCGCCGGGACGCTCGCCCAGTTGAACGTGTACGGCGAGGTGGTGTCGGTGCCCAGCAGCGTGGTGTCGTTGTAGAACTCCACCTTGGTGATCGTCGCGCTGTCCGCCGCGACCGCGGTCGCGGCCAGCGGGATCGTGGCGCCCGCGCTGTAGGTGGCACCGGCCGACGGGCTGGTGAGCACCGGCAGCGGCGCCTGGTGCGCGCCACCGCACACCGTGCCGTTGACGCTGAAGGACGTCGGCGCGGTGTTGGTGCCGCTGTAGTTGAAGTTGGCGCTGGTGGTGACGTTGGCGTTGGCCGCGATCGTCCCGTTCCAGTCGAGCGACTTGACGGTGACGGCCTTGCCGGACTGCGACCAGGTGCCGTTCCAGCCGCTCTGCAGCGTCTGGTTGCCGGTGTAGGAGTACGTGAGCGTCCAGCCGCTGATCGCGCTGCTGCCCAGGTTGGTGATCTTGGCGTTGGCGGTGAAGCCGGAGCCCCAGTCCTGGGTGGTGTAGTCGACGCTGCACGACAGGCCCGCGGCGTGCGCGGAACCGCCGGCCGCCACCGTCATGCCGAGCGGCAGGGCGAGCGCGGCCGCCAGGGCCGTGAGCAGTTTCGTGACCCGCCGTCCCGGCCTTCTCAGGATCGGTCTTCCTCTTGCCATGCGGGAGGTCCTCCTCGCGCTGGTGTGTGGGGGGATGGAAGTGGTGCGTCTGAGCTGTGAACCAGTGGGAGCGCTCCCACCATCAAGGCGTTGCCGAATACCTGTCAAGAGGTGAAGCACAAAGCCCTGCTGGGGCGCCTGCGATGTGCACTAGTCGGCATGCGCGGCACACAGTCGGCGGATGGCCGGGAAGTTGCCCCTACCCTTGGACGGCACTTGACGCTAGGGTCGTGCGCCGGACCAGTGGGAGCGCGTCCACTTCTTGTCGACGTCCGCCGGTACCCGCCCGGGGCACCGCGGACGGCACCATTCCTCGATCCCCCCACCTCACGAGGAGTCGCTCATGCGACGACCCACGCGCACCGCGGCGCTCGCCGTCGCGGCCGTGAGTACGGCGGCCGCGGCCGCCGCCCTGCTCCCCGCACTCGGCGCGACCGCGGCGGGTGCCGCACCGGCCTGCGCCGTGTCCTACTCGGTGACGAACCAGTGGGACTCCGGTTTCCAGGGCAACGTTGTCATCACCAACAACGCCGCTCCCACCACCAGCTGGAAACTCGGCTTCACCTTCTCCGGCGGCCAGAAGGTCACCCAGGGCTGGAACGCCGCCTGGACCCAGTCGGGCACCGCCGTGACCGCGGCCTCCGAGTCGTACAACGGCGCGATCCCCACCGGCGGCACCGTCAGCGCCGGCTTCCTCGGCAGCTGGTCGGGCAGCAACCCGGCGCCGACGGGCTTCACGCTCAACGGCACCACCTGCAACGTCGACGGCGGCGGCACCACGCCCCCGACCACACCGCCCACCACCCCGCCGACGACGCCTCCCACCACGCCGCCGACGACCCCGCCGACCACTCCCCCGACCACGCCGCCCGGCGGCGACACCGCGCCGCCCAAGCTGCACGTGTCAGGGAACAAGCTGCTCGACTCGACCGGCAAGCAGGTCGTGCTGCACGGCGTGAACCGCTCGGGCACCGAATTCGCCTGCGCGCAGGGCAACGGCATCTTCGACGGTCCGGTCGACGACGCCGCGATCAACGCCATCACCAGCTGGAAGGGCGTCAACGCGGTCCGCGTGCCGCTCAACGAGGACTGCTGGGAGGGCCTGAGCTACGTGCCCGGGGCCGACGGCGGCGCCAACTACGTCGCGGCGATCACCGGCTGGGTCAACCGGCTGGTCGCGCACGGCATCACCCCGATCGTCGAGCTGCACTGGACGCACGGCCTCTACACGGGCAACTCCGCGGGCTGCACCGACGTCAACGCCACCTGCCAGAAGCCGATGCCGGACGCGCAGTACGCGATCCCGTTCTGGACCAGCGTGGCCAACACCTTCAAGTCGAACACCTCGATCGTCTTCGACCTGTTCAACGAGCCCTACCCGGACCGCGCGACGTCCACCACCGACCAGGCCTGGGCCTGCTGGAAGGACGGCGGCACCTGCCCCGGCATCAATTACGAGGTGGCGGGTATGCAGGACATGCTGGACGCCGTGCGCGGCACCGGCGCGCAGAACGTCGTCATGATGGGCGGCCTGGCCTACTCCAACGACCTGACCGGGTGGCTGGCCCACAAGCCGACCGACCCGACGGGCAACCTGGCGGCGGCCGTGCACGTCTACAACTTCAACTCATGCGCGAACAGCTCCTGCTGGGACTCCCAGCTGGCGCCGGTCGCCGCGAAGGTGCCGCTGGTGGCCGGTGAGATCGGCGAGAACACCTGCGGGCACTCCTTCGTCGACAGCTTCATGAGCTGGCTGGACAGCCACCAGGTGGGCTACCTCGGCTGGACGTGGAACACCTGGGACTGCTCGTCCGGTCCGTCGCTGATCTCCAGCTACGACGGCACCGCGACGGCGTACGGCCTCGGCCTGAAGAACCACCTGGCGTCGCTGGGCTGACCCGGCGGCACCCCGAGAACGGGGGCGGTCCCGTGCATGGATGGCGTGCACGGGCCCGCCCCTCCCTCGCGTCCGGGGCCCGCTGCGGGCTCCGCGGGGGCGCCGGGCGGGCGCTGAACTGGGGCTGAGCGCCAACTCCCGTGCCCGGCACGTCCGTTCGAGTCTCGTACTCGTTGCAGGCGCCAACTGGCCATTATTGAACAACTTATTGACGCGCCTATGGGTGCCTTGTATACATCACCTCGCCGAGAGAGCGCTCTCATCCCGCTCTGCCGGCCTCCGGCACGGACCCCCACCCGGTTGAGGAGAACACATGTCAGGCAGTACATCCCTGCTGGTGCGCAGAGCCGCGGGGCACCGTCGCGGGCGCCAGCCGTACCTCGTCCTAACCGCCCTGCTCGCGCTGCTGGCCGGGCTCGTCCTGGTGGTCGGCTCGCAGTCGCCGGCCCGCGCTGCGGGCACCCTGCTCTCGCAGGGCAAGCCGGCCACCGCGTCGTCCACCGAGAACGCCGGGACCCCCGCCTCGGCGGCCGTGGACGGCAACACCGGCACGCGCTGGTCGAGCGCGGCGTCCGACCCCCAGTGGCTCCAGGTGGACCTCGGCAGCAGCCAGGCCATCAGCCAGGTGACGCTCAACTGGGAGACGGCCTACGCCAAGGCGTTCACGATCCAGACGTCCGCCAACGGCACCACCTGGACCACCGTCTACTCCACCACCACCGGAACCGGTGGCGTGCAGAACCTCGCCGTAAACGGTTCCGGCCGCTACGTGCGGATCAACGGCACCGTGCGGGCCACACAGTGGGGCTACTCGCTGTGGGAGTTCCAGGTCTACGGCGGCGGCACCCAGCCCGGCGCCTGCACCACCACCAACGTCGCGCAGGGCAAGTCGGCCGTGGCGTCCTCCACCGAGAACGCCGGCACCCCCGCCTCGGCGGCGGTCGACGGCAACACCGGCACCCGCTGGTCCAGCGCCTTCAGCGACCCGCAGTGGCTGCGGGTGGACCTCGGCTCGTCGCAGCAGATCTGCGGCGTCGGGCTGAACTGGGAGGCCGCCTACGCGACCGCCTACCAGATCCAGGTCTCCGACGGCGCCGACGGCCCGTGGACGAACGTCTACTCCACCACCACCTCGACCGGCGGCGTGCAGAAGCTGGACGTGACCGGCACCGGCCGCTACGTCCGGGTCAACACCACCGCGCGGTCCACCGCGTACGGGGTGTCGCTGTGGGAGTTCCAGGTCTTCACCACCACCGGCGGGACGACCGACGGCGGCGGCAACAACGGCGGCACGACCGGTGGCACCACCGGCGGCACGACCCCGCCCGACGACTTCTGGGGCACCACCGACGACATCCCGGCCGCGCACAACGTGATGGAGCTGAAGATCCTCAACCGGACCAACGGCGCCTACCCGGACAGCCAGGTCTACTGGAGCTTCAACGGCCAGGTGCACTCCATCGCCGAGCAGCCGTACTTCGACATGCCGGCGAACTCCTCGGGCCGGATGTACTTCTACGTCGGCTCGCCGAACAGCCAGTACAACGACTTCATCGAGTTCACGATCGGCCCGAACGTCTTCAACGGCAACACCACCCGGGTCGACGCCTGGGCGCTGCCGCTGGCCATCCGGCTGCACTCGCACGACGGCCAGGACATCCAGCTCGGCGACAGCCAGGACCTGTTCACCATGAGCCGCGACCAGGTCTTCCAGTCCTTCCAGAACGCGGTGCCGCAGCAGTTCAAGGTGCTCGCGCAGACCCAGGCGCCCTACCGGATCATCGCTCCGGGCAGCGACCCGAGCTTCCGTGAGGGCGGGGTGAACGCGAACTACTTCACCGCGTACGCCCAGTCGGTCGGCGTCAACGAGCCCACCTCGAACATCTTCGGCTGCGCCGGTTCCATGGGCGCCGACGCCGCCAAGTGCGCCGCGCTCAACCGGCACACCGCGACGCTGCCCGCCGACCAGCAGCAGGACCCGACCAAGTTCTACAGCGGCGACCCGGCCAACTGGTACGCCAAGTACTGGCACGACCACGGCATCAACCACCTCGCGTACGGCTTCCCGTACGACGACGTGGCCGGCCAGGCCGCGTACGCCTCGCAGCAGAACCCGCAGTGGATGGAGGTCGCGGTCGGCTTCTAGCCGGTCCGCCGCCTCGCAGCCCCCGAGGAGTTCCCCGGTTCCCCCCACATCCCCCCACAAAGCCGGGGGCGGGCCCGGTGCACACGCCATGTGCACCGTTCCCGCCCCCGGCGGTCCGCCCTCCGCAGGCGTCCTACGCCTCGCCTCGCGGCCCCGCAGCCGCCGGACGCCCCCCACGGCGTCCGGCGGCCGCTGCCGCGTGCACGGCGCTCATACGGACTCCCGCTGCACCAGCTCCGTCGAGAGCACGACGTGCCGGCGCACGGACTTGCGTTCGGCGATCTCCTCCAGCAGCACCCGGGCCATGGTGCGGCCCATCTCCTCGGTGGGCTGCCGGACGCTGGTGAGCGCCGGGTCCATGTGGCGGGCGATCGCGGAGTCCTCGAAGCCGACGAGCGCGACGTCCTCGGGCACCCGGCGGCCCGCCTCGCGCAGCACCGCCCGCGCGCCGGCCGCCATGACGTCGGAGGCGGCGAACACGCCGTCGATCTCCGGGCGGCGCACCAGCAGCTCGCGCATCGCGCGCCGGCCACCCTCCTCGGTGAAGTCGCCGCGGGCGACCAGGGCGCTGTCGAAGCCGCCGAGACCGCCGGAGCCGGACGCGGCCTCGACCGCCTGCCGGTAGCCGTCCAGCCGGCTGCGGGCCACGTACATGTCCGGCGGGCCGGTGATGGTGGCGACCTGGCGGCGGCCGCGGGCGATGAGATGGGCGACCGCGGCGCGCGCCCCGCCGACGTTGTCGGCGTCGACGTAGGACACCGACTCCAGGTCGCTGCGGCGGCCGTTGAGGACCGCCGGCATCTCCAGCTGCTCCAGCAGGTCGGGCAGCGGGTCGTCCTCGTGGACGGACACCAGCAGCACGCCGTCGACCCGGTGGGCGGCCAGGTACTGCGCGAACCTGGTGCGTTCCTTGGGCGTGCGGATCAGGGTGAGCAGCAGTTGCATGTCGGTGTCGGCCAGCTCGGCGCCGATGCCGCGGATGATGTCGGAGAAGTAGGGCTCGGCGAAGAGCCGGGTCTCCGGTTCCGGGATGACCAGGGCGATGGCGTCGGTGCGGTTGCCGGCCAGCGCGCGGGCCGCGCGGTTGGGCACGTAGCCCAGTTCGGCGATGGCGGCCTCGACGGCGGCCTTGGCGCGGTCACTGACTCTGGGTGATCCGTTGATCACCCGGGAGACCGTGCCTCGCCCGACTCCGGCGCGCAGCGCCACCTCCTCAAGGGTGGGACGCCCGCTGTGCCGTCCGTTCATGGCCACTGCCGCCTCCTGTACTCATTTCGCGCCACCTTAGCGCCCGGTCCTTCCCCGTAGGAGCGGTACCTGAGAGCGCTCCCACACTACAAGCCCCAGGCAGGGGCTTCCGTTCAAGAAGTAATCGCGAGTCAGCTCCGGACACGTTCCGGCAACGAAATGGACTTCACATCTTGACACTGACCCCTCCGAGGCGTGAATGTTCCGGAAAGCCTACGTGGGAGCGCTCCCACAGCGCCAACTTTCGTACCACCCCGGGGACCACGCACCACCAGCACGCTGACCCACCCTGACAAGGAGAGTGGAATGCGCACTTCCGGCAGAACCCGCAAGGCCGCCGTCATCGCGGTCGCGGGTCTCGCAGCCTGCGCGACCCTGATCACCGGCTGCAGCAGCGACAGCAAGGACGACAGCAAGGACAGCTCGAAGGGCGGCACGTCCAACGAGAACATCACCCTGCACGTCGGCGACTTCGGCTCGTTCGGCTACGACGACAAGAACGGCGCCGCTCTCTACGCCGAGTACCACAAGCTGCACCCGAACATCACGATCGTCGAGGACAACGTCTCCGACGGCCAGCAGTACTGGGACAAGCTCAAGCTGCACCTGACCCAGAACAGCGGTCTGGCGGACATCCAGGCGATCGAGGTCGGCTACATCGGGCTGGCGATCCAGCCGAACCTGGCGAACAAGTTCGTGGACTTCAAGACGGTCCAGGGCTTCGACGCCAACGCGTGGCTCCCCTACAAGGAGAAGCAGGCCACCACCGGCGACGGCAAGATCATCGGCCTGGGCACGGACGCCGGCCCGACCGCGATCTGCTACAACAAGGACGCCTTCGCCAAGGCGGGCCTGCCCACCGACCGCGACCAGCTCGCGACGGCGTGGAACGGCGACTGGCAGAAGTTCATCGACCTGGGCAAGCAGTTCCAGGCCAAGGCCCCCAAGGGCATGAAGTTCTCCGACTCCGGCAGCGGCCTGTTCAACGCGATCCTGGCCAGCCAGTCCACGCAGTACTCGGACGAGAACGGCAAGCTGATCTACGACACCAGCGCGGGCGTCAAGACCGCCTGGGACCTGTCGACGGAGGCCGTGCAGGCCGGCATCACCGCCGGCTACCAGCAGCTGGACCCGCAGAACGCGTGGGCCGCGGCCTTCAAGACCGGCAAGTTCGCGACCGTGACCTGCCCGAGCTGGATGGTCGGCCTCGTGCAGACCAACTCCGGTGACGCCGGCAAGGGCAAGTGGGACGTCGCCGCGCCGCCGCAGGTCGGCAACTGGGGCGGTTCCTTCCTGGCGGTGCCGAAGTCCGGCAAGCACGTCAAGGAGGCCACCGCCCTGGCCCAGTGGCTGACCGCCAAGGAGCAGGAGGTCAAGGTCTTCCAGAAGTTCGGGAACATCCCCTCGAACGTGGCGGCCCTTGAGGACCCGGCGGTCCAGACCCTCACCAACCCGTACTTCCCGGGCACCCCGATCGGCAAGATCTTCGCGGGTGCGGCCAAGAACATCACCCCGGCCCCGATCGGCCCGTGGGACGGCAACGTGAAGGACATCATCACCAAGAACGGCATCATGGACATGGAGAAGCGCGGCACGGCCAAGGACAAGGCCTGGTCGAACGTGGTCTCCCAGATCAAGGACAAGGTCGTTCAGTAACCCCCGGCGGGGCCGCCCGGCAGTGTCTCCCACCTGCCGGGCGGCCCGTCATACGGCCGGCTGCGAGAAGTGAAGCCATCCGGCCGAGGCCCCTACAAGTTCTGAACAACCCTCCCCCCTCCCCCGGTTCACCGCCCGCACCCCTACGGGAAGGACGCCACTCGTGGCCACCTCCGTCAGGGCGACGTCCGACGGCAGCCCGCCGTCTTCCAGGCCCGCCCCGCGCTCCACATCCCAGGACGGCAGCCGACCTCCCGGCTGGCGCGCCCGGCTCTACCGCTTCGACACCAAGGCGTCGCCGTACGCCTATGTCGCCCCGTTCTTCATCGTCTTCGCCGCCTTCGGCCTGTTCCCGCTGATCTACACCGGCTGGCTCTCGCTGCATCAGGTCGAGCTGGGAACGCACGGATCGTGGGTGGGTTTCGACAACTACACCGCCCTGTGGGACAGCCCGTTCTTCTGGAAGGCGCTGCGCAACACCTTCACGCTCGCGGTGATCTCCACGGTCCCGCAGCTGCTGATGGCGCTCGGCATCGCGCACCTGCTCAACTACAAGATGCGCGGCCGTTCCTTCTTCCGGGTCGCGGTCCTGGCCCCGTACGCGACGTCGGTCGCCGCGGCCACGCTGGTCTTCGTCCAGATGTACAACCCCGACTACGGCATCGTGAACGAGGTGCTGGGCAAGGTCGGCTTCCCGCACATCGACTGGGAGTCGTCCAAGTGGCCCGCGCAGATAGCGATCTCCTCGATCGTCACGTGGCGCTGGACCGGCTACAACGCGCTGATCTACCTGGCCGCGATGCAGGCCGTCCCCGCCGACCTGTACGAGGCGGCCGCGCTGGACGGTGCCTCGCGCTGGCGGCAGTTCGTCAACGTCACGATCCCGTCGATCCGCCCGACGATCCTCTTCACGATCATCGTCTCCACCATCGGCGCGACCCAGCTGTTCGGTGAGCCGCTGATGTACGGCGGTGGCGTCGGCATCACCGGCGGCACCGACCACCAGTACCAGACGCTCAGCCTCTACATGTACGACCAGGGCTGGAACGTCGGCGAGCTCGGCCGGGCCTCCGCCGTGGCCTGGGTCATGCTGCTGATCCTGCTGCTCATCGGTGCCGCCAACCTGCTGATCGCGCGCTCCAACCGCAAGAAGCTGGGGGGCTGACCCATGGCTCAGATCGCCGAGAACGCGCGGACCGCGGGTCCGCGCCACTCCACCGCCGCCGTCCCGCGCCGCCGCCGCGGCAGGGCCGGAGCGCCGGGCAAGCAGCAGAACGCCGGTCCGATCGCGTACCTGCTGCTGATCTTCGCCGCGCTGGTGTCGCTCTTCCCGCTGTACTGGACGGTCAGCGCCGCGTCGCACACCGACCAGGACATCATCGACGCGCACCCGTCGCTGCTGGTGCCCAGCGGCCACCTGATCTCCAACATGAAGATCGTCTGGGACCAGGTCGACATGACCAAGGCCCTCATCAACTCGACGATCGTGGCGGGCCTGGTGGCCCTCAGCACCGTGCTGTTCGCGACGCTGGCCGGCTTCGCCTTCGCCAAGCTCCAGTTCCGCGGCCGCAACGCGCTGCTGACCATCGTCGTCGCCACCATGACGATCCCGCCGCAGCTCAGCGTGATCCCGCTCTACCAGATCATCACCAACGTGGGCTGGGTCAACCACCTGCAGTCGGTCATCCTGCCCTCGCTGGTCGCCGCGTTCGGCGTGTTCTTCATGCGGCAGTTCCTCTCCGAGGCGCTGCCGATCGAGCTGATCGAGGCCGCCCGCGTCGACGGAGCGCACAGCCTGCGCATCCTGTGGCACGTCGTCTTCCCCATCGCCCGACCCGCGATGGCCGTCCTGGGCATGCTCGTCTTCGTCCAGGCCTGGAACGACTTCTTCTGGCCCCTCATCGCCCTGAGCGAGCAGAACCCGACGGTGCAGGTCGCACTGGCCGGTGTCGGCTCCGGCAACCACAGCGTGGACCACGCGGTGGTCGTGACCGCCGCCCTGGTCGCGACGCTGCCGCTGCTGATCGTCTTCGCCGTGCTGGGCAAGCAGATCGTCGGCGGTATCACCGCGGGCGCCGTCAAGAGCTGACCTCACGCGCCCGTACGGCGACCACCCCCGCGCCGTACGGGCCCGTGAGAGCCCCCTTCCCCCGACTACCCCCTGATTCCCCTGGAGTCCCCCGTCATGACAGCTGTCCATTCAGAGGGCACCGAGCTTTCCACCGGCTCTGCCTCGCTCCGATTCCCCCCCGGCTTCGTCTGGGGGTCGGCAACGGCCGCCTACCAGGTCGAGGGCGCCGCAGCCGAGGACGGCCGGACGCCTTCGATCTGGGACACGTTCAGCCACACGCCTGGCCGGGTCCGCAACGGGGACACCGGTGACATCGCCGCCGACCACTACCACCGCTACCGCGACGACGTCGCCCTCATGTCCGACCTGGGCCTGGGCGCGTACCGCTTCTCCGTGTCCTGGTCGCGGGTCCAGCCCACCGGGCGCGGCCCCGCCGTCCAGCGCGGACTGGACTTCTACCGCCGGCTGACCGACGAGCTGCTCGACAAGGGCATCACCCCGGTCGCCACCCTCTACCACTGGGACCTGCCCCAGGACCTGGAGGACGTCGGCGGCTGGACCGTCCGCGACACCACCGAGCGCTTCGCCGAATACACCGAGATCGTCGCGAGCGCGCTCGGCGACCGGGTGCCGTACTGGACGACGCTCAACGAGCCGTGGTGCTCGGCCTACCTCGGCTACGGCTCCGGCGTGCACGCCCCCGGGCGCACCGAGCCGGAGTCCGCCCTCAAGGCCGCCCACCACCTCAACCTCGCCCATGGCCGGGCGATCGGGGTTCTGCGTTCCGTTCTCCCCGCTACAGCGCAGACCTCGATCACCCTCAACCTGCACCAGGTCCGCCCGCTCAGCGACTCCGCCGCCGACCTGGACGCCGCCCGCCGTATCGACGCGGTCGGCAACCGGGTCTTCCTCGGCCCGATCCTCGGCGACGGCTACCCCGCCGACCTGCTCGACGACACCGCGCACATCGTCGACTGGGAGAGCCTGGTCAAGGACGGCGACCTCGCCGAGATCAGCCGCCCCATCGACCTGCTCGGCATCAACTACTACACGCCGACGCTGGTCTCCGACGGCCGCGCGCACACCGAGGGCGCCCAGCTGCCGCGCAACGACGGCCACGGCGACAGCGACCACTCCCCGTGGCCCGGCTCCGAGCACGTCGCCTTCCACCAGTCGCCCGGCGAGACCACCGCGATGCGCTGGTCCATCGACGCGACCGGCCTGCGCGACCTCATCAACCGCATCGCCCGCGACTACCCGGGCCTGCCGATGATGATCACCGAGAACGGCGCCGCCTACGACGACTACGTCTCGCCCGAGGGCCAGGTCAACGACCCCGAGCGGATCTCGTACGTGCACGGTCACCTCGCCGCCGTCCACGAGACCATCGCCGGCGGCGCCGACGTGCGCGGCTACTTCCTGTGGTCCCTCATGGACAACTTCGAGTGGGCCTACGGCTACAGCAAGCGCTTCGGTGCGGTCTACGTCGACTTCGGCACCCAGCGCCGGATTCCGAAGCGCAGCGCCCACTGGTACTCCCAGGTGGCGCGGTCAAACGTCCTTCCGGACCTCCCGGAGGAGGACGGGAAGTCCTGAGGGGACGGGAAAAAGGAGCGGTACGGCAGTTCGAGGGTGCTGCCGTACCGCTCCTTTCGTCGTCCGCGGATCCGCCCTACGGGGGCGGCTCCAGCTTGACGCCCACCCCGCGCAGCGTGTGCAGGTAGCGCGGCCGGGCCGCCGACTCGCCGAGCTTGCGGCGCAGCCACGACAGGTGCACGTCGATCGTCTGGTCGTCCCCGTACGACTGCCGCCACACCTCCGCGAGCAGCTCCCGCCGCGCCACCACCACCCCCGGCCGCGCCGCCAGGAAGCTCAGCAGGTCGAACTCCCGCCGGCTCAGCGCCAGCGCCACCCCGTCCAGCACGGCGAGCCTGCGCCGCGCGTCGATCGTCAGCCCCCCGACCCGGATCACCGCCTCCACCGGCGGCACCGCCCGCCCCCGGGCCCGGCGCAGCACCGCCGCCAGCCGCGCGGCCAGCAGCTCCACCGCGTACGGCTTGACGACGTAGTCGTCCGCCCCCACGTGCAGCAGCCGCACCGCCTGCGGCTCCTCCCGGCCCGTCGCCGTCACCAGCACCGGCACGTCGCTGAAGCCGCGCAGCATCCGCAGCGCCTCCGCGCCGCCCATGTCCGGCAGCCCCAGATCCAGCACGACGGCGTCGAACCGCCCGCGCCCCACTTCCCGTAACGCCTCCAGGGCGGTTCCGACACTGCGGACGCTGTACGAGGCGTCCGTCAGATGACGGATCACCGTGGAGCGTAAGAAGGTGTCGTCCTCGACGACCAGAACGCCGGCCATCCCGGCAACTTAGCGCGTTCGGCTCCGCCGGGTTCGCCGGTTGTGACGCTCCGCCGACGCCGTCAGCCGAAGGCGTGCGGGGGCGGGGGCGGGGACGGGGTGGCGGTCGCGTCGGTCACGACCGGGGCGCCGGCGGTGAAGGCGGTCAGGGAGGGGCCGGACTCGACCCGGCCGGGGTGCGGGTCGGTCGCCACCCGGCGGGTCAGCTCGGCCACCGGCAGGGGGTGGTCGGCGGCCCACAGCACGGCGTTGCCGAAACGCTTCCCCCGCAGCACCGCCGGGTCGGCCGCGACGCAGACCTCCGCGAAGGCCGCGCCCGCCGTGGCGATCTGGCCGCGCAGGAAGGCCAGCGCCCCGCCGTCCGTCAGGTTCGCGGCGTAGCAGCCGTCGGGCCGCAGCACCCGGCGCACGTCCGTGAGGAACTCCGCGCTGGTCAGGTGCTTGGGCGTGCGGGCACCGCCGAAGACGTCGGCGATGACCAGATCCGCCCACCCGTCCGGCACCTTCGTCAGGCCCTCGCGCGCGTCACCGCTGCGCACCTTGATCCGCCAGCCGCGCTCCCACGGCAGATGCGTCCGCACCAGCTCGACCAGCGCGGTGTCCAGCTCGATGACCTGCTGCGTGGACCGCGGCCGGGTGAACGCGGTGTACCGCGCGAGCGTCAGCGCCCCGCCGCCGAGATGGACGACCCGCAGCGGGGCGCCCGGCGGCGCGGCCAGGTCGATGACATGGCCCAGCCGGCGCTGGTAGGAGAAGCCCAGGTGGTCCGGCTCGGCGAGGTCCACATGCGACTGCGGCGCGCCCTCCACGACCAGCGCCCAGGCCCGCGGGCGCTCCCGGTCCGGTACGAGGGCCGCGGCGCCGCCGCCGACCTGTGCGGTCACCGCCTCGGGGGTACGCGCTCTGCCGCCGCGCTCTCTTCTGCCTGCCATGCGCCGATTATCCGGGCCCGGCGGCTACCTCGTGCGCAACCCCAGGTAACCGTCGGCCAGCTCGATCGTGCGGGCCGCCTGACCGAGCGCGGCACGCAGCACCGCGGGGTCGGTCACCGCGGTCTCCTCGCGCGGCGGCACCAGCCACCCGCCGTCCGCACCGGGCGCGACCGCGCTCGTACACGAGCTGCCCGGCACGTCCCAGCCGTCGGCCGTCCCCGGCGGCACGAGGAAGCCGAGGCTGGCGCCGTCGCCGTCGTGCAGCACCGGGCCCACGCCGCTGCCGTAGCGCAGCAGGTCGACCGCTTCGAGGCCCTGCCGGGCCGGTACCGTCACCAGCTCGCACGACGCCGGCAGCTCGCTGCCCTCCGGGCTGGGGCCCGACCTGTGCGTACCGCTCGTGTCCGCCACGGCAAACACTCCTCTCACGACGGGATGTGCCACACCCGTACAACGCGGGAGTCCGGCGCGGATTCGCTTCGCCAGGGGTGGCGTTGCCTGGCGAATAGTGGGTGGGATATCCGGTTTGTACGATGTGCTCCCGGTGGGGCTCCCGCCGGGGGGCCCGGCGGCCCGCCCGTGGCCCGGGGAGCCACCCGTACGGAGCAACGACGCAGGGCGCGGCCGGCGCACCCGGCCTAGCGTGAAAACATGGCCCGCCTGCGCATCGTCGCCGCCCTCGCCGCGGCCCTGACGGCGACCCTCCTGGCCGCACCGCACCCGGCGGACGGCACCGCCTCCGCCGCCCCCTACGACCAGCACCCCACCTGGGCCGGCTGCCCCAACGTCCCCACCCCCCGTGCGGGCGCCGGTCCGCAGCACATGGAGTGCGCCACCCTCAGCGTCCCCCGCGACTACGCCCGCCCCGACCGCGGCGAACTCGACCTCGCGATCAGCCGGATCCCGGCGACCGGCCCCGGCCCGCGCCTCGGCTCGCTCCTGGTCAACTTCGGCGGCCCCGGCCTGCCCGGCATCCCCGAACTCGCCGCGGTCGCGGCCAACGGCGACCTCGCCAGCCTCAACCGGCGCTACGACCTCGTCGGCTTCGACCCGCGCGGAGTCGGCCGCAGCACCCCCGTGGACTGCGGCGACCTCTCCGGCGTGACATCCACCGACGCCGCCGTCCAGGCCCGTCAGGTGGCCCAGGCCTGCCGCGCGCACTCCGGCGGCCTGCTGCCCTTCGTCGGCACCCGCAACGCCGCGCACGACATGGACGTCATCCGCTCCGCCGTCGGCGACGACCGGCTGACCTACCTCGGCTTCTCCTACGGCGGCCGCCTCGGCTCCGTCTACGCCCACGAATTCCCCCAGCACACCGGGCGCATGGTGCTCGACGGGGTGCCCGACCCCACACTCGACGACATCGGCACCGCGCTCGCCCAGAGCGCCGCCTTCCAGCACGCCCTCACCGACTTCGCCGCCGACTGCGCCGCGCGCTCCTGCCCCATCGCGGGACACACCGCGAAGGAAGTCGTCGCCGGCATCGCGGAACAGGGCCACGCCCTCGACGGCGGCGGCGTCGCCACCGTCACCGGCCAGCTCGACCACGAGGGCTTCGTGCAGGGCGTGCAGAACGCCCTCTACTCCAAGGACGACTGGTCCGACCTGCGGGACGCGCTGCGCGCCCTGCGCACGGGGGACGGCGAACCGATGATGCAGCTCGCCTACCCCGGCCAGATGGGACAGCTCGGCGGCGGCATGCTCGGCCGGCTCACCACGACCGGCTCCGGACCCGGCTCCGGCTCCGGACCCGACTGGGCGGTGCCCGACAACTACGAGATGGCCAAGCTCGCGATCGACTGCCAGGACACGCCGGAGCGGCGCACGGCCGCGGCCGTGCACCGCCTCGACGGGCGCTTCACCGCCGCCTCCGACGTGTTCGGGCCCTCCATCGAGGCCACCCTGCTCGCCTGCACGGGCTGGCCCCCGGGCGACCGCGCCTCCCGCGAGGTCTCCGCCCGGACCGCTCCGCAGGCCCTGCTCGTCGGCACGACGGCGGACCCCGCGACCCCGTACCCGGGCGCCGCCCACATGGCCGCGGCCCTCGGCAACGGAAGCCGTGTCCTGACGTACCGGGGTGACGGGCACGGGGCGTACTTCGCGCACAACCGCTGCGTACGGGGTTCTGTCGAGGCGTATCTGGTCGAGGGCACGCTGCCCTCGCCGGGGGCGGTGTGCTGACGCTCCGTCCTGGGCGGTGCGGTTTCGCCGTGCGACCTTGCGGTGGGGTGGGGGTTGCTCGCGCAGTTCTCCCCCAGGGCTTCGCCCGGGAGGTGCCCCCACGCGCCCCTGGTTGTTGCCCGGCGGGGCATCGCGCTTTCCCTCCGGTGGGTGGGGTCGGGGGCCGCCACGGGGCACCTCCTCGGAATGCGCCTTCACCCTCCTCCCGAGTTGGTGGAGGGACCGGCAGCGCATTCCTGCGGGGGCACCCCGCACCGTCCCCCTCCGGGACGGTGCGGCGGCTGCCTGCCGGTGGGGGGTTCTCGTGCGAGGGAGGGTGCCGCTCGCGGGGTCAGGGGTGGCCGGGGAAGCGGCGGGGGAAGAGGAAGCCCTCGGCCACCGCGGTGGCGGCGGCGACGCGGGGGAGGTCGGGGCGCCGCTCGCAGAGCAGGTGGCGGGGGTACCACGTGGGGTCGTACGCGGAGTACGTGCGGGAGCGTTCCGCGATGTTCCAGTGCCGGGCGAGCAGCCGCAAGGGTCCACGGGAAGCCGCTGCGGAACGGAACGCCGTGGTGTTGAGGGAGACGCGGGTGACCCCGGCGACGGGGCCGGACGCCCCGGACGCCGCGGTGAGGAGCAGGTCGGTGAGGAGGTGGTCCGCGGGGGCGCGGCCGGAGTCGCGGTCGTAGCGGACGAGGTCGAGGGTGAGTCCGTCCGGGCCCCAGGGGACGAAGCCGAGGAGCGCGCAGGTGCGGCCGTTGGGGTCGAGGCACTCGGCGAGCAGGCAGTCGCCGTCGGTCTCGTCGCCGAGGCGGCCGAGGGCGACGGCGAAGCCGCGTTCGGCGGGGTGGCGGCGCCAGGCGTCGGCGAGCTGGCGCAGGCGGCGCCAGTCGTCGGGCGGGACGTCGCGCTGGCGGCGGATCCGTGCGGTGTAGCCCGCGCCGGTGAGCAGGTCGTGGGCGTTGCGGAGGGCGGGGGTCTCGCCCGCGGCGAAGTCCCGGGGGGTGACGACGGCCTCCCCGCCGGAGGCGTACGCGTGGAAGCCCTGCGCGGCGTAGGCGGCGGCGGCTTCGGCGCCGGCGTTGGTGACGGCGGGGACCCAGGCGTGCGCGCCGGCCAGGTCGAGCCAGGCGGTGACGGCGGCGGACCAGGCGGCGGGCGGGCCGAGGGGGTCGCCGGAGGCGAGGGCGACGCCGTTGACGACGCGGTAGAGGATCGCCGCGTCCCGGTCGGGGGACCAGCACACGGATTTGTCGCGGCGCAGCGCGAAGTAGCCGAAGGAGTCGCGCCGCCCGTACGCGCGCAGCAGCGCCCGCAGCCGGCGTTCGTCGGTGGGCTGGAGCCGGGCGCGGCGGCGGGGGGCGCGGAAGAAGGCGAGCAGGACGACGAGCAGGAGGGCGACGCTGAGGACGTTGATCGCCAGGTCGGTCCAGCCGGGCACGGTGATGCCGGGCAGGTCGAACAGCCCGGAGACGGTCAGGACGCGCACGGAGGCGTAGCGCAGGCTCGCGGCCCATTCGCGTGGCGGGGTGCGGTCGGTGGCGTGCACCAGCAGGGTGCCGACGCCGACGGCGACGACCGCGCCGATCACCAGGCTGGTCAGGCCGAGGGCGACGTTGCCGCGTTCGCCGCGCACGTTGAAGACCGGGCGGGAGACGAGCAGCGCCAGCAGGAAGGCGACGGTGACGGCGAGCGCGAGCCAGTTGACGGCGTGGCCGCGGGAGGTGCCCACGGCCCCGAGCGTGCCGACGAGGATGAGCGTGTAGCCCGCGGCGAGCACCGTGGTGAGGATCCAGGCGGCGCGTTTGCGGCGGCGCAGGCTGACGGAGAGCAGCAGCGCGAGCACCGCGCCGGTGAAGCCGGGGCTGACCAGGAAGGCGGTGACGTACTCGCCGTCGGTGGCGGCCCGCACCCGCTGGCGGAAGGGGGTGACGAGGCCGGTGACGACGTTGACGGCGGTCGCGAGCCGCAGGTACCAGACGGCGGCGGTCGCGCCGGGCGCGCGCAGCGGGCGCAGCACCCGGCCGAGCAGCACCTCCAGCCGGGAGGGCGGGATGTCGACGATCGTCGGCCGGGCCGCTTCCGCCTTGCTGAGCGACACCGGGCTGGGCGCGCCCGCGACCGCGTCCATCGCGCGGGTCTTCCAGGCGACGAGCCGCCGGTGGATGCGCTCCTCGCGGCGCTCGGCGCGGGCCATCCGGCGCGGCCTGCTGCCGTAGCGCCAGCGCGCCCAGGGGCTGCCGGGGCGGGCCAGCCGCAGGGCGCCGACGACGGCGAGGAAGGGCAGCATCACCCCGAGCAGCCCGGTCCACACCTTGCCCTTGGCCAGGCACAGCACGACGAAGCCGAGCAGGACGGCGGCGATCAGGTAGGTCGTCCAGGAGGTGCCGCCGACGTAGCCGCCGAGCGGGGCCTGGCCGATGAGCAGCAGGCCGATGACGCACACCGCGAGGATCACCGCGTCGACGGACCGGCGGCCCTCCTCCCGCCAGTAGACGTCCTCCAGGTGCAGCACGAGCGCGAACTCGTCGAGGACCAGGCCGCAGCCCGCGCCGAAGACGACGGCGAGGATGTCGTGCGCCAGCGGGCCGCCGTGCACCGCGAAGGAGCCGACGCCGCCGACGATCATCATGATCTGCCCGAAGACGACATGGTGGATGTGCAGGCCGCCGGGCTGCACATTGCCCGGCCACCAGGACACGCCCCGGCGGATCATCCGGACGCTGAAACGGATGAAGAGGAAGGAACCGAGCAGACCGGCGAGGAGCAGGAAGAGCGGGGTGCGGCCACCGGTGCCGGAGATGTGTACGCGGACGGCGTCCGACAGCGACCAGTGGCCCATCGTCCCAGGGTGCGTTCCAGGGCACACCCGGCCAAGCGGGCACGCCGGTCTCACGATGTCTTACCGCGTCCTACGGCCTTGTACGACGCCGAAGGCCCTCCGTGAACACGGAGGGCCTTCGAATCAGGTGCGCCGCCAGGGACTCGAACCCCGGACCCGCTGATTAAGAGTCAGCTGCTCTAACCAACTGAGCTAGCGGCGCCTGCTGACGAGGAAGACATTAGCACCCCCTGCGGCGACCTGGGAAATCGATAAGGTTCAGGCGCTCCCGGGCACCCCGGCGAGCACCGGCGGGGCCTCCCTGCGGGCCTCCCGGACGGCCCGCAGACACGCCCACAGCAGCACGTCCGGGCCCGGCAGCCAGGGGTGGCGGGTGTCCGGCGCGACGACCCAGCGTGACATTCCCGGGCCCGGCTCCCGGTCCGCGGAAGCGGCCGGAAGGTCGTCCGGGGGCAGCGCCCGCACCGGCGGCACGGTCACCGCGTCGCCCGCGCCGTGGCAGAGCATCGGCGGCACCGCGCCCGCCCACTCCTCCCAGCCGAGCAGGAAGGGCAGCCGCTGGGCGGTGCCCGGCGCGGCGAGCAGCAGCACCCGGCCGCGGTGCACGGCGACCGGGCCGCTGCCCGGACCCGCCGCCCACAGCTGCTCCAGCACCCGGCGGCCGAACAGCGGGGTGAGGTTGACCACGTCGAAGGCCTTGCCGCACGGCAGGACGCTCGGGGCGCCCGGCCGCGCCGACCACAGGGCCTCCACACTGCGCGGGAAAGCACTCGCGGAGGCCAGCCAGGCGGCGCCTTCCGGGGTGACACAGGCGGTGTGCCGGCGCCGCTGGGCCTCGGTGACTATGCCGACCACACTTCCCGCTGGGGTGTTCCGCTGCCATTCATCCATGTCATCTACAGGTACGCGCCCGACGGGCCCCGCCCCGGCGAATCGGCGGAACACGGGACAGCGGCGGACAGGAGGGGTACCCTTCCTTCCTCACACCGCGCGACTGACCCGTTACGGGGTGGTACCGCCACCCGCGATCAGGGCCGCGCCCCACTCGGCCATCCTCCGCGCGTAGTCCTCCGACCAGCCCGCCTGCCGGGCGACCTCGTCGGCACCGAGCCGGTCGAAACGGCGCGGATCGGTGAGCTGCGCGGCCGCGATGGCCTGGAACTCCGCCGCCCGGTCGGCCGCGCTGCGGAAGGCCTGCTCCAGCTCGCTCGCACGGGCCAGCAACTCCTGCGGGTCGTCCATCGACTCCAGCTCGAAGAAGCGGTCGCCGCCCTCGTCGCCGCCGGGCGCCCCCGGCTCGAAGAGCAGCCGCGCGGGACGCCTGGGCCGCTCCACCCGGCCGGCCCGTCCGCCGTCGCCCTCCCGGCCCGAACTCCCCTGCTGCTCCTCGGACATACGCTGACCTCCGCCGATCCGTTCCGGTTCCCGACCCTCCATTGTCCCGCGTGCGCCCTACCCACGAGCCCGGCCCCGTACGCCCGCCGGCCCCGTACGCCGATCCGGGCCGCCCTCACGGCCGCCACGCCACCCGGTGCTCCGCCAGATGTGCCAGCACCGCGTGGTTGGCCTCCCAGCCGTCGGGACTGCGACCCGACAGCCGCCTGGCGGCGGCGCGCCGGACTCCGCCCGGCCGACACGGGGCCACACCCCACCTCACGGCCGCCACGCCACCCGGTGCTCCGCCAGATGTGCCAGCACCGCGTGGTTGGCCTCCCAGCCGTCGGGGAACTTCACCGTCACGCCGAGGCGGACCGGGTCGGAGGAGGGGTGTTCGTCGAGGAGGTCGGCGACGCCCGCGCGGCAGACGACGATGCAGGCGTGGCGGTGGCGGGAGGCCAGCACGCACAGGCGGCCGGTCTCCAGGTGGAAGGCGGTGGCGTCGGGGCGGCCGGACAGCGGGTGGAGGACGACGGTGACGTCGAACTCCCGGCCCTGGAGGCGGTTCGCGGTGTCCACCGCCACCCCGGACGGCCCCGAGGGCACGCCCACCGCGGCGAGCGCCGAGCGGACGGCCGCGGCCTGGTCGCGGTGCGCGGTGCCGACCGCGATCCGGTCGGCGGTCAGCGGCGCGGGGTCGGGGCCGCGCTCGGAGTACGTCAGGCCGCCGCGGTCCAGCAGCCGCCGGACGACCGCGGCCACCGCCCGTACCGCCTCCGGGTCGGTGCGCGGGGTGTGCCGGGCGGGCAGCTCCAGCAGGCCCCAGCCGGACTCCGCGGCCTCGTCCAGCACCCGGTCCGGCCCGCCGCCCTCCCCCGGCACCCCGAAGACCAGCCGCCGGTCGCCGTGGCCCGTGCCGCTGCGGAAGGGGGTGTACGGGTAGAACGCGCGGGAGACCAGCGGCGCCGCCGACGCGGGCAGCCGCCACGACACCGGCAGCCGGTGCTGCGGCAGGCCCGGGTTGTGGGCCAGCAGCGTCACGACCGCGCTCGCCGACGGATCCCAGCTCAGCCCCGCCCACTGCTCGGCGCCGACCACACTGAAGGGGTCGAGCTGGCCGGGGTCGCCCACGAACAGGGCACGTTCGAACAGGCCCGCGACCTGGAGCAGCGCGTCCGACCGCATCTGGTACGCCTCGTCCACGATGGCGTGCCGCCACGGCTCGACGTCCTTGACGTACGCCCACTTCGCCGCCGTCGCGATCACCACGGCCCGGTCGCGCAGCTCGGCGACCGAGGAGGACTTCGCGATCCCCGGATGCCGGTCCAGCGACGGGTCCGGGGGCGAGTCCGCGCCGTGCAGGCGGCCCACGGCGAGATCGGGGTCGGCGCTCGCGAGACGGTCGGCGAGGTCGTCGACCTGCGCGTTCGTCTGCGCGACGATCATCAGCTGCTCACCGGACGCGGCCAGTTCGCGGGCCGCGCGCACCACGAGGGTGGACTTGCCCGCGCCCGGCGGGGAGTCCACGACCACCCCGCGGGCGGTGCCGCTCATGGTGCCGGCCAGGATCGCCGCGGTCGCCGCCGCGGCCTCCGCCCCCGGGTCGAAGCGGTCGGCGGTGGCGGCGCCACCGGAGCCCAGCGTCACAGGAAGTCCTCCGCGGTCACGGTGTCGGGGGCCTCGGCCGGCAGCGGCTGCTGCTGCCCGCCCTGGCCCGGCGGCCCCCCGTGCGTCCAGGGCGTCGCCTCCGGCTCGGGCAGCGCGGGTCCGCCGCGCGGGTCGTGCGCGAAGAAGGTGAAGGTCACGCGGTCGCCGGGGGCGGGGACGGAGCCCTCGCGGGGCGTCTTCCCCGCGCCCATGCCGCCGGTGAGCCGCACGGTGACGAGCCACTCGGCGGGGGCGGGCCCGTCCGCCGGGTGCACCTCCCCGGGGCGGGGGCCCGGCACGGGGTGCGCCGGGGTGACGGCCACCAGGTCCGCGGTCTGGGCGGACTTCGCGTCCGGGACCGCGCGGAAGGCCCGCGTCCCCGGTTCCGCCTGCGGGAAGTCGGCCGTCACGAGCGTCACCAGCGGGCGGGGCATGGGGCGGCGCCCCTCCGAGTACGCCATCTCCACCTCCCGCACCGTGCCGCTGAACGCCTCGCCCGACAGCCGCCGCGCCGCCATCACCAGCGGATCGTCGAGCGCCTCCTGCGCGTACAGGCGGGCCTGGGCCGTCTCCCGCCCGGCGAGCTTCTGCGCCGCCGTCACCGCGTCGTCCCGCCGGGGCTGCGGCGGCTCCCCCGCGCGCAGCCGGTCGCGGTGGCCGGTGAAGGACCAGCGGTCCCGCTTCCACCGCTCCGCGACGTGCGCGCCCTCGGGAAGCGCCCGCAGCAGGTCCACACCGCGCCAGACGTCCTCCCACGTCGGCCGCAGCTGCGAGGCGACCAGCCGGCGCACGTCCGCCTCCGCGACCCGCATCGGGCCCGTCGCGCCCGCGGCGCGCGCCGCGTCGTAGCGCTCCAGGGCGGGCGCGAGGACGCGGTTGTCGAACACCGGGTCCGTCGCGGGGCCCGCGGGCGGGCTGAACAGCAGGCCGTCCGCGCCCCGCCCGGTCTGCGCGCGGGCCGCCGCGGCCGGGCCGTCCAGCCCCTCGGGCGGGTCGATCCAGCCGAGCAGCGCGCCCAGGTGCTGGTCCTCCATCGCGCTCTGGCCCGTTGCCCAGTGCCGGGTGAGCAGATCCGTCATCGCGACGAGCAGCGCGCTGCCGGGCGTACGGGCCCGCTCCGCGTAATGCGTCAGCCACCGCCCCAGCAGCGGCACCGGGACCGGCACCGGGTGCGGGGCGTCGGCGTCCTCGACGGTGCGCAGATAGCGGGTCGAGCGGCCCATCAGCCGCACGTACTCCAGGGCCGCGCCGTTCGGCACGATCACCTGCGGGGCGTCCGCGCACACCTCGGTCTCTTCCCGGTTGCGCGTCGCCGGCTCCGTCTCGACGTCGTCCGCGTACGCGTCCACCACCGGCAGGACCGCGGCGGCGAGCCCCGCGAAGAACGCGAACCGCTGCTCGCGGTCGAGCGGCTGCGGGACGACCAGGAGCGTCGGCTCGGCGCGGTCGGTGCCCACCATGGCGCCCAGCGGTGCGCCCGCCTCGCCGGCGGTCGTGAGCGGGACGAGGACGATGGGGCTTTGCGACAGGTGGCGGTGTCGTGCCGTTGCGGCGGGGACCGCCCGGCCACATCCCGCGGCTTCCGCCCGCGCCAGCACATTCATGAGGCTCACGCGGCCTCCCCGCGCCGGGGCTGCCACCTGCGGTGGGAGCGTGCCTGCGGGTGCGCGGGGGCTTGCCGCGCAGTTCCCCGCGCGGTCGCGTGTCCACTCTCCCCCGGTGGGGGCTGGTCGCGGGTGACACCGCACGAGGCAGGACGGGGCGCGGCGCAGCACAGCGTGCTCATGACGCCGCCTCGGTGAGGGCCTCCGCGCGGAGGGTGGCGGCGCGGCGGAGGGCGCGGACGGCGGGGTCGTCCGTGGGGGTGTCCGGCGGGGCGAGGGCGGCGGCGCGGACGGCCTCCAGCGTGGTGAGGGCTCCGAGGTCGGCGCGCAGGGCGCGGCCCAGCGCCTCGACGGAGTCCGCCGCGCGGGCCCGCTCCCGGCAGTGGAAGGCCAGTTCGCAACTGGACAGGCACTCGGGGGCGTACGCGGCGGGCACGGCTTCGACGGAGGCGGCGAGGTCGGGGCGGGGCGCGGCGGGGTCGAAGGTCGTGCCCTCGGGGAGCAGCGCCGCGATCTCCTCGATGCGGGTGAGGCGGGTCAGCTGCCGCCGGGTGACGGCGAGCTGCTTGCGGACGTCGACGCTGTCCGCGGTGGGGAGGTTGGAGAAGTCCTTGGGGCAGACGAGCAGGACGTCGCTGCGCGTGCGGCCGGGTTCGACCGCGTCGAGCGCGAGGACGTACACCGCGGCCTGCCGCGCGGCGGCGCCGACCTTCATCGCGTCGGCGGCGCCGTCCAGGATGGGGAAGGACTTGATCTCGACGACGGTCCAGACGCCGTCCGGGGCGACGGCCACCGCGTCGGGCTCCAGGAAGACCGTGGAGCCGGCGACGTCGAGGGCGAGCAGCGGGTGGTCCAGCAGCGTCCAGCGGCCGCGCGGGGCCTCGGCGAGGGCGATCCGGGTGCGGGCGGTGCGGCCCTCGGGTCCTGCCGCGGCGAGGTCGGGGACCTCCGCGCGTTCCCCGTCGGCGCCCAGCAGCCGCAGCAGTTCGGCGCAGCCGTCGGCCTTGACGCGGGCCTCGAAGGCGTGGCCGCGGGAGAAGGCGAAGCGGGACTGGCCGAAGCGGGCGGGCGCGCCCAGCGCTTCGGCGACGGCCCCCTTGTCGACCCCCGCGGCGTCCAGCAGGGAGCGGCGGCGGCAGCCGGGGTTGGCGGCGAGGGCGGCGAGCGCCCGCGCGTCGAGCGGCCGGGCGGCGGTGTCGGGGCCGCGCAGCACGGCCAGCCGCTCCCGCAGTGTGTGGTGCGTAGTGCTCACCCGCGCAAGTGTGGCACCCGGCTACGACAACCGGCCCCCGGCTCCGCCCGTCGCGCGGGTCGCGACACCGGCCGAACGCCCCGGCCACGGACGACCGCAGCCCGCCGAACGCCCCGGCCACGGACGACCGCAGCCCGCCGACGAGGTGGAACACGGCGCGGGGCCCGCCGGACGGTGTCGTCCGGCGGGCCCCGCGGCACGCTCTTCCTACGCTCTGCTGGGCTCGCTGCGCCCCTGCGCCTGCGTGCCGTCCGGATCGGCGGCCGGGTCCGGAATCGGACCCGGATCCGGATCCGGGTCGGCGGCTGCTTCCGCGGGCTCGGCCGGCGGCTGCGCGGGGGTGGCCGGGCGCGGGGCCGGGACCTTCGCCGACGCGGCGGGCTCGGCGGTGGCAGCCACAGGGGCGGGGGCCGCGGCCGCCGCCGGGCGGAGCTTCGCGTGGTAGTGGTCGAGCACCCGCAGCGCGGGCCTGGAGAGCAGGAAGCCGACGCCCATCGTGGCGACGCCTGCGGCCGCGTCCATGAGGTAGTGGTTGGCGGTGCCCATGACGACCATCGCGGTGGTCAGCGGGTAGAGCACGCCGAGGACGCGGACGAAGGTGTTGCGGCCGTAGCGGAAGAGCATGATGCCGCACCACAGCGACCAGCCGACGTGCAGGCTGGGCATGGCGGCGTACTCGTTGGTGAGGTGCCCGAGGCCGCGCGGGGCGCTCGCGTCGGTGCCCCACCAGCCGTAGCTGCCGTACTGGGCCATGGTGTCCATGAAGCCGTGCGCCCCGGGCAGCAGCCGGGGCGGCGCGGTGGGCATGGTCGTGAAGCCGACCAGGCCGATGAGCGTGGAGATCATCAGCCAGGTGCGGGCCTGCCGGTAGTGGGTGGGGCGGCGCAGCCAGAGCCAGACCAGGATCGTCGGGGTGACGATGTAGTGCATCGACGCGTACATGAAGTCCGCGGGGACGCCCAGGAAGGCGTGGTGCGTGAAGAGCCGGTTGAACCAGCGCTCGGGGTCGAGGTGGGTCAGCTGTTCGAAGTGCAGGATGTCCGCACCGTGCTCGACAGCGTCGTCCACGTCACCGCGCACCAGCAGACGCGCGCCGGAGTACAGCGCGTAGACCACGGCAATCAACGGCAGCTCGGTCCACCAGCGCAGCCTGCCGCGGTAGGCGGCAGCTCGCGGCGCGGCGGCGGTGATCGTCATTGCGGGCGTCTCTCCAGGTTCTCCGAAGGCCGCGGGCTGCGGTCATGGACTTGTGACGTACCCTCTACCGTACGACGTACGGTAAACCGTACGCACACCGCCCCGGCAAAAGCGATGAAACCCCGAGTTTATGCGGCGTTCAGCGCTCGTACGGTGTTCAACCACCCAGCGCGGGGGGTAAGCATGCACCGCGGAGGACGCGGTGAGGACGCTCCGGGTTGCCCTCCCCGCCCCGCGTGATCGCGAAGGACGTGAAACAGACAAGCCGATGTCCACCACCCAGCCGGTCCGCCCCCCACGGCGCCGTGCCCCACGCAACTCGCTCAACCCCGACCGTATCCTCGATGCCGCGCTGACCCTGCTGGACCGCGACGGCGCCGAGGCCTTCACCATGCGCGGCCTCGCCCAGCAGCTCGGTGTCGGCACGATGGCCGTCTACTCGCACTTCCGGGGCAAGGACGAGATCAGTGACGCCGTGGCCCAGCGGCTGCTGGACACGATAGAGCTTCCGCAGGGGCGTTCCGGCGATCCGCGCAGTGAATTGCGCGAGGTGTGCCTCGGGGTATATCGGCTGTTCACCGATCATCCGTCCGCGCTGGAACTGCTGGCCGGACGGCCGCTGCGCGGGGACGACGCGATCGGCCTGATCGACCGGATGCTCGCGCTGCTGCAGCAGGCCGGGCTCGGCCACGAGGACGCGGCCCACGCGCACGTGGCGCTCATGCAGTACACGGTCGGCTCCGCGCTGTGGAACACCCGGCGCTCGCGCGCACTGGGCAAGGAGGGCGTACGCGAGCGGGTGCTGTCCACGATCGCGGCGCTGGACCCGGACGCCTACCCGGCGCTGGTGGCCCTCGGGCCGGAGCTGCTGTGCGACCGCAACGAGGGCACCGCGCAGTACGAGTACGGGCTCGACGGCCTGCTCTGCGGCCTGCTCCCGCGCGCCCGGCGGGCCTGACCCCGTACCGGGGCGGTCCGGCCCCGCGGCCCCCGGCGGGCGCGCCGCGCGCGTCTGAGCGATGATGGGATTTTCCGTTCTTCGCACGACACGAGAGGCCGCACCGCATGGCTGCGCGCATCCTTCTGGTCCGCCACGGCCAGACGGAATGGTCCCTGTCCGGCCGCCACACCGGGCGTACCGACATCCCGCTGACCGACGAGGGGCGCCGCACCGCGCGGCTGCTCGGCGAGCGGCTCGCGGGCGCGCCCTGGCACGGCCTGCCCGGCACCGAGGTACGCACCAGCCCGCTGGTGCGGGCGTCCGAGACGTGCGAGCTGGCGGGCTTCGGCGACGAGGCCAAGGAGTGGGACGCGCTCCTGGAGTGGCACTACGGCGACTACGAGGGCCTCAAGCCCGCCGAGATCCAGGCGCTGCGCCCGGGGTGGCTCATCTGGCGCGACGGCGTGCCGAACGGCGAGTCGCCCGACGACGTGGCCGCGCGTGTGGACGAGGTGATCGACCGGGTCCGCTCCGGCCACCACGACGTGCTGGTCTTCGCGCACGGCCATGTGCTGCGGATGCTGGGCGCGCGCTGGCTCGGCCTGCCGCCGTCCTTCGGCGCCTCCCTGCGGCTGGAGCCGGCGTCGCTGTCGGTGCTGGGCTGGGCCTACGGGCAGCCGGCCGTCGAACGCTGGAACGACACCGGCCACTTGGGCTGAGAGCGCGCGGCCCCGGCGGATCGGTCCGGGCTGCCGGGGGAACAGCGGCGGGACCGGGTAGCGTTCACAGGGCGGCGCAGCCGCGACCGACGGTCCGTATCCGATGGAGGCTTGATCATGGCAACCACCCGCACCGCTACCACCCAGTGGCAGGGCCCGCTGATGGGCGGCGCAGGCACCGTCTCGCTCGACTCGTCGGGCGTCGGCAAGTACGAGGTCTCCTGGCCCTCGCGCGCCGAGGCGGCCAACGGCAAGACCAGCCCCGAGGAGCTGATCGCCGCGGCCCACTCCTCCTGCTACTCGATGGCGCTCTCGCACGGCCTGGCCGGTGCGGGCACCCCGCCGGAGAGCGTGGAGACGCAGGCGAACGTCACCTTCCAGCCCGGTGAGGGCATCACCGGCATCGTGCTGAAGGTGCAGGCCCGCGTGCCCGGTCTGTCCGCCGAGGACTTCGCGGCCGCCGCGCAGAACGCCAAGGAGAACTGCCCGGTCAGCAAGGCGCTCGCGGGTGTGAACATCACCCTTGAGGCGGAACTGCTCGGCTGAGCGGTGCACTTCAGCGGCGGGTGACGCGTATCGTCCAGTCGCCCGCCGCGTCGCGCCGCTGCACCCGGAAGGTCACGCCGGACGCCTTGTCGGTGTACGCCTGGCCCGCGGTGAAGGGCGCGTCGTTGAGGGAGTTGAAGGCGCCGCTGCTGAAGTCGCAGGCGGAGGTGCCGGGATGGCCGTCGAGGACGGTGACCGGGCCCTTGCCGGAGTCGACGTCGGTGCGTACGCGGTAGGCGAGTATCCCCTGCCGGCAGGCGTCGTTGTCGTCGCCGACCGCGGCCCGCGCCTCCAGCACGAGGACCCGGGTCGGGCCGTACGGGACGACGACGGCCTTGCGCCCGCCGGGCACTTCCACGGGGCTGAGCGTGTACGTGTCCGCGCCGCGCGCGGTGACGCAGGAGATCTGCCGGTCGGTGAGCCAGCCGAGCCGCCACTTGTGCCAGGCGAAGAGGTCGCCCTGCAGGCCCCAGTCCAGGGACATGGTGTCCCACTGCCCGGCGAGCCGGTCGGTGCGCGGGAAGTCGTCGGCGGAGTAGAGGTCGGGCAGTCCGAAGGCGTGGCCGTTCTCGTGGCTGAGGACGCGTGAGCCGGACTGGTCGTGACCGTATATCAGCGAGACCTTGTTCAGCTGGGCGCCGTCGTCGGTGGTCGCCACCGAGGCGCCGGTCCAGGTGACCGACAGCACCGCCTCGTCGGCGGGCGGGCCCGCGTTGGGTGTGACCAGGACGTTGACCAGGTCGTAGCCGCGGAAATCTATGCTCTTGTCGGCGGCCTTGAGCAGGTCGCGCATCATCGCGGTGTGCGCGTCCCACCCGTAGCCGCGGCCTATCCCGTACGCGCTGAAAGGCCGCGGCATGCGTATCCAGCGCAGCACCGGGGTGGACTCGTAGTCGAGCCGGCCGTACGAGGCGGTGGCGTACCACTGCCTGACCGCCGGGAAGAACTCGGCGTAGCGCTCGGCCGCGCTGTACGGGGCGTGCGCGTCGGGGAAGTCGATCAGCAGGGTCAGGGCGCGCACGGTGCCGGTGGACGGGGCGAACTCCGCGTCCGGGCCGCGGGCCGTGGAGTCCGGGAAGCCCTCGGACATCGCCACGCCGGGCACGGCCCGCAGAGCGCACGGCCGGGCGGCGGGCGGGGAGGCGGGCAGCGCGGGCGGGCCGCCGCCGGCCGACACCGAACTCCCGACGGCGAGCATCCCCGCGGCCCCCAGCGCCGCGAGCCGCACCCCGCGGCGCAGCCCCCGCACGGCGGCCCCCCGCCCTCCGCCGGAGGGGCCGGGGCCGCCGGGGAGGCCCGGGAGGCCGGGGGCGTCAGGCATCGCGGGCGGCCTCCCCGGCGCCGGTCGCACGCTGGGTGACCCTGACCGCCCAGTCGCCGTCCGGCTCGCGGCCGGTGACGGTCACCCGGACGCTGCCGTCGGGCAGCGCCCAGGACTCCCCCACCCCGAGCGGCGCGTCGGCCAGCGGCGGGTAGACGGAGGTGGCCGCGCACGCCGAGCTGCCCGGGTGGCCGTCGACCACGGTGACCGGCCCGTCGCCGGACTCGCGGTCCGCGCGCACCCGGTAGAGCAGCACGCCGGTGCGGCACGCGTCCGCGTCGTTTCCGGTACGCGTCCGGGCCTCGACCGCGAGCACGCTGTCCGGGCCGGTGCGCAGCACCAGCAGCCTGGTGCCGCCGCCGGGCGACTCGTCGGGGGCGAGGTCGTAGTAGGACGTGCCGGGGCCGGCGACGCAGCCGACCTGGCCGGGGCGCAGCCAGCCGAGCTTCCACTTGTGCCAGGCGAAGGGCTCGGGGGCCAGTCCGAACTGGCTGCCCATCAGGTCCCAGTCGCCCACCTGGGTGTCCCAGTCGGCGGTGCTGCCGGCCGGCGGGCGGTCGTAGAGGTCGGGCAGGTCGAAGACGTGGCCGGTCTCGTGGGCGAGCACGTTGCGGTCGGGCGGGTGGCGCTCGAAGACGGTCACCAGCCGGGCGAGCGGGTTGCCGTCGAGGGTCACGGGGCGGGCGAGGTTGACGACCTTGGTGGCGTCGGAGTCCACGCCGGGCGCGTCCGGGTCGGCGACGAGGTAGACGACGTCGTAGCCGCGGAAGTCGACCGCCGGGTCGGCGACGGTCAGCGCGTCGCGCAGGTAGGCCGTGCGGTCGGCGGCGCGCCAGTCGCGGTTGATGCGGTACGCGGTGGCCGAGCGCGGCATCGTCAGCCAGCGGTCCTCGGTGTGCAGGTGCAGCCGGAAGCGCCCGCCGGAGGCCGCGGACCAGAACCGCGCGGTCGCCGGGTAGTGGTCGGCGGCGACCTGCGCCGGGGTGAGCGCGGGCGGGGAGTCGGGGAAGGACAGGAAGACCATGAGCGCGTTCACGTCCCCCTGCGCCCGGGGGTAGCCCGCGGGCGGGGTGCCCGCCTGGACGGGGCCCGCCGCATCCACCAGGCCCTCGGAGTGGTGGGCCGCGGTGCGCGGCAGCAGGCACGCGGCCACGGGCGCGGCGTGCGCGGCGGGTCCGGTGCCGAGCGTCCAGGCGACGATCGCGCCCAGCACGCACGACCCGGCGGCCAGCGCACGCGCCCCGCGCGGGCGCCCCGGCGCGTCCGCCGCGGCACGCGCGGAGCGGACGACGCCGCCGCCCGGCGTGTCGCCTGCCGGAATGCCTGACCGCCGCACATGGACCTCCGGGGAGGGTTCGTGGGCCCGTTCGGGACACCTCGTCCACTCTGCGCGGTTTTGCGGTGACATGCGGCGTTCGGCTGCGCCGGCCGGGTGGCGCACGGGGCCGCGCACGGGCCTCCGGAGCCGAACACCCGCACGGCGGGCGGCATTACGTTCCGTGACGCTGACGGGGAATCGGTCAGGACCGTCACCGATTCGAGCAGAAACGGTCGGTGCGCCGGAGCGCGTGCGGAGAATCACCACGGCGACGCTGGATCGCCCGCTCCGCCAGCCCATATGATCGCGTGCGAGACGAGCGCGACACGGGGAGCAGGCCATGGGCGGACCCGCGGGCGGCCCCGGCGTCGACCCCGACAGCACAGCACAGGTCATCACACAGAGTCACACGTCTGCCCCACGCCCACGCGGCACCGCAGCTCGCGACGAGGCCGAGCTGCGCGACTACCGGGCCGCCTTCGCCGTGGCGAGGGCCGCGATGGCGCTGGTCTCCCCCGAGGGCGACGTGCTCGCCGCCAACCCGGCGCTCGCCACCCTGCTGGGCGCCGCACCCGAGCGCCTGGCCGCCGTCGGCGCGGGCCCGCTGCTCGGCCTGGCGGGCGACCCGCACGCCCGGGCCGCCTTCCACGACGTGCTGACCGGCCGCCGCGACAAACTGCGCTGCACCCGCCGCATCACCCGGCAGGACGACGGGGGCGCGCTGCTCGCCGAGATCACGCTGTCGCGCACCGGCGCCCGCCCGCTGCTGCTGACCGTCGAGGACATCGGCGAACGGGACGCGCTGCGCGAGCAGTTGCGGCATCTGCGGATGCACGACCCGGTCACCAAACTGCCCAACCGGGCACTGTTCTTCGAACGCCTCACCGACGCGTGCGACAGCGCGGCGGGCCGCGGCGCGGGACGTATCGGCCTGTGCTACCTGGACCTCGACGGCTTCAAGGCCGTCAACGACACCCTCGGCCACCGGGTCGGCGACGAGCTGCTCGCCGCCGTCGCCCGCCGGCTCCAGGCCTGCGCCGAGCCCGGCGGGCACCTCGTGGCCCGGCTCGGGGGCGACGAGTTCGCGCTGCTGGTGCGCGACTCCACCGGCACCGGGCAGGCGACCGCGCTCGCCGAATCCGTTCTCACCGCCCTCCAGCAGCCCTTCGACATCGCCGGGCAGCGGCTCGCGGTGTCCGCGAGCATCGGCGTCGTCGAACGCGAGGCGCCCGGCAGCTCCGCCACCGGGCTCATGCAGGCCGCCGACACCACGCTGTACTGGGCCAAGGCCGACGGCAAGGCCCGCTGGACGCTCTTCGACCCCGAGCGCAACGAACACCGGATGACCCGCCAGGCGCTCAGCCGCACCCTGCGGCAGGCCGTCGAGCGCGGCGAGTTCGTGCTCGACTACCAGCCGCTGATCGCCCTCGACACCGGCGAACTGCGCGGTGTCGAGGCACTGGTGCGGTGGGAGCACCCGCACTTCGGGCGGCTGTCGCCGAACCGCTTCATCGGCCTGGCCGAGGAGGACGGCTCGATCGTCCAGCTCGGCCGCTGGGTGCTCGCCGAGGGCTGCCGGCAGGCGCGCGCCTGGCAGCTCGCCCACCCCGACGCCCCGCCCGCGGTCAGCGTCAACGTGGCGGTGCGCCAGATGTGGGACTCCGACCTGGTCGCCGACGTCGCCGCGATCCTCGACGAGACCGGCCTGCCGCCGCGGCTGCTCCAGCTGGAGCTGACCGAGTCCGCGCTCATGGGCTCCGCCGGGCGCCCGCTCCAGGCGTTGCACGCGCTCCACGAGATGGGCGTGCGCATCGTCATCGACGACTTCGGCACGGGCTACTCCAACCTCGCCTACCTCAGCCGGCTGCCCGTCTCCGCCCTCAAGCTCGACGGTTCCTTCGTGCAGGGCTTCCGCTCCGCCGAGCACCCCAACCCCGCGGACGAGACGATCGTCGAGGCCCTCGTCCAGCTCGCCCACCGCCTCGGCCTGACGGTGACGGCGGAGTGCGTGGAGAACGCGGAGCAGGCGGAGCGGCTCCGCCGTATCGGCTGCGACACGGGTCAGGGGTGGCACTACTCCCGGCCTGTCGCGCCGGACGCGATCGCTCGGCTCATCCGCTAGCGGGGGCCGCTGCTGCGCAGGGCGGCAACCATCTGGGGCGCGTGGGGGTACCTCCCAGGCGAAGCTCTGGGGGAGAACTGCGCGACCGGCCACGACGGCGGGAAGGTCGCGCGCCGCCGCGAGTGGCACCCCCGTGCGCCGCCGGGCACCCCGAAGGGGCCCGCATCCTCGGGGGGAGGGAGGACGCGGGCCCCGGGGTGGGGCCGACCGATTTCCGGCCGGCCCCCGGAGGGATCAGCAGGAACCGAGGTCCTGCCAGACTCCCCATTCACCGGTCGTACCGGGCTCCTCGTTGGTGGTCCACCACTTGGCCTGCCACTTGTGGCTCTTCCACGAGACCTGGTTGCCGCCGACGTAGACGGCCGAGGCCGACCAGGAGGGCAGGGTGCAGGTGCCGCCCGGCGGAGTGGTCGGGGGCGTGGTCGGAGGAGTGGTGGGCGGCGTCGTCGGCGGGGTCGTCGGCGGCGTCGTGGGCGGAGTGGTCGGCGGGGTCGTCGGGGACGAGCAGCCCGAGGCCGAGCCCTTCGTGGCCGCCACGATCTTGTTGAAGAGGGTGGCCGCCGGGTCCAGGTCGAGCAGCGAGTACATCATCGAGCCGGCGAGCCCGTGGCAGTGCGCGTAGTCCGCCTTGGCCTGGATGGCCTGGGCGCCGAGGCCGGTCCAGAACTCGTTGCCGTTGTAGAACCAGTTGGACTGCGTGGCCGGGTCGTAGAAGGTGTCGGCGGGGTTGTCGACGACGCCGGTCAGCTCCTTGTAGTACGCGGTGCCCGCGACCTGGCTGATGCCGCGCGCCTGGGACGGCCCGGAGGCCGACGAGTAGAGGCCGTGGTTGCTGCCCGCGCTCACGCCGGTCCACCCGCGGTAGTACGTCGGGTAGCCCATGGTGATCTTGTTCGCGGGGAAGCCGCCGGGGATGCCGTACGCCGAGTTGCCGCTCGTCCAGGCCGTGATGGCGTGGTCGACGCTGTACTTCTCGGTGCCCGGGGCGACCGCGGTGGAGGGGTCGCTCGGCGACTGGTACAGCGGGTCCTGGAAGTTGGTGGGCCCGGTGGCGTCCCAGGCGCCGTGCATGTCGTACGTCATGATGTTCGCGTAGTCGAGATACTGGCCGATCTTGTCGGTCTCGATGTTCGCGATCTTGTCCTGGCCGGACGGCATCGCCGCGGTCAGCAGCATCTTCTTGCCGCCGTTGGCCGCGCCGTAGGCGTCCAGCTCGGTGCGGAACTCCTGGGCCAGCTTGGTGAAGTTGGCCTTGTCGTTCGGGCTGTAGTGGTTGCCGACGTGACCGTTGGGCGAGCCCGGGTACTCCCAGTCCAGGTCGAAGCCGTCGAAGATGTTCGCGGCCGCGCCGGTGCCGCCGTAGCCGCCCTGCACGGGGAGGTTGCCCTTGATGAACATGTCGATGCAGGAGCTGACCAGCTTCTTGCGGCTGGCGTCGGTCGCGGCGGCGTCCGAGAAGTACTTGGAGTAGGTCCAGCCGCCCAGCGAGATGACGATCTTCAGGTTCGGGTACTTCGCCTTGAGCTTCTTCAGCTGGTTGAAGTTGCCGACCAGCGGCTGGTTCCAGGTGTCGGCGACACCGTCGACGCTGATGTCCGACCCGAAGGACTTCTGGTAGTCGGCGAAGGCGTCGCCCGCGCCGTCACCGGCGTTGGGGTTGCTCTCGTTCGTGGAGTCGGACGCCTTCGTGGCCTCGAAACAGGTGAGGTTCGTCGGGTCGATGTTCTCGAACGAGTAGTTGAGGATGTCGAGCTTGCCGGCGATGCCCTCGGTGTCGAGGTTCTTGGGGTAGAAGGCGTTGCCGTAGATGCTCCACTGGTCGTAGTAGGCGATGTTGACACCGCCACTCGACGCTGCCGCCGCCGCGGCGGGCTGGGCCGCCGTCGAGGACGACTCCGCCTGGGCGGTGCCGAGTCCGCCGACGAGCGCGGTGAGCGCGCCGAGGGCGAGCGCGGCGCTCGTGGCCGCGGCCACGAACGCTCTCTTCCTGGACTGCACAAGAACCTCCGGGGGGAGAGGGAGGAACAACAGGGGGCTGCGGGGTATGGATAGTCCCCTGATCAAGTGCACGTCAATGGTCTGAACCAAAGCCAGGACTAGACCAATTTCCGGCCCGGCGCGGCCCGTTGTCAGTTCACGACATGAGCAAAGCCGCTCGTCAACCGGGTGACGAGCGGCTTTGACCCTGCGTGATGTTCAGCCCCGCGGTCGGTTCGGCGTTGGACCACCGGGTCGCGAGTTACCGGCAATTAACTCGCGGAGACGTCCTTGGGGAACCCGTACGCGTCCGCGATGAGGTCGTACGAACGCAGCCGGACGTCCGGTGTGTGCGCGTTCGCGGTGATCACCAGCTCGTCCGCACCGGTCCGCGCGACCAGCTCGTCGAGCCCGGTGCGCACCGTCTGCGGGTCGCCGTGGATGACGTTGCCGGTCCAGGACGACAGGAACTCCTCCTCCGCGGGGCTGAACGGATACGCCGCCGCCTCCTCCGGCGTCGGAGTCAGCCCCGGCCGGCCCATCCGGAGCCGCAGCATCCCCAGCGCGCCCGCCATCACCTGGCGGCGGGCCTCCTCCGGGTCCTCGGTCGCCAGCGCCGACACCCCGATCGAGGCGTACGGGCGGTCCAGCACCTCCGAGGGCCGGAAGGACTCGCGGTAGAGCGCGAGCGCCGGGATGGTGTTGTGCGCGGAGAAGTGGTGCGCGAAGGAGAACGGCAGCCCCAGCGCCCCGGCCAGCTGGGCGCTGAACCCGGACGAGCCCAGCAGCCAGATGCTCGGCCGGTCCGGCGACTGCACCCCGCCCTCCGCGCTGCCCTGCACCGGGCCGGGCACCGCGTGGATCCGGGAGAAGCGGTGACCGGGCGGGAAGTCGTCGTCCAGGAACCGGGTCAGCTCGGCGAGCTGCTGCGGGAAGTCGTCCGCACCCTCGTGCAGGCCCTCGGTACGGCGCAGCGCCGCCGCCGTCGCCCCGTCCGTGCCGGGCGCGCGGCCCAGGCCCAGGTCGATCCGCCCGGGGGCGAGCGCCTCCAGGGTGCCGAACTGCTCCGCGATCACCAGCGGCGCGTGGTTGGGCAGCATCACCCCGCCCGAGCCCAGCCGCAGCGTGCGGGTGTGGGCCGCCAGGTGGGCCAGGATGACCGCGGGCGAGGAACTGGCCACACCCGGCATCGAGTGGTGCTCGGCCACCCACATCCGGTGGTAGCCGCGCGTCTCCGCGGTCCTGGCGATCTCCACGCTGGTGCGCAGCGCGTCGCCCGCCGTGAGCCCGGCCCCGACCCCCAGGAGGTCCAGCACCGACAGCGGTACGGGCGCGCTGCCGCGGACCACCCCGCGGATCCCGTGCCCGGCGGGGCGCCGCTCCCGCTGCCCGCCACCACCCGTACGGCCGTCCGTCCCGCCGTTCCTACCGCCGTCCGTTCGGGCCTGCTCGTCACCCACGGCCGATGCCTCCTCGTTGCTCCTGCGTGCCGCTCGTGGCACTCGGCCCGCGCGCGCCGGGCGCGCGGAATGCTCCGGAAAAGGACAACCGGAGCGACCGCGGGGTTGTTCCCGGCCGGAAATCGCTGCATCCGGAAATCGGGCAATGCCGTCGGCATATGCCAGACAGGCCCCTTCCTGCATATACGGCCGCGGTCACGGGAAGAACGCGCCAACCTCCTCTTCCCATAACGGCTTTGGGGCTATCGTGGAAACCGGTCGGACTGCCGGCTCCACCCACATCCGGGCACGAGCCGTGACCAGCAGCGACGACCGGGACGCAAACGGTCACACCTGCAGGGGGCTACCGTGGCGCTTGAGCACCGACAGACCGCGCCGGTCTACGCGGTCCAGCACGCCTTGCGCGTACTGGAAGCCGTCGACTCGCACCGGCACGGCGTCACCGCCGACCAGCTCGCCAAGGAGATCGGGGTACCCGTCGCGTACCTCGGCCAGCTCCTCGCCATGCTGCGACGCGAGCGTTATCTCGGATTCCTGCCCGGCGGCGGCTACGTCGTCGGCGAGTCCCTGGTGCTGCTCGGCGCGGCCAACCACGACGACGCCCTCGCCGAAAAACTCCAGGCCATTCTCGTCGAGCTGCGCGACGAGGTCGGAGCGGCGGTCTATTTCAGCCGTTACGACGACGGCGAGGTCAACATCATCGACTTCGCGGCCGGTCCCGACGCCCCCAAGGTCAACGAGTGGGTCGACTTCCGCTCGGCCGCCCACGCCAGCGCCGTCGGCAAGTGCCTGCTCGCCCAGCTCGACCACAACGGGCGGCTGGAGCACCTCTCCCGGCACCGCCCCGCCCGCCTCACCTCCCGCACCGAGATCGACGACCGCGCCCTGCTCACCAAACTGGAGCGGCAGCCCGCGAGCGTCCCGACACTCGACCTCCAGGAGTACGCGGTCGGCACGGTGTGCGCGGCGATCCCGGTCACCATAGGCAAGACGGTGGCGTGCCTGGCCCTGTCGATGCCGCTCGCCAAGGCCCACCGGCTGCGCCCCGCCGTCGACACCCTCAACGAGCGGGCCGCGCCCGTCCTGCTCTCCATGAGCATCTGAGCCGCGCCCGCGGGTCCCCCGGAAGAGTGGTCATCGGCACCCCTCCGGAGGACGTATAGTTGTCCTCGTTGCGCCGCTAGCTCAGTTGGTTAGAGCAGCTGACTCTTAATCAGCGGGTCCGGGGTTCGAGTCCCTGGCGGCGCACCACCGAGGCCCGTACGCACTGCGTACGGGCCTCTTTCTCGTACCCGGCTCAGGCCCAGTGGGCGGGACGGCCCAGGCCGTCCGGAAGGCGGGTCGCCGCGTCACCGGCCGCCCCGCCGAGCTGGGTGGCGGTCACGAACAGCGCGCCGCGCAGATCCGCCGCCCGCAGATCCGCGCCCCGCACGTCCGCGCCGATCAGATCCGCGGACCGCAGGTCCGCACCCCGCAGATCCGCGCCCACCAGCAGGGCCCCGCGCAATTCCGCGCCACGCAGATCGGCGCGGCGCAGCCTCGCCCCCGCGAGGTCGGCGCCGCCCAGCGCGCGGGCCCGCGGAAAACGCGCGCGGGCCAGCGCGGAGGCCTCCCGCAGCACCGGCACGACCCGGGCCCGCTCGGCGGCGACGTCCAGCGCGAGCAGCTCGTCCGCGCCGCCCAGGCTCAGCGCCTCGACCCGCTCCGCCGCCGCCGCGGCCGCCGGGTGCAGCCTCTCGGCCGCGGGCAGCGCCCGCACATCCGCGAGGTAGCGCAGCAGCTCGTGCAGCTGCCGCACGACCGGCAGCACCGCGAACATCGCCCGGCCCCCGTCTGCCGCGTCGCGCCAGCCGCGCCCGCCGAAGGTGTGCCGGGAGATCTTCTGGCCCGCACCGAAGCAGTCGTACGCGGTGCAGCCCGCGTAGCCGCGGTCGCGCAGCCGGTCGTGGATGCCGCACCTGTGCGAGCCGTCGAGGTGTTCGCACGCCTCGCCGGGTGCCTTGTCCCGCGGGAAGTCCGCGGAGCGCGTGAAGGCGAGGGCGACGCAGCACAGCCCGAAGCACTTCGCGCAATCCGCTTGCAGCGCGCTCACCGTCTTGGGCTCCTTCCGTCGACCCCGGCCCCTATGGTGCCGCACCCCAGCCCCCCCGGCCTGCCCCGTCCCTCCCCGTGGGACCTTACGGCCGGTGGATGGTTGCTCGCGCAGTTCTCCCCCAGAGCTTCGCCTGGGGGTACCCCCACGCGCCCCTGGGTGATTGCCACTTGCGGTGGCACACCCCCTTCCGGCCGGTGGGGGCTGAGCGCGCAGTTCCTCGCGCCCCTAAAAACGCTCGCCCTCGTGCGCGAGGGGCCGCCCCCGCAGGGGCTCGCGCTTGCGGCGCGGGGCGACACACCAGGGGCGCGTGGGGGTACCCCCAGGCGAAGCTCTGGGGGAGAACTGCGCGGCCAGCCACAACGCACGGAAGATCGCGCGTGCCACCGCAAGGGGCAGCCCGGGGCGCTCCCCCGGTTACGCGCCCGGCAGGGCGCTGGGCTTCAGCGGCGTGTAGAGCCACGTCGTGAAGAAGGTGCCGAGGTCGCGGCCGGAGAGCCGCTCCGCGAGGGCGCGGAATTCGGCGATCGTCCCGTTGCCGTAGCGGTGCTGCGCGGGCCACGCGCGCAGGAGCGCGCGGAACGCGGGGTCGCCGATCGTCGTGCGGAGGGCCTGGATCGCGACGGCGCCGCGGTCGTACACCGCGTCGTCGAACTGCTTGTCCGGCCCCGGGTCGCCCGGCTTCACCGTCCAGAAGGGGTCGTCGGCCGGGTAGGAGTCGTACGTCTGGCGGGCGGCCTGCTGGGTCGTGGGGCCGCCCTGGTGCTCGGCCCACAGCCAGCTGCCGTACGTGGCGAAGCCCTCGTTGAGCCAGATGTCGGACCACCGCTCCAGCGAGACGTCGTCGCCCCACCACTGGTGGGACAGCTCGTGCGCGACCGTGCCGTTGCCGTCGGCGGTGGCGAAGACGGAGGGGCTGTAGAAGACGCGGGTCTGCGCTTCGAGGGAGAAGTGCGAGGGGACGTCGGGGACGTAGCCGCCGGCCGCGTCGAAGGGGTAGGGCCCGAACCAGGTGCTGAGGAAGTCGATGATGTCGGCGGTCTGCTCGACGCCCTTGCGGGCGTTCGCCGCGGTGGTGGCGGGCAGCGCGGTGCTGTACGCGTTGATGACGGGGACGCCGGTGCGGGTGCGGCTGTGGGTGATGTCGAAGTGGCCGACGGCGAGCGTGGCGAGGTAGGTGGCCTGGGGGGCGTCCTGCCGCCAGTGGTAGCCGGTCCAGCCGCCCGCGGTGTGCTGGGAGACGAGCAGGCCGTTGCTGATGGCCTGCTCGCCCTCGGGGACGCGCACGGTCACGTCGTAGGTGGCCTTGTCCAGCGGGTGGTCGTTGCTGGGGAACCACCACCAGGCCGATTCGGGTTCGTTGGCGGCGACCCCGCCGTCGGCGGTGCGCTGCCAGGACGTGAAGCCGTAGCGCTGCACGCCGGAGGGCACGCCGGTGTACGTGACGGTGACGGTGAAGGGGCGGCCGCGCGGCAGGGTGCGGTCGGGGGTGACGACGAGTTCCTGCTCGCCGCTGGTCGCGAAGTGCGCGGGGCGGCCGTCGACGGTGACCTTGCCGACGGTGAGGGCGAAGTCGAGGTCGAAGGAGGTGAGGCCCTGCGTGGCGGTGGCGCGGATGGTGGCGGTGCCGGACAGGGTGTCGGTCGCGGGCTGGTAGCGCAGGTCGAGGTCGTAGTGGGAGACGTCGTAGCCGCCGTTTCCGTACGTGGGGTAGTACGGGTCGCCGATGCCGGGGGCGCCGGGTCCGGCGGACGCGGCGGACGCGGGGATCACCAGCAGGTAGCCGAGTACGGCGGCGGTGGCGGTCGCGAGCAGACTCTTTCGCACCGAGTGTCCTCCCGTGCGGGACGTGATGGGCTGACAGGGACACGTCGACCGTAGGGAGCCGACCCCGCTCCCAGCCACCCCATCGCCCCCATCTGTCGCAGAAACTTCACCCGGCGCAACACATGACGGCCCGTCGGACCCGGATGGCATGCCGTCACCCACGCGGGCCGGGAACCCCGCCGCCGTCCGGGCCGTTCCGGGAGGGAGCGGTGTCGATCACCCGGGCGCAACGCGGGCGTCACGGGTACGGGCGGATAGGTTCACCATGTGAAGATTGTCTGGTTGAGGAAGGCCCTCCTGCGGGTGGAGGGCGAGTATCTGGCCCGCCTGGGTCTTTCGCTGCCGCTGGCCACCATCGGGCTGGTCGTCGTCGCGGACCTGATCGCCGGCCGGGACCACTTCCTCACCCCCGGCATCGTGGTCGCCCCGCCGCTCGCCGCGATCACCGTCAGCTGGCGCAAGACGGCCTTCGTCGGCGTGCTCGGCCTGTTCGTGCAGGCCGCGCTCGCCCCGTACGACGGCATCACCGACATCCCCGACCACGACGTCTTCTTCGGCCAGGCCTTCGCGTACGCGCTCGTCAGCCTCTTCAGCGTCTACATCGCGTGGCGGCGGGAGACGGGCGCGAAGGCCTTCACCGCGATCGCGTCCGTCGCCGAGGCCGCGCAGCACGCCCTGATGCGCCCGCCGGCCCCGCGGGTCGGCCCGGTGCGGCTCGCCGTGCGGTACGTGTCCGCCGCCGACGCGGCGCAGATCGGCGGCGACCTCTACGCGGTGCTGGAGACCCCGCACGGGGTGCGGGCGCTCATCGGGGACGTGCGCGGCAAGGGCCTGGCCGCGGTGCAGACCTCGGCGGTCGTGCTCGGCGCCTTCCGCGAGGCCGCGTTCGACGAGGGCGGGCTCGACACGGTCGCCCGCCGGGTGGACACCAGCGTCGGGCGGCACGTCAGCACCGGGGACTTCATCACCGCGCTCTTCGCCCAGTTCGACACCCCCGGCTCCGTCGAGCTGCTGCACTACGGGCACGTGGCGCCGCTGCGGGTCGCGCGCGACGGCGCGGTCGAGACACTCGACCCGCCCGAGCCGTGGGCCCCGCTCGGCCTCGCCGACCTCGTGCCCGGTGACGACGGGCCGGTCGCCTGGCGCGTGCCGCTCACCACGGGGGACGTCCTGGTGCTGTGCACGGACGGGGTGATCGAGGCGCGCAGCCCGCTCGACGGCACGTTCTACCCGCTGGCCGAGCGGGTCGGGCCGATCGTCGCCGCCGCCGAGCACGATCTCGACGCCGCGGTCGAGCGGGTCTTCGCCGACCTGCTGCGGCACGCGGGCGGCTCCCTGTCCGACGACGTCGTGCTGCTCCTGCTGGCCCCGCAGCCGCGCGCCCTCCCCGTCCACCCGCCGGACCCGCCGCTGCCGGGCTGAGCCGGTCCGCGGCGTCCGCCGCTCAGCGGGTCGCGCGTTCCAGGGCGAGGATCACCGACTCGTACGGCTCGCCCGTGGCGCGGGCCATGCCGACCTCGCACATGCGGTTCGCGCACAGGTAGGCGCCGTAGGAGCGGGCGGTGACCTCGTCGGCCTCGGGACGGGTCGCGGACGCGGTCAGTTCCTCGTGGAGCATGCCGCGGTCGCCCGCGAAGCCGCAGCAGCCCGCGTCGACCGGGGTGACGACCTCGCGGGCGAGGGCCGCGGCGACGGCGGCGAGGGCGGGGACGGGGGCGCCGAGGTGCTGGGCGGAGCACGTGGGGTGGAGCACCGCGGAGTCCAGCGAGGCGGTCACGGTCAGGCGGGGCAGGACGTGCTCGGCGGCCCACACCGTGGAGTCCAGGACGGTCAGTTCGCGGTGCAGCTCACGGTTGGCCTCGGTGAGGTACGGGACGACCTCGGCGGCCAGGCCCAGCGTGCAGGACGTCGCGTCCACGACGAGCGGGAGCCGCCCGCCGCCGGTCCACGCCCAGGCGTGCTCGACGACACGGTTGGCCATCAGCGCGTTGCCCGCCGCGTAGCCCTTGGAGTGCCAGATCGTCGCGCAGCAGGTGCCCGTGACGTCGGGCGGGATCCACACCGGCAGGCCCGCCCGCGCCGAGACGGTGACCAGGGCGCGCGGCAGCCAGCCCGCCCCCTCGTCGGCGGGGCCGAAGACCCGGTTGACGCACGCCGGGTAGTAGACGGCGGTGGCGCCGTCCTTCGCGGTACGGGGCAGGGCGGCGGGCGCGGCGCCCGGGATCTCCGGCAGCCACTCCGGTATCAGCTCGCGGCCCGCCGCCCGCCGGGCCAGCGAGGTGGCCGCGGCCAGCGGGCGGTCACCGACCCGGTTGCGTACCGCGTCGGCGGTGGCGACCGCGCCGCGGGCGGTGCGCTCGCCCGTGCGCCAGTGCCGCGCGGCGGACGCGGCGGCCCGCTCCTGGGCGCGGCCGTGCCGGGCGTGCCGGAAGTCCTTCATCATCGCGCCGGTGTCGATGCCGACCGGGCAGGCGAGCTTGCAGCTCGAATCCCCCGCGCAGGTGTCGACGGCGGCGTAGCCGTACGCGTCCAGCAGCGCGCCGAGGACGGCGGAGTCGGCGCCCTGGCGCAGCATCTCGCGGCGCAGCACGATGCGCTGGCGCGGGGTGGTCGTCAGGTCGCGGCTCGGGCAGACGGGTTCGCAGAAGCCGCACTCGATGCACGGGTCGGCGACCGGCTCGATCGCCGGGATGGTCTTCAGACCGCGCAGGTGGGCGCGCGGGTCGCGGTCCAGGATCACGTGCGGGGCGAGCACGCCCCCCGGGTCGAGCAGCGCCTTGATCCGCCACATCAGCGCGGTCGCCGCCGGGCCCCACTCCTGCTCCAGGAAGGGCGCGATGTTGCGGCCGGTGCCGTGCTCGGCCTTCAGGGAGCCGTCGAAACGCTCGGTGACGGTGCGGCAGAAGTCGGCCATGAAGGCGCCGTAGCGTTCGACGTCCTCCGGCCGGGCGGCGTCGAAGGTCAGCAGGAAGTGCAGGTTGCCGTGCGCGGCGTGACCCGCGACGGCCGCCTGGAAGCCGTGCCGCCGCTGGAGGGCGAGGAGTTCCTCGCAGGCCTCGGCCAGGCGGCCGGGCGGTACGGCGAAGTCCTCGGTGATCAGGGTGGTGCCGGACGGGCGCGCCCCGCCGACCGCCGTGACGAAAGCCGTCCGGGCCCGCCACAGCGCGGCGATCCGCTCCCGGTCGCGCGTGAAGCCGCCGTAGCCCTCCCCGGCCGGTACGGGCGCGACCAGGCCGAGGTCGGCGCACACATGCCCGGCGGCCCGCTCGTACGCGGCGAGCTGCGTGTCGTCCGCGGCCCGGAACTCCACGAGCAGCGCCGCGCAGTCCAGCGGCAGCCGCGCCCATTCCTTCGGCACGCCCTGCACCGCGGTCACCGCGCGCAGCACGTTGCCGTCCATCAGCTCCACCGCCTCCGCGCCCGCCTGCGCGAAGTGCGGCACGGCGGCGGCCGCTGCGGGCAGCGACGGGAAGAACAGCAGGCCCGCGGTGGCGGCGGGACGCAGCGGCAGCGTCCGGTAGACCGCCTCGGCGACGAAACCGAGGGTGCCCTCCGAGCCGATCATCAGCCCGCGCAGGATCTGCACGGGGCTGTCGGCGTCCAGGAAGGCGTCCAGCCGGTAGCCGTTGGTGTTCTTGACCGCGAACTTCTCCCGGATGCGGGCGGTCAGCGCCGCGTCCGCCTCGATCTCGTCACGCAGGTCCAGCAGGCCCTGGTAGATGTCCGGCTCGGCGGCGGCGAGCGCCGCGTCCGCCTCCGGGTCGGCGGTGTCGACGACCGTGCCGCTCGGCAGCACGACCGTCAGCGAGGCGACCGTCCGGTAGGAGTCGCGGGTGGTGCCCGCGGTCATCCCGGAGGCGTTGTTGGCGAGGACCCCGCCCACGGTCGCCGCGCTCGCGCTCGCCGGGTCCGGCCCCAGCACCCGCCCGTACCGGGCCAGCGCCGCGTTCGCACGGGCCAGCACCGTGCCGGGCAGGATGCGGGCGAGAGTGCCGTCGGCCTCGGCGTCCACACCGGTGAAGTGGCGGCGGACGTCCACCAGGATGTCCTCGCCCTGCGCCTGGCCGTTCAGGCTCGTGCCCGCCGCCCGGAAGACCAGGTGGCGGCGCTCGGACCGGGCGAAGCCCAGCAGCCGTACGACGTCCTGCACGCTCCGGGGCACCACCACCGCCTGCGGCACGAAACGGTAGGGGCTCGCGTCGGACGCGTACGCCACGAGGTCGCTGACGCCCGTCAGGACCCGGTCCTCGCCCAGCAGCCGGACGAGCCCGGTCCGCAGTTCGGCGGGCGTGCCGCCCGCGAGCGTCTCCGCCACCCGGTCCGGCGCGGCCTCCCCCACCGGGTACGGCCGCAGCGCGGCACCGCCCTTCGGTTCCAGCACGGGCATCGGGACCTCCTCGGCGGGCGGCCCCTCAGGGGCCGGACCAGGCGGAGAAACATTCCTTTCACACCTTCCGGCGAGGATATGCGCGCAGATCGCCCCCCGCGCGAGCTTCACCCCCTCCCCCCGCCGCCCCGGCCCCCCGGTCTCCGTCCTGCGACGGAGGCGGAAGCGCCGGTCAGCGGCAATACTCGAGCCCGGAGCCGGTCCGACGGGGGAAGGGGAACGGCGTGCACATACATCTGCCGGACGGGTGGGACTCGCCCACGGAGCGCCCCGACACGACGGCGCCTCCGGCGCCGCCCTCCCACCCACCGGAGCCGATCCGCCCACCGGGCGCGGAGGACACGGGCGCCCTGCCCGCGCCGGGCGGCTCGCGGGGGGACGCGGAGCCCCGCCCGACCGGTACGGAAGCCGCACGCGCCCTGCCGGACGCAGGCGGGACCGCTGCCGCAGCGGGCGGCTCGCGGGAAGACGCGAAGGCCCGGACCGGCCCGGCGACCGCGCGCTCCGCACCGGACGCGGCCGGGACCGGCACGAGCCGCCCGCACGGGCGGCCGGAGAGAGCGGCGATCCACGTGCCGGGCACGGAGGGCACGGGCGCCCTGCCGGACGCAGCGGGCGGCTCGCGAGGAGAGACGGAACCCCACCCGCCGAGCCCCGAGGCCGCGCACACCGCGCCGGGCGCCGCCGGGGGCGCCGTCGTGGCGGACGGCGCCGGGGGCGCTGCCGTGCGGGTGTGGGCGGGGGTGTTGGTCGGGCTGGGGGACGGGCTCGACGACGGGGACGAGGAGGACGTGGCTCTGCGGGAGCTCGCCGCGCGGTTGCCGCGGTTGGTGCGGGTCGCGGCGGCGGGTGTGCTGCTCGCCGGGGAGGACGGGGAGCTGCGGGTCGTGGGCGCTTCGTGCGAGCCCGCGCGGCTGCTCGCCGGGCAGGGGCCCGGGCCCGACAGCTTCCACGAGGGCGCGGAGTCGGCCGCCGCCGACCTGGACCGGGGGCCGGGCGGCCTCCCGCCGGAGTACGCACGGCGGGTGCTGCGCGCGGGTTACCGCGCGGTCCTCGCGCTGCCGCTGCGGCACGGCAAGGAGACGGTGGGGGCGCTCGTCCTCTTCCGGGCGGCGCCCGGACCGCTGGACGCGGACAGCGCGGAGGTCGCCCGTGCCCTCGCCGGGGCCGCCGCGCTCGGTGTCCTCCAGCGGCGGACCCGCCGCCACCAGGCCCGTCTGGCCGCCCAGTTGCAGACCGCGCTGGACACCCGGGTGCCGGTCGAGCAGGCCAAGGGGCTGCTCGCCGAGCGCTTCCACATCTCGGTGGACGCCGCCTTCGACCTGTTGCGCACCCACGCCCGCGCGCAGCGCCTGAGGGTGGCGGACCTGGCCCTCGCCCTCCTCGCCGGCACCGCGACCGTGCCCGGCCCCTCGTAGCGGCGCGCCGGGCTCAGATCCGGTCCGTGGGCACCGGGCGGTCGGTGAAGGTGAGGCGGCGGCGGCCGGCGGCGGGGCCGGAGGGTTCCAGGTCCTCGCGGAGGAGGGTGAGGCCGGCTCGTTCGGCGACGCGGCGCGAGGCGGTGTTCTCGACCAGCAGCCGGGCCACGACGGGGCGGGCGGGTGCCACGGCCGCCGCGCACACCAGGGCCTCGGCGGCGACCTCGCCCGCGAGGCCGTGTCCCCACGCGGCCGGGGTGAGCCGGTAGCCGAGGTTCCAGACGTCGCCGGCGGCGTGGGACACCCCGCCGGTGCCGATGATCTCGCCCGCCCGCACCGGGCAGCCGGGGATCTCCTCGGCGAGCGCGAGCGCCCAGTAGCCGAGTCCGTGGTCGCGCCAGCTCGCCTCGGCCCTGCCGATCATCTCGGCGGTCGTCCCGGCGTCGGCGTGGCGCCCCTCGGGCAGGTGCGCCCACGTCCCGGGATCGCCGTACACCGCGTACACCCCGGCGAGGTGTTCGCCGCCCAGTGCGCGCAGTTCCAGCCGTCGCGTCCGGTGCCGCCGGAAGTCCACCGCCACGCCGCCCACGCCGTTCCCCGATCCGCTCGACGATCCGCTCGACGTAATAGTCGCAAAGCCCTAGTGAGTATTACACACCCGGCCCGCCGACGGCGTTGCGCAGGCGGATCGCGCTGAAGCCGAGGGTCGTGGCCGTCACCGTCGACCAGAAGTCGTGGAGGGTGGGGAGGACGCGGAGCTGGATGCCCGCGTCCTCGTGGAGGCGCAAAAGGTCCCCGACGGGTTCGGCGGGGCCGAGAGGTACGACGGTGGTGGTGGCGACGTGGGCGTGCGGGGCGGGGCCGCCGAAGGGGCGGAAGGGGGCGGCGGGGAGCCGGTAGGCGAACAGCTCGGCGGTCAGCAGGCGCGGCAGCCAGCCGTACTCGACGGCGTGCACGCGCTCGCCCCCGCCGGGCCCGAGGACGAGGTCCCGGTCGGCGCGGGTGGTGCCGGGGACCGTCCAGGCCATCGCGCGCGGGCACTGCCGGGGGAACCAGTAGTCGGGGCATCTGGTGTCGTCGACGGCCCAGACGTACGCCTCGGGCTGCTGCGCGGTGGCCGCGACGTGCGGGCGGAACACGGTGATCGTGGGGTCTTCCGAGAAGTGCAGGACCTCTCCGGGGCGGGGGCGCATGGCACCGTTCTACCGCCGCTGCCCGTCCGGTTCACGCGGCCTTGTGGGAGCCGGTCAGGGCCGCGTAGACGACGACGTTCGCCGAGTAGGCCTGGGCCGTCTCGTCGAAGGCGCCGCCGCAGGTGATGAGGCGCAGTTCCGGGCGGCCCGCGGAGCCGTAGACGCGGTCGGCGTCGAAGTGGGCCTTCTCCTCGATCTCGACGGCCTCGACGGCGAAGTCGGCGACCGTGCCGTCGTCACGCGTCACGGAGACGATCGCGCCGCGCTTGATCGTGCTGAGGCCGTAGAAGACCGCGGGCTGGGTCTCGGTGTCGACGTGCCCGACGACGAGGGCCGCGCCGGCCGCGCCGGGGGCCGGGCCGCCGCGGTACCAGCCCGCGACGTCGGGGGTGGAGTACGGGGGCGGGTCGACGGCGCCGTCCTTGAGGCTGCGGGCGACGAGCCGCGCGTGGATGCCGACGGACGGGATGTCGACGCGGGTGGGCAGCGCGTCGGGCAGCGGCAGGTGCGGGGCGTAGACCTGCGGGGGGCGGTCGGCGGCCGCGGCGGCCAGGTTGCGGCCGGCGGGCGGCGCGGTGCCGCCGGGGAGGTGGCCGCCGTGACCGAGCAGCCAGGCCGCCAGCAGGACCAGGCCGACCACCGCGGCCGCCCAGGTCCTGCCGCTCCCGGCCGGGCCGGCGCCGTTCTCGTCCGCCCCCTCCGCCATGCCGCTCAGCCGCGGTCGGCGCTGCGGGCGGCGGTACGGCGGCGGTGCAGGACCAGCCCGGCGAACCCGGCCGCCGCCACCGCTCCGGTGACGAGCAGCGGGCCGGTGCTGGTGCCGGCGGCGGCCGGACCCGCGGCGAGCTGCGCCGGGCCGCCGTGGGTGACGACCTTCGCGGTGCCGCCGCCGCCCGCGGGGACGGGGTTGACGGGCGTCAGCGGGTTGTGTCCACCGCCGCCGCCCCCGCCGGTGGTGACCGTCACGGTCGCGGACGCGGAGCTGGTGGAGCCGTTGCACTCGACGGAGACGGCGTAGGAGCCCTCCGTCGCGTCGGACTTGATGAAGGCCGTACCGTCCCAGCCGTCACCGGCGGGCGCGAGCGTGACGGCGTCCACGAAGACCTCGGCACTGGCCTGCGCCTTCGCACCGGCCTTGCAGGAGGCCTTGAGGTGCAGGTTGACGACCCCGCCGGGCGCGACCGTCGCGGGCGAGACGTCCATCCCGGAGGCCGACGACGCGGCGGAGGACGAGGAGGACGACGAAGACGACGAGGACGAGGACGCCCCACCTCCCCCCTCGTCCGCGAGTGCCTGCTTCGGCAGCCCGGTCACACCGCCCAGGGCGAGCACGCCGAGAGCACCGGCGGCGGCGATGACGGGCATTTTCAGACCAAACATGGGGACCTCCGCTCGGCCGGGGCGGGGACTCGCACCCGGTGTCTTCGAAGATCCCCGCGGGCCCCCGGCTCCGCACGCTCGGGGGTCCATCAGGGTGACGCGAACGCTACGGAACGTGACGTGGTGGGGAGGGTCAGATCTCGGCGACCAGATCGGCGATCGAGTTCACGACGTACGACGGCTTGAACGGGTAGCGCTCGATGTCCGGCACCGCCGTGAGCCCGGTGAGCACCAGGAACGTCGTCATGCCGGACTCCAGCCCGGCGAGCACGTCGGTGTCCATACGGTCGCCGATCATCGCGCTGGCCTCGGAGTGCGCGCCGATCGCGTTGAGCCCGGCGCGCATCATCAGCGGGTTGGGCTTGCCGACGAAGTACGGGTCCTGGCCGGTGGCCTTGGTGATGAGCGCGGCCACCGAGCCGGTCGCGGGCAGCACGCCCTCGGGCGAGGGGCCGGTCTCGTCGGGGTTGGTGGCGATGAAGCGGGCGCCGCCGCGGATGAGCCGGATGGCCTTGGTGAGCGCCTCGAAGCTGTAGGTGCGGGTCTCGCCGAGGACGACGTAGTCGGGGTCCTGGTCGGTCAGGACGTAGCCGACGTCGTGCAGCGCGGTCGTCAGGCCCGCCTCGCCGATGACGTACGCGGTGCCGCCGGGGCGCTGGTCGTCCAGGAACTTCGCGGTGGCGAGCGCGGATGTCCAGATGTTGGCGACGGGCACGTCCAGGCCCATCCGGGAGAGCCGGGCGTGCAGGTCGCGCGGGGTGTAGATGGAGTTGTTGGTCAGCACCAGGAAGGGCTTGCCGGAGTCCTTGAGCCCCTTGAGGAAGGCGTCGGCGCCGGGGATCGGGGTGCCCTCGTGGATGAGCACGCCGTCCATGTCGGTGAGCCACGAGTCGATGGGCTTGCGGGTCGACACCGGTCGGTCTCCTGTCGTCATGGCCTGCGTGGTGCCCCAGCGTAACCGGGGCGGGATTGCCCCGCCCCGGCTGTCTCGGCTGCTGGGCGACCTGGCGGGGTGTCAGCTGCCGGTCGCGGACTGCCAGGCGTCGACGTAGGTGGTGAGGTTGCTGTCGATGTCGTTCCAGTCGGGGGTGAAGACGTCCACCCCGGACATGATCTTCTGGAGCTCGGTGGCGTTCCTGTCGGTCGCGTGGACGTCGCCGCGCGAGGAGAAGCCGCCGCCGACGGAGGAGACCTCCTGCTGGACCTCGGGGGTCAGGAAGTAGTCGAGGAGCTTCTTCGCCGCGTCCGCGTGCGGGGCGTTCTTCACCACACCGGCCGCGTACGGCAGCGCGAAGGTGGTGGGCTTGCCGGTGGCGGTGGCGGCGGGGAAGAAGATGCCCTGGTTGGGCATGGAGGCCATGTCGGCGTAGTTCATCTGGACGTCGCCGTTGGCGACGAGCAGCTCGCCCTTGTCGACCTTGGACGCGAGCTGGCCGGTGGAGGCGGACGGGCCGACGTTGTTGGCCTGGAGCTTCTTCAGGTAGTCCATCGCGGGCTGCTGTCCGCCGAAGTCGTGCACGGCCTTGATGACGACCGCGGTGCCGTCGCCCGCGACGCCGGGCGTGGAGTACTGGAGCTTGTTCTTGAACTTCGCGTCCAGCAGGTCGTCCCAGGTCTTCGGCGGCTGCGGCAGCTCCTTGGTGTTGTAGATGAAGCACAGGTAGTTGTTGACGATGGACACCCAGCGGTTGTCGGCGCCCTTGTCGGCCGCGGCGACCTGGTCGGCGCCCTTGGGGGTGTAGGTGTCGAGCAGGCCCTTGGTGTCGGCCTGCTGGATGAACGGCGGCAGGGTCACGATCAGGTCGGCCTTGGTGTTGGACTTCTCCCGCACCAGGCGCTGCACCATCTCGCCGGAGCCGCCCTCGACGTAGTTGACCTTGATGCCGGTGGCGGCGGTGAAGTCCTTGAAGACCTTGTCGTAGAAGCCGTCGCCCGCGTCGCTGTGCAGGCCGTCGGCGCTGTAGACGGTGACCTCGGTGGAGGCCTTGGCACCGTCCTTGCCGCCCTTGTCGGAGGCGGAGGACGAGCCCCCGCAGGCGGCCAGCGTCAGCCCGAGGGCGAGCGCGCCGGCGACGGCGGCGAGCGGAGTGAGGGTACGGGGACGGGGGTGTGCGCGCATGGCAGGTCGAACTCCTTGCCGGAACGTGGTGAACAAGAGGGAGGGAGGAGGGGTGACGGGAGGGGTCAGCGGTGGTCGGCGCGCGAGCGCACCCTGCCCAGGGCGAGCAGCACGACGAGGGTGGTGAGCATCAGGGCGACGGCCAGGGCGGCACCCGTGAACAGGGAGCCGCGGTTGGTGGCCGCGTAGACCCGGACCGGGAGCGTCGTCCAGTCCGGCGGGTAGAGCATCATCGTCGCGCTCAGCTCGCCCATCGACAGGGCGAAGCACAAGGCGGCGGCCGAGCTCAGCGAGGGCAGCAGCAGCGGCAGCCTGACCTGGAGCAGCACCCGCAGCGGGCCGGCGCCCAGTCCCGCGGCGGCCTGCTCGTAGGCGGGGTCCAGTCGGGCCAGCGCGGCGGTCACCGACTGGTAGGCGAAGGCCGTCACGAGCACCGCGTGCGCCAGGATCACGATCCGCCGGGTGCCGTTGAGCAGCAGCGGCGGCTGCGAGAAGGCGACCAGCAGCGCGAGTCCGACCACGACCGAGGGCACCGCGACGGGCAGCATGAACAGCCCGTCCAGCACCCGCCGCCCCCGCCCGCGCAGCCGCTCGGCGGCCAGCGCCGCCCAGCCGCCGGTCAGCAGCGCGAGCACGCTCGCGGCCAGCGCCGTCCACAGGCTCGTGGTGAGGGCGTCCAGCGAGTCGCCGCCGGTCAGGTCGCGGTAGTGGTCCAGTGTGGGGTGCGAGGGCAGGGCGCCGCTCCAGTTGCCCGCGAAGGACGCCGCGAGGACGACGGCGAAGGGCAGCGCGAACAGCGGCAGGAACAGGACGAAGAACAGGACACGGGCGGCGGTGCGCCCGGCGCGGCTATGCACCAGCACGGCGGGCTCCTCCGGTGGCACGGGCGAGGGCCGCCCGGTAGAGGGCGTACAGGGTGACCGACAGCACGACGCACACCATCGCGACCGCGCACGCGCCCGGGTAGTCGCCGTCGAGGATGGCCTTGCTGTAGACCATCAGCGGCAGAGTCGTCACGCCCTTGGCGCCGGTGAAGAGGACGATGCCGAACTCGTTGAGGCACAGCACCAGCGCCAGGCTGCCGCCCGCCGCGAGCGCGGGCACCGCCTCGGGCAGCACGATCCGCCGCACGATCCGCGGCGCCCGCGCGCCCAGCGACGACGCCGCCTCGATCTGCGCGGTGTCCAGCCGGGTGAAGGCCGCGAGCAGCGGGCGCATCACGAACGGTGTGAAGTACGTGATCTCGGCCAGCAGCACGCCCCACGGGGTGCGCAGGAAGTCCACCGGCCCGGTGGCCGCGCCGGTGACGTCCGTCCACAGGCCGTTCGCCATGCCGACGGTGCCGTAGACGAACAGCAGCGCCAGGGTGATCAGGAAGGACGGGAAGGCGAGGAAGACGTCGATGAAGCGGCTCAGCGCCCGGCTGCCGGGAAAGGGCACGAAGGCGATGACCAGCGCCAGGAAGAAGCCCAGCAGCAGGCACCCGGCGGTGGAGGCGCACGCGATCCACACCGTGTTCCACAGTGCCTTGCGGAAGGACTCCTGCGCGAACAGGTGCCGGTAGACGCCGAGGGAGTGGCCGCCGGTGTCGGGCGAGAAGGACTGCTTGGCGACGAGGTAGAGCGGATAGCCGAAGAAGAGCGCGAGCGCGGCGAGCGGGGGCAGCGCCCACGCCCACGGCCTGAGCGCGGCGGCGCGCTCCCACCGTGCCCTGCCCGCTCTCCCCACCTTCCCCGCCGGGGCCGCCGTCTCCCGCACCCGGGTGCTAGCCATGGTCGGCGCCGCCTTCCGCGGTCATGCCCGCGGGCAGCAGCACCGCGTCCTGCGGGTCGAAGGCCAAGGTGACCTCGGCGCCGGGCCGCGGCGGCTCGCGCAGATCGCCGACGTCGGCGTGCAGCGCGGTGCCGTACGCCTCGACCAGCAGCCGGTGGGTGTGGCCGCGCCACTGGACGGCGGTGACGGTGCCGCGCAGCACGTTCGGGCCGCCCGCCTCCGCGAGCCGCAGCGCGTGCGGCCGTACGCACACGGTCGCCTGCGCGCCGGGCGCGGGACCGGCGACGGGGGCCGGGTCCACGCGCAGCGCCGCCGGACCCAGCCGGTACGTGCCGTCCGCAGCCGCCGTGACGGGCAGCAGGTTGGCGTTGCCGACGAACGTCGCGGTGAAGGCGGTGCGCGGGGTGCGGTAGAGGGCGTCGGGGGTGTCGCAGTCCTGCAGTCGGGCACGGTCCAGGACGGCGATACGGTCGGCGAGGGTGAGCGCCTCGATCTGGTCGTGGGTGACGTAGAGCATCGAGACGTCCGGCAACTCGCGGTGCAGCCGCGCGAGTTCCGCGAGCATCCCGGAACGCAGCGCGGCGTCCAGCGCGGACAGCGGCTCGTCGAGCAGCAGCACGCCGGGCCGGATCGCGAGCGCGCGGGCCAGCGCGACCCGCTGCTGCTGGCCGCCCGACAGCTCACGCGGGTAGCGGCGGGCATAGCCGCTCATCCCCGTCATCTCCAGCGCCTCGCCGACCCGCGCGGCCGTCTCGGCCCGCGAGGTGCGGCGGGCCCGCAGCCCGAAGGCGACGTTCTGGTCGACCCGCAGATGCGGGAAGAGCGCGTAGCTCTGCACGACCATCCCGATCCCCCGCCGGTGCGGCGGCAGCCCGGTGACGTCCCGCCCCCCGATCAGCACCCGCCCGGCGCTGGGCCTCACGAACCCGGCGACCGCCCGCAGCGCGGTGGTCTTCCCCGACCCGGACGGCCCGAGCAGCGCCATCACCTCCCCGGGCTCGACCGTCAGCTCCAGCCCGTCCAGCACGGTGTTCCCGCCGTACGTGACACTGACCCCCTCGAACCGGATCCCGGACCCGCCCCCGGCCGAAGGCAAGCCGGCCTTCCGGGCGCCGGCCGTCGCCCCTCCGGGCGCGGGCTTCGCCCCCTCGGGGCCGGCGGCGTTCTCCGCCGACACCTCGCCGGAGGCGGTGACTGCGGCCACGGTCGCCGCAGCAGCGTCGGCCGCGGGCTCCCCGGCCGCCAGGGCGGGGGCGTTCTCCGCCGCGGGGCCGGGCACGGCCGGGGCGGCCTTCTCCGCCGGAAGGCCGGACCCGGCCGGGGCGGACACCGGCGTGGTCTCCCCCGCCGCCAAGCCGGACCCGGCCGGGGCGGACGCCGGCGTGCTCTCTCCCGCCGTGAGGCCGGGCCCGGCCGGGGCGGACGCCGGCGTGCTCTCTCCCGCCGTGAGGCCGGGCCCGGCCGGGGCGGACGCCGAAGACCCGGACGCGGAGTCCACCGCCGAGGCCTCGCCGGAGGCGAGGGTGGACGTCGGGTGCGCGGGTGGGGTGCTGTTCGTGGGCATGTCAGCGCTCCCGCAGCAGGGCGGGGAGGTCGGCGACGGAGGCGAGGACGTGGGTCGCGCCTGCCGCGTGCAGCTGGTCGGCGGTGTGGGCGCCGGTCGTGACGCCCGCGGCCACCGCCGCGCCCGCGCGCAGGGCGCTGCGGATGTCGGAGGCGGTGTCGCCCGCGGCCGCGACCTGCCGTACGGCCCCGGTGCCGGTGCGCAGCAGCGCGGTCAGCACCATGTCGGGGTGCGGGCGGCCGCGGCCCGCGTCGGCGGGGCAGAGGGTGAGGTCGGCGAGGTCCTGCCAGCCGAGGGCGGCGAGGATCGCGTCCTGCGTGGTGCGGGCGAAGCCGGTGGTCAGGACGACCTTGCGGCCGTCGGCGCGCAGCTCGCGGACAGCGTCCTCGGCGCCGGGCAGCGGCGCGCACAGCCCGCTGTCGACGAGTTCGGCGTAGGCCTCCTCGAAGGCGGAGTTGGCCGCGCGGGCTCGGTCCTCGGCGCCGAAGAGCGCGCGGAAGACGGTGATCTTCGACTCGCCCATCGTGGCCCGCACGTAGTCGAGCTGCCGCTCGTACACCTCGCTGCCGGGCTCGACGCCGAGCCGCCGGACGGCCCGGGAGAAGGCCTCCTCCACGAGGCCGCCGTCGGCGACCGTCGTACCGGCCATGTCGAGGACGACGAGCGTGACGGGCGGCCGCGCCAGATCGGCGGCCTCGCCGTCGTACGGGGCGGTGCCGGGCGCGGTCGCCGCCGGGTGCGGGGCGCCCGGGGCCGCCGGGCTCTCAGGAATCTCGGAGGTCATCTGGCTCACCAGCCCATCTCGTCCGCGCTCGCCTCGCCGATCGCCGGCGAGCAGGTCATGCCGCGCCCGCCCGGTCCGGTCACCAGCCAGACCCCGTCGCGCACCTGCTCGCGGTGCACCACCCGGGTGGTGTCGACGCACTGCGCGTACACCCCGGCCCAGCGGCGGCGGATGCGCGGCAGCGGGCGGCCGAGGAGGGCGGCGGCGCGCTCCAGCAGGTGGTCGTAGGGGTCCTCGGTGACGTCGAAGCCGAACGGCTCGTCGTATTCGTGGGTGTCGCCGATGGTCAGCGAGCCGTCGAGGCGCTGGACCAGCAGCAGTTGCATGCGGTGCTCGGCCGCGACCGGCGGTTGCGGGGAGCCGTCGCGCAGCGCGTCGAGGGCGCCGCCCTCGTACGCCGGGTAGTAGCGGAAGCTGTCGGCGTCGGCGACCGACGTGGTCAGCTCCTCGCCGAGCGGGTCGGTCTGCGCCATCTGGAGCCGGACCCGGCGCACGGGGAGTCCGGGGGCGAGTTCGCGGGCGAGGCCGGAGAGCCATGCGCCGGTGGCGAGCACGGTGTGGTCGGCGCGGTGGGTGTCGCCGTGGTCGTCGCGTACGGCGCCGTCCGCGACCTCGCGGACCTCGCGCCCGGCGAGGAAGGTGTAGCGGCCGCTGTCGGCGAGGCGGGCGCGCAGCGCGGGGAGGGCGACACGGGATTCGACGGCGGCGTCCTTCGCGCACAGCAGCGCGCCGCGGATCTCGCCGCGCACCGCGGGGTTGCGCTCGCGGACCTGCTCCGCGGTGAGCCAGGCGAAGCCGCGGTCGGCGGCGTCGGGCCGGGCCAGCACCTCGTCGGCGACGGCCTGCTCGGCCTCGTCGCGGACGAGCGTCAGCGAGCCGTTGGCGCGGAAGCCGACGCCGGGGACCTCGGCGCCGATCTCCTCCCACAGCTCACGGGCGCGCAGCGCGGTGGCCAGCTCGGGCCCGGCGGCCCGGCCGCCGATCCACACGAGGCCGAAGTTGCGGACGGAAGCGCCGCGGGCCTCGCGCTCGCGCTCCAGGTGGACGACTTCATGGCCGCGCGCGACGGCGTGCCATGCGTGCATGGTGCCGAGCACCCCGGCTCCTACGACAGTGACTCTCACGCGGTCGAGATTCGGCGGGCAGGGTGTCGCGTACGCGACGGTACGGCGGCCGGGGGGTGAACAAGCCCACAAGCTTGGACTAGACCCGTTATCTTTCCGTGATCTTACGGGAGGGGTCCGCGCCCGACGGTCCGTCAGGCCTTCTTGTCCAGACGGACGGTGAAGCTGAAGCGGTCACCGCGGTAGAGCGACCGCACCCGCTCCAACGGCTCCCCCGCCGAATCCCGGCTGGAACGGTGCAGCAGCAGCATCGGCAGCGCGGGCGGCGTACCGATCAGCAGCGCCTCGCGCGGGGTCGCCAGCACCGTCTCGATCCGCTCGTCCACGGACACCGGCTCGACGCCGAGCCGCTCGCGCAGGTAGGCGTAGAACGACGTGTCCGGCGCGAAGTCCCGCTCCAGGTCCGGGATACGGGCCACCGCGAGGTACGTGCTCTCCAGGCCCACCCGCTCCTCGTCGGCGAGCAGCACGCGCTCCATGTGCCAGACCGGCGCGCCCGGCTCGATCCGCAGCTCGCGGGCCAGCACCGGGTCGGCCTCCAGCTGCTCCAGGTCGATCAGCCGCCGCCCCGGGGTACGGCCCTGGCGGCGTACGCCCTCGGTGTAGCTCGCCGTCGACAGCGGCTGCACCAGCTTCGGGCCCGCCACCACCGTGCCGCGGCCCTTGCGCCGCACCCGGCCCTGGATCAGCAGCTCCCGCAGCGCCTGCCGCACGGTCTCGCGGGCCACCGCGAAGCGCGCCGCCAGCTCCCGCTCGGTCGGCAGCAGCCCGCCCTCGCCCAGTTCGTCGAGCATCGCCTCAAGACGCGTCTTGACGGCGAAATACTTCGGCACCCGGCCGTGCTCCGGGATGCCGGCCCTGATCGGGGCATGGGGATCGGCGGCGTCACTCACGCCCCGATCTTCCCAGACGCGCACGGCACGCCCGCGGGGGATGGATGATGGCGGCATGCTGAGGCGCCTGCCGTGGGGGGACGAGCTGCGAGCCGCGCTGGGTGTGCCCCGCCGCGTCCGGCGGCTGGGCAGCAGCCCGCGCTCACGCGTCTGGCACGCGCACCTTCCGCCGGGCACACCGGTCGTGGTCAAGCACCTCGTCGCGGGCCCCGGCGCGGACGCGGGCTACGCCCGCGAGGTCGCCGCCCTCCGCCTCGCCGCCCGCGCCGACCCGCCCGTCGCGCCCCGCCTGCTCGCCACCGACCCGCTCCGGCGCGTCCTCGTCCTCGAACACCTGGAGGAGCTCCGCCCGTCCGCCGACTGGCACGTCCCCTGGGCGACCGCACTAGCCCGCCTCCACGCGGCGCCACTGCCCGGCGCCCCCGCCGCGCCGGGGGCTCCCCCGCACGAACGCAGCTCCGAAAGGCCCGGGGCGCACGGGCAGGGCCGGCCCTCCGCCGCCGGGCCCGGGGCGGCAGCGCGCGGCGGAGGGGCGGGGGACGCGGGTCCCGGGGTCGCGGGCGGGCTGCCCGCCTGGCAGGGGCCGGCGTCCCGGGACGTCGAGGCCTTCCTCCGGCTCGCGCGGGCGCTGGGCGCAGACGTGCCGAAGGGGGCCGCGGACGCGATGGAGCAGCTGGTGGAGCGGCTCGCCCGGCTCGGCGGAAGCGCGCTGCTGCACGGCGACCCGTGCCCCGGCAACGACCTGCACACCGCCGCCGGAGTGCGCTTCGTCGACTTCGAACAGGCCTCGCTGGGCAACGGGCTGACGGAACTGGCCTATCTGCGCGTCGGCTTCCCCACCTGCTGGTGCGTCACCGCGCCGCCCGCGGCGACGCTCGGCGCGGCGGAGGCCGCGTACCGCACGGCGTGGCGGGAGGCGACCGGCGGCGAGCCCGAGGGCGACCTCGCCGACGCGTGCGCCGGGTGGCTGCTGCGCGGTGACGCGCTGGTCGAGCGCGCCCGGCGGGACGGCACCGACCACCTGCGCGAGGTCGTCCGCCGCGACTGGACGTGGGGAACGGCGAGCGCGCGCGGCCGCCTGGCCCACCGCCTGGCCGTGGTCGCCGCCCTCGGCCCCGCCTCCCCCCGCCTGCGCCCCTTCGCCGACCTCGCCGCCTCCGTCCATGCGGTCCTCCCCGCCTCCTGGCCGCCCCCGCCGCCGCTCCCCGAGGACCGCCCGTAGGACGGGCAGGCCGTCGCGGGGCGGAAGCGGGGCAGGAGCCGTGGCACGTGCCCGGCCGTCAGGTCGAGCGCAGGGGCGGGACCCGCCGGGTGAGGGCGGCGGCCGGGAGCGGGTTGTCCGGCTCGGCGCCGGGGTCGTCGGCGACGACGACCCCGGCCGCTGCGGCGTCGAAGCCGGGCGGCCAGACCGTCAGGTCGCTCGCCAGCGCCCCCTCCAGCCGCGCCCGGCGCAGGTCGGCGCCGCCGAGGTCGCTGCCCCGCAGGTCGGCCAGCCGCAGGTCCGCGCGCAACAGGACGGCCCCGGCGGCGCGGGCCTTGCGCAGGTTGGCCTCCCGCAGGTCCGCGCCGGTGAGGTCCGCCTCCCGCAGGTCGGCCCTGACCAGGCGGGCACCGCGCAGATCGGCTTCCGTGCAGCGGGCCCGGCGCAGCACCGCCGTACCGCATTCGGCGTGCCGCAGGTCGGCCGCTATCAGGGACGTCCCGGTCAGGTTGGCCCGGTAGAGGCTCGCCGCCTCCAGGCACGCGCCGTCGGCGTTGAGGCCGTCCAGCCACAGTCCGTCGCCGTCGGCCCGGCGCAGATCGGTGAAGCTGACGTTGAGCCAGCCGGGACGGCGGTCCTGGCACAGGACCCCGAGGCAGGTGAGCGCCGTCTGCGCGTCCGCGGCACGGGTCTCCAGCGGGCGCACCTCGTTCACGGACACCTCCGCCGCCGGGACGCCCGGCGCGTGCGGCGGCGGCCACGGCAGATGCGTGCGCAGGTAGGCCGCCATGAGGGCGACGACCGCCTCGTGGTCGCGGGCGGAGTGGTCCGCGATCCGCCACAGCGCGTGGATGCCGCCGATCCGCACGTCCAGCTTGTCGCTGCCCAGGTGCTCCACGGCCCGGCTGAACCGGTCGGTGACCTGGCCCTCCCGGGTGGCGCTCAGCCCCTCCTGGCTGACCCGCACCTGCCGCCAGGTGGCGAAGGCGCCGAACAGCACGACTGCCCCGCCCAGCGCCTGGAGCAGCGTGGTGCGCACGTCGTTGACCGCGCTCAGCCGCTCCGCCGCCGGGACCCGGCCGCCGGCCAGGTCGTGGTCGACCACGAGGCCGGGAAGGACCAGCAGGGCGAGGAGCAGTCCGCCCAGGACGGCCACCACCGCCGACGCGACGGCGGCCACCCGGACCACCCGCCGCCGGCCACGCACGGATACCCCCATGGCCAATGGATCCTAGGGCACTCCCGCCCCGGGCGGCCGGGCCGGACGGTGCCTGGTGCGTGCGATCGCACGGCGGAGGGCCGTCCTCGTAGCGGACCCGCCCGGACGAGCCCGGCAACGCAGCTGGCGTGCGTGCCGGGCGCCGCCCGCCAGGCGGGACTTCGCGGACATGCCGCGGGTCAATACGCCTGGGGCACTCCCGCCCCCGGCGGCCGGGCCGGACGCCCCCGACCGCCCGCGCCGGGTGCCGTCAGGACAGCGCGGTCGTGGCGAAGAGCGGGGCCAGGGCGAGGAGGGCGGCGCCCTCGGGGGTGGCGCGGGGGCCGGCGGCGGGGAGGGTGACGGGGGCGGGGGCGACGGCGGCGGACACGCCCGCGCGGAAGGCGTCCGGCGCGGCCAGCACCGTACGGCCGCCGAGGACCACACGGTCGACGTCCAGCAGCGCCACCAGGTTCGCCGCCCCCACACCGAGCAGGTACGCGGCCCGGTCCGTGTCGCCGCGGGCCACCGCCGCCAGGCACAGGGCCTCCAGGCAGCCGCGCCGCCCGCACTTGCACGGCGGCCCGTCCAGCTGCACGACCTGGTGCCCGAACTCCCCCGCGCCCGCGGCCCCGCCGCGGTGCAGCGTGCCGTCGAGGACGAGCGCGGCGCCGAGCCCCGTCCCGAGGTGGAGGTAGGCGAACGAGCCGCCGTCCGGACCGGGTTCGGCCAGCACGGACAGGGCCGCGGCGTTCGTGTTCTTGTCGACGGCGACGGGCAGGCGAAGCCGCCGCGCCAGCTCCTCGCGCAGCGCGCAGCCCGACCAGTGCGGGAAGCCGGTCACGGCGCGCAGCGTGCCGGTGCGGTGGTCGAGCGGGCCGCGGATCCCGACACCCACGCCCAGGACCCGTCCGGGCGCGAGCGCGGCGGCGGCGCGCAGCTCGCGCTCCATCGCCGCCAGGCCCTCCGGTACGGGCCGCCCGAGGTCGAGCGGCGCGGCGTGCTCGGCGACCGTGCGCCCCGCGAGGTCGGTGACGACCGCGGTGAGCGCCTCCCCGTCCAGATGCGCCCCGACCGCGAAGGCGGCCCCGGCCGCGAGCCGCAGCTCGGTGCGCGGCTTGCCCCCGGTCGAGGCGAGCCGTCCGGCCTCCTCGACCAGGCCGTCCGCCCGCAGCCGGGCGGTGATCTTGCTGACCGCCTGCGGGGTGAGCCCCGTGCGCTCGGCCAGTTCCAGCCGGCTGAGCCCGCCCGCGGCGTCCCGCAGCAGCCCGAGCACGACGGCGGCGTTGTGGCTGCGCAGCCCGGGGAGGTTGAGCCCGCCCCGGTCCGCGCCGCCGGCGGGCGGGGGCGGCGGGGCGGCGCGGTCCGGGGACGGGGGCGTGGTCACCCCTTCATTGTCGCGCGCGCTTGCACTTTGGCAACACTGTTGCCAAAGTGAGGTGCATGACCACCGCCGCTCCCCTCCGCGTCGCCCTGGTCGGCTACGGCCCGGCCGGCTCGTTCTTCCACGCCCCGCTGATCGCCGCCGCACCCGGGCTGCACCTCGACACCATCGTCACCGGCAACCGCGAGCGGCGCGCGCAGGCGCGCGCCGAGCATCCGGGGGTCGTCTTCGCCGGCACCGCCGACGAACTGTGGCCGCGCGCCGCCGAACTCGACCTCGTCGTCCTCGCCTCGCCCAACCGCACCCACGTGCCCCTCGCCACCGCCGCCCTCGAAGCGGGACTGCCGGTCGTCGTCGACAAGCCGCTCGCCGCGACCGCCGCCGAGGCCCGCACCCTCGCCGCCCTCGCCGAGGAGCACCGGCTGCTGCTCACCGTCTTCCAGAACCGCCGCTGGGACAGCGACTTCCTCACCCTGCGCGAACTCCTGGCCCACCGCGAACTCGGCGAGGTCCACCGCTTCGAATCCCGCTTCGAGCGGTGGCGCCCCCAGCCCAAGGGCGGCTGGCGCGAATCCGGCGACCCCGCCGAGATCGGCGGCCTCCTCTACGACCTCGGCAGCCACCTCGTCGACCAGGCCCTCACCCTCTTCGGCCCCGTCCGCACCGTCTACGCCGAATCGGACGTACGACGCCCCGGCGCCGCCGCCGACGACGACGACTTCATCGCCCTCACCCACACGGGCGGCGTCCGCTCCCACCTGTGGATGAGCGCCACCGCCTCCCGCCTCGGCCCCCGCTTCCGCGTCCTCGGCAGCATCGGCGGCTACGTCACGTACGGCCTCGACCCCCAGGAAGCCGCCCTCCGCGAAGGCCTGCGCCCCGGCGAAGGCACCGACTGGGGCACCGAACCCGAGGACGCGTGGGGCACCGCCGGCACCGACGAGACGGCCTGGGCCGTACCCTCCGCCCCCGGCGACTACCCGGCCTTCTACGCCGCCGTCGAAACCGCCCTCCGCGAGGGCACACCCCCACCCGTCACCGCGTGGGAAGCCGCCGCCGCCATCGAGGTCATCGAAGCCGCCCGCGAATCCGCCCTCACCGGCCAGGCGGTGACCCTGTGACCACCCCGCACCTCGTCGACCCCGCGGAACTCGCCGAGCAGGAACGCACCCTCGTCCTCCCCCGCTTCACCCACGACGACGCCTGGCGCCTCGGATGCCTCCTCGTCGACCTCGCGCGCGAGCAGGGCGCCCCCGTCGTCATCGGCATCCGCCGCGGGGAGCAGCGCCTCTTCCACTACGCCCTGGAGGGCACGGCCCCCGACAACGACCAATGGCTCGAACGCAAGACGCGGGTCGCGCTGCGGTTCGGGACGTCGTCGCTCGCGGTCGGCGAGCGGTTCCGGGCGAAGGGCACGACCTTCGAGGCGTCCTCACACCTCGACCTCGCGCTCTACGCCGCGCACGGCGGCGCGTTCCCGCTGCGCGTCGCCGGCGTCGGCATCATCGGCGTCGTCGCCGTCTCCGGCCTCCCCCAAACGGAAGACCACGCCCTCATCGTGCAGGCCCTCACGCAATTCCTGGCCTGACGCCTGTCGCCTCGTGAGCGACCGTCTCCCCAGAGCTTCGCGTGGGGCTACCCCCACGCGCCCCTGGGTGGTTGCCACTTGCGGTGACAGTTCGCCGTCCGCCCGGTGGGGGCTTGTCGCGCAGTTCCCCGCGCCCCTGAAAAACGCGAACTCTCCCCCGCAGCCCCGCCCTGCACACACTCACCCCCACCGGCAGGCAGCCGCTCAACCGGCCGGAGGGGGACGGTGCGGGGTGCCCCCGCAGGAATGCGCTCCCAGTCCCTCACCAACCAGGTAAGAGGCCGAACGCGCATTCCGAGGAGGTGCCCCGTGGCGGCCCCCGACCCACCCACCGGCGCGCCGCGCATGGGGCGCGTGGGGGCACCTCCCAGGCGAAGCTCTGGGGGAGAACGGCGCGACAACCCCCCACCGGGGGAAGGTCGCGCGGCGAACCGCACCACGCAGAACGGAGCGCCCCCCCTACGCCGAAGCAAGCACCTGCTTCTGCCGCCCCAGCCCCTCGATCGTGAGCTCCACCGTGTCGCCCGCCCGCAGGTACGGGCGGGGCTCGGGCTGGCCGAGGGCGACGCCCGCCGGCGTCCCCGTGTTGATGACGTCACCCGGGTAGAGCGTCATGAAGTGGCTGAGGTAGCGGACGACCTCCGCGACCGGGAAGATCTGGTCGCGCGTCGAACCGTCCTGCCGCAGCGTGCCGTTGACCCACAGCCGCAGCGAGAGCGCCTGCGGGTCGGGAACCTCGTCCGCGGTGACGAGCCAGGGGCCGAGCGGGTTGAAGGTCTCGCAGTTCTTGCCCTTGTCCCACTGGCCGCCGCGCTCGATCTGGAACTCGCGCTCGGAGACGTCGTGCGCGACGGCGTACCCGGCGACGGCGGCGAGCGCCTCCTCGTGGTCGGCGGCGTACCGCAGCTCGCGGCCGATGACGACGGCGAGTTCGACCTCCCAGTCGGTCTTGGTGCTGCCGCGCGGCACGAGCACGGTGTCGTCGGGGCCGACGACGGTGTCGGGGGCCTTCATGAAGACGACCGGCTCGGCGGGCGCCTGCGCGCCCGTCTCGGCGGCGTGGTCGTGGTAGTTGAGGCCGATGCAGACGATCTTGCCGATGCGGGCGAGCGGCGGCCCGACCCGCAGGTCCGCGTCGAGCGCGGGCAGCGCGGCGGTGTCGGCGGCCGCGACACGGGCGAGGGCGTCGGCGTCGGCGAGCAGCGCGCCGTCGATGTCGGGGACGAGTCCGGAGAGGTCGCGCACGACTCCGTCCTGGTCGAGCAGAGCGGGGCGCTCCGCCCCGGCGGGTCCGACTCGCAGCAGCTTCACAGGGGTACTCCGTTGTGCCTAGGGTGTCCGCGGCGGAGCACGGCGCGGACGGCGCACGTCCTCCGGCAGGGCGGAGATGTCATCGGATGTCTTTCCGATCCTGCGACCGGCAGCGGATCCACGCAAGCCCTGTTCACGGGCTGGACGTCACGTCAGGTCCGCCACTGCGGCCTGCGCAGACGTCGGAGGGGGCTCAACCGCCCACCAGCCGCGACACGGTGTAGATGAGCAGGCCCACGAGTGCGCCGACGACCGTGCCGTTGATGCGGATGAACTGCAGGTCGCGCCCGACGTGCGCCTCGATCTTGCGGGAGGTCTGCTCCGCGTCCCAGCCGGCGACGGTCTCGCTGATGAGCGCGGTGATCTGGTCGCGGTAGGTGGTGACGAGGTAGACCGCCGCGTCCTCCAGCCAGCCGTCGGCCTTCTCCCGCAGCCGCGGGTCCGCGGACATCCGGCGGCCGAGGGTGAGCAGCGAGGCGCGCGTGCGGGTGCGCAGCTGGCTGTGCTCGTCCTCGGCGGCGGCGACCGTCATGGCGCGTACCGAGCCCCACACGGAGGCGATCAGCTCCTGCACCTCGGGGCGGGCGAGCAGGTCGTTCTTCAGGCGCTCGACGCGCTCGCGGGTGTCGGGGTCGGTCTGCAGCTCGGTGGCGAAGTCGCGCAGGAAGCGGTCGACGGCGCCGCGCGCGGGGTGCTCGGGCGACTCGTTCATCTCGGTGACGAAGCGCAGCAGTTCCTTGTAGACGCGCTCGCCGACCTTGCGGTCCACGAAGCGCGGGGTCCAGCCGGGCGCGCCGCCCTGCACGGCGGCCATGACGGAGTCGGAGTGCTGGACCAGCCAGTCGCGGGCGCGCACGCACACCAGGTCGACGAGGCGGCGGTGGCCGCCGTCGGCGACCGTGCGCTCCAGCAGCTTGCCGAGCGCCGGGGCGACCTCCTGGGCGGCGGCCCGCCGGGTGATCGCCTCGCTCACGACGGCCTGCACGTCGGAGTCGCGCAGCACCGTCAGCACACCGCGCAGCGCGGCGGCGGCCTGCTCGGTGACACGCTCGGCGTGGGCCGGTTCCGACACCCACGCGGCGAGCCGGGAGCCGACACCGACGGCCCGCAGCCGGGTGCGGACGACCTCGCCGGACAGGAAGTTCTCCCCCACGAAGTCGCCGAGGCTCGCGCCGAGCGCGTCCTTCTTGGTGGGGATGATCGCGGTGTGCGGGATGGGCAGGCCCAGCGGATGCCGGAACAGGGCGGTGACGGCGAACCAGTCCGCCATCGCACCGACCATGCCCGCCTCGGCCGCGGCCGCCACATACCCGGCCCACGCGCCGGAACCGCTCGCGTCCGCCCATTTGGCCAGGGCGTAGACGGCGGTCGCGACCGCGAGAAAGCCGGTCGCGATGAGCTTCATCCGGCGCACTCCACGCCGCCGGGCCGCGTCCGGATCGGCCGCGCCCGCCGGTACGACACTCCCCGGCACCTGGTCCACCTGCTTCGCCCGCATATCCACCTGCGTATTGTCGCCAGCGCTGACGGAAGTGGAACGAACGGCGGGTTCCCGGCGCCTCCCGCGCCGCCCCGCGGACAGGAGAGCGACCCTGATGGACGACGCGACGCACGACGCGACGGGCACCGGCGGCGCGCTCGCCGGGTACGCCGAACTCTTCGACGCCCCCGCCGGCTACCTGGACTTCGCCCGCTACGGGCCGCCCTCGCGCGCGGTGCTCGACGCCACCGCCGAGGCGCTCGGCCGCTCGGCGCGCGCCGACCACACCACCGTCAACGAGCTGATGCGGGCCGACCTGCGGGCCCGCGAGTCCGCCGCGCGGCTGGCCGGCACGGACGCCGCGCACACGGTGCTGCTGCCCAACACCACCACGGGGCTCTTCCAGGCCGCCTTCGGCATCCCCTCCGGCACGGTGCTCGTGCCCGAGGGCGACTTCCCCGCCAACCACTACCCGTGGCGCCGCACCGCCGCCGCGGGCCTGGCCGAACCACGCTGGCTGCGCGGGCGGCCCACCCCGGAGGCGGTACGGGACGCGCTCACCGCGGACGTCGTCGCCGTCTCCCTCAGCGCGGTCGACTTCCGCACCGGCCACCGCGCGGACCTCGCCGCGATCCGCGACGTCATCGGGCCCGACCGGCTGCTCGTCGTCGACGCGATCCAGGGCTTCGGGGTCGTCGAGATGCCCTGGCAGGCGGCGGACGTCGTCGTCACGGGCGGCCAGAAATGGCTGCGGGCCGGCTGGTCGACGGGCTTCGCCGCGCTGTCCGACCGCGCGCTCGAACGGCTCGCGCCGACGCTCACCGGGTGGACGGGCGTGGAGGACGTCGCCCTCTTCGACGGCGCCGAGCACCCGCCGGCCGCGGACGCGGGACGGCTGAGCCTGACGAACCTCAGCCCGGTCGCGGCCGCCGCGTTCGCCGCGGCGCTGCGGGTGGTGGAGGAGGCGGGGGTCGCGGCGATCGAGTCCGCGGTCGCCGCGCGGGTCGACGAACTGCTCGACGCGGTGCGGTCCGCCGGGGCGGAGGTTCTTTCCGAGACGGCGCGCCCCCGCCGGGCCGGGATCGTCTCCTTCCGCCTCCCGGGCGTCCCCGCGCCCACGGTGGCCGCCGCCCTCCACGAGCAGGGCCTGACCCCCACGGTCCGCCCCGACTCCCTGCGGCTGTCCCCGCACGCCTCCACCCCGTCCTGGGTGGCCCCGCAGGTGACGAAGGCGCTCTCATCCTTGCGGTGAGCCCCGCGCCCCGGGGTGCCTCGTGCGGTGGCGTCCGCGACCTTCTGCCGGTGACGGGCTGATCGCGCAGTTCCCCGCGCCCCTGAAAACGCGCACCCCGCGCGCAGAGGGCACCCCCAGGGGCGCGTGGGGGCACCTCCCGGGCGAAGCCTGGGGGAGAACTGCGCGCGCAACCCACCACCGGCGGACGATCGCGATGCCTACCGCAAGAGGCAGCCCGGGGCGCCCGCAGGCCCAAAAAGGGCTAGCCCCCTTCCGAGCCGCCGCCGGGGCGGGCCGTGCCGCCCGAGTCGCCGCCGGCGCCGCCGCCGGTGAGGCCGCCGAGCGGGTCGAGCGTGGGCTGCGTCGGGGGCGGCTCCGACGTGGGAGGCGGCTCCGAGGTGGGCTCGTCGGTCGGCCCGCCCGAATCGCTGGGCGGCGGCTGCGAGGTGTGGGGCGGCGTGGTGTGGGAGGGCGGCGCGGACGTCTCGCCCGTCCCGGAGGTCGGCTCGTCGGACGGCTCGTCCGTGACCGGCGGCAGCGTCGGCACGTCCCCGTTCGTGTCGAGGTCGAAGTCGGCGACGGGCACCCCGTCGAGCGCGGCGGCGGTGTAGTCGGCCCAGACCGCGCCGGGCGGGCCGCCGCCGTTGATGCGGTCGGTGTGCATCGCGTCGTACATCGGCTTCTGCTTGCCGTTGGCGGGGTCCATGCCGAGCAGTGCGACGACGGTGGCGAGCTTGGGGGTGTAGCCGGCGAACCACGCGGCCGTGTCGTTCTCCGCGGTGCCGGTCTTGGCCGCGGAGGGCCATCCGGAGTCCTGCGCGACGGTCGCGGTGCCGCCGGAGCTCTCCACGACGCTGCGCAGCACCTGCGTGACGGTGTCGGCGACGTCCCGCGGCACGGTCTGGTGCGCCTGCCGGTCGGGCAGCGGCAGGTCGTTGCCGTCCCTGCTGACCTTCTTCACCAGCGTGTAGGGGATCTCCTTGCCGTGGTTGGCGAGGGTCGCGTAGACCTGCGCCATGTCCAGCGGGCTGGCACCGAAGGATCCGAGCGCCATCGCGGGCGTCGTCGGGATCTTCACCGAGTCGGGCATCCCGAGGTCGTGCGCGGTGTCGATGACCTTGTCCGTGCCGACGTCCTGCGCCATCTGGGCGTAGACGGAGTTGACGGACTTGTCCATGGCCCGGGTGACGTCTATGCGCCCGTAGCTGTGCCCGTCCTCGTTCTCCGGGGCGTAGCCGACGGGCCCGTCCGGGCCGACGACGGGCCGCTTGTTCTCGCCGTCGTAGACCGTCTTCGGCGTGATCCGCTTGCCGTTCTGCGTCCGGGAGTCGTGCTGGAGCGCGGCCGTGAGGATGACCGGCTTGAAGGTCGAGCCGGGGGTGTACGTGGCGTTGGTGGCGCTGCTCACGTACTGCTTGGTGTAGTCGATGCCGCCGTAGAGGGCGACGACCTCGCCGGTGGCGGGGTCGATGGACACCCCGCCGGCCCGCACGTACGAGTCGGCCTTCTTCTTGCCGAGCTTGTCGTAGACCTGGGCCTGGGCGGCCTTGACGAAGTCGTCCTCCTTGCCCTTCTGGATGCTGGTGACGATGCGGTAGCCGCCGCGGCGCAGCGAGTCGGCGTCGACGATGTGGTTGGCGTCGAGGTAGTCGTTGACGGCCTCGATGATGTAGCCGCGCTGGCCCGCCTTGCTCGCCACCGGGGTGGGCGCGCCGATGGTCGGGAATTTCGTCGCGGCCCGCTGCGACGCGCTGAGCCAGTGCTCCTTGACCATGCCGTCCAGGACGTAGTTCCAGCGCGCCTGGGCCGCGTGCGCGTTCTCCGGGTGGGCGGCGAGGTCGAATTCGCTGGGCGCGTTGAGCAGCGTCGCGATGTACGCGCCCTCCGCCGTCGTCAGGTCGGACGCGTTCTTGTGGAAATAGGCCTGCGAGGCGGCCTGGATCCCGTACGCGTTCCGCCCGTAGTAGCTGGTGTTGAGATAGCCCTCGAGGATCTCGTCCTTGGTCACGTTCCGGTCGAGTTTGATCGCGATGAAGAATTCCTTGATCTTCCGCGACGCCGTCTGGTTCTGGTTCAGGTAGTAGTTCTTCACGTACTGCTGGGTGATCGTCGAACCCGACTGCCGGCCCTTGCCGGTCGCGGTGTTCCACGCCGCCCGCACCATCGCCTTCGGGCTGACCGCCGACTCGTGGTAGAAGCTGCGGTCCTCCGCGGAGAGCACCGCGTACTGCGCGGTCTTCGCGACCTCCGACAGCGACACGTTCTGCCGGTTGACCGCGCCGTCGCGGGACAGCTCGGTCTTGCCGTCGGAGTAGTAGTAGACGTTGCTCTGGGCGACCGCCGCGGCGTTCGCGTCCGGGATGGACACCAGCGCGTAGCCCAGGAAGAAGCCGCCCAGCAGCAGTACCAGGATGCCGAGGAAAGTGCCCAGGACGACCCGCCACGTCGGCACCAGCCGCCGCCATCCCGTACGGCCGGACCGGCCCGAACCGCCGGCGGCGCCACCCGCCGCCCCGAAGTGCGCGTCGCTCATATCAGTAGGGACTCCTCATCCGCCGCCGGGGTTGTCCGCGGCGGAAAACCGAGAGAACACCGAGAATTCCGCCCCGAACCGGCACGGACCTGCACGTAATCGTACGTACGCCCCAGGGCGCACACTCCTCCCACACTGGCGCATCCCCCGTCCGCCCGGGCATCCGGCCGCCCATCCGTGACAGGCCTGTGACAGGACGGTCAAACCCCGGCAGGCGCCACCCGGCGGGAAACAGCCCGGGAAACGGCGCGGAACCCCGGGAAACTCCGGCGAAAAGCAGTGGAAGCCGCACCGCGCGGCCGACTAGGCTCCTGCGCTTGTGTGTCCCGCGGGGATGTGGCCCATCTCACGGCGCCACGACGGGGGCCGAGCCCTGGGAAAGCGGGAACGGGAGAAAGGCGGAAGGTATGGGCGGCTTCTACGCTGCCGTCATGGTCCGCGGCTTCCGGCGCTATGCGACGTACCGCATCGCCACGGCGGCCGGAGTCATCACCAACACGGTCTTCGGACTCATCATCTCCTACAGCTACATCGCCCTGTGGGACCAGCGCCCGCACCTCGGCGGCTACACCGAGGCGCAGGCCCTGGCCTACGTGTGGATCGGCCAGGGACTGCTCGCGCCCATGGCCCAGATGGGCGGCGGCTTCGAACGCGAGATGATCGGCCGGATCAGCTCCGGCGCCATCGCGATCGACCTCTACCGCCCCGCCGACCTGCAGGGCTGGTGGCTCGCCTCCGACCTCGGCCGGGCCGGTTTCCAGCTGCTCGGCCGCGGGATCCTGCCGGCCGTCGCGGGCGCCCTGGTCTTCACCCTGGCGCTGCCCGGCACGGCGCTGCCCTGGGTGCTCTTCGCGGTGTCCCTCGCACTCGGCCTGCTGGTGAGCTTCGCGATCCGCTACCTCATCGCGCTCAGCGCCTTCTGGCTCATGGACGGGGCCGGGGTCATGCAGATCGCCGGGATCGTCGCGCTGTTCTTCTCCGGCATGCTGCTGCCGCTCAACGCCTTCCCCGGCGCACTGGCCGGCCTCGCCCAGGCACTGCCCTGGGCGGCGATGCTGCAGACCCCCGCCGACCTGCTGCTCGGCCGCCGGCACGGAACGGGCGCCGCCCAGGCCCTCGCCGTCCAGGCCGGCTGGGCCGCCGCACTGCTGACCGCCGGACGGCTGATCCAGGGCGCCGCGACCCGCCGGGTGGTGGTCCAGGGTGGCTGACACCGCCGACACCACCGGCGCCGCCGACACCACCGGCGCCGCCGACCCCACGGACCCTGCCGGCACCGGCACCACCGGGAGCGCCGGCCCCGCCGCCACGGTCCCACCGGCCGGGTCCGCCACCGGGACCGGCCCCCACCCCGGGCCCGTCCGCGCGGGCGTCCGCGCCTACGGGCTGATCGTGCGGATGTGGATGCGCTCCACCATGGCCTACCGCACGTCCTTCGCCCTCACGACCCTCGGCAACCTCGCCGCGACCGCGCTCGACTTCGTCACCATCGCCCTGATGTTCTCCCACATCGACACCCTCGGCGGCTTCGGCCTGCCCGAGATCGCCCTGCTCTACGGCACCACCAGCGTCTCCTTCGGCCTGTCCGACCTGCTGGCCGGAAACGCCGGCTCGCTCGGCGACCGGGTCCGCGACGGCACCTTCGACGTCCTGCTGCTGCGCCCCGCCCCGCTCGTCGCCCAGGTCGCCGCCGACCGCTTCGCACTGCGCCGCCTCGGCCGCGTCACCCAGGGCGTCGCCGTCCTCGGCTGGGGCGTGCTGCGGACGGACGTCGACTGGACGGCGGGCCGGGCCGCGCTGCTGGCCGTCACCCTGCTCGCCGGGACGGCGATCTTCTGCGCCGTCTTCGTCGCCGGGGCCGCCTTCCAGTTCTGGGCCGGCGACGCCTCCGAGGTGCAGAACTCCGTCACCTACGGCGGCAACACCCTGCTCCAGTACCCGCCCGGCATCTTCGGCCGGGAACTCGTGCGCGGGGTCACCTTCGTCGTCCCCCTCGCCTTCGTCAACTGGATGCCCGTGCTGCACATCCTGGGCCGCCCCGACCCGCTCGGCCTGCCCGGCTGGGCCGACTACCTCGGCGCGCCCGTCGCCGCCCTGTGCTGCGCGCTGGCCGGGCTCGCCTGGCGCGCCGGCGTCCGTTCCTACCGCAGTACCGGGAGCTGAGATCCGTTGACCGACACCCCCACCCCGGGCGCCGACCCCATGATCGCCGTCGAGGACCTGGAGAAGGTCTTCGACGTCCGCCGCAAGGCCGCCGGCCGCACCCTGCGCAGGGAACGCCACCAGGTCGCAGCCGTCGACGGCCTGTCCTTCACCGTGCCGCGCGGCGAGATGGTCGGCTACATCGGCCCCAACGGCGCCGGAAAGTCCACCACCATCAAGATGCTCACCGGCATCCTCACCCCCAGCGGCGGCACCGTCCGCGTCGCCGGCATCGACCCCTCCCGCGACCGCACCCGGCTCGCCCGCCGCATCGGCGTCGTCTTCGGCCAGCGCACCACCTTGTGGTGGGACCTGCCGCTGCGCGACTCCTACGAGCTGGTCCGCCGCATGTACCGCATCGAGCCCTCCCGCTACACCCGCAACCTCGACTCCTGCGTCGACCTCCTCGACCTCGGCCCGCTGCTCGACGTCCCCGTCCGCCAGCTGTCGCTCGGCCAGCGCATGCGCGGCGACATCGCCGCCGCCCTGCTGCACGACCCCGACGTGCTCTACCTCGACGAACCCACCATCGGCCTCGACGTCGTCAGCAAGGCCAAGGTCCGCGAGTTCCTCGCCGCCGTCAACGCCGACCGCGGCACCACCGTGCTGCTCACCACCCACGACCTCACCGACATCGAGACCCTGTGCAGCCGCGTCATGGTCATCGACCACGGCCGGCTCATGTACGACGGCGACCTCGACGGGCTGCACGCCGCCGGGGAGTCCGAACGCACCCTCGTCGTCGACTTCGCCCGCGAGCTGCCCGCCGTGCACATCCCCGGCGCCCGCTGGATCCGCAGCGACGGCCCGCGCCAGTGGCTCGCCTTCCCCGCCGGGCACAGCGCCGCCCCGCTCGTCGCCGCCCTCGCCGCCGACCACCCCCTCGTCGACCTGTCCGTCCGCGAACCCGCCATCGAAGATGTCATCGCCCGGATGTACGGGGCGGCGTAACATCCCCGGAACCGTCCGTGCGGGCCGGGACCACAGAACAAGGGAGTTCATGTGCGGGAGGACTTCACCGTCGCCGAGGCGACGGCCGCCGACTGGGACGAGATCATCACATGGTGCGCCGCCGAGGGCTGGAACCCCGGCCTCGGCGACGCGGCCTGCTTCCGCCCCACCGACCCGGCCGGCTTCCTGGTCGGGCGGCTCGGCGGCCGCGTCGTCTCCGCCGTCTCCGTCGTGACCTATTCGCCCGATTTCGCCTTCCTCGGCTTCTACCTCGTCCACCCCGACCACCGCGGCACCGGCCTCGGCATCGCCACCTGGAAAGCCGCGATGCCGCACGCCGAAGGCCGCCTCGTCGGCCTCGACGCCGTACCCCAGCAGCGCGCCACCTACGAACGCTCCGGCTTCACCGCCGCCCACGACCAGATCCGCCACACCGGCCGCCCCCACCGCAGCACCCCGTCCGCCGCCGTCCGCGCCGTCACGCCCTACCACCTCGACGCCATCAGCGCCTACGACACCAGGTGCTTCCCCGCCGAACGCCACGCCTTCCTCAGCCGCTGGCTCACCGCCGACGGACACACCGCCCGCGTCCTGCTCGACGACGCCGGACACGTCACCGGCTACGGCGTCATCCGCGCCGCCCACGAAGGCCTGCGCGTCGGCCCCCTCTTCGCCGACACCCCAACCGGCGCCGCCGACCTGCTCGACGCCCTCACCGACGGACTCCCGCCGGACGCCGAGATCTGCGTGGACGTACCCGACCACAACACCGCGGCACTCGATCTGGTGACATCCCGCGGCCTCACCCCGACCGCCCGCTTCACCCGCATGTACACCGGCCCCGCGCCCTACTCGCGCCACGAGGCCACCTACGCCACGACCACGCTCGAACTCGGCTGAACACAGCGGTGCCCCGGGCCGCACCCTGCGGCCCGGGGCACCGGGAGACGGTCGGTCAGCGGATCACGGTCACAGGTACAGCCCGGTGGAGTCGTCGGTGCCCTTCAGGCGCTCCGCGGCCACCGCGTGCAGATCGCGCTCACGCATCAGCACGTACGCCACGCTCCGCACCTCCACCTCGGCCCGGTCCTCCGGGTCGTACAGCACCCGGTCGCCGACCTCCACCGTCCGTACGTTCTGCCCCACCGCGACGACCTCGGCCCACGCCAGCCGCCGGCCCACCGCCGCCGTCGCCGGAATCAGGATGCCGCCGCCGCTGCGGCGCTCGCCCTCGCCGGCCTCGTGCCGCACCAGGACGCGGTCGTGCAGCATCCGGATGGGCAGCTTGTCGTGCTCACTGTTCGAACTCACCCGCACGACGTTACCGGCGGCGCCGCCACGACGAGAGACCGCCCACCACCGCGATCAGCGCCACACCCGCCACCGCCGCCGGAACGATCCGCTCCAGCCGCGGCGCGCCGTCCGCCCCCACGAAGGGCGCGGCCACCCGCCCCACCGCCTGATTGATCTTCGTGTACGCCCGCCCCGCCGTGCGGTCCACCGCCGACACCGCCTTGGCCTTCGTGTCCGCCGCGATCGTCGCCGGATGCACCCGCACCGCGAGCTCGTCCAGCGTCTCCGCGAGGTCCTGCCGCCTGCGGGCGATGTCCGCCTCGATCTGAGCGGGCGTCCTGACGTCGTCCGACACCGCGTATCCTCCATCGGCTGATTAGGTACCGTTCGGACAGTCTGTCAGTTCGACGCGGCCCGCGCCTCGTCGGCACCCCCGTTTGAGGAGCTTCCCCATGGCCGAGCGCCTGTCCCCCGGCGACCCCGCCCCCGACTTCACCCTCCAGGACGCCGACGGCAAGCCCGTCTCCCTCGCCGACCACCGCGGCCGCAAGGTCATCGTCTACTTCTACCCCGCCGCCATGACCCCCGGCTGCACCAAGCAGGCCTGCGACTTCACCGACAACCTCGACCAGCTCGCCGCCGCCGGCTACGACGTCCTCGGCATCTCCCCCGACACCCCCGAGAAGCTCGCGAAATTCCGCACCAAGGAATCCCTCCGCGTCACTCTTCTGTCCGACCCCGACCGCGCCACCCTCACCGCCTACGGCGCCTTCGGCGAGAAGATGAACTACGGCAAGAAGATCATGGGCGTCATCCGCTCCACCTTCGTCGTCGACGAGTCCGGCACGATCGCCCACGCCTTCCACAACGTCCGCGCGACCGGCCACGTCGCCAAACTCCTCCGCGACCTGGACGTCTGAACAGCCGTAACCGGCGGCGGCGCGGAGCGTTAGTCCGTACGAGGGACGAACACACGTCCTGGTTGCGGGGGTGCGGGATGACGGCCAGATACACCCGGGAGGCGCTGGCGGAGGCGGTCGCGTCGGCGCGGACGCTGTCCGAGGCGCTCACCGCGCTCGGCGTCGATCCGCGGGACGCGCCGCGGCGCAAATACCTGCGGGAACGCGTCAGGACCCTGGGAATAGGCACCGCGCACTTTGAACGGGAGGGCACCCGCTGGAGCCGGGAGGCTCTGGAGGCGGCCGTCTCGGCGGCCACCTCCCTCGCGGGCACCCTGCGCCACCTGGGCCTCGACGTGACCGGCGGCCACCACACCCACATCACCCGCCGGGTGCGCGCGCTGGGCATCAGCACGGCCCACTTCACCGCCCCCGCGCCCGCACGGGGCCCCCGCCGGAGGACGCCCGCCGACGTCCTGGTGAAACTGCCCCCCGACCACCCCAGGCGCCTGCCCGGCGCCCAGCTCAAACGCGCCCTGCGCGCGTCCGGCGTCCCCGAGCGCTGCGCCCTGTGCGGCACGCAGCCGCACTGGCAGGGGCGCCCGCTCCCCCTGGAGGTCGACCACACGGACGGCGACTGGCGCAACAACCGCCGCGACAACCTGCGGCTGTTGTGCCCCAACTGCCACTCCACGACCGACACCTACCGCGGGCGGCGCCGGTGAGGCCCGACGGCGCGCAGGTGCGTGCGGCCGTCGCCGCTTCCGTCTCGATCGCCGGAACGCTGCGGCGGCTCGGGCGACCGGACAACGGTCGCGAGCGGGCGTGGCTGCGCGAGCAGATCGCGGCGGCGTGCATCGACGACTCGCACTTCCTCGGGCAGGCCCACCAGCGCGGCAGGCCGGGGCCCAAGCGGGTACGGCCCGCGGCGGAGGTGCTTGTGAAGCGCGAAGGCGGCGGCCGGACGGGGGCGGTCGCGCTCCGGCGCGCCATGGCACAGATGGGCGTCTCGGAGCTGTGCGCCCAGTGCGGTACGGGGCCCGTGTGGCGCGGGAAGCCGATGACGCTGGAGGTGGACCACGTCAACGGCGACCGGAGCGACGACCGGCTGGAGAACCTGCGGCTGCTGTGTCCCAACTGCCATGCGGTCACCGGCACGTGGTGCCGCGGCGGAAGGACGGGCGAGCGGATGGCGGCGGAGGAGCACCGCTAGAATGGCCGGGCCAACCGGCGGCGGTGGCGCAACGGCGACGCAGCAGATTTAGGTTCTGTGGCCCTTGACCGGGCTTGAGGGTTCGAATCCCTTCCGCCGCACCGTAAACGGCCTGCGATTCGCATGTGCGAGGCGCAGGCCGTTCGTATGCCCGGCAGGCCTCAGCCCAGCAGTTCCGCCACCATCGGCGCCAGCGCGCGGAAGGCCTTGCCGCGGTGGCTGATGGCGTTCTTCTCGTCGGGGGTCAGCTCCGCGCAGGTGCGGGTCTCGCCGTCGGGCTGGAGAACGGGGTCGTAGCCGAAGCCGCCGGTGCCGGCGGGGGTGTGGCGGAGGGTGCCGGTGAGGCGGCCCTCGGCGACGCGGGTGGTGCCGTAGGGGAGGGCGAGGGCGGCGGCGCAGGCGAAGTGCGCGGCGCGGTGCTCGTCGGCGATGTCGGAGAGCTGGGCGAGGAGCAGGTCGAGGTTGGCGGTGTCGTCGCCGTGGCGGCCGGCCCAGCGGGCGGAGAAGATGCCGGGGGCGCCGCCGAGGACGTCCACGCACAGGCCGGAGTCGTCGGCGACGGCGGGCAGGCCGGTGCCCTGGGCGAGGGCGTGCGCCTTGAGGAGCGCGTTCTCGGCGAAGGTGACGCCGGTCTCCTTGACGTCGGGGATCTCGGGGTAGGCGTCGGCGCCGACGAGGTCGACGTCGAGTCCGGTGCCGGCGAGGATGGCCCGCAGTTCGATGACCTTGTGGGCGTTGCGGGTGGCGAGTACGAGGCGGCGCGTCATGGGTCCGATTATCCCGGGGCCGCCGGGCGCGTACCGCGTACGGGGGCGTACGCGGTACGCGCGCGCGTCGGGTCAGGCCTCGGTGACGGCTTCGAGGGCCGCTTTCTGGGCCGCGGTCAGTTCGGCGCAGCCGTTCACGGCGAGGGCGAGCAGCGCGTCGAGTTCGGCGCGGTCGAAGGGCTGGCCCTCGGCGGTGCCCTGGACCTCGACGAAGCGGCCGTCGCCGGTGCAGACGACGTTCATGTCGGTCTCGGCGCGGACGTCCTCGGTGTAGGCGAGGTCGAGCATCGGCACGCTGTCGACGATGCCGACGCTGACGGCGGCGACGGTGCCGGTCAGCGGGCGGGACTTGGCCTTGATGAAGTGGTTCTGCTGCATCCAGGTGACCGCGTCGGCGAGGGCGACGTAGGCGCCGGTGATGGCGGCGGTGCGGGTGCCGCCGTCGGCCTGGAGGACGTCGCAGTCGAGGACGACGGTGTTCTCGCCGAGGGCCTTGTAGTCGACGACGGCGCGCAGCGAGCGGCCGATGAGGCGGGAGATCTCGTGGGTGCGGCCGCCGATCTTGCCGCGGACGGACTCGCGGTCGCCGCGGGTGTTCGTGGCGCGGGGCAGCATGGCGTACTCGGCGGTGACCCAGCCTTCGCCGCTGCCCTTGCGCCAGCGGGGGACGCCCTGGGTGGCGCTCGCCGTGCAGAGGACGCGGGTGTCGCCGAAGGACACGAGGACGGAGCCTTCGGCGTGCTTGCTCCAGCTTCGTTCGATGGTGACGGTTCGAAGCTCATCCGGCCTGCGGCCGTCGTTACGTGACATCCCCGCACCCTATCCGGGTGCGCCCGGCGCCTTTCCCGGGTCCACCCGGGCCCGCGGGACCCGCGCCCCGCCGGGTGCTTGCCCCGGGCCGGGGGCGATCTTTTTCCGCGCCCCGCCGGGGAGCCTTCGTGAGGCGGCGCGCGGCGGTGCGCCGGGCGGCCCGGCGATCCTCCGCGCGCCAGCCCCTGCCGCCTCCCCGGCGGGGCGCGGAAAAAATCTCTTGCCCGGCAAGGAGGCGCGGCCGCCCCCGAGGGTCCCGGCAGGGCTACATCATGTCTTCGATGTCCGCGGCGATCGGGTCGGCGTCGGTGCCGATGACGACCTGGATGGCGGAGCCCATCTTCACGACGCCGTGTGCGCCCGCGGCCTTGAGGGCGGCCTCGTCGACGAGCGCGGGGTCGCGGACCTCGGTGCGGAGCCGCGTGATGCAGCCCTCGACCTCTTCGATGTTGTCGATTCCGCCGAGCCCGGCGACGATCTTCTCTGCCTTGGTGGCCATTGGTGTCTCCCTGTTTCCCTGACCCACCGCGGGTCCGTAATGTCACGGTAACGCACGGTTGGCCCAACTTCACGGGCGGTGGGCCGCCCCATGGACCACCATGTCGATCATGGATGCCGGTCACCCGCACCCCCAAGTGGTCTACACCACTGTACGCGAGCAGCGCCCCCGCGGAGCCACCCGGTGAGCGCCGCGGACGCCGCCGCGAGCGGGCCGGTACGGCGCGGCTGGGGCAGCAGGTTCTTCCAGGGTCTGCAGAAGATGGGCCGCAGCCTCCAGCTGCCGATCGCCGTCCTCCCGGCCGCGGGCATCATCAACCGGCTCGGCCAGGACGACGTCTTCGGCCCCGACGGTCTCGGCTGGGACCGGGTCGCGAAGGTCTTCGTGGGCGCGGGCGGCGCGCTGCTGGACGGCAACTTCGGCCTGCCCCTGCTCTTCTGCGTGGGCGTGGCGATCGGCATGGCCAAGCGCTCGGACGGCTCTACGGCGCTGGCCGCGGTCGCCGGCTACCTGGTCTTCTTCGGCATCCTCACCCGCTTCCCGAAGGACTGCCCGCCGGGTGCGACGTACACCCAGCTCGGGCAGCTCGCGGGGGCGTGCACGCTCAAGGACGGGACGACGACGCTCGCGGAGTTCCAGACTCCGGGCGTCTTCGGCGGCATCGTGATGGGTCTGCTGACCGCCTTCTTGTGGCAGCGCTTCCACCGCACGAGGCTGCCGGACTGGCTGGGCTTCTTCAACGGCCGCCGTCTCGTCCCGATCATCATGGCGGGGGTGGCGATCGCCTTCGCGGTGGTGTGCCTGTTCATCTGGCCGCCGATCGGCGACGGTCTGACGAGCTTCAGCAAGAAGCTGGTGGACCTGGGCTCGTGGGGTGCGGGCATCTTCGGTGTGGCGAACCGCGCGCTGCTCACGGTGGGCCTGCACCAGTTCCTGAACACCTTCGTGTGGTTCCAGTTCGGTGACTTCACCAAGCCGGACGGCACGGTCGTGCACGGCGACATCCCGCGGTTCCTGGCGGGCGACCCGACGGCGGGGCAGTTCCAGACCGGCTTCTTCCCGATCATGATGTTCGCGCTGCCCGCGGCGGCGCTGGCGATGACGCACACGGCCAAGCCGCACCGCCGCAAGGAGGTCGGCGGGCTGATGCTGTCGGTCGCGCTGACCTCGTTCGTGACGGGCATCACCGAGCCGATCGAGTACTCGTTCCTCTTCATCGCGCCGCTGCTGTACGCGTTCCACGCGGTGCTCACGGGTGTGTCGATGGCGCTGTGCTGGGCGCTGGGCATCAAGGACGGTTTCAGCTTCTCCGCGGGCCTGATCGACTACGTCATCAACTGGAACCTGGCGACCAAGCCGTGGCTGATCCTGGTGGTGGGCGCGGGCTTCGCGGTCGTCTACTACGTGCTCTTCCGCGCGGTGATCCAGTATTTCGATCTGAAAACGCCGGGCCGCGAGCCGGAGGAGCTGGGCGAGGAGATGGAGCGCGACAACGTCAAATAACCGCGACACCGCGTGACGGCGGCCCGGACCATGCGTAAGACCCCCTGGTCAGCGGACTGGGGGGTCTTCGCTGTGCGTGAGCGGTGTGACGCAGCGCACCCGGAAGCGCGGATTCCTTTACCCGTAGGGGTCGTGTAAAACTGGTCTACACCACTGAGTGGTATAGACCACGGAGGAATCTGATGACAACGGCCACGGCCACCGCCGGCACTCCGGCGGCCCCCGCAAAGAAGCGGGGCTCCGGCCTCTTCCAGGGGCTGCAAAAGGTCGGCCGCAGCCTTCAGCTGCCGATCGCCGTCCTGCCCGCCGCCGGCATCATGGTCCGGCTGGGCCAGGACGATGTCTTCGGCTCGAAGGGCCTGCACTGGGACAAGGTCGCGTCCGTCTTCGCGAACGCGGGCGGCGCCCTCACCGGCGCGCTGCCGATGCTGTTCTGCATAGGCGTCGCCATCGGCTTCGCGAAGAAGTCCGACGGCTCGACCGCGCTGGCCGCCCTGGTCGGCTTCCTGGTCTACACCAAGGTGCTCCAGGCCTTCCCCGTCCACGACGCGATCATCAACACGACCGCGAACAAGGGCATCGACGTCGCCGCGGTCTACAACGACCCGGGCGTCCTCGGCGGCATCATCATGGGTCTGCTGTCCGCGATCGTGTGGCAGCGCTTCCACCGCACGAAGCTGCCCGACTGGCTCGGCTTCTTCAACGGCCGCCGCCTCGTCCCGATCCTGATGGCCTTCGTCGGCCTGCTGATCGGTGTGTTCTTCGGCCTCGTCTGGGAGCCCATCGGCAACGGCATCACGCACTTCGGCAACTGGATGACCGGTCTCGGCTCCGGCGGTGCCGCGATCTTCGGCGGTGTGAACCGCGCGCTGATCCCGGTCGGCATGCACCAGTTCGTCAACGCGGTGGCCTGGTTCCAGATCGGCGACTTCACCGACGCCTCCGGCACCGTCGTGCACGGTGACATCCCGCGCTTCCTCGCGGGCGACCACACCGCGGGCATGTTCCAGTCCGGCTTCTTCCCGATCATGATGTTCGGTCTGCCGGCCGCCGCCCTGGCGATGGCGCACACCGCCCGCCCGGAGCGCCGCAAGGCCGTCCTCGGCATGATGGTCTCCATCGGCCTGACCTCGTTCGTGACCGGTGTCACCGAGCCGATCGAGTTCTCGTTCATGTTCATCGCGCCGATCCTGTACGTGATCCACATCGTGCTCACGGCGGCCTCGATGGCGATCACCTGGGGCCTGGGCGTGCACGCGGGCTTCAACTTCTCCGCGGGCCTGATCGACTACGCGATCAACTGGAGCCACGCCACCAAGCCCTGGCTGATCATCCCGATCGGACTGGTCTTCGCGGTGATCTACTACGTGGTCTTCCGGTTCGCGATCCTCAAGTTCGACCTCAAGACCCCGGGCCGCGAGCCCGAGGAGGAGATCGAGGACCTCACGAAGTAGCGGACCCCACGAAGTAGCGGACCACCCGCCCCGGCGTCCGGCCGGGCTCCCGTACCGATACGGGAACCTGCTGCGCACCTGCCGGGTGCCGTGGGCGGGCGGGTGTGAGGCGGGTGTGGCCTGCCGGCTGGACTACAGCTGGTAGACCGCGCCCGCCTTCGCCAGTTCCACGGGCCCGTCGAAGGCGGTGCGGGCGTCGCGCAGGTTGACCGCCGGGCTGGTCCACGGCGGGATGTGGGTGAGCACCAGGCGCGAGACGCCGGCGCGGTCGGCGATCTGGCCGGCCTCCAGGCCGTTGAGGTGGAGGTCGGGGATGTCCTCCTTGCCGTGCACGAAGGACGCCTCGCACAGGAAGAGGTCGGCGCCCTCGGCGAGGGTGTCGAGGGCCCGGCAGGGGCCGGTGTCACCGGAGTACGCGAGGGTGCGGCCCTGGTGGCCGAGCCGGAAGCCGTAGGCCTCGACGGGGTGGCTGACCAGGTCGGTGGTGACGTCGAAGGGGCCGAGGGAGAAGCGGCCGGGGGTGAGGGTGCGGAAGTCGAAGACCTCGCTCATGCACTTCTCGTCGGGCACGTCGCCGTACGCGATGTTGAGCCGCCGCTCGGTGCCGGCCGGGCCGTAGACGGGGATGACGGGGGCGGGGCCGCCGTCGTGCCGGTAGTAGCGGGCGACGAAGTAGCCGCACATGTCGATGCAGTGGTCGGCGTGCAGATGGCTCAGCACGACGGCGTCGAGGTCGTACAGCCCGACGTGCCGCTGGAGTTCGCCGAGGGCGCCGTTTCCCATGTCGATGAGCAGCCGGAAGCCGTCCGCCTCGACGAGATAGCTCGAACAGGCCGAGTCCGCGGACGGGAAAGACCCCGAGCAGCCGACGACGGTGAGCTTCATTCCGGGAAACACCTCCGTGGGCGCGCCGCATTCACCCCATTCCTGAGGGCGTGGGGGTATTGGCGGAAGCGGTCCGCCATGTCTTGCGAGGGTAAGGCGCGCTGCGCCGCGCGGGGCCACCGTGGCACCCCGTTGTGGGCGGAATCACCAGTCCGGGGGTTCTTTTCCGTCCCGTACGGCCGCACTTGGCGATTTGTGTGGTGCGCGACACCGGGCGTGGCGCACGTCCCGGGGTGTCGCCCCGGGACGTGCGGGGGGCTCAGGCCCAGAGCTGGCCGTGCAGGGCGGCGACGGCGGCCTCGTCGCTGGGGGCGGTGTAGATGCCCGTCGACAGGTACTTCCAGCCGCCGTCGGCGACGACGAAGACGACGTCGGCGCGTTCACCCGCGCGCTGCGCCTTGGCGGCGACGCCGAGCGCGGCGTGCAGCGCGGCGCCGGTGGAGACACCGGCGAAGATGCCTTCCTGGGCGAGGAGTTCGCGGGTGCGGCGGACGGCGTCCTGCGAGCCGACCGAGAAGCGGGTGGTCAGCACGGACTCGTCGTAGAGCTCCGGCACGAAGCCCTCGTCGAGGTTGCGCAGGCCGTAGACCAGGTCGTCGTAGCGCGGCTCGGCGGCGACGATCGTGACACCGGGCACCTTCTCGCGCAGGTAGCGGCCGACGCCCATGAGGGTGCCGGTGGTGCCGAGGCCTGCGACGAAGTGGGTGATGGTCGGCAGGTCCGCGAGGATCTCGGGGCCGGTGGTGGCGTAGTGGGCGCCGGGGTTGGCCGGGTTGCCGTACTGGTAGAGCATGATCCAGTCCGGGTGCTCGGCGGCCAGTTCCTTGGCGACGCGTACGGCGGTGTTGGAGCCGCCGGCCGCGGGCGAGGAGATGATCTCGGCGCCCCACATGGCGAGCAGCTCGCGGCGCTCGGAGGAGGTGTTCTCCGGCATCACGCACACGATGCGGTAGCCCTTGAGGCGGGCGGCCATCGCGAGCGAGATGCCGGTGTTGCCGGAGGTCGGCTCCAGGATGGTGCAGCCGGGGGTGAGGCGTCCGTCCGCCTCGGCCTGCTCGATCATGTACAGGGCAGGGCGGTCCTTGACGGAGCCGGTGGGGTTGCGGTCCTCCAGCTTCGCCCAGACGCTCACCTCGTCGGACGGGGACAGGCGCGGCAGGCGGACCAGCGGCGTGTTGCCGACGGCCGCCAGCGGGCTGTCGTAGCGCATCAGGCCATGCCCCCGGCGACGGCGGGCAGGATCGTCACGCTGTCGCCGTCCTTGACGTCGGTCGCGATGCCCTTGAGGAAGCGGACGTCCTCGTCGTTGAGGTAGACGTTGACGAAGCGGCGCAGCTCGCCCTCCTCCACGACCCGGGCCCGCAGGCCGGCGTGCCGGGTGTCGAGGTCGGTGAGCAGCTCGTCGAGCGTGCTGCCGCTGCCTTCCACGGACTTCTCGCCGTCGGTGTAGGTGCGGAGGATGGTGGGGATGCGGACCTCGATGGCCATTCGTTCGCTCCAGTGAGTGCGTGGGGCATGCGGGGGTTCGTGTCGCGGTGGCGACGCGGGCTGGCTGCGGTGCTGTGCGGGCCGTACGGGGTTCGTGCGGTCGTGCGGGTCCGGGGCCCGGGGGCCCTGGGGTCGCGTGCGGCAGGGCGGGGCGCGCCGTCAGTCGCCGGGGGCGGACGGACACGCCGCGCTGGTGCGGCGGCACAGGTCGACGTGCAGCCGCGCCACGAGCAGCGAGCCCGGCGCCTTGTCGCTCACGTCGGAGGAAACCATGGGCTCATCGTATCGATTCCCGCCACCGGCCCCAGGGCCTCGTCTCGGTATCCGGGACGTCAGGCGTACGAAGCCACTACTGTGACCGGCTCTTCGGTCACCGTGCCGTCCACGATGCGGAACGAGCGGAACTGCGGCTCGGAAAACTCCTCCGCGGTGGACACCAGGACGTAGTGCGCGCCGGGCTCGTTGGCGTACGAGATGTCGGTGCGCGAGGGGTAGGCCTCGGTCGCGGTGTGCGAGTGGTAGACGATCACCGGCTCCTCGTCCCGGTCGTCCATGTCCCGGTAGAGCCCCAGCAGGTCGGTGGAGTCGAACTCGTAGAAGGTCGGGGAGCGGGCGGCGTTCAGCATCGGGATGAAGCGCTCGGGACGGCCGCTGCCCTCGGGACCGGCCACGATGCCGCAGGCCTCGTCGGGGTGGTCGGCGCGGGCGTGGGCCACGATCGCGTCGTGCAGCTCCTGGGTGATGGTCAGCATGCAAGAAAAGTACCGCCCGCCCCCGTCGTCCCTCCCCCGCCGGTGGCCGGTCTCACAGCGTCCCGGACGAGCGCGGCGGGCCGCGCGGTCACAGCGCCGCCGCGTCGGGTGCAGCCGGGCCGTCCGGGGTGCCCGGCGCCGTCTCGGCGGGCCGCGGCGGCAGGTGCGGGCGGCGGGTGAAGGCGGCGGGGTTGCGGCGGCGCAGCACCCGGTATCCGGCGGCGAGCAGCGCGAACCACACGGGCACCCCGTAGAGCGAGATCCGGGCCTGGCTGTCGGCGCCGGTCATGACGAGCACGGCGGCGAGGAAGCCGAGCGCGGCCCAGCTGGCGGCGGCCCCGCCGGGGGCGCGGAACCACGCGGTGGCGGCGCGCCCGGCGCGGACGGCGGCGCGGTAGCGGATGTGGGAGCAGAGGATGACGCCCCACGTCCACACCCCGGCGACGGTCGCGAAGGCGGTGATGTACGTGAACGCGCCGTCGGGGTCGACGTAGTTGATCCACACCCCGACGCCCATCAGGGCGACCGACGCGGCGGTGCCGGCCGCGGGGGTGCGGCGGCCGGTGAGTCGGGAGAAGAAGGCCGGGCCCTGGCCGTTGACGGCGAGGTCGCGGAGCATCCGGCCGGTGGAGTACATGCCGGAGTTGCACGACGACAGGGCGGCCGACAGCACCACGAAGTTGACGATGCCGGCGCCGAAGGGGATGCCGATGACGGCGAAGGCGGCCACGAAGGGGCTGACCCCGGGCTGGAAGTGCGTCCAGGGCACCACGCACAGGATGACGGTGAGCGCGCCGACGTAGAACAGCACGATGCGCCACGGCAGGGTGTTGATGGCCTTGGGCAGCGTCTCGCGGGGGTTCTGCGCCTCGCCCGCGGTCACGCCGACCAGCTCGACGGCGATGTAGGCGAACATGACGATCTGGAGGGTCAGCAGCGACCGGCCGATGCCGTGCGGGAAGAAGCCGCCGTCCTGCCACAGGTGGCCGGCCGACGCGGTGTCGCCGGCCGCGGACACGCCGAGGGTCAGCACGGCGACGCCGATGAGGATCATCCCGACGATCGCGGTCACCTTGATCATCGACAGCCAGAACTCGACCTCGCCGAAGAGCTTCACCGAGATCAGGTTGGCCGCGAAGAGCACCAGCAGGAAGCCGCCGGCCGCCGTCCACTGCGGTACGTGCGGCCACCAGTACTGCACGTAGGTGGCCGCGGCGGTGACCTCGGCCATCCCGGTGACGACCCACATCAGCCAGTACGTCCAGCCGGTGACGTAGCCCGCGAAGGGGCCCAGGAACTCCCGGCCGTAGTCGGCGAAGGAGCCGGACACCGGGCGGTAGGTGAGCAGTTCGCCGAGCGCGCGCATGATCGCGAAGACCGCGGCGCCCGCGACGGCGTACATCAGGATCAGGCTGGGGCCCGCCTGGTGGATGGCGCGGCCCGCGCCGAGGAAGAGCCCGGTGCCGATGGCGCCGCCGATCGCGATCATCTGGATCTGCCGGCTGCCGAGCCCGCGCTCGTAGTCGGCGTCCGCGTCCCCGCCCGGGCCCGTGCCGCCGCCGGGGGCGGGGGCGCCGGGCGGCACGTCCTTCACGTCCGTCATGCCCGGATCCGTACCACGCGGGCGGTACGCCGGAATCCACGCTCCGCCACCCGGGGGGCCGCGCGGGCGGTCTCAGCCGGTCATCGCCTCGACGAGGGACTCCTGGAGGCTGCCGAGCCAGAGGTAGGCCATCACCATGGGCTTGCGCTCGTCGCTGTCGGGCAGCTGGTAGAGGCCGTTCTGGTCGTCCTCGCTGACGTCGAGGTAGGTGCCGATCGTCAGCCGCAGGTCGTTGAGCGCGCCGAGCCACTGGCGGGCCTCGGGCGGGGCCAGCCGCAGCTCCGAGCCGTCGCGGTCGAGGCAGCGCACCATCGCGAGGGCGTCCTCGCGCTTGCGGGAGCGCAGGTCGTTCTCGGTGAAGCGGCGGAATTCCGAGGCGTCCCCGTCGTCCTCGTAGGCGTTGGGGAAGAGCCTGGCCAGCGCCGGGTCCTCCGGGGGCTTGCTGGGGCCCTCGGCGAACAGCTCCGCGAGCGGGTCGGCGTCCGGGTCGGACTCGGCGGCTCCCGGGCCGGGGCCGATCAGCTCCAGCAGCTGCACGGCGAGCGTGCGCAGGATGGAGATCTCGTCCTCGTCCAGCAGGATCGCGGCGCCTCCGCCGTCGACGCCCGTGAACACGCCCCGCCGGGCGCGGCGGCGGCCCATCAGCGGTCCTGCGACAGGGTCGCCCACAGGCCGTAGCCGTGCATCGCCTGCACGTCGCGCTCCATCTCTTCGCGGGTGCCGCTGGAGACCACGGCTTTCCCCTTGTAGTGGACGTCCTCCATGAGCTTGGTGGCCTTGTCCTTGGAATAGCCGAAGTACGTCTGGAAGACGTAGGTCACGTAGCTCATGAGGTTGACGGGGTCGTTGTGCACGAGCGTCACCCAGGGGACGTCCGGCTCCGGCACCTCGAACGGCGCTTCGCTCGAAGCGGGGCGGGTCTCGACGGGCTCGACAGGCGCGACACTCACAGGTTCCATGCTGCCGCCGGTGGGGGCTCTCGCACAAATGGGCGTGCCAGCCGGGGTGTGCGCGGGGCGCCTTCTCACCGTGTGAGGGGCCGCACACGACGGAGATCTCGTCAGTTTGACGAAATCGGGGGTAGCATCGGAGCCATGAGCACAGCAGAGCTGGGACTGCCGGTGGACGTGCCGTCCACCGCGCTTTTCACCGACCGCTACGAGCTGACCATGCTGCAGGCCGCACTGCGCAGCGGGGCGGCGCACCGCCGCTCGGTCTTCGAGGCCTTCACCCGGCGGCTGCCGGAAGGCCGCCGCTACGGCGTCGTCGCGGGCACCGGCCGGGTGCTCGACGCCGTCGAGAACTTCCGCTTCGACGCGCCCGTCCTGGACTTCCTGCGCCGCGAGCAGGTCGTCGACGACGACACCCTCGAATGGCTGGCCGGCTACCGCTTCAGCGGCGACATCTGGGGCTACCCCGAGGGCGAGGTCTACTTCCCCGGCTCGCCGATCCTGCGCGTCGAGGGCACCTTCGCCGAGGCCGTCGTCCTGGAGACGGTCGTGCTGTCGATCCTCAACCACGACTCCGCCATCGCCGCGGCCGCCTCCCGCATGGCCGTCGCCGCCGGCGGCCGCCCGCTGCTGGAGATGGGCGCCCGCCGCGCCCACGAACTCGCCGCCGTCGCCGCCTCCCGCGCCGCCTACGTCGGCGGCTTCCGCACCAGCTCCAACCTCGCCGCGGGCTTCCGCTACGGCATCCCCACCGTCGGCACCAGCGCCCACGCCTTCACCCTGCTGCACGACACCGAACGCGACGCCTTCACCGCCCAGGTCGAATCCCTCGGCCGCGGCACCACGCTGCTCGTCGACACCTACGACGTCGCCGAGGCCGTCCGCGCCGCCGTCGAGATCGCCGGACCCGAACTCGGCGCGGTCCGCATCGACTCCGGCGACCTGCTGCTGCTCGCCCACCGGGTGCGGCAGCAGCTCGACGACCTCGGGGCGAAGAACACGAAGATCGTCGTGACGTCCGACCTCGACGAGTACGCCATCGCCTCGCTCGCCGCCGCGCCCGTCGACTCCTACGGCGTCGGCACCTCGCTCGTCACCGGCAGCGGGCACCCGACGTGCTCCATGGTCTACAAGCTCGTCGCCCGCGCCGGCGACGACGGCGGGCCGCTCGTACCCGTCGCCAAGAAGTCCATGGGCGGCAAGACCAGCGTCGGCGGCCGCAAGTGGGCCGCGCGGCGGGTGGACGCGGACGGGGTCGCCGCCGCGGAGGTCGTCGGGAGCGGGCCGATTCCCGCGGAGCTGACCGACCGGCAGCTGCTCGTGCCCCTCGTCCGGGGCGGGGACATCATCGGCCGCGAGCCCCTGGAGGCGGCGAGGCTGCGCCACATCGAGGCTCGCGCCTCGCTGCCCGTGTCCGCGACCCAGCTCTCCCGCGGCGAGCCGGTGCTCCCCACGGAGGTGCTGTAACCGGGGCGCCGCCCCGGACCCGGGCTCCTTCGCGAAGGAGGGCAGGCGTTTTTCTGGGGGCGCGGGGAACTGCGCGCTCAGCCACAGCGCGCCTGCACGTCGCCACCGGCCGAAAGGGGCAGTTCGGTCCGTCCCGGACCACCGGCCGGTGGGGGCGGGCCGCGCAGTTCCCCGCGCCCCTGGTGGTTGCCCCGCGCGGCATGCGCGCCCCGGCGGGGCGTGCCGCACCCCCCCGTGCGGGCGCGGGGAGGGTGCGGGAGAATCCTCACGCTCAGGCCGTATCCATCCATCCGCCGGAAGGGCATCATGCACCGCGCACTCATCGTCGTCGACGTGCAGAACGACTTCTGCGAGGGAGGCAGCCTCGCGGTTGCCGGTGGGGCGGACGTGGCCGCCGGGGTCACGGATCTGATCGGGGAGTCCGCCGGGAGCTACCGGCACGTCGTGGCGACCCGCGACCACCACATCGACCCGGGGGACCACTTCTCGGAGCACCCGGACTTCGTGACGTCCTGGCCCGTGCACTGCGTGGCGGGGACGGAGGGGGTCGGCTTCCATCCGAACTTCACGCCCGCGGTGGCGTCGGGCGCGGTGGACGCGGTCTTCGACAAGGGCGCGTACGCGGCCGCGTACAGCGGTTTCGAGGGGCAGGACGAGAACGGCACGAGCCTCGCGGACTGGCTGACCGCGCGGGAGGTCGCGGAGGTGGACGTCGTGGGGATCGCGACCGACCACTGTGTGCGGGCCACCGCGCTGGACGCGGCGCGCGCCGGGTTCACGACCCGGGTGCTGCTGCGGCTGACCGCGGGGGTGGCGCCGGAGACCGTGCGGCGGGCGCTGGACGAGCTGCGCGGCGCGGGTGTGGAGCTGGTGGAGGCGTAGGCCTCAGACGCGGTTGAGCGCGGATATCGGGTGCCAGGGGTCGGACGTGCGGGCGCGGTAGTCGCGCCAGATCAGGCCGTCCGGGTGGTGCAGGACCGCGCTGATCTCGTCCGGCGTGGGCGGTTCGGCGTTGCCGGTGAGGCGGGCGCCGCGGAAGCCGAGGTTGCTGAGCCGGGTCAGGGCGCGCTGCCGGTTGAGCGCGTGGACGACCACGCGTATCCGGTGTGCCGCGTCGGCAGGGTCGGGCAGCGCGAGCGCCACGATGACCGTGCCGCTCGGCAGCTTGCTGAAGCCTCCGACCGCCATGCTCACATCGTGCGCCGTTCGGCCGCCGTCCACCAGCAGACGGCGGCCGAACGCATCGTTACCGCAGGTCAAACGCCCCGTGACGGGGTCAGCGGTGGGCCGGGCCGACCTGCACCGTCATGGTGCTGCCGTCCAGCGGCTGGGACACGATGGTGATGCGCGTGTTGGTGTCGGGCACCTGCACGCTGCCGTACGGGTTGCTCGCGTCGTAGTACGTGCCGTAGTGGTCGTCGAAGACCGGCGCGCCGAGCTTGGGCTCGATCTTCGTCGCGACCCCGTTGCTGTGCAGGGTCAGGCCCTTGGTCGGGAACCAGCTGAAGGTCGAGTCGTAGGCCTGGATGCGGTTGCGCATGATCGTGCCGTCCGACCACTTCTCGGCCTTGGCGTGCGCGTCGACCGGGAGTATCTCGCCCTGACCGGGGTGCAGGCCGACGTCGTTGTTGGCCTGCGAGGTGTCCCACAGCCAGATGAGCAGCCCGTTCTGGTACGGGAAGTGCTCGGCCTTCTGCGGGGCGGTGTTGAGCCAGCCGAAGTTGTACGGGCCGGTCTTCAGCGTCTGGTCGAAGGAGACGTACTGCCGGTTCTCCGCGATGTAGAACTCGGGGTAGTCGTCGGTGAAGGACGCGCCGATGCGGCTGAAGCCCTTGGCCGTCCAGCCGTTGTCGTCGCTCTCGGCGCCGTCGCTGAAGACCGCCGAGCCGTCCGCGGTGACGCTGATCGCGTCGGCGGTGAAGCCCTGCTGGGCGACGCCGCCGTCGGTCAGGTAGCGGAAGCGCAGCTGGATCTGCTTCCCGGCGTAGGCGTCGAGCGGGAAGGACAGGTCCTCGTAGGCGCCGCTGGTGCCGGTGAGCGCCGGGTAGCCGCCGCCGTCACGGGGCAGCGCCTTGCCGTTGGCGGTGCCGTCGATCGGGGTCCAGTTGGCGCCGCCGTCCGTGGAGACCTCGGTGTAGAGGAAGTCGTAGTTCTCCTCGATGTCCCACCAGCCCTTGAGGGTGAGGGACGCGGACGACGTGCCCGTGAGGTCGACCGCGCGGGTCAGCGTGTTGGACAGGTCGTCGCCGCTGCCCGACCACCACTGCTTGTCGCCCTCGGCCGGCTGGGTGACGGTCGTGGTCACCGTCTTGTCCGGGAGGCCGACGATCAGCGCCTGCTTGTCCTTGGTGTTGTACTCGGCGACGCCCAGCTTGGTGGTGGAGCGGGTCGCGGCCTTGGCCGTGCCGTAGTTGAGCCAGCCCAGCTGGAGCTTGTCCCAGGCGTTCATGTCGTCGGGGCGGTCGCCGATCGAGTCGCCGCCCGTGCCGAGCCAGGAGCCGGAGGACATGAGCGTCCAGAAGGCGGTGTTGTTCTCGCCGATGTACGTGGTGTCGTACTCGTCGGGCAGGCCCAGGTCGTGGCCGTACTCGTGGGCGAAGACGCCGAGGCCGCCGTTCTCCGGCTGGAGGGTGTAGTCGCCGACCCAGATGCCGGTGTCGCCGATCTGGGTGCCGCCCGCGCGGTTGTCCGCCGGGCCGGTGCGGCCGACGTCGGTGCCGTACGCGTACCAGCGGTGCGCCCACAGCGCGTTCGTGGCCTGCGCGCCGCCGCCGCCGGATTCGTCGACACCGGCGTGCACGATCTGGAAGTGGTCGATGTAGCCGTCGGGCTCGTTGAAGTTGCCGTCGCCGTCGTAGTCGTAGCGGTCCCACTGGTCGTACTGCGCCAGGTCCGCCTTGATCTGCGCGTCGGTGCGGCCCTGGGCCTTCTGGTCGGCGACGTACGCGGTCGTCGCGTCGCGGATCAGGTCCCAGGCGCTGGAGCAGATGGTGCTGCCGCAGTAGTTCGAGCCGTAACGGGCCTCGTTCCAGGGCACCTTGACCCAGGCGGAGACCTCACCGTCCACGGAGTAGCGGCCCGAGGACTGGCGCTCGTAGTAGGTCGCGAGCGAGTCCTTGCCGGCGGCGTGGCTGAAGTAGAGGTCCTGGAAGTGCTGCTGGTTGTAGTCGGCCTGCCAGGCGGTGCTGGTGTCCTTGGAGCGGTCGGGCCGGGCGATCTGGTTGTGCGCCGGGCCCGGGTCGCCGCCGTACTTGGTCACGGGCGGCTGGGGGCCGTCCGGACCGTCCGGGTCGTAGGTGGTCGTGCTGTCCACCTGGTCGCCGAACTCCGCGAGGATGGTGAAGATCTTGTCGGTCTTCTCCCGGCCCAGCTCGACGTACTTGCTCTTGCCCTTGCCGCCCTTGGCGCTCTTGCCGTGGCCGAGGTCGACGACCTTCGAGCCGCCGATCTGCTGCACGGTGGCCCGGCCCGCGACGACCTGCTGGAGCGCGGCGGAGCGCTCGGCGTCCTGCTGCGCGCTGAAGGGGCCCGGCAGGTCGTGGGACTGGTTGCCCGCCGGGTCGTGGGACGAAGCCGCCGGCACGCCCGCGGGCGCGCTCCCCCGGTCCGCCCCGGCGGCGCCCGCCGCGGTGGCGGTGGGCAGCACCCCCAGAACGGCGATGGCCAGGGACAACGCGGCGGTGTGGGTGATCCTCCGCTGAATCTTCAAGATTAATTGACCTCCCCTTGGGAAAGACCATTGCATCGGAGTGCCGGAGGAAAAAACAGACCTTGACTTGAGCATGGCAGGACAGTACGTTTACCGGTTTCACGGCTCCGCTGAGCGGACGTCAGCTCCACCGGACTCCCGTACCGGGCACGGGCGGTGACGCCCCCTCCGGCCGCGCTCCCCCCGCGCCCCGCACCTCGCACGGCATCGGACGCGCGTGCGACCCCGTGCGCCCCCTCGTGCACCGCACCGTCGGTAAGGTTGTGCTTACCGGGTGGCGCCCCCGGGCATGCCGAACACGAGCCACCCGTCAGCGTGCCCCCGCTTCGACGTACCCGAGGACGGTCCTTCCGATGCCACGTCCGACGTCCGCGCAACTCTTCTACGGTTCCCTCACCGTCGTCCTGTCCACCCTCGCGGCGCTGCTCGTCGCCGACATCAGCTCCGGCGCCGCCGTCGTCGCCGTCGCCGCCGTCGGCCTGCTGCTCGGCCTGGTCGTCGCCGTCGCGGTCACCGCGCCCGGCGCGGCCCGCCGCCGCACCGCCGCCCCGCAGCCCGCCGCCGTCCCGGTCCCCCGCTCCCGGGTGGCCGGCGGCACGGAGCCGCAGCGGGTCGAGGAGCACAGCCTGCGGCGCTGAGACCTCGTGCGGCGCCGCCGTCCCCTGCGTGCGGCGCCCCATCAGACGGCGGTCACGACCACGGTCCTGGCCGCCTTCTCGTGCAGCCCCTGCTTGTACGGCTTGTCGAACAGCACGGTGATCCCGATCAGCAGGAACCAGAAGCAGCTGCAGCAGAACGCCGGCAGCCACAGCACCGCGGCGCGCACCGCGGCCGCGTTCGTGCCCGGCACGCTGCCGTCGGCGAGCATCGCCGCCCGCAGGCCCATCAGCTTCTTGCCCACCGTCTGACCGGTGGACTTCGTCATGTACCACTCGTAGAGGAAGCCGAGCCCGGCGGTGAAGACCCCGCCGATCGCAGAGCGCCCGGCGCTCCAGTCGCTGCCGTGCACACCGCCCGCCGCCCAGTCCAGCAGGCCCGCGGGGACCAGCACGATGACGATGTCGATGACGCGGGCGATGACCCGCTTGCCCGCCGCCGCGAGCGGGGGCATCCCCGGCAGGGGCTGCTGCCCACCGCCACCCCCGCCGCCGCCGTAACCGGGCGGGGGTCCGCCCTGCCCCGGCGGGGGGTTGCCGTACGGGTCGCCGCCGCCGGGCGGGGGATTGCCGTACGGGTCGCCTCCGCCGGGCGGCGGGTTGCCGTAGGGGTTACCGCCCCACTGGCCGCCGCCCCCTCCGCCGGGCGGGGGGTTGCCGTACGGGTTGCCCCCGCCGGGCGGCGGGTTGTCGTACGGGTTGCCGGGCGGCGGCTGCGGCTGGGTGGGCGGCGGCTGATCACTGCTCATGACCCGAGTCAAACCCGCGAGCTGACGGTGCGCCCGCCGCCAAGATCCATCCGGGGGACCCGGACCCCGCGAGAGCGCCGACCGCCCGGCGCGGCGGAGAACGTACCCGGCGAGGCTAGGCTCCGGCGACGAACGTGCGGGCGGCCTTGTCGTGCCAGCCCTGGCGCCAGGGGCGGTCGAAGAGGGCCCAGGCCACACCGACGACGCCGACGGCGAGCGCGTTGAGGACCGAGCGGAGCGCCCAGCGGCGCAGGCTGACGCCGAAGCTCGGGGGGAGCTGGCCCTCGATGTCGAGGACCTTCAGACCCATCAGCTTCTTGCCGAGCGTGCGGCCCCAGCGCGCGGTGGGCAGCACCTCCAGCAGCACCCCCGCGAGGACGGCGACCAGCAGGATCGCCCCCGCCTCCGCACCGGTCGTGGTGTCGAGCAGCCACACCTTGACCGTCTCGCCGGTGAGCTTGGCCGCGTCGATCTTGTCCTTGGCGTGGTGGTAGGCCGCCGAGCCCAGCGGCACCGCCGCCGCCCCGGTGACGGCGGCGAAGAGCACGGTGTCGACGAGTCGCGCGGCGAAGCGGCGCCACAGGCCGCCGGGCCGGTCGTGGCCGCGGGCGGAGGCGAAGGGGTCGGCGGCGACGGGCCGCCACGGCACCGCGGCGCCGCCGTCCCGGGCCAGCTCCTGGACCTGTTCCGCCCAGGGCGCCGGGCCCTGCTGCGGCACCGCGGGCGGCGTGGCGACCGGCGTCCCGGGCGCCGGCGGCCCGACGGGCGAGGGCGTCGTCCAGGAGGGCTGCTCGGGGGCCTGCGGCTGCGGCACCAGCGGGCGGGCGGCGCCGCCCCCGTCCGGTGCGCGCCAGGAGATCGGCGGCAGGTCACCGCCGGGCGGGTTGGCGGCGGGCACCGGCCACACGGGCGCGGCGGGAGCCGGGCCCCCCGCGGCGGCGGCCGCCGGGGGCCGGGAGGCCGTAGGGTCGGGCCACACCGGCCGTGCGGCGGAGGGAGCGGAGGCGGCGGAGGGCGCGGCGGGCGCCGGCTGCTCGGGTTCGCCCTGGACGGCGGCGGGCGCGGTCGGGTCGGCGTCGAGGAAGACGGGACCGGACTCGTCCAGCGCGGGGGCGGCGGGCGCGGCGGAGGCCGGTGCGGCGGAACCGGGCGCGGGGCGGCTCGTCCCCGGGACCCACGACGTGCCGTTCCAGTACCGGATGTAGTTCGGAATCGACGGGTCCGGGTAGTAGCCCGGCGCCGGTGACGGCGAGCCGCCGGCCCCGGCCGCGCCGGAAGGACCGGAGGTACCAGAAGGGGGAGCGCTCATGGGTCACAGCTTCCGTATCTGCTCGGCCGGGGGATACAGCGTCCAGACATACCAGACCCGGGCGGCCGTTGGGCTCGCGCCACCGCGCGCCACCCCGTCTGACACGTCATTACCCGTCCGCGCCCCCGCGCGCCCCCTCTTCCGGAATTTTGAACCGAAACCCGAGAAGTCGCGTAATGGTGAGGGAGGCACGCGCTCTCTCCAGGTGCTGGCCCCGCTCGCGACACCCGCCAACTGGGGCCACCGCGCCAAGGAAAGGACGTCGACTCGATGCAGACCGTGGTGGAACGCGAACTCGAAATGCAACTGGTGCTGTCGCCCGAGCGCAGCATCCCGGTGCCGGCCCGGCTGGTCTACCGCACGGACGACCCGTTCGCCGTGCACATCACCTTCCATGTGGGTTCCGACCTGCCCGTCAACTGGACCTTCGCCCGTGAGCTGATCGTGGAGGGCGTCTTCCGCCCCTGCGGGCACGGCGACGTGCGGATCTGGCCGACGAAGGTGGGCGGCCGCAGCGTGCTGTGCATGGCGCTCAGTTCACCGGACGGCGAGGCGCTGCTGGAGGCGCCCTCGTCGCCCGTCGCGGCCTGGCTGGAGCGCACCCTGCGGGCGGTGCCGCCGGGCACCGAGCACGAGCAACTGGGCATGGACGACGGGCTGGAGCGGCTGCTCGCGCCCGCCGCCGGTGACGACCTGTGGCTGCGCGACCCGTGGAAGGAGTCCTCGGACGACACCCCCGACACCGGTGCGTGACGGGGGCGCCGCGGGAGACCGCCCGCACGCGGTGCGGGCGTCAGAAGACCTTGCCGGGGTTGAGCAGCCCCTTGGGGTCGAACACGGCCTTGATGCCGCGCTGGAGTTCCATGCCGGTCGGGCCGATCTCCCGGGCCAGCCACTCGCGTTTGAGCAGACCCACCCCGTGCTCGCCGGTGATCGTGCCGCCGAGTTCCAGACCGAGCGCCATGATCTCGTCGAAGGACGCGCGGGCCCGCCCGGTCTCGTCCTCGTCGTGCCGGTCGAAGCAGACGACGGGGTGGGTGTTGCCGTCGCCCGCGTGCGCGCACACGCCTATCGTCAGGTCGTGCTTCGCGGCGATCGCGGCGACGCCCTCCAGCATGTCCGCGAGCCGTCCGCGCGGCACGCACACATCGTCGATCATCATCGCCGTCGACACCTTCTCCAGCGCCGTCAGCGACAGCCGCCGCGCCTGGAGCAGCATCTCCGACTCCGCCGCGTCCTCCGCGGGCACCACCTCGGTCGCGCCCGCGGCCGTGCACAGCTCACCGACCGCCGCGAGGTCGGCCGCCGCGTCCGGGGTGTCGAACGCGGCCAGCAGCAGCGCCTCGGTGGACTCCGGCAGCCCCATCTTCGCCAGCGCGTTGACCGCCCGCACCGTCGTGCCGTCCATGAGCTCCAGCAGCGACGGCACGTGCCCGCCCGCCATGATCGCGCACACCGCGGCGCCCGCCGCGGCCGCCGACGGGAACTCGGCGACCATCGCGAGCTGCTGCGGCGGCGCAGGCTTGAGCGCGAGCACCGCCCGCACCACGACCCCGAGGGTGCCCTCGGAGCCCACGAACAGCCGCGTCAGGTCCAGCCCGGCGACGCCCTTGGCCGTACGCCTCCCGGTGCTCAGCAGCCGCCCGTCGGCCAGCACGACGTCCAGGCCGAGCACGTACTCGGCGGTGACGCCGTACTTGACGCAGCACAGGCCGCCCGCGCCGGTCCCGATGTTGCCGCCGATCGTGCACTGCTCCCAGCTCGACGGATCCGGCGGGTAGTACAGCCCCTGCTCGCCGACCGCGCGCGACAGCACGGCGTTGACGACACCGGGCTCGACGACGGCGATCCGCTCCACCGGGTCGATCTCCAGGATCCGGTCCATCTTCGCGAGCGACAGCACGATGCAGCCGTCCACGGCGTTGGCGCCGCCCGAAAGACCCGTGCGGGCGCCCTGCGGGACGACGGGGACGTCGTGCGCGGACGCGGTCCGCATCACGTGCTGGACGTCTTCGACGGTGCGCGCCAGCACGACGGCGAGGGGGGTGCCCGCCTCGGAGAATCCCGCCATGTCCGCGGAGTACGCCTCCGCGACCGCCGCGTCCGTGATCACTGCCCCGCCGGGCAGCCCGGCTGCCAACTCCTCGATGACCTCACCCATTCCCTTACCTTCGCATCCGCGACGCCTGTCGCACTAGGTCTCTTCTCCGCCGGGGGCGCCGCCCTGCGCGGAGGGCAGGGACCACGGTGTGACGTCGGTCGCACAGACGTGGGGGGCTGAGCGTCAGAGCCGAGGGCCGGGCCGGTGGCCGTTACGCTGGGGCGTCCCACGGGCCGGCTGGGCCGGCCGCCGCCTTCCACCCCCCGCCGGAGACCGTGACTACCTCGCACCCCCACCACCTGTCCCCCGCTTTCCCCGGCCGCGCGCCCTGGGGGACGGCGAACAAGCTGCGGGCCTGGCAGCAGGGCGCCATCGACGCGTACGTGGCGCGCCAGCCGCGGGACTTCCTGGCGGTGGCGACACCCGGCGCCGGCAAGACCACGTTCGCGCTGTCGCTCGCGTCGTACCTGCTGCACAACCACCTGGTGCAGCAGATCACCGTCGTGGCGCCGACCGAGCATCTCAAGACGCAGTGGGCGGACGCGGCGGCGCGGATAGGGATCCGGCTGGATCCGCAGTACAGCGCGGGTCCGGTCGGGCGGGAGTTCCACGGCGTGGCCGTGACGTACGCGGGCGTCGGCGTGCGGCCGATGCTGCACCGCAACCGGTGCGAGTCGCGCAAGACGCTGGTGATCCTGGACGAGATCCACCACGCCGGCGACAGCAAGTCGTGGGGCGAGGCGTGCCTGGAGGCGTTCGAGCCGGCGACGCGGCGGCTGGCGCTGACCGGTACGCCCTTCCGGTCGGACACCAACCCGATCCCGTTCGTGGTGTACGAGGAGGGCAACGACGGCATCCGCCGCAGCTCCGCGGACTACACGTACGGCTACGGGAACGCGCTCGCCGACAACGTCGTGCGGCCGGTGATCTTCATGTCGTACAGCGGCAACATGCGCTGGCGCACCAAGGCGGGCGACGAGATCGCGGCGCGGCTGGGCGAGCCGATGACGAAGGACGCGACCGCGCAGGCGTGGCGTACCGCGCTGGCGCCGACCGGCGACTGGATGCCGAACGTGCTGCGGGCCGCCGACCAGCGGCTGACCGAGGTGCGCAAGGGCATCCCGGACGCGGGCGGCCTGGTGATCGCCACCGACCAGGACTCGGCGCGGGCGTACGCCAAGCTGCTGCGCGAGCTGACCGGCAACAAGGCGACCGTGGTGCTGTCGGACGACACGGGCGCGTCCAAGCGGATCGAGGAGTTCAGCGCGTCGGAGGACCGCTGGATGGTCGCGGTGCGGATGGTGTCGGAGGGCGTGGACGTGCCGCGGCTGGCGGTCGGGGTGTACGCCACGACGATCTCCACGCCGCTGTTCTTCGCGCAGGCGGTGGGCCGTTTCGTGCGGTCACGGCGGCGCGGCGAGACGGCGTCCGTCTTCGTCCCGACGATCCCGACGCTGCTGGAGTTCGCCGCGGAGATGGAGGTCGAGCGCGACCATGTGCTCGACAAGCCGAAGAAGGCGGGCGAGGACGACCCGTACGCCGAGGAGGACCAGCTGCTCGCGGAGGCCGAGCGGGAGCAGGACGAGGCCACCGACGACGACCAACTGCCCTTCGAGGCGCTGGAGTCCGACGCGGTCTTCGACCGGGTGCTCTACGACGGCGCCGAGTTCGGCATGCAGGCGCACCCGGGCAGCGAGGAGGAGCAGGACTACCTGGGCATTCCGGGGCTGCTGGAGCCGGACCAGGTGCAGATACTCCTGCAGCGGCGGCAGGCCCGGCAGATCGCGCACAGCCGGCGCAAGCCGGACGAGGAGGCGGATCTGCTGGAGCTGCCCGCCGAGCGCCGCCCGGTCGTCTCGCACCGGCAGCTGCTGGAGCTGCGAAAGCAGTTGAACACCCTGGTCGCCGCGTACAACCATCAGAGCGGCAAGCCGCACGGCGTGATCCACACGGAGCTGCGCCGGGTGTGCGGCGGTCCGCCGAGTGCCGAGGCGACCGCCGGTCAGCTCGGCGAACGGATCAAGAAGGTGCAGGAGTGGGCCACCCGAATGCGATGATTTCGGCTGTGTTACAGCGATATGAAAAGCAACGAGGCGTCACCACACCGCCCGGATTGTGGACGGCCTCTTCCGCTGAGCGGTACACGACCGCTACCGTGCCGATCACGCACGCGCCGTGGCAGAGCCGCCGCGGAGCGCAGCCGGTAAGCCGACATCCGGCGGCCTCTCCGCGCACCGCCGCGGGACCGGCGGTGCATCCCCCCGACAGGCGCCGCCGATTCTATGAGGGAGGGGCGTCGTGACCGCCGAGACGTCTCAGACACTGGACCGGGGCCTTCGGGTCCTGAAACTGCTCGCCGACACCGACCACGGGCTGACCGTCACCGAACTGGCGTCCAAACTCGGCGTCAACCGGACGGTCGTCTACCGGCTGCTGGCCACCCTGGAGCAGCACTCGCTGGTCCGCCGCGACCTCGGCGGCCGGGCCCGGGTGGGCCTCGGTGTGCTCGGCCTCGCCCACCAGGTGCACCCGCTGCTGCGCGAGGCGGCGCTGCCCGCGCTGCGCTCGCTGGCCGAGGACATCGGCGCGACCGCCCACCTCACCCTCGTCGACGGCAGCGAGGCGCTCGCCGTCGCCGTGGTCGAACCCACCTGGACCGACTACCACGTCGCCTACCGCACGGGCTTCCGGCACCCGCTGGACCGCGGCGCGGCCGGCCGGGCCATCCTCGCCGGGCGCGGCATGCAGCCCACCGCGGACGGCAGCCGCTGGGAGCGCTTCGCCGACAGCGTCGAGGCCGAGGGCGAGGGCGCCACGGCCGACGCCGACCCCGCGGGCGGTACGGGCGACGAGCGCGGCACCCTGGTGCGTACCGGTACCGCCACCGTCGGCACGGGCCTGGCGACCGACCGGGTCCGCTACGTCCTCACCCACGGCGAGCTGGAGGCGGGCGCGAGCGGCGCCGCGGCCCCGCTGCTGGGGGTGCCGGGCGTGGAGGGCAGCGTCGGCGTGGTGATGCTCTCCGAGGCGGTGCCCGAGCGGGTGGGACCGCGGGTGGTGGAGGCCGCGACGGAGGTCTCCGAGGCGCTGCGCTGAGGCCTGCCGCGGGGGGCGCGGGTTCGGGGCGGGCGCCCGGGTGAAATAAGGTCGGGCGCATGCCTAAGCTTTCCCGCCGCTCCACGATCCTCGCCGCGTGCTCGGCGGTCGTGGCCGCCCTGCTGGCCGTGGCCGCCCTCGCGCCGCTGCCGGTGGTCATCGCCGAGCCCGGGCTCACCGCCGACGTGCTCGGCAGCAACGCGGGCACCCCGGTCATCACGGTCAGCGGGTCCCCGGTGCGGGCCACCAGCGGGCAGCTGCGGATGGTCACCATCCAGGCGACGGGGCCGTCGGCGTCGGTGCACTTCACGGACGTGGCCAAGGCGTGGTTCGCCGACGACCAGGCCGCGATGCCGCGCGAGGCGGTCTACCCCAGCGGGAACACGACCGAGGAGATCGACAAGGTCAACCAGAAGGAGATGACGCAGTCGCAGCAGGACGCGACCGCCGCGGCCCTGAACCATCTCCACCTGTCACCCTCCACGGTGAAGGTCGAGCTGCGGCTCGCGGACGTCGGCGGCCCCAGCGCAGGACTGCTCTTCTCCCTCGGCATCATCGACAAGATCGCCGGCAACGGCCGCGGCGGCGACCTCACCGCCGGCCGTGTCATCGCCGGCACCGGCACGATCGACGCGCAGGGCAAGGTCGGCGCGGTCGGCGGTGTGCCCCTCAAGGAGCTGGCCGCCCGGCGGGACGGCGCCACCGTCTTCCTCGTCCCGCGCGCGGAGTGCTCGGACGCCAAGGCCCGGCTGCCGAAGGGCCTTCAGCTCATCCCCGTCGAGACGCTGAACGGCACCCTGTCCGCGCTGGACGCGCTCGCGGCGGGGAAGAAGACGCCCACCTGCTGAGGCGCCCGCTCAGGCGGCGTCCGCGGACACCGTGACCGTCGCGGCCTGCGGGTGCGGGGCGTCCCAGCTGCGGAAGGCGGGCAGCACCAGCGGGCTCAGCGTCGTGAGCAGGTAGGCGCCGCTGACGGCGGCGAGCGTGGCCCGCAGCCCGGCGTACTGCACCAGATACCCGGCGGCGAGCCCGCCGAGCGGCATCGCCATCAGGCACCCGGACGTGACGGCGCCGAAGACCCGGCTGCGCAGCCGCTCCGGGACGAGCCGCACCATCTCCGTACCGATGATCGGGTTGAGCACGCCCGCCGCGATCCCGCACGTCGCCGTGACGGCCATCAGCGGGGGCAGCCCCGGCACGAACGCGGCGACCGCGGTGCGCGGGAAGCCCGCGACCAGGAACGCCCCGATGAACAGCCCGCGGCGCGGCAGCCGGTGCCCGTACGCGCCGTACAGCAGCGAGCCGACGAGCGCGGCGCCGCCCGTCGCCCCGGACACCAGCCCGATCGCGTACGCGCCGCCGAGGTGCTCGCGCGCGTCGACCGGCAGCAGCACCGCCGACCACGCCTGGTCCAGCGCGTTGGTGACCATCACCATCACCACGACCGCGAACAGCAGCCGGGCGCGCACCAGATACCCGTAGCCCTCGCGCAACTGCGCCCCGTAGCCCAGCTCCGCGGGCTCCGCGTCCTTGCCGCGCGGCCTGCCGTGCGCGCGGGCACCCAGGCCGATCAGCAGCGCGGAGGCGGCGAAGGTCGCGGCGTCCACGAGCAGCACGTCGGCCGCGCCGAGCGCCGCGATGAGCCCCCCGGCGAGCGGCGCCCCGAGCATCCGCGCCCCGCGCGTGGCGCCCTCGTAGCCGCTGGACGCCCGCGCCACGGTCGTGCCCGCCAGCTCCGCGAGCCGCGGCATGAGCACCTCCCGCGCGGTCTCGCCGGGCGCGTGGAACAGCCCGGAGACGGCGACGAGCGCGAGCAGCGTCCCGTACGACAGCGCGCCCGCCATGTGCAGCACGGGGATCGCCCCGACCGCGACGGCGCACACCGCGTCGGACACCACACTGCTCACGGTCTGCCCGAGCCGGTCGATGAGCGGCCCGCCGAGCAGCGCGGCGGCCGCCACCGGCAGTGTCGAGGCGAAGGCGACGAGCCCGGCGCGAGCCGGGCTGCCGGTGGTCTGGAGCACGAACCACGGGACGGCGACGATCGTCAGCATGTTGCCGGTGACGGATATGACGTTGGCGACGAGCAGCAGGACCAGCGGTCGCCGGTCGGCACGGTCGGTGGGCACGTTTCCCCCTGGGACGTGATGCGTCTGCGGGCCGGTCCGCCGCCGGGTGGGCGGGCGGACCGCGGTTGCTCTGCGCGGCGGCTTCGTGCGGCTAGTCCGCGTGGCGCGGGAAGGCGTGCAGGTGGACGCGGATCCGGGCGGAGTCCGCGGCGTCCTCCGCGACCTGGCCGCGGTAGGAGTCGATGAGCTCGTGCAGCCGGTCGTCCAGCTCACGGGCGAGGTCCGGGGTGAGGTGCAGGGTGAAGTCGCTGACGTCGAAGGCCTCCTGCCACCGCTCGGGCCACTCCCCCATGGTGCCGAGCCAGGCGCCCAGCTCCTCGGAATGCGCGGCGGCCTGCGCGAACAGCAGCGTGTTGAGGGCCCCGCGCACCTCCGGATCCGGGTGCCGCATGAACTCCGTGACACTGTCCACCCGGCTCCCCCGGTGCGCCGCCCGCCACCACCGCTCCCGCCCCGTCCCCCGCCCGGGATCGTCCACGACGAACCCGTACGCGGCGAGCTGCCGCAGGTGGTAGCTGGTCGCCCCGCTGGACTCCCCGAGCCGCGCGGCGAGCGCGGACGCGGTGGCGGGCCCGAACTCCCGCAGCGCCCCCAGCAGCCGCACCCGCAGCGGATGCGCGAGCCCGCGCAGCGACCGCGGATCGAGCGGGGGCACGTCGTCGTGGCGCGGCGCCTCGGCCGCGGGCAGGTCGGTCACACGGACCACGCTAGGCGTGCAAAGGTTCCTTTGCAACGGATTTTGCAAAGCAACCTTTGCACGCCCGGTCCCTGCCGCTACGCCTCCCGCGCCGCCTGCTCCACCAGGGGGATGATCCGCATCGGCACCGGGTTCTCCAGGGCGATGGCCGTCGAGGCGCGGACGATGCCGTGGAAGCCGACGACGCGGTCGATCACACGCTGGAGGTCGGCGTTGGAGCGGGCGACCAGGCGGCAGAGCATGTCGCCCTCGCCGGTGGTGGTGTGCAGCTCCAGGACCTCGGGGACGGACGCGAGGTGGGCGCGGACGTCGGGGCCGAGGCCCTGGCGGATCTCCAGGGTCGCGAAGGCGGTCACCGGGTAGCCCAGCGCCGCCGGGTCGACCTGGGGGCCGAAGCCGCGGACCACGCCCTGGGAGCGGAGGCGGTCCAGGCGGGCCTGGACGGTGCCGCGGGCCACGCCGAGGCGGCGGGAGGCCTCCAGGACGCCTATCCGCGGCTCCTGGTCCAGCAGCACGATGAGCCGCCCGTCCAGCGCGTCGATCCCCATCCCCGCCCACCGGCCTTCCGCATGGTCATCCTGCACAGATTGACCCCCCGATCGTCGCTTCCGCTGGACAGCTTGTCCATGGAAATCCGGAACTGTTGCGCACCCTGAGAGCCGGGGAGACGCTGTGGGCATGACTGAGACCAAGGGCGAGACCACGGACGGGACCGGGGACGTCTTCCCCGTCAAGGGCATGGACGCGGTCGTCTTCGCGGTGGGCAACGCGAAGCAGGCCGCGCACTACTACTCCACCGCGTTCGGAATGCGCCGGGTGGCGTACTCCGGGCCCGAGAACGGCAGCCGCGAGACCGCCTCGTACGTCCTGGAGTCGGGTGGCGCGCGCTTCGTCCTCACCTCCGTCATCAAGCCCGTGACCGAGCGCGGCCGCTTCCTCGCCGAGCACGTCGCCGCCCACGGCGACGGCGTGATCGACCTCGCGATCGAGGTGCCCGACACCCGGGCCGCGTACGCGTACGCCGTCGAGCACGGCGCCACCGGCCTCGCGGAGCCGTACGAGCTCAAGGACGACCACGGCACGGTGGTGCTCGCCGAGATCGCCACGTACGGGCAGACCCGGCACACCCTCGTCGAGCGCACCGGCTACGACGGCCCCTACCTGCCCGGGTACGACACCGCCGCCCCGCTCGTCGAACCGCCCGCCCGCCGCTACTTCCAGGCCGTCGACCACTGCGTCGGCAACGTCGAACTCGGCCGCATGAACGAATGGGTGGAGTTCTACAACCGCGTCATGGGCTTCACCAACATGAAGGAATTCGTGGGCGACGACATCGCCACCGAATACTCCGCCCTCATGTCGAAGGTCGTCGCCGACGGCACGCTCAAGGTGAAATTCCCGCTCAACGAGCCCGCGGCCGGCAAGAAGAAATCCCAGATCGACGAATACCTGGAGTTCTACGGCGGCCCCGGCGTCCAGCACATCGCGCTGGCCACCAACGACATCGTCGCCTCCGTCCGCGCCATGCGCGCCGCGGGCGTCGAATTCCTCGACACCCCCGACTCCTACTACGACACCCTCGGCGAATGGGTCGGCGACACCCGCGTCCCCCTCCACGAACTGCGCGAGCTGAAGATCCTCGCCGACCGCGACGAGGACGGCTACCTGCTGCAGATCTTCACCAAGCCCGTCCAGGACCGCCCGACCGTCTTCTTCGAGATGATCGAGCGGCACGGCTCGATGGGCTTCGGCAAGGGCAACTTCAAGGCCCTCTTCGAGGCGATCGAGCGTGAGCAGGAGCGCCGCGGCAACCTGTGAGCCGTAGACCGGTGGGGTCCGCGGGCCCCACCGGTCACGCCGCCTCCGGCCGCAGCCGGCGGGAGATCGCGGCGGCCGCCAGCGCCAGGGCCGCCGCCGGGAGGAAGACCGCGGCGAAGGCCGCGGGATGAGCGGCCGTACGGGCGGCGGCGTGCGCCACCGGAGCCACCGAGCCGCCGCCGAGGGCCGCGAAGACCGAGCCCGCGGCGCCGACGAAGACCACGTTCGCGAGGGCGTCGCCGACCTGGAGGGCCGCGGAGTTCGTGCCGGTGTCCGCCGGGCGGGACACCCGCAGCATCAGCACCGTGAGCGTCGAGATCGTCATCCCCATGCCCATGCCGCCCGCGCACCACGCCACCGCCACGACCGCCGGCGGCACCGCGTGGTCCAGCGCGAGCGGCACCACCGCGATGGCGCCCGCCGTGAGCAGCATGCCCACCTGCACGAGCCGCTCGCGCACCGGCTCGAAACGCGGCCTGGCCTGGAGGTACGAGCCGAGCGCCCACGTCAGGCCGCCGCCCGCGAGGGAGAGGCCGGCGAGCGTCGGTGACAGTCCGCGCTGGGTGACGAGCATGAGCGGGATGAACGTCTCCGCCGCCGCGAAGGTGCCGGACGCGAGCCCGCGCATGAGGACGACCGTGGGCAGCCCGCGGGCCGCCCGGAAGGTGCCGCGGGGCAGCAGACGCAGGGCCGCGGGCACCAGCAGGGCCGCCCCCGCGAGCGCGGGCAGCACCGACAGCAGCCGCAGGTCCTGGCCCGCGTACTGGAGCAGCACCGCCCCGCAGGCCAGCAGCGCGGCGAGCCCGATCCGCCGCCCGTCCATCCGCGGCCGCGCCGCGGGGTCGCGCGGGGCCGCGTGCGCTGCCGTACGCCGCAGGGCCGGGAGCATCACCGCGAGCGGCAGCACGACCAGCGCCGGGATCGCCAGGAAGACCCAGCGCCAGCCCAGCTGTTCGGTCACCGTCCCGGACACCAGCGGCCCCACGATGGACGGCACGACCCAGGACGCCGAGAAGGACGCCATCACCGCGGGCCGCAGCCGCTCCGGATAGGCCAGCCCCACCACCACGTACAGCGCGACGATGACCAGCCCGCCGCCGAGCCCCTGCACCGCCCGCCCGAGCACGAACACGCCCATCGCGCTCGCCGTGCCGCTGATCACCAGCCCCGCCCCGAAGGCCGCGATCCCGGTCGCCAGCGGGGCGAGCGGGCCGCCGCGGTCGCACCACTGGCCGCTCACGACCATCGCGAACAGGGACGTCGTGAAGTAGCCGGAGAAGCCGAAGGCGTAGAGGCCGAGCCCGTGCAGATCGCGGGCCGCGACGGGCATGGCCGTGCCGACGGCGGTGGCCTCGAAGGCCACGAGCAGCACGACGGACACGACCCCGAAGGTGAGGGCGCGGTACTCGCGCCCGAGAATCCCGCCGTCGTCCGCGGCCTCCCCGGCCCCCTCACCAGGTACGACGCCCGGTTCGGCCTTCCTGTCCCCTGCAACGCTCATCGCCCCAGCGTAAGGGGCGTTCCCGCGTTTCACCCCTGCCGTGCGACGGTACTCCGCTCCCCCTTCCGCCCTACGTCCCGCGCCCTACCCGCCCCCTCCCGTGAACCCGTGTGAACGCGCCGTTGCGGTCGCATGGCACTCCCCCCTTTCCCGTTGACCCCCTCCCCCGCGGACGGCGATGCTCGTAGCGCAAGGAAAACGCAGCACGAAAGAGCACCGAGCAGCACGAAGCAACGCACGGCCGTGTGCCCGAGTGGTTCAGGGACTCGATTGCAAATCGAGTGACACCGGTTCGAATCCGGTCACGGCCTCTTTCCCGCTCCGCGCCCGATGGCGCAAAATGGACGTTTAAGCGGAATCACCCCGCACGTACCTCCCGTCTCACCTAACGTCGCTTCCGGCCCCTGCGATCGGCGCGGGCCTTGGGGGGAGCGAAAAGGTGAACGACTTCTCGGGAGTGGACCCGGACCGGGTGCGCTTACTCGCGAACCGGCTGAAGACGCTGGCGGACACCCTGGAGCGCGAGGCGCCCGGCATCCGCAAGCATTTCGACGACTGGCACGGCACGATCAGCCAGTCCCTGCTCTTCCAGCAGGTCACGCAGATGCGCAAGGACGCCGACGACATGGCCAAGCGGGCCGACCTGGCCCTGGAACTCGCGCACGGAACCCACATCGGCGACCCGTCCAGCCCGACGTACGGCTTCGTCGACGTCCCCTGGGACGTCAACGAGATCGACGTCACGCGCGAGGCCCAGCAGGAGGCGCAGCTCCTGAAGGAAGCGATGGACGACCCCGACGACCCGAAGTCGCGGAAGACCATCGCCGAGGTCGCGCAGTCGATGGCCGACCACAAGGACGACCCCGCCTACATGCAGGCGTTCATGGCGAACGGCGGCCTGGACCAGGCGGCGCGCGCCGCCCGCGTCCTGCACGGGCAGGACGGCACCACTGCGGACGAACAGGTGCTCAGCAAGCAGTCCGAGGCGATACTCGCCCAGTTCGGGCAGGGCGTCCAGGGCGCGACCACCATGGCCCAGCAGGGCAGGATCACCGTGCCGCCGGGCTGGGAGAAGTCACTCACCCAGCCCGCCGACGGCGACATGTGGTCGGTCGGCATGCTCTTCAAGTACGGCCCGCCCGGCGACAAGTGGGACGCCAAGGTCCTCTCCGACGTCGGCGGCGCGATGCTCGACTGGCGCAGCTCCCGGGACATGCGCCCCCATTACGCGGAGCCGACCACCACCTGGTCGGGCGGCTACATCGACCCCGACCAGAACGCCTGGTACGTCTCCCTCGGCCTCAACTACGGCGGCGGCAAGAACTCCGAGCAGAAGCGGATGAGCATCTCCGCGAACGACCCGTCGATCGCCCTGATGCAGCGCGTCAGCGAGAACGCCGACGCCTCCCGCGACCTGCTGACCGGCCCCAAGGGCCCCGACCACGCCAAGGTCCTGGTCAGCAACAAGTGGCACACCCCGGGCCTTGACCAGCTCAACGACGCCAAGTTCCCCGCCGCCGTCATCCGCGCCGCCACCCTCGACCGCACGCACCACCCGCAGGACTCGGTCGAGGCGACAGCGAACATCGTGAACGCCGCCGGCGCCGAATACACGCTGGAACAGCACATGAAGCCGGCGGAACGCAAGGACTACCCGCCGGGGAACACGGAGATCACGCACACGCTCTCCAGCGTCTTCCAGGCGTACGTGCCGGATTTCGCCGAATCCTGGAGAACGGACGCCCGGAAGGCCGGTCCGAACACGCAGGACGGTTCACTGGCCGTCGGCGACGCCCAGACCCGGCTGTTCCTCAGCATGATCATGCAGAACCCGAAGGAATCGGCGAACCTGCTCCAGTCCGTGGACTCGCAAATCACCCTCGCCACCATGGGCGGCCTGGACACGGACACCTTGCAGGACCTCAACCACTACGCCGCGCTGCGGGGCGAGATCTTCGGCACGAACAGCGGCAACGCGATCCACGACGCCGAACTCCTGGACTCCGAGAATTCCAGCCGGGAAATGTGGTTCAACATCTTCTCCAGCGGCGTCGCCGCTTATCCCGGCGGTCCGGCCTGGGGACAGGCCGCGATCTGGGCGGGCCTGCCCTATGCGGACACGCTGTTCTCCACCGGCAACGCCGCCCAGGCGGAGAGCGAGTACGAGAAAGGGCTGTACGAGCAGAAGGACGCGATGCGTATACCGGTCATGCAGGGAATGCTGCGCTCCGGAAAGATCCAGCCACCTGCGGGCCGCCCGGAGTGGGGCAACGGCGACATCGTCATCAAGACCAAGGACGACGCAAAGGTGTTCAACGACTGGTGGGCCGCACTCACCGCGGGGGACCACAAGGACCGCGTTCCCGTTCTCGACAAGGCGGACGCCGGAATGATGGAGTATTTCAACGAGGGCAGCGGAAGGGTCAAGTCCCCTTCCTGAGGGGCACATCACCGTAACCCATTCACCAACTCGTCGGCGACGCACGGCGTGGAAGAAAAGGCGGGACATGCGGTACCGAATGAGCCAGAGACGTTCCGCGACGGCGCTGCTGGTCCTTGCCGTCCTGGCCGGGGGCGCCGCGTGCGGGGGCGGGGACGGGTGGAAGCCGCCCGCCAAGGGGCAGGCGGCCGTGCTCTTCCGCAACGCGGGCAACGGCCTGGACCCCAGCCACGACATCAGCCCGCTCGGCGCGCTGTATCTCGCCGACGACGGCACCCTGGCCGTCTACGACGGCTTCGTCTACACCGTCTCACCCGGGCGCGAGGTCACCAAGTGGTGGCAACCGGACGTCGCGCGGGACGGTGCCGGCGGGCTGGTCGCGCTGCCGGACCACAGCGTCGCCGTAGGCGCCTACGGCCGCGTGTACCGCCGGGACGCCAAGGGCCGGACGACGCCGCTGGCCGGGGTGGTACGCAAAGGCGCGACCCGCCACCAGCCCGTACCGGCGAGCGCCGACGCGGCCGCTTACCACTTCTACGGCGTCGCCACCCCCTTCGGTATCCGCCCCGACGGCGCCCTTCTCGTCTCCGACGCCGAAGCCGTATGGGCCCTCAAGGACGGCACCCTCACCCGGCTGTACGTCTACCCCCACAACGGCACGGACAAGCCGGGCCGCCTCCCCGCCGACTACGCCATCACGTCCAACACCGTGGACGGCGCCGGGAACGCATACGTCGGCACCGGCAACGACGACGGCGGCGTGGGCGGCCCCACGCTCGACGAGATACGGGTCGTGCACCCGGACGGCACCTCCGCCCCCCTCGCCGTCCCCGCCCGGGCTCCCGGCATCGCGCCGCCGCTCAGCGGCCTCAAGGCCCTGTCCATGGCAGGCGGCGACGGCGAGAGCGTCTACGTCAACACCAGGCATGACAACGACCAGTACCTGCTCCGCATCAGCGGCGGCGGCGGCGTCACGGTGCTCGCCCACCACCTCGTCGCCGACGACAGCGAGATCGACTGCAAGAACCACCAGCCCATGCAGGCCAGGGAAATCTCCTGCGCCCTCCCGGAAACGATCACCTACCGCAACGGCAGGCTCGTCATGGGCGGGCACGTGCACTACTTCCTCGAACTCGCCGTCTGACCGCACGGCCACCGGAAAGGACACCCATGGGCGCGCCCGACGCGGACCGGCTCGACACCGCCTGCCGCCACGACATGCAGCTCATCACGACCTCCGTCGGCAAGATCCAGGGAGCCATCGGGGACGTGATCTCCCTGATGGGCCCGGACACCTGGTCCGGGACCCCCGCACAGAACTGGGAGACCGACGCCCGCGGCCGCATGGCCCAGCTCCTGCGCCTCTTCACCACCTACCCGCCCGAGCAGGACCGGCTCATCGAGAAGGCACGTCAGGACCAGGACGCGAAGGACAGCAAGCGCACCGGGACCTGACGGGGAGCGGGGGCGGATTGGCCCATGTTTTCCGGGGCCGAGTGGTCCAGTGCGGCGGGTCGCCCAGGCCGTAACGTCGGGCGTATGACGACGCACCAGACGAACACCGCGCGGACCGCCGACGCCACCGGGCACGCCGCCGTGCTGCGGGGCCTGCACCACGGGCGGGCGCAGGGGGATCCGCTGATCCTGCCCGGGCCGTGGGACGCGGCCAGCGCCCGGGTCTTCGCCGACGCGGGCTTTCCCGCGCTGGCCACGCCGAGTGCCGGGGTCGCGGCCTCGCTCGGCTACCCGGACGGGCAGGGCACCCCGGCGGCGGAGATGTTCGCGGCGATCCGGCGGATCACCCGGGCCGTGGACGTCCCCGTGAGCGCCGACATCGAGGCGGGGTACGGGCTCGGGCCCGAGGAGCTGGTGGAGCGGCTGCTGGAGGCGGGCGCCGCCGGATGCAACCTGGAGGACAGCGACCCGGAAACGGCCACGCTGGTGGACGCCGGGAGGCAGGCCGAGCGCCTGGCCGCGGTGGTCGCGGCGGCGGGCGGCGCGCTCGTCGTCAACGCGCGCGTCGACACCTACCTGCGCGGCGACCGCACCCCCCAGGCCGCGATCGACCGCGCCCTGGCGTACGCGGCCGCGGGCGCCGACTGCGTCTACCCGATCATGGCGCCCGCCACCCACCTGGGGCAGATCGCCGAGGCGGTGGGCGTCCCCGTCAACGCGATGTGCAAGCCGGGCACCCCCTCGCCCCGCGAGCTGGGCGCGCTGGGCGCCTCCCGGGTGACCTTCGGCGGCGGCCTCCAGGCGCAGGCGCTGGAGGCCGTCCGCGAGATGGCCGCGGGGCTGGTTGGCTGAACGGCCGCGGGGGGCCGGGCCGTCAGCGGACGACGGCCTGGCTCTCCCGTACCGTCACGGCCGTCGGCGTCCGCGACTCCCCGTCGGGCAGCGGCGGATCGGCCGCGGGCCCGTCCGGATTCGCGGAGGGCGTCCAGTGCACCTTCCACACCACGGACGTGGTCAGGGTGTAGCCGCCGCGCGCGGACGCCTTGCGGTAGGTGATGTTGCAGGGCGCCCCGTGGGAGTTCAGCTTGTAGCCCCCACCGGACTTCGCCAGCGTGTACGTGCAGCTCGCCGGGTCCGCGTCCCCGGTCGTCGAGACCCGCAGCGCTGACGGCTCGGCGACGACCGTCGAGGCGACGTGGATGCCGAACGCCGGATAGTCCAGGCTCGCCGTCACCGTCACCCGGTCCAGCGGCTCGGCGAACGTCACCTCCGTGGGGAGGTTGACGAGCTGGTTCTTCGGCGTCGGCCGCAGCGTGACCGGCGGGGGCGGCAGGACGGTGGCCGCGTAGGCCATTCCGGCGAGCGTCTTGGGGTCGATGGGCGAGACCTCGGGCGGCGGCGGGTTGTCCGGCGTGAACCAGGCGTAGGGGTCCAGGGCGGCGCACTGGTCGGCCTTGCTCAGGTCGGGGATCTTCAGCTCCCACCAGGCGCCCTTCTGGCCCTTGTGGAAGTCGTCCGCCCCGTACTCCTTGGCCATGCTCGCGTAGGCGTCCGCCGACGACGTGTAGTGGCTGTTGAGGAAGCCCTCGAACTCCTCCGGGGAGTACACCGGTTCGTACCAGCACGCCGGCGGCTTCCACACGGCGCCGGCGGGCGGCGTCATCGTCGAGCCCGTGCCGCGGTAGCTGTAGGAGAAGCGGACCGAGGTCTGGAGGGTGTCGCCGCCGGGCGGGGCGGAGTCCCCCGGACCGTCGTGGTGGCCGAAGGCGCCCTTGGCCGCGCTCGGCCACGCCAGGGACAGCAGGCAGGCCTGCGCCAGGGCGGCGGCCGCGAGCACGGTGCGGACGCGCGTGCGCGAGCGCGCGCGGGTGCGGGTACGGGTACGGGTACGGAAGGGGTTCGTCATCGCTGGCAGCTCTTCGCCCGGTCCTGCGACCGATAGTCCGTCATCTGCCACGTCCCGTCGGCGGACTTCTTCATCCGCGCGGTGTGCGCGGTGAAGTCGTCGAGGCTCGGCGTGGTCCTGGTGACCTTTCCGGTCTTGGTGTCCTTGTCGAACGTGTCGCGCTGGCTCTCGCAGAAGGTGACGCCCGCGGTCGTCGCGTCGGTGACGGTCACCTTGCGGTCGTAGAACAGCGTCGTGCCGGTGATCGTCGTGTGGTGGTTCTGCCCCCAGTGGAGCTGGGAGTCCCAGTAGCCCGCGGCGAGCCCGGTCACGTACGCCTTGTACGCCGGCAGCTTGGGGTCCAGCGTGGCGAGGGCCAGGTAGACCGCCTGCTGCGCGTACGCCTGGTCCCGCAGGACCGCGTCCTTGACCGCGTCCCCCGTCGGGTCCGCGTCCACGACGACCTTGACGTCCCTCGGGAAGTCGAACACCGGGCCGGGCGGGGCGGACTCGGACGCCGTCGTACTCGCGCTCGGGGCGGGGGCCGGGGTGCCGGTGCCCGATGCGTCGATCTTCTTGTCGCCGCCCCCGCCTCCGCCGCAGGCGGTGAGCAGGAGGGCCGCGGCCAGGGTGGCGGCCGCGGTGAGGTGGGACGTTCGGGGTCGCATCGTGTGGTGCCCTGTTCTCCCGGGTGGACTGCGCGTGCTCTGGTCGGCGGGAGAAACGGGCTCGGCCGTCACCTCGGCGTCATCAGGGGCACCACGGTCTCCGCAGCCCCCGTGCAGCACCGCCGGTCACCGGCAGCCACACCTGCATCCCCCTGAGCCTTACGCTAGCGGGCCGTCAGGTGTCGCGTCCACGAATACCCCGTGGCGGGTGTGTGGTCATGCCGTGGTGGGGGGCTTGACGATGGCCGCCTGGGGGCGGATCGGGAGGCGGGAGACGGGGCGTCCGGTCGCCGCGCGCACCGCCGCGGCGACGGCGGCGGGCGCGGTCACGACGGGCACCGCGCTGACCGCCTTCGCGCCGAACGGCGCGACGACGTCCCGCTCCTCGACGAGCTTGACGATGCGCACCTCGGGCGCGTCGAGGGCGGTCGGGAGGGCGTAGCCGGTGAGCGAGGGGCGTTTGACGATCCCCCGGGGCGCGCGCAGGTCCTCCATGAGGGCCAGGCCCATGCCCTGGGTGACGCCCGCCTCGATACGGGCGGCGAGCTGGCGCGGGTTGAGGACGCGGCCGACGTCCTGGGCGACGGCGAACTCGACGACACGCACCGCGCCCAGTTCGATGTCGACGTCGACGACCGCGCGCACCGCGCAGAAGGTGAGGCCGACGAAGGCGTCGCCCTGGCCGTTGTCGTCGAGCCGGTCGGTGGGGTGCGGGCGGCACTGCGCGGTGGCCCACAGCTCCTTGCCGTCGAGGGTCTCGGCGACGGTCGTGGAGAGCACCCCGTCGTACGAGGTGATCTTGCCGTCGGCGATGGTGAGCAGCTCCACGGACATGCCGAACTTCGCGGCGAGCGGCTGGAGGAGCTGGGTGCGGACCATCTTCGCGGCGCGCTCCACGGCCCCGCCCGACACCCAGGTGTGACGGCCGCGGGCGGCGGGCCCGGCGGGCGGCTGGTCGGTGTCGGCGGGCAGCACGCGGACGTCGTCGACGCCGAGCACCTCCTGCACGATCTGCCGGGCGAGGGTCGCGAAGCCCTGGCCGGTGTCGACGGCGGCGCAGATGACGGTGGCCCGGCCGTCGTGCACCCGCACGGTCGCGGTGGACACCTCGTCGGTGCCCTCGGCGCCGAGGACGTGGACCATGCCGAGCGCGTAGCCGACGCCGCGGCGCACCGCGCCGGGTTCGCCCGCGCCCGCGGTGCCGCCGGGCAGCAGCCACTGCGACTCGTCGTCGCCGTCGGGCAGCGGCGGCAGGTCGGCGTCACGGACGGCCTTGAGCAGCTCGCCGACGGGCGCCGGGCAGGTGACGGTCTGGCCGGTGGGCAGCAGGTCGCCGGTGGCCATGACGTTGCGCATGCGGATCTCGGCGGGCTCCAGGCCGAGTTTCGCGGCGAGCTTGTCCATCTGGCCCTCGTAGGCCGTGCAGACCTGGAGCGCGCCCTCGCCCCGGACGTGGCCCGAGGGCGGGTTGTTGGTGCGCACCGCCCAGCCCTCGACGAAGACGTGCGGGACGACGTACGGCCCGGCGGCGAAGGCGACGGCGGCGGCGAGGGCGTCCGAGGACGCGTCGGCGTACGCGCCGGCGTCCAGCAGGATCTGCGCCTCGACCTTGACCAGGCGGCCCTCGGAGTCGGCGTGGTGGCGGTAGCGCAGCAGGGTGGGGTGCCGGTGGGCGTGGCCGAGGAAGGACTCCTCGCGGGTCGCGACGAACTTCACCGGGCAGCCGGTCCGCAGCGCCAGCAGGCCCAGCGGCAGCTGGATGCCGGAGTCCTCGCGGTCGCCCATCGCGCCGGGCACACCGGTGACGACGACCTTGACGTGGTCGGCCTCCAGGCCGAAGCAGGCGGCGGCGATGTCGCGGTCGGCGTGCGGGTCGGTGGAGGCGACGTACAGCTCCACGCCGCCGTCCGGGCGCGGCACGGCCAGACCCGCCTCGGCGCCGATCGGCGCGGGGTCCTGGCGGCCGACCCGGTACAGGCCCTCGACGATGACCTCGCCGACGGCCTCCGGGTCGCCGAAGCGCAGCGGGATGTGCCGGATCAGGTTGCCGTCGGGGTGCAGCGGCTCGGCGGCGAAGGCCTTCTCCGGGTCGGTGACCGGCTCCAGCACCTCGTACTCGACGAGGATCGCGGCGGCGGCGAGCCGCGCGGTGTCGGGGTGGTCGGCGGCGACGGCGGCGATCGGCTCGCCGTGGTGGCGGACCATGTCGGTGGCGAAGACCGGCCGGTCGGCGACCCGGCGGCCGTGCATCGCGTCGCCGGGCACGTCCTCGTGCGTGATGACGGCGCGCACGCCGGGCATCGCGGCGGCCTCGGCGGTGTCGATCCGGACGATCCGCGCGTGCGGGTGCGGCGAGCGCAGCACCGCGGCCCACAGCAGCCCCTCGGCCCACAGGTCGGCGGCGTACGGGTAGGTGCCCTGCGTCTTGGCGGGCGCGTCGGTGGACGGCAGCGACGTGCCGATGCCGTGCGGGCTGCCGCCCGCGGGCGCCGGCGCCGTCTCCGTGGCGGGACCCGGCCCCTCGATGACGCTCATCGCGCGCCTCCCGTCGTGTGCGGTGCCGTACGCGGCCGTACGGGCGAGGACTCGGCGTGGGCGGCGGGGAGGCGGCGCGCGGTCATACGGCGTTCTCCGGGGATGCGGGTCCGGGCTGGGCGGGGATACGGGCGGCGGGCGGCGGTTCGTCCGCCTCCTGGGCGGTACGGCCGTCCCGGGCGGCGACGACCTGGCGTACGGCGTCCACCACACCGCGGTAGCCGGAGCACCGGCACAGGTTGCCGGAGAGGGCCTGCCGGGTCTCCAGGTCGGTGGGGCGGTGGTTGCCCTCCAGCAGGTCGTGCATCGTCATCGCCATGCCGGGGATGCAGAAGCCGCACTGGACGGCGCCGCAGTCGGCGAGCGCCTGCTGGATGTCGCAGGGGCGGCCGTCCACGGACAGGCCCTCCACGGTGCGTACTTCGGAGCCCGCGGCGGTCGCGGCGGGCACCAGGCAGGAGGCCACCAGCCGGCCGTCGACCTGCACCGAGCAGGCACCGCACTCGCCCTGCTCGCAGCCGTCCTTGGCGCCCGCCAGGCCCAGCCGCTCGCGCAGCACGTACAGCAGCGACTCGCCGAGCCACGCGTCGGTGACCGGGCGTTCGGCGCCGTTGACCCGCAGGACGTAGGAGGCGACGGGGTGTTCGCTGCGGGTCGGCTCGGGCGCCTCCTCCGCGGGCTCGGGCTCGGCCCCTTCCGCGGGCTCCGCGTCGTCGTCCGCGCCGACGGCCTCGGCCTGCGGCAGCGGCTGCGGCTCGGCCCCGGGCACGTACTCGGGCCCGGCGTCCTCGGCGGCGTCCTCCTGCGGGGCCGCGGCACCGTCCTGCGCGGGCCCCGACTCCCCCCGCGGGTAACCCGAGGCGTCCTCCGGCGCGGCGGCCGGCTCACGGGCGGGGTAGACGCCGCCGCCCTCCGGCGCGGTGCCCACCTCCCGCGGCGCGTACCCGGCGGTGCTCTCCGGCTCGTGCGGCGGGTATCCGGCGGGCTCCCCCGGCGCGTGCCCGGCGCCGTCCTCCACCCCGTACCCGGCGGCGCTCTCCGGCTCGTGCGGCGGGTATCCGGCGGGCTCCCCCGGCGCGTGCCCGGCGCCGTCCTCCGCCCCGTACCCGGGGGCGCTCTCCGGCGCGGCGTAGTCGCCCGGGTAGGGCTCCGCCGGGGCGTCGGGGCCCGGCGGCGCGTCCGGCACCTCGTCGACCGCGGCGGGCCACCCCGTCTCGGCGGGCGGCTGCCAGGGCGCCGCGCCCGGTGCGGTGAAGGCCGACCACGAGGTCTCCCGGGGCGCGGCCGCCTCCGGCTCCTGGGGCGGCGCGGACCAGCCCGCGGTCTCCCCCGCGGCGGCCTCCGCCTCGGCGCGGGCCTGCGCCTGCGCGGCCTGCGCGGCGGCGGCGCCCTGCCCGAACATCCCGGCGGGGAAGGACTGCGTGGTGGTGGGGGCGGGCGAGGGCGCCTGGTCCCAGGGCGAGGTGAAGGCGCCCACCGAGTACTCGCCGGAGTCGCCCTCGGGCTCGTCCCGGATCACCGGGATCGTCCAGCTGGTGGCGGGGTCCTGCTCGCCCACCGGGCCGTGCGCGCTGAGCGGGTCCTCGCCGGGGCGCGGCTCGGGCGGCAGCTGCGCGGCGAAGGAGACGTGCATGGTCTGGTCGGGGTCGTAGTCCCCGCCGCCCGGAACGGGCTGCCAGGCCCCGGAGTTGCCGGCGCCGCCCGGCGTCTGCGGCTGGTCGGTCATGCCAGGGCCCTCCCGAGCGCTCGGCGGGACAGTGCGGCCACGGTACGGCGCAACTGGACGGCCGCCGGAGGCAGGTCCACGCCGGGCTGGTCGGGGATGCACGCGGCGGCCACGTACTCCCCGAAGGCGGTGCAGGCCTCCGGGGCGAGGCTGCGTTCGCCGTCCCAGTCGATGAGCCCGGCGACCCACTGCTCGGCCTCCAGCGGGCGCAGCGGCACCTGCGCGACCGCGCCGACCGCGCAGCGCACCTGGCGTCTGGCCGGGTCGACGACGAGCGCGACCGACGCGACGGCCCGGCCGGGGCCGGTGCGGCCGGTGGCTTTCAGGAACGTCTGCGGGGCGTGCAGCAGCGGGATGCGCACGAAGGCGACCAGTTCGCCGGGCCGCAGCGGGTCCATGCCGGTCAGCAGGTGGCTGACCGGGATCTCCCGGTCCGACTCCGGCCCGGCCAGCACGACGCTCGCCTCCAGCGCGGCCAGCACCGGCAGCGCGTCACCGGTCGGCGCGGCCGAGACGATGTTGCCGCCGAGCGTGCCCGCGTTGCGGATCTGCGGCGGCCCCGCGGAGCGCGCGGCGGCGGCGAGCGCGGGGATGAGCGCGGCGAAGTCGGGGCGGCCCATGCGCGCGTGGGTCAGTCCCGCGCCCAGCAGCGCGGCCCCGTCGGCGTACTGCCAGCCGCGGATCTCGGCGATCCGGCCCAGGCCCACGAGTGCCGCCGGGCGCAGCAGCCCGGAGTTCACCGCCGCCATCAGGTCGGTGCCGCCCGCGACCGGCACGGCGGTGGGCATGGCGGCGAGCGCCGCCACCGCCTCGTCGAGCGAGGACGGCAGTGTGACGATCTCCGCCGCCGCCTGCTGTGCATACGCGCTCACGCAGCTGCCCCTTCCCGGCCTTCCTCGGTCACGCGGTAGCCGTACCGTACGTGCTGACAGCCCGGACGTGGCAACTCTGGCACATCTTCCCCAGGGGCCGTCGCGCAGGTCCACGACGTACCGATCCGTCCGCCACGCCGGTGATCGTACGTCTCCCGGGGAAATCGGCACAGTGCCATGTTTGGCGTCCTTCGCGAATTTGCGCCGGATTACGCGTCCACCGTGCCAGGTCCCGCCGTACGGGGCACGGAAGTTCACGGATTTCCCGCGCCCGCCGTACGGCCGGGTCACACGATCGGGGGCGGCCCGTCCTTCGGGCGCCCGACGACGCCGGGACGGCGCTGCCAGGGCCGCGGACCGGACGGCGGCCGGTACTCGACACCGAGGGCGTCCAGCCGCGCGTAGTGCGTACGCATCCGCGCCTCGAAACCCGCCCAGTCGCGCTCCGGCGGCGCGGGGAGCTCGGACCAGGCGACCTCCGCGAAGGCCGACAGCCGCGGGTAGACGGCATAGTCCACCGCGCGGCCCGAGTCCAGCACCTCCGTCCAGACGTTGGCCTGCGTACCGATCACATGCGCCGCCTCCGCCGCGGTCAGCTCCGCCGGGACGGGCTCGAACCGGTAGACGTCCTCCAGCGTCCGCACATGCGCGATCGGCACCGGCTCGTCCGGGCCGTCCGCCTGCCGCCAGTCCAGGTACACCTCCGTCTGCGGGCACATCACCACGTCGTGCCCGGCCCGCACCGCCGCGATCCCGCCCGCGTAGCCCTGCCACGACGACACGGCCGCGCCCTCCGCGAGGCCGCCCTCCAGGATCTCGTCCCACCCGATGAGCCGCCGCCCGCGCTCCGCCAGCCACCGGTCGAAGTGCCGGACGAACGCGCTCTGCAGCCCGTCCTCGTCCCCGACGCCCAGCTCCGCGATGCGCGCCTGCGCCACCGGCGACCGCCGCCACTGCTCCTTCGGGCACTCGTCACCGCCGACGTGCACGAACGTGCTCGGGAAGATCTCCAGCAGCTCCCCGAACACGTCCTCGTAGAACCGCAGTACGGTCTCGGTCGGCGCCAGCACGTTGGGGTTGACGCCCCAGCGGTCCAGCACGCCCAGCGCCGCGGTGTCCACCACGTCGGTGTTGCCCAGCTCCGGATACGCGGCGATCGCCGCCTGCGAATGCCCGGGTACGTCGATCTCCGGCACCACCGTGATGTGCCGCTCCGCCGCGTACGCGACGATCTCCCGCAGGTCGTCCTGCGTGTAGAAGCCGCCGTGCGGGCGCTCGTCCCACACCGGCGAGGGCTCCAGCCCCACCCTCGTGCGCTCCCGCCACGCACCGACCTCCGTCAGCCGCGGGTGGCCGCGCACCTCCATCCGCCAGCCCTGGTCGTCGGTCAGGTGCAGATGCAGGACGTTCAGCTTGTGGACCGCCATCAGGTCCAGATGCCGCAGGACGCCGTCCTTCGGCATGAAGTGCCGCGCCACGTCCAGCAGGAAGCCGCGCCACGCGAAGCGCGGACGGTCCGCGATCTCGCACACCGGCAGGGTCCAGGCGGCGCGGTTCGGCAGCGGGGCCCGGCGGAACGCGGCGGGGCCCAGCAGTTGGCGCACCGTCTGCGCCGCCCAGAACACGCCCGCCGCGTCGCCGCCCCTGAGCTCCACCCGCTCCGGGGTGACCGTCAGCCGGTACGACTCGGCGCCGAGCCCCTCCTCGAGCCCGAGGCTCACGGTGCCGCCCCCGGCGCCGTCCTGGGCGCCGAACTCCACGCCGGTGGCCGCGCCCAGCACTCCGCGCAGCCACCGCGCGGTGCGCTCCGCGCCGGGTCCCACCTCCAGCCGTACGGCGTCCCCCAGCGCGAAGCGCCCTTCCCCTTGCCGCACCGTCTGCGGCGCCGGAATCAATTCCACGCCGCACATCCTGCCGCGCGGGGGGCTGGGGGGTGCGCTCCGGGGTGGCTTGTCGCGGTGCGCTGCGCGGCCTTGCGGTGGGTGGGGGTTGCTCGCGCAGTTCTCCCCCAGAGCTTCGCCTGGGAGGTGCCCCCACGCGCTCCTTTGCGCGGCGCGACCGGTGGGGGGACAGCACCCGTTTTCCAGGGGCGCGGGGAACTGCGCGACCAGCCCACCACCGGCGGACGGTCGCGACGGCTACCGCACGTGGCAGCCCGGGGCGCAAAGCTCCCCCCGCAGGGGGGAGGTCAGATGGAGCGGCGGGAGTGGAAGGTGACCGTGCCGGCGACGGCCCAGGTGGCCGCCAGCCAGCCGGCATGCGCAAGCGCGAGGTCACGCCACGTGGCCCGCGTCGCGGACGCGGCAAGCGCCCCGGCGAGCCCCGCACCGAGCAGCACCGCGGGCATGACGATCTGGAGGCGGCCGAACCAGGAGAAGAGGAAGGTGCGGCGGGTGAAGTCGGGGCCGTACCACCAGTGGACGCCGACGAGGGCGAGGACGACGCCCGCGGCGCCCGCGGCGGTGACGGGCAGGGCCGCCCACAGCGGCCACAGCTCGCGCCGCCAGGCGCGGTCGGCGACGAGTCCGGTGGTGAGGAGGGGGGCGACGGGGATGACCGCCCCGACGTGCGCGGCGCGCAGCCGCCGGAGCCGGTCGTCGGTGGCCAGCTCGGTGCGGACGGTCGCGCGGATGCCGCGCATCCGCGCGACCGCTCCGGTGCCGGTCCGCCGGCTGTGCAGGCGGACGAGGACGACGAGCAGCAGCGCGGTCACGAGGAGTACCGCCCCGGCGGCGACGAACTGCCAGTCGTCGCCGGTTTCGATGCGGTAGAGCTGGATGGCCCACAGGACGGCGACGGCGACCCCGCCGGTGAGGATCCCGGCGCGGGGGGCCTGGAGCTGTCCGGGGTCGGCGCCGAGCAGCAGGGAGCGTTCGACGGCGGCGCGGTGCTCCGCCCGCAGCCGGCGGGGGATGCGGCCGAGGATGCCGCGTCCGGCGCTGAGCGAGCGGGCGAGGGCGACCTGGGCCTCGGCCTCGCGGGGGGCCAGCTCGACGGCTCTGCGGGCGGCGGCGACCGCGTCGGGGACGCGGCCGAGCCGCCGGTAGACGTCGGAGAGCAGCACGGCGGGTTCCCAGCCGTCCGGGTCCGCCCCGCCGGCGCGCAGCGCGACGATCAGCGCGTCGTGGACCTCGTCGAGTGAGAGAAGGACCACACCGGCGAGCACGAAGACGTCGGCCGCCTCGGCGGGCCCGGCCAGGGCCAGCGCCCAGTCGACGGCCTCGCGGGCCTCGGCAGGGCGCCGCTCCTGGGCGAGGACCCAGGCGCGCAGCAGGTAGCCGGCGCTGCCGTTGCGCTCCACGAAGGCGTCGCCGACCACGGCGTGCGCCTCCGCGAAGCGCCCTTGGGCGACGAGCGCGTGGACGCGCTCGCCGCTGGTGGAGTCGTCGTCGGGCGCGTCCGGCGTACCGAACACGCCCCCGTCACCCTCGTCTTCCACGGGCCTCCCCTGTCCGCCGGAAGGGCGTCAGGCGTTGCCGCCGCTGCCCTTGCCGGACTTGTCCTTGCCCCCGCCGCCGAGCGGCATGCCCTCGTAGATCTCCTTGCACATCGGGCAGACGGGGTACTTCTTCGGGTCGCGTCCGGGGACCCAGACCTTGCCGCACAGGGCGACGACGGGCGTGCCTTCCAGCGCGCTCGCCATGATCTTGTCCTTCTGGACGTAGTGCGCATAGCGCTCGTGGTCGCCGTCACCGTGGGAGAGCTGCGGAGTCGGCTCGACCAGGGTGCCGGTGCCCGCCCCGCGCTCGGGCTCAAGAGTGCTCATAAGAGACAAGACTAGTTGAGGGAGGGATCGTCGGGATACGTGGCCACCATGGCCAGCTCGTTCCGCTGTCGGCGCAGCACGGAGCGCCACAACCGCTCCGGGTCGGGCGCGGACACGTCACCCGGCTCGGACTCGACGACGTACCACGCCCCGTCGACCAGCTCGCGTTCCAGCTGTCCGGGTCCCCAGCCGGAGTAGCCGGCGAAGATGCGCAGGGAGCCCAGCTCGGCGGCGAGCAGCTCGGGCGGGGCCTCCAGGTCGACCAGGCCGATCGCGCCGTGCACGCGCCGCCAGCCGAGCAGCTCGACCGCTTCGCCGGGGCGCGGCTCGCCGGGTACGACGGCCAGGCCGAGGGCGGAGTCCAGCGAGACCGGGCCGCCCTGGAAGACGACCTGCGGGAGCACCGCGAGGGCCGCCCAGGGCTGGAGGACGTCGCCGACGCCGACCGGGGTGGGACGGTTCAGGACCACGCCGAGGGACCCCTCGGCGTCGTGGTCGAGGAGCAGCACGACCGCCCGGTCGAAGTTGGGGTCGGCCAGCTTCGGGGTGGCGACGAGCAGCCGTCCGGTGAGCGAGGACACCTCGGTCATGGTCCACATGATCCCGCATGCGGGCCGCGCTGGGGAGTCGTCGCCGGGACCGGTGACCAGCGCCTGGGCGCGCCCGCCGGTGGTACGCGCGGGCGTACGGCGGCGTCCGGCGGGCATACGGCGGGCATACGGCGGCGGGGGCGCCGGTAGGCCGCAGGCGGTACCCCCGCGGCAGGGCAACAGGAGGGGCGCGCGGGGCGCATTACCATTTCCCCTGTTCCTCTTGTTCTGCTGTTCCACGGCTCCACGGCTCCACCCCGTTCCGAACCGTTCCGACGATCGCGAGATCCATGACCGACATCGCCGATGTACTGCTTGTCCATGGCGGAACCCCTCTCGAAGGCGAGATCCGGGTCAGAGGCGCGAAGAACCTCGTGCCGAAGGCCATGGTCGCCGCCCTCCTCGGCAGTGAACCCAGCCGGCTGCGCAACGTGCCGGAGATCCGCGACGTCAAGGTGGTGCGCGGGCTGCTCCAGCTGCACGGCGTGACGGTCGAGGCGGGCGACGAGCCGGGTGAGCTGGTGCTCGACCCGACCCGGGTGGAGAGCGCCAACGTCGCGGACATCGACGCGCACGCGGGCTCCTCGCGCATCCCGATCCTCTTCTGCGGCCCGCTGCTGCACCGCCTCGGCCACGCCTTCATCCCGGGCCTGGGCGGCTGCGACATCGGCGGCCGGCCGATCGACTTCCACTTCGACGTGCTGCGGCAGTTCGGCGCGCGCATCGAGAAGCGGGCCGACGGCCAGTACCTGGAGGCCCCGCAGCGGCTGCGCGGCTGCAAGATCCGGCTGCCGTACCCGTCGGTGGGCTCCACCGAGCAGGTGCTGCTGACGGCGGTGCTGGCCGAGGGCGTGACGGAGCTGTCCAACGCCGCGGTCGAACCGGAGATCGAGGACCTGATCTGCGTCCTGCAGAAAATGGGCGCGATCATTTCCATGGACACCGACCGCACGATCCGCATCACCGGTGTGGACAAGCTCGGCGGCTACACCCACCGGGCGATCCCGGACCGGCTGGAGGCGGCGTCCTGGGCGAGCGCGGCGCTCGCCACCGAGGGCAACATCTACGTGCGCGGCGCGCAGCAGCGCTCGATGATGACCTTCCTCAACACCTTCCGCCGGGTCGGCGGCGCCTTCGCGATCGACGACGAGGGCATCAGGTTCTGGCACCCGGGCGGCCCGCTGGACGCCATCGCGCTGGAGACCGACGTCCACCCCGGCTTCCAGACCGACTGGCAGCAGCCGCTGGTCGTCGCACTGACGCAGGCCTCGGGCCTGTCGATCGTGCACGAGACGGTGTACGAGTCCCGGCTCGGCTTCACCGAGGCGCTCAACCAGATGGGCGCGCACATCCAGCTCTACCGCGAGTGCCTGGGCGGCAGCGCGTGCCGTTTCGGGCAGCGCAACTTCCTGCACTCGGCGGTGGTGTCCGGGCCGACCAAGCTGCAGGGCGCCGACCTGGTCATCCCCGACCTGCGCGGCGGCTTCTCGTACCTCATCGCTGCGCTGGCCGCGCAGGGCACCTCACGGGTGCACGGCATCGGCCTGATCAACCGCGGCTACGAGAACTTCCTGGCCAAGCTGCAGGGTCTGGGCGCGCACATCGAACTGCCCGGCGTGCCCGCCCCGGCCTCCGGGGAGTCTCCGGCGGTCGCGGTCGCCTGAGTCGGCGTCCGGTCGTGCGCGAGGGCGGCCTCCCCGGTGCCGGGGAGGCCGCCCTCGCTTTTTCTACGGCGTTGCCTGGGCCCATGAGGCCGGGCGCGCAGCTCAGTTGCCCTTGGCGGCTTCCTTGAGCTTCGAGCCGGCGGAGACCTTCACGCTGTAACCGGCCGGAATGCTGATCGGCTCACCGGTCTGCGGGTTGCGGGCGGTCCGGGCGGCACGGTGAGTGCGCTCGAAGGTCAGGAAGCCGGGGATGGTGACCTTCTCGTCGCCCTTGGCCACAATCTCCCCGACGGTGTCGGCAAAGGCACCGAGGACGGCGTCGGCGTCCTTGCGGGTCACCCCGGCACGGTCGGCCAGGGCGGCCACCAGCTCACTGCGGTTCATATCTGTGTACTCCCGTGTTCTTTCTGCCATGGGGGCGCGAGCTCGAAGCTGTTGCTGTGTGCCTCACTGCCCAGGTGTGCATCCTGCCCCCATATATGGGCCGAAAGCCAATCGCCTGCCCGCGCGAGTCGCGGAAAAAGCGTTGCGGGACGGCGGGGATGACGGATTGTCGTCCGGTGTTCGACGCTCGGAATACGATTCCGGCCGCTTTCCCGGCGCGCCTTCCTCGCGCATCCCGCCGCGTCCAGCCCACCCCCGCCGCGCACCCGTGGAACACCCGTCCCACCGGTTGCTTCCGGTACCTCACAGCCCCGCGGTGGGCTCCGTCGTCACGGCCGCGGACACCGCGGGCCCCTGCGCCCGCGCCGCCGCCCGCACCGCGTTGGCGACCGCGCCCGCGACCCGGTCGTTGAAGACGCTGGGCACGATGTAGTTGGCGTTCAGCTCGCCGTCACCGACCACGTCCGCGAGCGCGCGGGCCGCGGCCAGCATCATCTCGGTGTTGACGGTGCGGGACTGGGCGTCCAGCAGGCCGCGGAAGACACCCGGGAAGACCAGCACGTTGTTGATCTGGTTGGGGAAGTCGCTGCGCCCGGTCGCGACCACGGCGGCCGTCCGGCGGGCCTCCGCCGGGTCCACCTCCGGGTCCGGGTTGGCCAGCGCGAAGACGATCGCGCCGTCCGCCATCGCGGCGACGTCCGCGCCGTCCAGCACGTTGGGCGCGGACACCCCGATGAAGACGTCCGAGCCCACCACGGCCTGCTTGAGCGTGCCCGTCACGCCCTCCGGGTTGGTGTTGTCGGCGATCCAGCGCAGCGCCGAACCCTCCGGCGCGTCCACCAGATCCTCGCGCCCGGCGTGCACCACCCCGTGGATGTCGGCCACCACCGCGTGCTTCACGCCCGCCGCGATCAGCAGCTTCAGGATCGCCGTACCGGCCGCGCCCGCGCCCGACATGACCACCCGCAGCTCGCCGATCTGCTTGCCGACCACCCGCAGCGCGTTCGTCAGCGCCGCCAGCACCACGATCGCGGTGCCGTGCTGGTCGTCGTGGAAGACCGGGATGTCCAGCGCCTCGCGCAGCCGCGCCTCGATCTCGAAGCAGCGCGGCGCGGAGATGTCCTCCAGGTTGATGCCCGCGAAGCCCGGCGCGATGGCCTTCACGATCGCCACGATCTCGTCGGTGTCCTGCGTGTCCAGGCACAGCGGCCACGCGTCGATCCCCGCGAACCGCTTGAAGAGCGCCGCCTTGCCCTCCATCACCGGCAGCGCGGCCTTCGGCCCGATGTTGCCCAGCCCCAGCACCGCGGAGCCGTCCGTGACCACGGCGACGCTGTTGCGCTTGATCGTCAGCCGCCGGGCGTCCTCCGGGTTCTCCGCGATCGCCATGCACACCCGCGCCACACCCGGCGTGTAGACCATCGACAGGTCGTCACGGTTGCGGATCGGGTGCTTGGACTGCATCTCGATCTTGCCGCCGAGGTGCATCAGGAACGTACGGTCCGACACCTTGCCGATCGCGACACCCTCGATACCGCGCAGCTTCCGGACGATCTCCGCCGCGTGGTCCGTCGAGCTGGCCGCGATCGTGACGTCGATCCGCAGCCGCTCGTGCCCCGACGCGGTGACGTCCAGACCCGTGACCGATCCGCCGGAGGACTCCACCGCGGTGGTCAGCGCGCTGACCGCGGTCCCGCCGGCCGGGACCTCCAGACGCACGGTGATCGAGTACGAGACGCTTGGCGCCGTTGCCATGACGACCTTCTTCCGGTTACTGCTGAAGTGCTGAGGGTGGGGGTACGTCGTGGTACCCCGGGTACCCGTGGAACATTACTTCCACCATGTGAATCAGCGGCAACGCCCGGGTTCACCCTCGCGGCGGGGAAGAGCTTCCCGCGATCGTTTGTTAGCCTGGGTACGGCACCGGCCCGATCCAAGCCCCCGGGCCCAACCTTAGGCGCTTCGAGCGCCCACTTGCCGCGAGGCGAGCATGGCGGGTCGGTGTCACCAACCTTCGCCGGGTATCCCCGTCGGGCCCCGGCCCGAGCCCGTTTCCGCGGCTCCCCCCGGCTGACCCCAGCCCCGGCCGGCCCCCTCCGGGGCGCGGGCCCTTTGCCCCACGGGTTGCCCCTTCCCGCCGTCGCGGGACCGTTCCCTTTCGCTGTGGCTGGTCGCGCAGTTCCCCGCGCCCCTGGTGGTTGCCCTCTGCGCGCAGAGTGACCGTTTTTCAGGGGCGCGGGGAATGCGCGACCAGCCCCCACCGGGGGAAAGTGAAACTCTCCACCGCAAGGGGCAGCTCCCCCTAGGGGAGGAGGAGGTCCGGGACGCCCGCGGGGTTCGGGGAGTCGGGGGCCGTCGCCAGGACGGCAAGGCGCTGGGTCGCCCGCGTGAGGGCCACGTACAGGATGCGAAGGCCCGCGGGGGACTCCTCCGCGATCTCCGCCGGGCTCACGACGAGCGTCGCATCGTACTCCAGCCCCTTCGCCTCAAGGCTGCCGAGCGCGACCGCCCGGTCGCCCAGCCCCTCCAGCCACTCCCGCGCCTGCGCCCGCCGGTGCATGGCGACCACGACGCCCACCGTGCCCTCCACCTCGCCGAGCAGCCGCTCGGTCTGCGCGCGGACGTCCGCGCCGAGGTCGTCGCCGGCGACGGCGAAGCGGGGCGCGATCCCGGTGGAGCGGACCGCGCGCGGCGGCTGCGTCCCGGGCATCGCCAGCGCCAGCACCGTGGAGGCGACCTCGGCGATCTCCGCGGGGTTGCGGTAGTTCACGGTGAGGGTGAAGCGCCGCCGCGGCCGCGTCCCGAGCGCCTCGTCGCGCGCCTGCGCGGCCTCGTCCACGTCGGACCACGAGCTCTGCGCGGGGTCGCCGACGATCGTCCAGGTCGCGGCGCGTCCGCGGCGGCCGACCATGCGCCACTGCATGGGCGTGAGGTCCTGCGCCTCGTCGACGATGACGTGCGCGTACTCCGTGCGTTCCTCCTCCAGCCGCTCCGCGCGCCCGCGCCGCCCGCCGGCCATCCGGTCGGCGTAGGTGGTGACCTCCTCCAGGCCGGTCAGCTCGTCGAGCGGGTCCGCCTCGCGCCGTACCGGCCGGGGCAGCGGCCCGAGGAGTGCGGCCAGCTCGTCGAGCAGCGCGACGTCGTGCGTGCTGACGCCCGTGCGGCGCAGCGAGCGGGCGACCCGCCGGATGTCCGGCGGGGTGAGGGTGCGGCGCGCCCAGCGGCCGAGCCGCCTGTCGTCGGCGAGCGCGGCGAGCACCGTGCGCGGCTCCAGCAGCGGCCACCACGCGTCGAGGAAGTCGGTGAAGTCCTGCTCGGTGCTGATGTCCTCGTCGAAGCCCTGGCGCTCCTCGGCGGCGAGTTCGGCGTCGTCGAAGGTCCGCCCGGTCTTGCGCCACAGCGCGTCCAGCAGGAGGCGGCGGGCGCGCGGCCGGAGCAGGTTGACCGGTGCGGTGCCGCCGAGGACGTTGCGGCGTACGGCGCCCAGTTCGCCGGCGGTCAGCTCGATGCGCCGTCCGAAGGCCACCACCCGCAGGGTCTCGGGCGCGCCGGGCACCGCGTCGAGGCAGCCGCGGGCGGCGCTGCGCAGCACCTTGAGCATCCGCAGCGAGCCCTTGACGCGGGCGACGGCGGGCTCGTCGTACAGGTCGGCGGTCACACCGTCGACGAGCGAGCCGAGCGCGCGGATCGCGACCTGCCCCTCCTCGCCGAGCGACGGCAGCACGCCCTCGGTGTACGCGACCAGCAGCGGTGTGGGGCTCACGCACAGGATGCCGCCGGCGTAGCGCCGCCGGTCCTGGTAGAGGAGGTAGGCCGCGCGGTGCAGGGCGACCGCGGTCTTGCCGGTGCCGGGGCCGCCGGTGACCTCGGTGACGGAGGCCGCCGGCGCCCGGATGACCATGTCCTGCTCGGCCTGGATGCTCGCGACGATGTCGCGCATGCTGTGCGTCCTGGCCTGGCCGAGCGCGGCCATGAGCGCGCCGTCGCCGACGACCGGCAGGCCCGTCGTCAGGTCCGGGCGCAGCAGGTCGTCCTCGACGCCGAGGACCCGGCGGCCCTTGGAGCGGATGACGCGGCGGCGCACGACGCGCCCCGGCGCGACGGGCGTCGACCGGTAGAAGGGCGCGGCCGCGGGCGCCCGCCAGTCGATGACGAGCGGGGAGTAGTCGGAGTCCAGCACGCCGATCCGGCCGATGTGCAGGGTCTCGGCGATGTCGGCGGTCGCGTCGGGACGGATCGCGTCGTCGGCGGGCTCGACGGAGGTGTACGCGCCGTCCGCGCCCTTCTGGCCGTCCTTGCCGCGCAGCAGGTCGATCCGGCCGAAGAGGAAGTCCTCGAACTCGGAGTTGAGGCGGTTGAGGTGCACGCCGGCCCGGTAGACCTGCGCGTCGCGCTCGGCGAGCGCGCCCGGCGTGCCGACGTGGCCGGCCTTGGCCGCGTCGCTCATCAGGAACTCCACCTCGTGGATCTTCTCCTCCAGGCGGCGGTAGACCCGGTCGAGGTGGTCCTGCTCGACGGCGATCTCCCGCTCCCTGGCGCCGCCGCCCCCCTGCCGGTCCTGAACTGCGGTCTGCGCGGCCACGCAGGGCCCCCTTCGTCCTTCGTCCGTACGTCATGCTTGCGCCCGCGGTGTCCCGTTCCGTAGCCCGTTCCGCGCGAACGACAGCCTGCAACCGTACGCGACCTGCGCGCTTCTGCCCACCCGGCGGTACCGGCCCGACCTGTCGGATTCGCCCCGGTGGGCCCGGGGCGGCCCCGCTCAGGCGTTCCGCAGCGCCGGACCCGTACGGCGGCGGTGCCGGGCGACACGCTCGCGGTTGCCGCACACCTCGCTGCTGCACCAGCGGCGGCGCCTTCCGCGGGAGGTGTCGAGGTAGACCAGCGAGCAGTTCTCGCCCTCGCAGCGGCGCAGCTGGGAGCGGGCGACGGGGTCGGTGAACAGGTCCACCGCGTCCCGCGCGACCGCCGCGAGCAGCGAGGCCGCGTCGGGGGGCGCGGCGAGGGTCCGGGTCAGCTCGCCGTCCGGCCCGAGCACGGCGCGCGGGGCGGGCGGGGCGTGACGGGCGAGCGCGTTCAGCCGGGCGACCGCGTCCGGCGGGGGCGGAGCGGCGGTGAGCTGCGCCTCCACGAGCTCTTCCAGGAGAGCGCGCAGCTCGCGCAGGCCGCGCGCCCAGGCGGCCCAGTCCGCGTCCGCGGGCAGCGGGGTCCCTGGCGGGACGAGGCCCGTGCCGTACAGCCACTCGGTGACGCGGTCGGCGCGGTCGAGGCGCTCGCCGACCGGGCGGGCCACGCGTGTCGCGACGAGGTCCAGGCAGACCCGCCCCCCGTCGAACCTCAACTCCCCCACGGTCCCCTCCCTCCCACACGGTCGCCCCCCAGAGTGCCGCGCCCTTGCCGGGGGGGCTAGATCCGTGACGCTCCGTTTCTGCGCGGTGCGGTTTCGCTGCGCGAGCTTGCGGTGGGTGGGGGTTGCTCGCGCAGTTCTCCCCCAGGGCTTCGCCTGGGGGTACCCCCACGCGCCCCTTGGGTTGCCCGGCGGGGCATCGCGCTTCCCCTCCGGTGGGTGGGGTCGGGCGCCACCACGGGGCACCTCCTCGGAATGCGCCTTCACCCTCTTACCGAGTTGGTGAGGCACTAGGAAGCGCATTCCTGCGGGGGCACCCCGCACCGTCCCCCTCCAGGAGCTATGGCGGCTGCCTGCCGGTGGGGGTGATGTGCGAGAGGTGCGGGCACCCGTTTTCCCACGGCGCTGGGCGCCGGTGCGTGGGGACGGCACCCGTTTTCGGGGGCGCGGGGCACGGCAGCGTGGGACAGCACCCGTTTTCCAGACGCCCGGGGCACGCCAGCGTGGGACAGCACCCGTTTTCCAGACGCCCGGGGCACGGCAGCGTGCGAGAGCACCCGTTTTTAGGGGCGCGGGGAACTGCGCGCTCAGCCCCCACCGGGGGAAAGGCGACATGCCACCGCAAGTGGCAACCACCCAGGGGCGCGGGGCACCGCAAGGTGGAGCCCGGAGCGCCAGGTCAGGACGGCGGAGCGTACTTGTCGGCGTGCGGGTCGAGCGCGAGGCGGTAACCGCGCTTGACCACGGTCTGGATGAGGCGCGGAGCGCCCAGCGCGGCGCGGAGCCGGGCCATCGCCGTCTCGACGGCATGCTCGTCCCGCCCGGCCCCGGGCAGCACCCGCAGCAGGTCCGCCCGGGAGACGACCCATCCGGGTCGCCGCGCGAGGGCCCGCAGGAGGGCCATTCCGGCAGGCGGCACGGGCCGGAGCGCGCCGTCGACGAGCGCGGCCTGGCCGCGGATCTGGATCTCGTGCCCGGCGACGGGAAGCGGCCGGACCCGCCCGGGAAGCTCGCGGGCGAGGAGCTGGACGAGGGGGCCGAGCCGGAAGCGTTCGGGCTGGAGGGTGGGGATGTCGTGCGCCTGGAGGGGAAGCGCGGTGACGGGCCCGACGCATCCGGCGAGGACGTCGCTGCGGAGGGCGTCGAGGTAGGCGTCGAGGCGGCCGCGCTGGGCGGCGCGGTTGAGGAGGGAGGCGGAGGCGGGGGCGCTGGTGAAGGTCACGGCGTCGAGGGCGCGGGAGGTCACCGCGTCGAGGAGGCGGTCGACGGGGGCGAGGTCCTCGGGGGGCATCCAGCGGTAGACGGGGACGGCCACGACGCGGGCCCCGGCGGCGCGCAGCGACTCGTTGAAGCCGGGCAGCGGCTCCCCGTGCAGCTGGACGGCGACGCAGCGGCCGTCGACGCCCTCGTCCAGGAGGCGTTCGAGGACCTCGGCCATGGATTCGGACGCGGGCGACCACGCCTCGGTGAGCCCGGCGGCGCGGACGGCGCCGCGTACCTTGGGCCCGCGGGCGAGGAGTTCGACCTCGCCGAGCCGCCGCAGCAGCGCTTCGCCGAGGCCCCACCCGTCGGCGGCCTCGATCCAGCCGCGGAAGCCGATCGCGGTGGTGGCGACGACGATGTCGGGCGCGTCGTCGAGGAGTTGCTTGGTCGTGTCGAGCAGTTCCGCGTCGTCGGAGAGCGGCACGATGCGCAGGACGGGCGCGCGCAGCACCGCGGCGCCGCGGCGTTCCAGCAGTGCGGCCAGCTCGTCGGCACGGCGGGCCGCGGTCACGCCGACGGTGAAGCCCGCGAGGGGCGGTACCGCCGTGGGGGAAGTCGGCTCCATCGTCTCGTCCACCTTGCCGCTCGGTTTCCTGTTGCGCCCCGCCGCCCCGCCCGGGGACTCGCATCGTCCCAAGGCGGGGTGACGGGTTCGGTTCGCCGGGATTTCCCGGGTGTTACGTGGTGCGCGCCGCTCACACCTCGGCGTACGCGGCGGAGGTCACCGGCGTGGCCTGTTCCCCCGTGGTGCCGGTGCGGGCGGGGCGGCGCAGGTATACGGCCCAGGTGACGAGGAAGCACACCGCGTAGTAGGCCAGGAAGGCCACGAAGGCGGGGGTGCCGTCGGCCGTGTCGAGGAAGGACTCGCGGAAGGCGAGGTTGATGCCGACGCCGCCGAGCGCGCCGACCGCGCCGATGAGGCCCATGGAGGCGCCGGACAGCCGCCGGGCGTGCGCGGCGGCGGCCTCACCGGTGAGGCCGGATGCCTCGGCCTTCTTCTGGAAGATGCCGGGGATCATCTTGTAGACCGCGCCGTTGCCGAGTCCGCTGAGCACGAACAGGGCGATGAAGCCGGGCAGGAAGAGCCCGAGCGACTCGCGGGCGGAGGCGGCGATGACGACGCCGGTGGCGGCGGCCATGGCGAGGAAGTTCCACAGCGCGATGCGCCCGCCGCCGAAGCGGTCGGCGAGCCGCCCGCCGACGGGCCGGACCAGCGAACCGAGCAGCGGTCCGATGAAGGTGAGGTAGGCGGCGTGCAGCGGGGTGCGGCCGAACTGGTTCTGCAGCACCAGGCCGAAGGCGAAGCTGTAGCCGATGAAGGAGCCGAAGGTGCCGATGTAGAGGACCGACATGATCCAGGTGTGCGGGTCCTTCGCGGCGTCGATCGCGGCGCCGGTGTCGTTCTTCACGGGCGCGAGGTTGTCCATGAAGAGCGCGGACAGCAGCGCGGCCACGACGATGAGCGGGATGTAGACGGCGAGCACGACCCGCGGGTGCCCGGCCCCGGCCGTCGCGATGACCAGCAGCCCGACGAGCTGGATCGCGGCGACCCCGATGTTGCCGCCGCCCGCGTTGAGGCCGAGCGCCCAGCCCTTCTCACGCAGCGGGTAGAAGGCGTTGATGTTGGTCATGGAGGAGGCGAAGTTCCCGCCGCCGACCCCGGTGAGCGCGGCGACCACCATGAGCGTCCCGTACGACACCCCGGGGTGCATGACGACGGCCGCGGTGACGGTCGGCACGAGCAGCATCAGCGCGCTGACGATCGTCCAGTTCCGCCCGCCGAACACCGCGACCGCGAAGGTGTACGGCACCCGCAGCACCCCACCCACCAGGGTGGGCAGGGCGACCAGGAAGAACTTCCCGGCCGGGTCGACGTGGTAGTCGGGCCCCATGAAGAGCACCATCACCGACCACAGGCTCCAGATGGAGAAGCCGATGTGCTCGGAGAGCACGGAGAAGACGAGGTTGCGCAGCGCGGTACGCCGCCCCCCGCCCTCGTTCCAGAACCGCTCGTCCTCGGGATCCCACGTCTCGATCCACCGGCCCGTCCACCGACTCATGGCGCCTCCCTGTGTGCTCCACCGGATGTCGCCCCCGACGATAGGAACGCCGCGTTACCCCCTGATGCCCCGACGTGACACGAACGCAACCGTGCTCTCATTCCCCGCCCGACCCCCCTGTGAGCCCCCCGAAACGCCGAACGGCGCCCCCCGCGTACGGGAGGCGCCGTTCGGCGCATGGGATGAGTGGAGATGGCGGGAATCGAACCCGCGTCCTGTGGTGCGGAAACAGGGCTTCTCCGAGCGCAGTCCGCTGTGCTTTTCTCGGCCCCGGCGGTCACGCGGACAAGCCGCCGACGGGCCCAGTCACTGTTTGGTTTCCTTCAAGGACCCGTGACCGGTCCTAGAAGTTTAGATCCCTTGATGATGCCAGGATCCGGGTCGGGATCACCCCCGGGCTGACACTTCGCAAGTCGCTACTTAGGCAGCGAGGGCGAAGGAATCGCGCTTGGTGTTGGCGATTATTGGTTGCGACATATGGTTAACGAGATCATTGCCGCTTCCTCGGCTCGCTTCCCCTGCTTCGACATCCCCAGTCGAAACCGATCATCCCCATGTGGTGTTTTCAAGGTGCACACCGGACTCACCATGGCCCGGTGCCGCTGCGTCCATCGTACGTGATCAGCGCGCGGCGCGGCCAGCGTATTCCCCGGGGAGGCCCCAGGGAGACCCGGGAAGGCCCCCGGAGGGGTCAGCGCTGGCGGCGGCGGGCGGCGGACACCGCGCGGTCGGTCTCGCGGCGGTCCTGCTTCTCGCGCAGGGTCTGCCGCTTGTCGTACTCCTTCTTGCCCTTCGCGACCGCGATCTCGACCTTGGCGCGTCCGTCCTTGAAGTACAGGGCGAGCGGCACGATGGTGTGGCCGGTCTCGTCGTACTTCTGCTGGAGCTTGTCGATCTCGGCGCGGTGCAGCAGCATCTTGCGTTTGCGGCGGGCGGTGTGGTTGGTCCACGTGCCCTGGGTGTACTCCGGGATGTGCACGTTGTGCAGCCACGCCTCGCCGCCGTCGAGCTGGCCGAAGCCGTCGACGAGGGACGCGCGTCCCTGGCGCAGCGACTTCACCTCGGTGCCCGTGAGCACCAGGCCCGCCTCGAACGTGTCCAGGATGAGGTAATCGTGCCGCGCCTTCTTGTTCTGCGCGATCAGCTTGCGACCGGTCTCTTTTGCCATAGCGGGCCCATTCTCGCACTACGAGGGGGTACCGAGGCCAGCCATTACCGAGCGGGCCTCGGCGAGGGCGTCGTCGCCGCCCGTCACCTGGACGTCCGGCTCGATGCCCTGGCCGTCCACGGTGCGGCCGTCCGGCAGCCGGTAGTGGCCGACGGTCAGCTCGGCCACGGAGCCGTCCGGCAGGGTGCTGGGCATCTGCACCGAGCCCTTGCCGAAGGTGCGCGAGCCGACGACGACCGCGCGGCCGCGGTCCTGGAGGGCGCCGGCCAGCATCTCGGCGGCGCTCATCGTGCCGCCGTCGACCAGCACCACGAGGGGGACGGCGGTGTCGCCGCCGGGGTCGGCGTAGAGGGCCTGCTGCTTGCCGTGGACGTCGTAGGTGGCGACCAGGCCGCCGTCGAGGACGGCGGAGGCGGTGGCGACGGCCTCCTCGACCAGGCCGCCGGAATTGCCGCGCAGGTCCAGCAGCACGCCGTGCCGGGCCGCCCGGACGGCCGCGCGGACCTGCTCGCCGGCGCCGAGGGAGAAGGCGTCGACGGCGACGAGGGTGGGGCCCTGCGGGCCGTCGGGGTGGGTGACGGTGACCGCCTCGGTGGGCAGTGTGGCCCGCTGGACGGTAACGGACAGCCGGCGGTCGCCGCGCAGCAGCACGAGGGTCACGGTGCTGCCGGGGACGTTGTCGCCGCGCAGGTCCGCGACGACCTCGGTGACGGCGAGGCCGGTGCACGCCGTGGAGTCGATGGAGACCAGGACGTCACCGACGCGCAGCCCGGCCGACGCGGCGGGGCTGCCCGCCTGCACACGGGCGATCTCGACCCGCCCGCCGTCCACCTGCCGCACCCACAGGCCCACGCCCACGTAGCGGCCGTCCAGCGCTTCCTGGAGGCCCGCGTACTCCTGCGCGGTGTAGTACGACGACCAGCGGTCGCCGCTGCGGCTGACGAGCCTGCGGGCGGCCTGCGGGCCGGCCGCACCCTGTCCGGTGCCCCGTGCCGGGCTCGAGGTGCCCGTGCCCGAGGGACCCTCCCGGCCGGCCGCCGCGAAGCGGTCCTTGCCGCCGCCCGCGCCGTCGCCCGTCGTGCCGTCCGCCTGGGCGGAGTTGGCGCCGCCGAGGGCGGCGGGCGAGGGGGACGTGGCCGCGGCCACCCGGGTCCGCTCCCGGGGTTGCGGCTGCGGCTCGGCGAAGCTGCCCGCGGCGGCGCCGGTGGCGAGCATGGTGCCGAAGACCAACGTCAGGGTGGCCCCGCGGCGGATGCGGCGGGGCGTCCCGAAGAGCAACGGGCCGGACATGGCCGGAAGTCTAGGCGAGAAACGGGCGTCGTACGGAAAGATACGACGTCCGCCGGTAGGTGCTGTGGACACCGTCCGCGCGCCCCCCTCCGCCGTCCGTCATACCTTCAGATAGCGGCGCAGTGCGATGAACGCGGCGAGCGCGGGCATCAGTACGCCGATCAGCAGCACCAGCGGCAGCACCTTGACGACGGAGTCCCAGCCCAGGAAGGACACCAGCGGGATCTTCTCCTGGAGCTTCAGACCCGCGTCGATCATGAAGTACCGCCCGCCGAGCAGCATCACGCACGCCACGCCCGCGCCGACCAGCCCGGCGAAGGCCGCCTCCATGATGAACGGCATCTGGATGTAGAAGCTGGAGGCGCCGACCAGCCGCATGATGCCGGTCTCGCGGCGGCGGCTGAAGGCCGACACGCGCACGGTGTTGATGATCAGCAGCATCGCGACGGTGAGCATGAACGCCAGCGCCACGTACGCCGCCTTGGTCATACCGCCGAGCAGCGCGAAGAGGTTGCGCAGCGTGTCGCGCTGGTCCTCGACCGACTGGACGCCGGGCCGCTGGTTGAACGCGCTCGCGACGACGGCGAACTTCTTCGGGTCCTTGAGCTTGATCCGGTAGTTCTCCGGCATCTGGTCGGGCGTGATGGAGCTGGCCATCGGGGAGTTCTTGAACTGCTTCTCGTAGTTCTTGTAGGCGTTCTCGGAACTCTCGTAGTAGACCTTCTCCACCACCGGGAGCGCCTTGATGTCCTGGAGGATCTGGCTCTTCTGGTCGTCGGTGACCGCGCCCTTGGCGCAGCTCGGCGTGGTCGTCGCGTCGGCCTTGTTGCACAGGTAGACGGTGACCTGGACCTTGTCGTACCAGTAGCCCTTCATCGAGTCGACCTGCTTGTTGGCGAGCAGGGCGGCACCGGCGAGGGCGAGCGAGAGCGCCACGGAGATGATCACGGCGAAGGTCATCGTGAGGTTGCGCCGGAGGCCGACGCCGATCTCCGACAGGAAGAACTGGAGGCGCATGGGGGGTCGGGGTCCTTTCGGAAGAGGGCTGCTGTCGTACGGCCGCTCCGCCGGGCCGCGGCCCGTAGGGGCCTGCGAGGCTTCCGGCGGGGGCCAGCGGGGGCGCCGCCGCGGGCGCTAGTGCTGGTAGCCGTAGACACCGCGCGACTGGTCGCGCACCAGTCGCCCCTTTTCCAGTTCGATGACGCGCTTGCGCATCTGGTCGACGATGTTCTGGTCGTGCGTGGCCATCACCACGGTCGTGCCGGTCCGGTTGATGCGGTCGAGCAGCCGCATGATGCCGACGGACGTCTGCGGGTCCAGGTTTCCGGTCGGCTCGTCCGCGATCAGCAGCATCGGCCGGTTGACGAACGCGCGGGCGATGGCCACACGCTGCTGCTCACCACCGGAGAGCTCGCCGGGCATGCGGTCCTCCTTGCCGGCCAGGCCCACCAGGTCCAGCACCTCGGGCACGGTCTTGCGGATCGTGCCGCGCGGCTTGCCGATGACTTCGAGGGCGAAGGCGACGTTCTCGCCGACGGTCTTGTTCGGCAGCAGCCGGAAGTCCTGGAAGACGGTGCCGAGCTGGCGCCGCATGTGCGGGACCTTCCAGTTCGACAGCCGGTTGAGGTCCTTGCCGAGGACGTGCACCATGCCGGTGTCGGTCCGCTCCTCGCGCAGGATCAGCCGCAGGAAGGTCGACTTGCCCGACCCCGACGAGCCGACCAGGAAGACGAACTCACCCTTCTCGATCTCCAGCGATACATCGCGCAGGGCGGGACGGTTCTGCTTCGGGTAGGTCTTGGAGACGTTGTCGAATCGGATCACGTTCGCACCAATGGTTTGCGGGGTGAGCGGACTGGGGATGTAGGGCGACACTACGCGAGAGCGCAACTGCTGCGCAGTCGTCGCGGAGGGTTCGTGCGCCGTCCCACAGGGCATAACCGGGCAAGCTCTGGCATTCCCGTCCGGCGGCCGCGGCCTCGCGCCCGCGCGTTCTACCGCCCCCTTGCGCACACCGCCCGGGAACCTGGCACAGTGGAGACAGCGTGACCCCTTCGAGCACACGGTGAACGCACGGTGTCGCAGGACTGGAGCGCAGCCGCTCGGGAACGATTCCCCCACCGGCTGCGTTCACCGGACGGAGTGAGGAGATCACCATGACAGTCGACCGACTGGTGTGCGCGAACTGTTCCGGCCCGGTGGCCGAAGGCCGCTGCCCCGTGTGCCGCGCCAACCGCGCCCGCATGCAGCAGGAGCCCGGCTGGTCCTCGATATCCCCCGCGACCCTCATCGCCCTCCTGGTGGCCCTCCTCGCGGTCGTGCTGGTCGTGGAGCACGCCACGGCGTGAGCCGCCGCTCGTCACCCTCCGTGAGGAAAAGGCGCCGCTGAGAGCACTCACCGTACATCGGCACAGGCCGGGGCCCGGAACGCTTGTCGCGTTCCGGGCCCCGGTCTCGTGCGTGGGTGGCGTACGGCTGCCGTCAGGCCGCGGTGCCGCCGCCGCGACGGCCCGCCAGGCGCGGGGTCAGCGTGAAGCCGACGCCGCCGGCGATCAGGGTCGCCGCGCCGAGCAGCATGAACGTGGTGCCGCTGGAGCCGGTCTCGGCGAGCTGGCTCGTGGTGTTGCCCTGCGGGACCGGCGCCGTGTTGTCGGTGCTGGTGTTGTTGTTGCCGCAGTCGACGCTCTCGCCGGTCAGCGTGCAGGTGTTGTTGTTGCCGTCGGTGCCGGTGTTGCCGCCGTTGGCGTTCCCGCCGTTCTGGTTGCCACCGTTCTGGTTGCCACCGTTGGCGTTCCCGCCGTTCTGGTTACCGCCGTTCTGGTTGCCCTCGGTGGTACCGGTGCTCGGCGGCGCGCTGGTCGGCGGTTCCTCGGTCGGAGGCGCGCTCGTCGGCGGCTCCTCCGTGGGAGGCGCGCTCGTCGGCGGCTCCTCGGTCGGAGGCGCGCTCGTCGGCGGCTCCTCCGTGGGAGGCGCGCTCGTCGGCGGCTCCTCGGTGGGCGTGCCGGTCCCGCCCTGGGAGGCACCGGAGATCGTGCCGTCGGTGTCGCCCTCGCCGTCAAGAGCCTTGACGACCGTGTGGTTCGGGGAGACGGCCTGCGCCGCGCCCACCGCCGTCAGCGACGCGCCGCCGGCGACGACGACCGCCGCGGCTATGCGAGCCACACGCACCCGCGTGTTGCGCTTGCTCATGAGTCAATTACCCCCAGTAGATGTCTGCTTCGGGCTGCGCAGCATCGTGGTGGTGTTGTCACTGGAGGGCTTCGACGCTCTCCCCCGTGCGCTGACTCCTCCGCGCATGCGCATGCCGCGCATTACCCTTGCGGCTTTCCGGCGGACCGTCAAGGTCATTAAGCACACAATGCACCAATTGCCCTGACGTGCACGGCACTTCCGTACACGTCTGTGACATGGCGGGGCTGTCGGGGACTCAGGCGGCGGACTTCTCGCGGGACTTGCGCCAGCGGATGCCAGCCTCGATGAAGCCGTCGATGTCGCCGTCGAGGACGCCCTGGGGGTTGCCGACCTCGTGCTCGGTGCGCAGGTCCTTGACCATCTGGTAGGGGTGCAGGACGTACGAACGCATCTGGTTGCCCCAGGAGTTGCCGCCGTCGCTCTTGCCGAGGGAGTCCATCAGGGCCTGCTCCTCCTGGCGGCGGCGTTCGAGCAGCTTGGCCTGGAGGACGTTCATCGCGCTGGCCTTGTTCTGGATCTGGGAGCGCTCGTTCTGGCAGGAGACGACGATGCCGGTCGGCAGGTGGGTGATGCGGACGGCGGAGTCGGTGGTGTTGACGCCCTGGCCACCGGGACCGGAGGCGCGGTAGACGTCCACGCGCAGCTCGGACTCGTCGATCTCGACGTGGTCGCTCTGCTCCACGACCGGCAGCACCTCGACGCCCGCGAAGGACGTCTGGCGGCGGCCCTGGTTGTCGAAGGGCGAGATGCGCACCATGCGGTGGGTGCCCTGCTCGACGGAGAGGGTGCCGTAGGCGTAGGGGGCCTTGACGACGAAGGTGGTCGACTTGATGCCGGCCTCCTCGGCGAAGGACGTCTCGTAGACCTCCGTCGGGTAGCCGTGGCGCTCGGCCCAGCGCAGGTACATGCGCTGGAGCTGCTCGGCGAAGTCGGCCGCGTCGACACCGCCGGCCTCGGCGCGGATGTTGACCAGGGCCTCGCGGGCGTCGTACTCGCCCGACAGCAGGGTCCTGACCTCCATCTCGTCCAGCGCCTTGCGGACGTCGCCCAGCTCGGCCTCGGCCTCGGCGCGCGTGTCGGCGTCGTCCTCGGCCTCGGCCAGCTCGAAGAGGACCCCGAGGTCGTCGATCCGGCCGCGCAGCGCCTCGACCTTGCGCAGCTCGGCCTGGAGGTGGGAGAGCCGGCTGGTGATCTTCTGCGCGTTGTCCAGGTCGTCCCAGAGGGTCGGCGCCGCCGCCTGCTCCTCAAGCGCGGCGATGTCGTCCCGCATCCGGTCGAGGTCGAGGACGGCCTCGATCGACCCCATGGTCGAGGACAGGGATTTCAGTTCTTCGGATACATCGACGATTGCCACGGGTCCAGCCTACCGGCTGGCCGAATCAAGCCGACGCCGTCCGCCCGCCGCACCGCGGGGCCGGTGCCGCCCGCCGCGGCTCATACCGAGGCCGTCGCGCGGGTCAGGGTGCCGCCCGCGGTGCGGGTGAACAGCTCCAGGGTGTGCGGGGAGGCGGCGACCGTGCCGACCGCCCGGTCCGCGTCCGTGCCGGGCAGCGGGGCGGCGGACCAGTCCGTGTCGGGGGTGGCGGCGGCCTGGCTGCCCGCGGCGAAGGCGTAGAGGCGGCCGCCCGCGGCCACCGCGTCGGGCCGGGCGGTCGCGTCCAGGCCCTGGACGACGGCGGAGGGGCGCCACGCGCCGCCGGAGTAGGGGAGCTGGAGCACGGCCCCGTCGGCCTTGCGGACGACGAAGGCGTCCAGGGTGCCGCGGGCCCGCGAGACCAGCGCGGGGGCGGCGGTGACACGGCCTGCGGTGGGCACGACGGCCCAGGCGTTCCAGCGGTCGCCGACGAGCGAGGCGGTGACCAGGTCGCCGCCGACCCGTCCGACGAGGTCGACCCGGCCGGGTTCGGAGGACGCGGCGGCGGGAGCGGCGTCGAAGTGGGTGCGCTCGTCGACCTGCGACCAGGCGTTCCAGTCGCCGCCGGAGGTGGCGCCGGTCGCGCCGGTCATGGTGCGGCGGTAGAGCAGGCCGTCGGTGCCGAGCGCGAAGAGGTCGATCCGGCCGTCGCGGGCGGAGACCACCGCGGGGTCGTCGTCGACGTTTATGCCGGTGAGCTTGTGCCAGCGCCCGTACCCGCCGTGGCTGTCGCGGACGACGTACCAGACGTTCTTGTCCTTGCCCCGCGCGAAGACGTACGTGGCGCCGTGCACGGCGAGCGCGCGCGGGCCGCCGGTCAGCGGGACCCCGGCGGCGGGGACGCCCTGGAAGCCGGACCAGCGCGGCAGCGCGATGGGCTGCCCGGTGCGGCTCTGCGGGGCGTCGGCGGCGGCCGTGGGGGCGGCGGGGGTGGTCGCGTGCTTCGCTTGCGTCGCGGGCGGGTCGCTGGGCGGGGTGTCGCCGCGCGAGTCGCCGGAGCCGGACGAACCGGAGGACCCGGCCGCCGCGATGCCCCAGCCGCCGATCCCGGCGACGGCGAGCGCCGCGGCCGCCGCGGCGGCGAAGCGGATGCGGCGCTGCCGTATGGCGTCCGAGACGGAGCGGTGCCGCGGGCTCGCCGGGCGGCCGGGCGAGGACGCGCGCGCCTTGCCGCCCGCGCGGGAGGCGGCGCCGTAGCTCGCCAGTTCCTCGGGGGTGGGCAGCTTGATGCTGGTGTGGGTGTCCCGGCTGGAGTCCGGGGCCGAGCCGCGGACCAGCGGTACGGCGCCGCGCCGCCGGTCGCCGCCGTCGGCTCCGGCGGGGGGCGGGGGCGGCAGCGGGACGCCGGCATCCGTGCCGTCCTCGGCGTCGTACCCGGCGTCGCCGCCCTCGCCCTGGTCGCCGGGCGCGGCGACGTCGAGGGCGGGCAGGCCGGCCAGCCGCGGCAGCAGGTCGCGCAGCTTCGCACCCAGCTCGGCGGCGGTCAGCCGGGAGGCGGGCGCCTTGGCCAGGCATGCGGTGAGGACGCGGTCGAGCTCGGGGGGCAGGCCGGGCAGCGGCTGGACGGCCTCGGTGACGTGCCGCCGCAGCACCGCGCCGGGGTGGCCGCCGCCGAACGGGGTGAAGCCGCCGAGCAGCTCGTACAGCACGGTGGCCAGCGCGTAGATGTCGACCGAGGCGCGCGGCGGCAGGCCCTCGATGATCTCCGGGGCGAGGTAGTCGGGCGTGCCGATGATGCGGGTCGCGCGGGTGCGGCGCGGGGTGTCGACGAGCCGGGCGATACCGAAGTCGGTGAGCAGCGCGGGCGGCGCGCCGCCGGGGCCGGTCGGGGCGGCGGAGTCCAGCAGCACGTTCTCGGGTTTGACGTCGCGGTGCACGACGCCCGCGGCGTGCGCGGCGGCGAGCCCGTCGGCGACGTCGGCGGCGATGGCGACCGCCGCCTGCGGGGCGAGGCGCCGCTCGCGCTCCAGCCGGGAGCGCAGGTCGGTGCCGCGCACCAGGTCCATGACCAGGGCCAGGTCGCTGCCGTCGACGACGAGGTCGCGGATGCCGACGATGTGCGGGTGGTCGAGCGACAGCAGGGCGGTGCGCTCCTGCACGAAGCGCCCGACGAGGTCCTGGTCGGACGCGAGGTCCTCACGCAGCAGCTTGATGGCGACCGGTCCCTCGGGGCCGTCACCGAGCCACACCGTGCCCGCGGATCCCCGCCCGAGCACCTGGTGGGCGGTGTAGCGGCTGCCGATCTTCCTGGCCAAGGCTTGCTCCGACTCCTCCGACGGTCCGTCGCGTTGGCGACAAAGCTACGCGGATGAGGGGCGGTTCGGGATACGGGAGGTCGGTGAGGACGCTTTCCGCACGAGAAATCACCCTCCAGAAGTCGACAAATCCCCTCACTGGCCTTCCGTACGGGCGCCGCGGGCCGTCACGAGGCCGCCGTGGCGTGGATGTGGTCGATGAGCCGGGAGACGGCCGGATCGCGGCTGACGGCCCGCCAGGCGAGGCGCAGTTCGCTCGGCGGGAGGCCGCCGACCGCGACGGTACGGACGGCGCGCGCGGCGAAGCGGCGGACGACGCTCACCGGCAGGAAGGTGACGCCGCGCCCGAGCTCGACCAGCCGCAGCGCCTCGGCGAGGTCGCCGGCGTCGGGCGCCGGGACCGTCCGCGGCGGTTCGTCGCCGACGAGGCCCTGGTAGAAGCGGTCCAGCGGGCGCGGCAGCCGGGGCCACCGGACGACCGGTTCGCCGTCCAGCTCCGCCCGCTCCAGCCGGTCGCGCCCGGCGAACCGGTGCGCGGCGGGCAGGACGGCCAGCCGGGGCTCGCTCAGGACGAGGTCGTGGTCCAGGCCCGTCAGATCGACCGGGCCCGCGACCAGGCAGGCGTCGGCGCGGCCGGTCCGCACCGCGGGGGCCAGCTCGGGGGTCTCGGCCAGGACCAGGTCGACCCGGTCGCCGAGCAGCGCCTCCAGGCCCGGCAGCGCGGTGGCCAGCAGCCCGGCGTCCCCGTCGGGCTTGACGGCGACGGTCAGCCGCCCGGGTCCGCGCGCGGCCCGGCGCGCCAGCGTCACGGCGGCCGCCAGCTGGTCCAGGGCCTGCCGGGCCTCGCGCAGCAGGACCGTACCGGCGTCGGTGAGGCTCAGCCGCCGGGTCGTCCTGACCACCAGCGGCACGCCGACGGCCGCCTCCAGCCGCGCCACCGCCCGCGACACCGACGGCTGCGTGGTGCCCAGCTCCCGCGCGGCGGCGCTGAAACTGCCGCACGCGGCGACGGCGGTGAACACCCGCAGGTCGCGGACGTCCACGGCGTCGGTATTCATGCGCGCAGTGTATGAGTCCATGCGCAGGACCGGTCTTCTGCCGAGGTGCGGCCGTCCGCGACGGTGGTCACGACCCGCCCGCCGGACCCCTCCAGGAGCACCGCATGACCCTCACCCTCGGCTACCTCGTCGGCAGCCTCTCCCGGCACTCCGTGAACCGGCGCGTGGCCCGCGCGCTGACCCGGCTGGCACCCCCTGAGGTGACCATGAACGAGATCCCGATCGCCGGACTGCCGCTCTACAACCAGGACGACGACGCGGCCTTCCCCGAGGCGGCGCTCGCGCTGAAGAAGGCCGTCGAGACGGCCGACGGGGTGATCGTCGTCAGCCCCGAGCACAACCGGGGCGTCCCCGGGGTGCTGAAGAACGCCGTCGACTACGCCTCCCGCCCGTGGGGCGACAACTCCTGGACGGGCAAGCCGGTCGCGCTCGTCGGCGCGGCCCTCGGCTCCGCCGGTACGGCCGTCGCGCAGGCCCAGCTGCGGGCGGTGCTCGGCTACTGCGGCACGGTGGTGCTCGGCGCCCCCGAGACGTGCCTGCGGTGGACGCCGGACCTGATCGCGGCGGACGGGAGCACCTCGCCGGAGACCGAGGAGGTGCTGCGCGCCTTCCTCACCGCGACCGTCGCCCATGTCGCCCGGCACACCCCGCGGATCAGCCGCCGGTGAGCCCGTTGCCGAGGTCCTTCAGCCGGTCGCCGTCGATCCCGGGGGTGCCGTTGATGCCCGGCGTGGGCGTGCCCGTGCCGTTGCCGCCGCCGGAGTCGCCGGTGATGGACGAGATGGTGTGCCAGGCCGACTTGAGCCAGTCCGACGACGCGTCCCACAGGTTGCGCGTGGTGTTGAACCAGTCGGGCAGCGGCGTGGTGTACCAGACCAGCACGAACAGCGCGACGAGCACCAGGATCACCACGAGGCAGCCCTTCAGGCACCCCAGACCCGGGATCTTGACCGGGTTGGCGCCGCGCCGCCGCGGTTCGCGCTCCGGCGCCTGCGGGCGCTGCTGCTGCGGCGGCTCGTACCGCTGCGGCTGCTGCTCGTAGCGCCGCTGGTCGTACGCCTGCTGCTGCGGGGGCTGCTGGTAGCGCGGCTGCTGTTGCTGGGGCTGGTGCTGCTGCGGGTAGCCGTAGCCCTGCCCCTGCCCGCCCTGCTGCTGCTGCTGCTGCGGATAGCCGTACCCCTGGCCCTGGTTCTGGCCCTGTCCCTGGCCCTGTGCGGGGCGGGCGGGCTGGCGGCGCGGGCGGCGGAAGAGCGGGTCCATCTCGGGCGGCAGGTAGTGCGCCTCGGTCTGGTCGTTGCGCTGCCGGGCCGCGTTGAGCTGCGACTCCCACGGATGCGGGCCCTGCGGCTGCGGCGGACCCGCGTCCGGGACGGGCGGCAGCACGCGGGTGCCGTCGCCGGTCGGCGGGAGGACGCTGGTGGCGGCCGACGGGTCGTACTGCTGCCCGCCGCCCGACCCCGACGGCAGCACCTGCGTCGGATCGGCGTCCGGACCGGCCGCCCCCGCCGCGGCCGCGAGGTTGGCGCCGCGCGGCAGCGTCGGCGCCTCGTCGGGTACGAGCATGGCCCCCACACCCAGCGCGGCCTCCGCGGCGGCGGGCGTCGCGTGCACACCCACACCCGCCGCGACGACCCGCAGCGCGCGGGCCAGCGTCTCCGCGCTCGGCCGCTGCGCGGGCTCCTTGCGCATGCAGCGCTCGATGACCGTCCACAGCGGCTCGGGAATGTTGCCGGGCCGCTGCGGCTGCTGCCGCAGATGCGCTTGGAGCACCTCGATCGCGCTCTCGCCCTGGAAGGGCGCCCGACCCGTGACCAGCTCGTACAGCAGGATGCCCGCGCCGTAGACGTCCACCGCCGACGTCTGCGGACGGCCCTGCGCCGACTCGGGCGCCACGTACGCGGGCGTGCCCACGAACTCGTGCGTCCGGGTCACCCCCGGGGAGTCGGCCAGCCGCGCGATGCCGAAGTCCGTCAGCATCGGGTGCATGCGCTCGTTGCCGTCCCTGTCGACGAGGGTGGCAAGCAGCACGTTCGCGGGCTTCAGATCGCGGTGGACGATGCCGTCCGCGTGGCTCGCGGCGAGCGCGTCCGCGACCGCCGCGGTGAGCAGCGAGGCCGCGACCGGCGTGAAGGGACCGTTCTCCCGCAGGTAGCGGTGCAGATCCGGGCCGTCCACGAGATCCATCACCAGGGCGAGCAGATCACCCTCGACGACGAGATCACGGACCCGCACGATGTGCGGGTGCCGCAGCCGCAGCAGGACGCTGCGCTCGCGCAGGAAACGCATCACCACGTCGGGATCGCCGGCCAGCTCCTCCTTGAGGACCTTCACCGCCACCGTCGCCCCGGGCGCGAGCCCCTCCGCCGCGGGCGGCGCGTCCGAGCCGTCCCCGCCCTCCGCGGCGCCGCGCACCCGGGCACGCCACACGGTGCCCGTGGCTCCGCGCCCGAGCGGCTCCTCCAGGAGGTATTTGCTGCCTACCGGCCGCACGTCATGCGCTCCCTGCTGCGTAGTGACCGGGCGCTTCCTCCCGGTGCCCGATGCCCGGTTCCGGCCAAGCGTAGTGCCGTGCGGCGCGGGGTGGGGTGGGCGGCAACGCCGAATCCCCGGGTAGGACGCCCCCAACCCCCCACCGGTTGCGCCCCTCCCCCGCCGGGGGTCCCCCGCGCCCCTTTGCGCCCCGGGCTGCCTGCTGCGGCGGGCGTCGCGACCTCCCCGCCGTCGTGGCTGGTCGCGCAGTTCCCCGCGCCCCTGAAAAACGGGTGCCCACCTGGGCACCCGTGCCCGGCGCCTCCGCGCCCCCGAAAAACGGGTGCCGTCACCCCGCGCGCATCACCCCCACCGGCAGGTGGCCGCCAGACCGGCCTGGAGGGGGACGGTGCGGGGTGCCCCCGCAGGAATGCGCTGGGAGGGGCTCAGCGGCTACGGGGGAGGGTGAAGGCGCATTCCGAGGAGGTGCCCCGTGGCGGCACCCGACCCACCCACCGGACAAGACGCGCGATGCCCCGCCGGGCAACAACCAGGGGCGCGTGGGGGTACCTCCCAGGCGAAGCTCTGGGGGAGAACGGCGCGAGCAACCACCCACGGCGAGACGATCGCGCAAAGCAGCCCCGGGGGCACCCCGAAGCGCACAGGCCGCCCAGGGCACCGCCCGCCCACACGTATAGCCCAGCGCAGCCACGGGCAAGATCGCGAGTGCCGGTACCGGCGGCGCGATGTCCGCGGCGGGTGGGAGGATGCACCCGTACGGCCCGGCGGGGCAGGCGGGTCACGGCGCCCCGCCGTGCATGTGCCCGCGTTCCGCCGGGAGCCGCCCGTTCCGGTACGCGGTCGGTGCGGCTCCGTACCAGTGCAGTGCCAGTGCAACGCCAACGCGCCCGTGCGCGCGGCCGGGGGAGGGACGTCCGCCCCGCCGTACGCCCCGGGCAGAAGGGACCGCGGACGAGATGCAGATCCGGCTGACCGTCCTCGGGCCGCGCAGCGGCCGGGCAGCCCGCGGCAGCGACGTGCTCGTGACGGCGCCCGCGGGCACCGTGCTGGGCTCGGTCGCGGGCGCGCTCGCCTCCGCGGCGGGGTCCGGGCAGCCGGGCCGCTCCGCCGGGTCCTCGGTGGCCCTCTTCGCGGGGCAGGAGCGCGTACCGCCGACCGCGGTGCTGGGCGTGCCGCCCCTCGTGGACGGCGCGGTCCTGGCCCTGCACGCGCCCGCGGGCCCGCACGACCCGGGGCCGTACGGCAGCTTCGGGGAGTACGGGAGCCCCGCGGCCGGTGCGGCGCGGCTGCTGGTGGTCGGCGGCCCGGACGCGGGCGGTGTGCATCTGCTGCCGGGCGGGCGGGCGACGATCGGCCGGTCCGCGGAGGCGGACGTCCCGCTGGACGACCCGGACGTCTCGCGGCTGCACTGCGAGGTGGCTTTCGGCCCGGACGGCACGCCGGTCGTCGCCGATCTGGGCTCCACGAACGGCACGACGCTGGACGGGCGGCCCGTCGGCCCGCAGCCGGTGCCGCTGCCGCCGGGCGCGCTGCTGCAGCTCGGCGAGTCCACGCTGCGCCTCGACCCGCCGGGTGCCCCGGCCCCGCACCCGCTGCCGGCCGCCCCGGACGGCGAGGGCCACCTGCGGGTGAGCCGGCGGGACGCGGGACCGGAGCCGAAGCCGGAGGCGGAGCCCGCGGCGTACGTCCCCGGGCCGACCGCGTACGGCCACGGCACGCTCCAGCCGGCCGCCGCGCCCCCGCCGCCCGCCGGCCCCCCGGCGTACGGTGCTCCTCCGCGCGCCCGGCCCGCGGGCGCGGAAGAAGCGGAAGAAGCCGCGGGGTACGGGCGCCGGGACACCGGCCAGGCCCGGCGGCCCGGGGTGGGCACCGGGCGCGGCGGGGTCGTCGGCTCGATAGGCGCGTGGGCCCGGCGCAGACTCCAGGGCGCGGGGCGCGCGGAGGGCGCCGAGGCGTACGCCGGGGCGGAGGCGGCGGCGCTGCGGGAGCGGTGGCCGGATCCGGCGGCGGTGCTGCTGACGGCCCTCGGGCCGGGCCGCCGTCTGTGGGAGCGCGGCCCCGGCCATCCGGACGCGCTGGCCGTACGGCTCGGCACGACCGGTTACGGCCCGCGGCAGCCCGCGGGCGTCCCCTTCGCCGTGAGCTTGCGCGAACCGCGGTCCGCCGCGCTGACCCTCGCCGGTCCGCGCCCGCGGCTGTCCGGGCTGGCCCGCGCGGTGCTCGCCCAGCTGTGCGCCCTGCACGCCCCCGGCACGCTGGAGATCGTGCTGCTCAGCGCCGACCGCGCCCGCCCCGCCGACCAGCGGGCGGAGGAGTGGGCGTGGCTGAACTGGCTCCCCCATGTGCGCCCGGCCCACGGCCAGGACTGCCGGCTGCTGCTCGCCTTCGACCGCGAGCAGGCCCAGGCGCGGACGGCGGAGCTGGTCCGCAGGCTCGAAGCGGGCGCTGCGGGCGCTGCGGCCCCCGCGGGCCCGGCGGACGCGACGGACACCCCCGGCGGTACGGGCAGCGGCACCGGGACGTACACGCTGCTGGTCGTCGACGGCGACCCCGGCTCGGCCGCGCTGCGCGAGACGGTCGCCCGTATCGCGGTCGCCGGGCCCGCGGCCGGGGTGCACGTGCTGTGCCTGGCCGAGCCGGGCGAGCGGCCCGCGGTGGACACCGGTGTGGTCGCCCGGCTGTCCGGGGACGTCGCGACGACGCTGCGGGTCGAGCCCGCGGGCGGCGGCGGCCCGGCGGACGCCGACGGCACGGAAGACGAGGCCGACGAGATCGTGCTGGACGCGGTGTCCGCCGCCTGGGCCGAGCACTTCGCCCGCGCGCTGGCCCCGCTGCGGGAGGCCGACGCGGAGTCGTACGGCGCCGGGTCGCGGCACGCGCTGCCCGCGGCCGTACGACTGCTGGACGAGCTGGACCTCGCGCTCGCCACCCCCGCGAAGATCGCCGCGCGCTGGGCGGCCGCGCACCCCGCCGTACCGGCCGCGAGCGCGGTCCTCGGCGCGGGCGGCGGGGCCGGGGCGGGCGGCGGCCGGGTCGCCGTCGACCTCGTGGCGGAGGGACCGCACCTGCTCGTCGGAGGCGCGCCCGGCGCGGGCAAGACGGAGCTGCTGCGGTCGGTCGCGGCCGCGCTCGCCGCGGGCGAGCGGCCCGAACGGCTGGCGCTCGTCCTGCTGGACGGCGGCGGCCAGGAACGCGGCGAGGGCCTCGCCGCGTGCGCGGACCTGCCGCACGTCACCGAGCACCTGGTGGCGACCGACCCGGTGCGGATGCGGGAGTTCGCGCAGGCGCTGGGCGCGGAGCTGAAGCGGCGGGCCGCGGTGCTCGGGGAGCAGACGTTCGCGGCGTGGCACGCCGAGCAGGTCGTCACCGCGAGCGTCCCGCACCAGGGCGGGCGGCCCGCGGACGCGGAGCAGCCGCCCGAGGCGCCGTCGATGCCGCGGATCGTCCTGCTCGTCGACGACCTGGACGCGCTGGTCGCGCCCGCGCTCGGCAGCCCCGGGCGGCCCGCGGCGGGCAGCGTCGTGCGCGCGGTCGAGGCGGTGGCCCGGGAGGGCGAACGGCTCGGCGTCCACCTCGTCGCCGCGACCGGGCGGCCCGAGCGGACCGCGGGCACGGACGCGGACGAGCGGGCGCCGCTGCGGATCGCGCTGCGGAGCGCGGATCCGGAGTCCGCGGCGCTCCTGGTGGGCGTCGAGGACGCGGCGGGGCTCGACGAGGCGGTGCCCGGGCGGGGCTATCTCCGCCGTCCGGGCGGGGCGGTGACGGCCTTCCAGGCCGGGCGGGTCAGCGGGCGCATTCCCCGGACGGCGACGCTGCGGCCCACGGTGGTGACGGTCGAGTGGGAGCGGATGGGGGATCCGCCGGCGCGGCGGCAGGTCCGCGAGCTGGGGAACGGGCCCACGGACCTCGCGCTCCTCGCCAGCGCGTTGCAGCGCGCCTCGGAGGCCGCCCCGCTCTCCTCCTGACCTCCACGCGGTCTTTCGCGCCCCCGTGCACTCCGGGCTGCCTCTTGCGGCACGCGTCGTGCGGGCCGGCCCGTGGCGGAGGGAGCGCGGGGAACTGCGCGACCAGCCACCCACCGGCGGAAGATCGCGCGACGCACCGCGCGGGGCAGACGGGAGCGTCAACCCCCGTAACCCCCAACGTGTTTGCGCCAAGATCACGGAGTGGTCACAGCACCGCGGGCGCGGCGTTCGCGGCCTTGCCGGGGGAAGTTCACCGGGCGTAGGACAGGACGCCACGGGACTGAGGGGATGCGAGATGCACACGTTAAAGGGCAAGCCGCAGAGAACCGCTTTCCGGCGCGCTACGCGCATAGCGGTGGCGACAGCGGTGGCGTCCGCCCTCGCGCTGACGGCCGCGGCGTGCGGCGGCAGCAAGAAGGACGACGGGGACAAGAAGAACGCGCCCAGCTCCGGCGCGAGTTCGAGCAGCGCCGCGGGCGACGCGCTGCAACTGCCGGATCTGCACGGCCAGAAGCTGGAGGTGGCCGCGGTCTGGACGGGTCCGGAGCAGAAGAACTTCCAGAAGGTGCTGGACGAGTTCGACAAGCGCACCGGCGCGAAGAGCACGTTCGTGCCGACGGGTGACAGCCAGTCGACCTTCCTGGGCGCGAAGATCCAGGGCGGTGCCCCGCCGGACGTCGCGTTCCTCGCGCAGAACGGCGTGCTGCACCAGTTCGCCGACAAGGGCTGGCTCAAGCCGCTGGGCGCGCAGGCCAAGGCCGAGCTGCAGAAGAACTTCTCCCAGGGCTGGCAGGATCTCGGCGCCTGGAAGGGCACCCAGTACGGCATTTACGCCAAGGTGTCCAACAAGTCGATGATCTGGTACAACACCTCCGCCTTCAGCAACGCGGGTGCGACGGAGCCGAAGACCTGGGCCGACTTCCTGAAGACGGCGGAGACGGTCTTCGACTCGGGCACCGCGCCGGTGTCGATCGGCGGTGCGGACGGCTGGACGCTCACCGACTGGTTCGAGAACGTCTATCTGTCGCAGGCCGGTCCGGACAAGTACGACCAGCTGGCCGCGCACAAGATCAAGTGGACGGACCCGTCCGTCAAGGACGCGCTGACCACACTGGCGCAGCTGTTCGGCAAGAAGGACCTGATCGCGGGCGGCACGAAGGGCGCGCTGGCGACGGACTTCCCGAAGTCGGTGACGCAGACCTTCACCGGCAACCCGCCGGCCGCCGCGATGGTCTACGAGGCGGACTTCGTCTCGGCGTTCATCTCGGGCAACACCAAGGCGAAGGTCGGCACGGACGCCAAGGAGTTCGCCTTCCCGGCGGTCGGCAGCGGCAAGGCGCCGGTCGTCAGCGGCGGTGACGTGGCGGTGGCGCTGAAGGACACCCCGGCGGCGCAGGCGCTGCTGACCTTCATCGCCTCGCCGGACGCGGCCAAGATCTGGGCGCAGGGCGGCGGTTACCTGTCGCCGAACAAGAACCTGGACATGGCGGCGTACCCGGACGACGTGCAGCGCAACATCGCCACCTCGCTGATCGGCGCGGGCGACGACTTCCGCTTCGACATGTCGGACCAGGCGCCGGCGGCCTTCGGCGGCACGAAGGGCCAGGGCGAGTGGAAGGACCTCCAGGACTTCCTCGCCAACCCGTCGGACATCGCGGGCGCGCAGGCCAAGCTGGAGGCGGACGCCGCCAAGGCCTACGGGGGCTGAGGGTGGCCCCGGCATCGGTGGCGGACGCCACCGCGGGGGCGGGCGGCGGCGGTGCCGCCGCCGTCCCGCCCCCGCCGGGGCCCGCCAAGGGGCCCCGGCGCAGTGTGATGACGACCCGGCCGTGGGTGGCGGCGCTCTTCCTGCTGCCCGCGCTGGTGCTGCTGGGTGCGCTGGTGGCGTACCCGATCGTCTACACGGTCAAGCGCAGCCTGTACGACGCGGACGACAGCGCCTTCGTGGGGCTGAAGAACTTCGGCACGGTCTTCAGCGACCACGGCATCCTCACGGCGGTGCGCAACAACGTCGTGTGGGTGCTGGTCGCGCCGACCGTGGCGACCGCGCTCGGGCTGGTCTTCGCGGTGCTGACGGAGAAGGTGAGCTGGGGCACGGCGTTCAAGCTCGTCGTCTTCATGCCGATGGCGATCTCGATGCTGGCCGCGGGGATCATCTTCCGGCTGGTGTACGAGCAGGACCCGCACCAGGGTGTGGCCAACGCGGTGGTGGTGGCGGTCCACGACACCTTCAGCGACTCGGCGGCCTACCCGGGCGCGAGACCGCGGCCGAACAGCGACCTGAAGCCGTCCGCGGGCGGCTCGTTCACGTCGCAGGCGAAGGCGGCCGCAGGCGCCCCGGCGGATCTGCCGCTCGTCGGCATCCCGCAGAACAAGGTGCCCTCGGGCGCGCGGGACGCCAGGCCCGCGGCGGCGAAGCAGGGCGCGGTCACCGGCACGGTGTGGCTGGACTTCCGGCCCGGCGGCACGGGCACCCCGGGGAAGATCGACCCGGGTGAGAAGGCGCTGTCGGGCGTGAAGGTGCAGGCGGTCAAGGACGGCAAGGTCGTCGCGTCGGCGAAGACCGGCAAGGACGGGACGTACGAGCTGCCCGCGGACGCGGTCGGCGCGCAGTTGCGGCTGCCCGGGTCGAACTTCTCCGGCAAGTACGAGGGCATCAACTGGCTCGGCCCGAGCCTGGTGACACCGTCGATCATCGCGTCGTACATCTGGATGTGGGCCGGTTTCGCGATGGTGCTCATCGCGGCGGGTCTGGCCGGGATGCCGCGCGAGCTGCTGGAGCAGGCCCGGGTGGACGGCGCCAACGAGTGGCAGGTCTTCCGCCGGATCACGGTGCCGCTGCTGGCGCCGGTGCTGGTGGTCGTCACCGTGACGCTGATGATCAACGTCCTGAAGATCTTCGACCTCGTCTACATCATCGCGCCCGGCGACAGCCAGCAGGACGCCAACGTGCTCGCCCTCCAGCTGTACCTGTCGTCCTTCGGCGGCGGCAACAACCAGGGCGTGGGCAGCGCGATCGGCGTGATCCTGCTGCTGCTGGTGCTGCCGGTGATGATCTTCAACATCCGGCGGCTGCGGAAGGAGGGGCGCCGATGAGCGCGGACCAGGCCGCGGGATCCGCGGGAGCCGCGGTGGAACCGGCCCGCGCGGCGCGGCCCGCCGAGAAGCCGGGCCGACGGCTCGGGGCGCGGCTGGCGGAGCTGGCGAGCGGCGGACTGACGCGGATCGTGCTGCTGGTGGTGGGCCTGTTCTGGCTGCTGCCGACGGTGGGCCTGCTGCTGTCCAGCCTGCGCACCCCGACCGACATCGCGGCGAGCGGCTGGTGGAAGGTCTTCACCTCCCCCTCGCAGCTGACGGTGACCAACTACCGCACACTGCTGGACAACCACGCCGTCACCGACTCGCTGGTGAACACCGCGCTGATCACCGTCCCGGCCACGCTGCTGGTCGTGGTGATCGGCGCGCTGGCCGGCTACGCCTTCGCCTGGATGGACTTCCCCGGCCGCGACTGGTGGTTCATCGCGGTGGTGGCGATGCTCGTGGTGCCGGTGCAGGTGGCGCTCATCCCGGTGGCGAAGCTGTTCGGCGACATCGGGATCTTCGGCGACATCTCCGGGGTGGTGCTCTTCCACACCGCCTTCGGGCTGCCGTTCGCGATCTTCCTGCTGCGGAACTTCTTCGCGGAGATCCCGCGTGAGCTGCTGGAGGCCGCACGGCTGGACGGCGCGGGCGAACTGCGGCTCTTCCTGCGGGTGGTGCTGCCGCTGGGCGGCCCGGCCATCGCGTCGCTGGGCATCTTCCAGTTCCTGTGGGTGTGGAACGACATGCTGGTCGCGCTGATCTTCGCGGACAGCGACTCGCAGCCCATCACGGTGGCGCTGCAGCAGCAGGTGCGGCAGTTCGGCAACAACATCGACATCCTGGCGCCCGGCGCCTTCGTGTCGATGGTCATCCCGCTGGCGGTCTTCTTCGCCTTCCAGCGGCAGTTCGTCAACGGGGTCATGGCCGGCGCCGTGAAGTGAGCCGGCCGGGAACGACCGGGCATTCCGGGCAGCGGGGGACGTCTACACTGACGCCCCCCGCAGCCCGGAGCAGCCCCCGCCGGGGGCCGCCGCCCGTTCGAACGGATCGTCATGACGCTCTCCCCCGCCGCCGCCGGACCGGCCGGCGAGCAGCTGCCCGCGCCCACCTCGCTGGACGAGGTCAAGGGCTGGTTCTTCCCCGCCGACCAGGTGCTCTTCGACTGGTTCCTGACCCGGCAGCAGGAGCTGACCGAACCCGGCGACCTGCTGGAGATCGGCGCCTACATGGGCAAGAGCGCGATCTTCCTGGGCGGTTACCTGCGCGACGGCGAGACCTTCACCGTCTGCGACCTGTTCGATTCCCCGGCGCAGGACGACGCCAACTCCGCGGAGATGCGGTACTCCTACGCGACGCTCACCCGTCGCTCGTTCGAGGCAAATTACCTGTCCTTCCACGACGCCCTGCCGACCGTCGTCCAGGGCCTGTCCTCGCTCGTGCCCGACCGGGTGGCCGCGGCCAGCTGCCGCTTCGCGCACATCGACGGCTCGCACCTGTACGAGCACGTGCGCGGCGACATCGACAGCGCCCGCGCCCTGCTGCACCCGCACGGCGTCGTGGCCCTCGACGACTACCGCTCCGAGCACTGCCCGGGGGTGGCCGCCGCGGTCTGGGAGGCGGTCGCCACCGGCGGCCTCAACCCGGTGTGCGTGACCGGCACCAAGCTCTACGGCACCTGGGGCGACCCGGCACCGGTGCGCGAGGCGCTGCTGGCCTTCCTGGCCGGCCGTGACGACCTGTGGCACGGCAGCGAGACGGTGGGCGGCGGGACGCTGGTGCGGGTCAAGGGCGGCAAGGCCGTCGTACCGCCCGCGCACCCGGTCTCCCGGCACCGGCCGCCCGAGCCGCCCGCCGAGCCGGCCGTGGAGGTGCCGCAGCCGCCGGCCGCGCAGATGGCGGTACGGCGGCGGTCGCCGCTGCGGCGGTTCGCGCTCGCCGTGCTGCCGCCGTTCGTGTCCCAAGGCTTCGTAAGGCTTAGGGCGGCGCTGCGCCACCAGGCGTAACCACCGGGGCGGCCGCGCGTTCGCAGGATATATAGCGTCACACGCCGCATTCCTCGCGTATGCGGCGTAAGCGTCCCTGCCCCCGTGCCGAACCTGGATGTGCTGCTGTGCCCCGCTTCAGCGTCATCGTGCCCGTCTACCACGTGCAGGCCTATCTGCACGCCTGCCTGGACTCCGTGCTCGGCCAGTCCTACGGCGACATCGAGGTCATCGTGGTGGACGACTGCTCGCCGGACGGCAGCGGAGAGATCGCCGACACCTACGCCGCGCGCGACCCCCGCGTCACCGTGCTGCACCTGCCGGAGAACGTCGGCCTCGGCCCCGCCCGCAACGCCGGTCTCGCCCGCGCCACCGGCGAGTACGTCCTCTTCCTCGACAGCGACGACACCTACGCGCCCGGCGCGCTCGCCGCCGTCGCCGCCCGTATCGACGCCACCGGCCACCCCGACCTGCTGGTCTTCGACTACGTGCGCACGTACTGGAACGGCCGGGCCGAGCGCAACCAGTTCGCGGCGCTGCTCGCACAGACCGACCCGCAGGTCTTCACCCTCGCCGAGCGCCCCGAACTGCTGCGGCTCATCATGGTCGCCTGGAACAAGGCCTACCGCCGCGACTTCCTCACCCGCACCGGCCTGCTCTTCCCCACCGGCTACTACGAGGACACCCCCTGGACGTACCCGGCGCTGATGACCGCGCGCAGCATCGCCCTGCTCGACCAGGTGTGCGTCCACTACCGGCAGCGCCGCCGCCGCGGCATCCTGCGCACCACCAGCCGCCGGCACTTCGAGATCTTCAAGCAGTACGACCTGCTCTTCGCCCTGATCGACGCCGACCTCGCGCTGGAGCAGTGGCGCGGGGTGCTCTTCCGCCGGATGCTCGACCACCTCTCGACCGTCTTCACCCTGCCCGACCGGCTGCCCCCCTCCTCCCGCCCGGAGTTCTTCCGCCGCTGCCGCGCCCAGTACCGCAAGCTGCGCCCGGAGGACTTCCGCATCGCCCCCGGCCGCCGCAGCGGGGTGCGCTACCTGCTCATCGCGCTCGGCGCCCGCCGCACCTTCTCCGCCCTCGGCGGGCTGCACCGGCTGCGGCTGCGCGCCGCCCGGCAGGCCGGTGTGCTGCGGCGGCGGGCCCGCGAGGCCGCCCTGCACGCGTACTACCGCTTCCAGCGGCGCCGCCCGCTCGACCCCGGCCTCGCCGTCTTCTCCGCCTACTGGGACCGCGGTTACGCCTGCAACCCCGCCGCGATCGAGGCCGCCGTACGCGAACTGGCCCCGCACATGCGGACGGCCTGGATCACCACCGAGGCCCACGCGCACACCCTCCCCCGCGGTGTCCAGCGCCTCGAACCCGGCTCGGCCGCCTGCTGGAAGGCCCTGGCCCGCGCGTCCTACCTGGTCAGCAACGTCAACCTGCACCGCCGCTACGCCAAGCGCCCCGGCCAGGTCAACGTCCAGACCCACCACGGCACCCCGCTCAAGCACATGGGCATCGACCTGATGGCGCACCCGGCCGCCGCCCGCGGCACGGACTTCGAACGCATGCTGCGGCACGTCGACCGCTGGGACTACAGCGTCTCCGCGAGCCGCCACTCCAGCCTGGTGTGGGAGCGCGCCTACCCCGCGGCCTTCACCTGTCTGGAGTACGGGCAGCCGCGCACCGACGTCTTCCACCGGGCCACCCCCGAGGACGTCCTCGCGCTGCGCGACCGCTTCGGCATCCCGCGCACCGCGACCGCCCTCCTCTACGCCCCCACCCACCGCGACTACGAACGCGGCTTCCGGCCCCTGCTCGACCTGCCCCGGCTCGCCGAGGAACTCGGCCCCTCCGTCGTCCTGCTGATGCGCGCGCACTACTTCCACACGCCGGACGCCGCCCCGCCCGCGGCCCACCCCCGCGTCATCGACGTCAGCGCGCACCCTTGCGCGGAGGAGGTGTGCCTCGCCTCCGACGGGCTCATCACCGACTACTCGTCCCTGATGTTCGACTACGCCGGGCTGGACCGGCCGATCGTGCTGCACGTCCCCGACTGGGAGACCTACCGGGCCACCCGGGGCGTGTACTTCGACGTCACCGCCACGCCGCCCGGGCCCGTCGCCCGCACCCAGGACGAGCTGACCGACATCCTCGCGACCGGCTCCTGGTCCGGCACCCGCGCGGCCGCCCTGCGGGCGGCCTTCCGGGCACGCTTCTGCCCCTACGACGACGGACACGCGGCCGAGCGCGTCGTCCGCCGCGTCTTCCTCTCCCAGGAGGGCGGCCTCCCCGCGGTCGTCCCCCTCCCCGACCGCACCCCTGTCCCGGGCCTGCCCCCGGCGCCGGCCCGCGGGGCCGTCCGCCCAGCCCCCTGAGCTCCGCTCCGGACCTTGCGGTCGGGCTTCGCCCGGGAGGTGGCCCCACGCGCCCCTGGGTGATTGCCACTTGGCGTGGCATGTCGCCTTCCCCCGGTGGGGGCTGAGCGCGCAGTTCCCCGCGCCCCCAAAAACGCTCACCCTGCGCAGCGAGGGCACCCACCAGGGGCGTGGGAAACTGCGCGACCAGCCCACCACCGGGGGGAAGGTCGCGCGGACCACCGCACGGGGCAGCCCGGAGCGTCAGGGCGCCGGCACCGCAGGGGCCGAGGTCTCCTCGGGAGCGGGCGCGAGCACGGGCGCCGGCGCCGGACGCCGGTCCCCCAGCGGCCGGTAGGGAAGCAGCCCTTCCTCGGAGAGGAACACGCGGCGGACGACGCGCTCCGCCGCGAGCCCGTCGTCGTACGCGCAGAAGCGCGTACGGAACGCCGCCCGCAGAGCAGCCGCGGCCTCCCCGCGGTACGCCCCGGAGCGGAAAGCTTCCGCGAGCGATGCCTCGTCCCGCGCGACAGCGCCCGGCGTCTCGCCGGGCCTGCCGGACAGCAGGTCGAAGTAGACGCCCCGCGCGGCCCGGTACGCCTCCCAGTCGGCCGCGTGGACGACGATCGGCCGGTCCAGGTTCGCGTAGTCGAACATCAGCGAGGAGAAGTCGGTGACGAGCGCGTCGGAGGCGAGGCACAGCTCCTCCACGCTGGGGTGGGCGGAGACGTCCACGATCGCCCCGGCCGCGTGCAGCGCCTCCAGTTCGGGGCTCTCGCCGTAGAAGTAGTGGGCGCGCACCAGCAGCGTGTGGCCGGGGCCGAGTTCGCGGGCGAGCCGTCCGAGGTCGAGCGGCAGCACGAAGTCGCGCTGGTAGTCGCGGTGGGTGGGCGCGTAGAGGATCGCGACCGTGCCGTCGGCGATGCCGAGGGCCTGCCGCGCGGCCCGTACCTGCTCGGCGCCCGCCGCGTAGAAGACGTCGTTGCGCGGGTATCCGCTGGGCAGCGTGGTGTAGCCGCTGGGGTAGACGCGGTCGAAGACCTCCGCGGAGTGCTGGTTGGCGACGAGCGAGTAGTCCCACTGGTCGGCGTGGTCGAGCAGCCGCCCAAAGCTCATGCCCTTGCCGACGGCGGGCCGGGCCCGCAGGTCCATGCCCATGTGCTTGAGCGGTGTGCCGTGGTGGGTCTGGACGTACGTCTGGCCGGGGCGTTTGACGACGGTCCCGGTGAAGTTCGCGTTGTTGACGAGGTAGCGGGCGCGCGCGAGGACGTCCCAGTAGCGGCGGGTGTTGACGACGACGTGGTCGGTGCCGGGCGGCAGCGCGTCCCGGTCGCGCTTGGTGACGACCCACACGGCGCGCAGGTGCGGGGCGATCTCCGCGGCCTTGCGGGCGATGGCGGCGGGGTTGCAGGCGACACCGCGGTTCCAGTAGGCGGCGTAGACGACCAGGTTCGGGTCGATCGGGCGGCGCAGCCGCATCCGGTAGTAGCGCTGGTAGGCCGCGCGGGCCAGGCCGTGCCGCTGGGCGCGCAGCCGCCGGACGGCGCCTGCGGCGAGGGTGCGCAGAGCCATGGCGGCGCGGTAGCGCGGGTAGGAGCCGCTGCCGGCGGCCCGTACCCAGCGGGCCTCGGCGGGTTCGGGCGCGGTCCATCCGGCGGGGCGGTGCGCGGTGAGCAGCCGCCCGGCGCGGCGGACGAAGTCGGGTGTGGCGTCGGGGGTGAGCCGGTCCTCGCCGACGGCCATGAGCTGCGCGGCCATCTGCCCGTAGAGCGCGGCGCGCTGCGGCCCGTCGGTGATCTCGGCGAACAGTTCGTCGTAGCGGTCGAGTACGGCCAGGTGGTGGGGGCCGCGGGTGGTGGTGAGGCTGCCGGAGCGGCGCTTGCGCCACCGGACGCACACCCGGTCCAGGCACGCGATCTTTTCGGCGGCGGTCAGCACGCGGGCGGCGACGGCGATGTCGGCGTAGGGGGCGTCGCCGAACGCGAAGCCGTGCGCCGTCCAGTGGTCGCGGCGCACCGCGCGGTTCCAGGCGGCGGGGTGGCAGCCGAGGCAGCCGGGGCGTTCGGCGGCGGTGAAGACGCGCTCCCCGGCGGCGGCCAGGAAGTCGCCGTCGCCGCTCTCCTGGACGTTCTCCCACACGGTGAAGCGCTCGTGGTCGAAGAGCAGCACGTCGGGGTTGCCGGTGCGGGTCAGGCGGGCGTCGAGGGCGGCGAGGGTGCCGGGGGTCATGACGTCGTCGGCGTCGAGGAAGAGCAGGTAGTCGCCGGTGGCGTGGGCGGCTCCGGCGTCCCGGGCGAGCCCCGTGCCGCGGTGGACGTCGAGCCGGACCGGGCGGACCCGCGGGTCGGCGGCCGCGAGGTCGGCGGCGACCGCGCCGGACGCGTCGGGCGAGGCGTCGTCGACGGCGACCAGTTCGAGGTCGCCGTAGGACTGGCCGAGCACGGACTCGGCGCAGACGCGCAGGAAGCCCTGCGCTCGGTGGGCGGGGACGACGACGCTGAAGCGTGGCATGACCATCCTGGACAGATCGGCGGTTTCCGGCACGGGGTAGCTTCCGAGGGTAATCACACGGACACCGTGTGTCGATCCGCGGGGTCGTGTCGCTCGTTCGGCCTACCTACGGTGACCGCTCAGGGCGCGGCGAGTTGAACCACACGGCATGGTCTGCCGCCGCCACTGAAAGGAGCGTTGCCGTCCCATGACGCCCCGCCTGACCGTCGTCGTGCCCGTCTACAACGTCGAGCAGTACCTGGAGGAGTGCCTGCGGTCGATCGCCGCGCAGTCGCTGGCCGCCCTCGACGTGGTGATGGTCGACGACGGGTCCACGGACGCCAGTGCGGACATCGCCCGCGCGTTCGCCGCGGGCGACTCCCGCTTCCGCCTGGTCTCCCAGGCCAACGGCGGGCTCGGCCACGCCCGCAACACCGGCGCCCGGCACGCCCACCCGGACACCGAGTACCTGACCTTCGCCGACAGCGACGACGTCCTCCCGCCGTACGCGTACGACCGGCTCACCGCGCTGCTGGACCGCTCCGGCTCGGACTTCGCGACCGGCAACGTCTACCGGCTCACCGCCGCCGGGCGCAGCCAGGCCTGGCAGCACCGCGGCATGACGAAGACCGTCAGCCGCACCCACATCACCCGCGACCTGGGCCTGCTGTCGGACCGCGTGGCCTGGAACAAGGTCTTCCGCCGCGACTTCTGGAACCGGCACCAGCTCGCCTTCCCCGAGGGCGTCCTCTACGAGGACACACCCGTGACGATCCCCGCGCACTTCCTCGCCGAGGCCGTCGACGTCTCCCACGAGCACGTGTACTACTGGCGCATCCGGGAGGGCTCGATCACCCGGCGGCGCACCGACGTCAAGGGCGTCACCGACCGCATCGCCGCCGTCGACGGCGTCTCGCGCTTCCTCGCCGACCCCGCCAACACCCGCTGGAGCAGGTACAAGCGCGACTACGACCGCTCCGTCCTCACCGACGACCTGCTCTACTTCATCGAGGCGCTGCCGATGGCGGGCCCCGACTACCGCCGGGTCTTCATGGACCGCGCGGCCGACTACCTCAGCCGGGTCGACCCCGGCCTCTTCCCCGGTCTGCCCGTCGAACTGCGGCTGCGCTGGGAGCTGATCCGCGAGGGCCGGCTCGACGACCTGCTCGACGTCCTCGCCCACGAACAGCACGGCGGCCGCACCGTCTTCGACCTCGCGGGCCCGCCGCTGCGCAAGCGCGCCGCCTTGCCGCGACCGGACGGCACACCCGTGCCGCTGTCCCGCGCCGCGACCGCCGTCGGCCGCTCCGACCTGCCCGTCGTCGCCCGGCTGCGCGACCTGCGGTGGCGCGACGGCAAACTGGTGCTCAGCGGCTACGCCTACGTCCGCAACGCCGACGCCCGCGGCCGCCACACCCAGTTCACCACCGCGGTGGCCACCTGCGGGCGGCGCCGCCTGCTGCTGCCGCTGCGCACGGTCCGGACGCAGGACGTCACCGACGAGCAGCGTCAGGAACGCCACTGCTACGACTGGTCCGGCTTCGAGATCACCGTCGACCCCGCGCGGCTGCGCGACCAGGGGCAGTGGAAGGCCGGGCAGTGGCGGATCGGCGTGGTGCTCGCGGGCGCCGCGGGCGTGCGCCCCGCCGCGCTGCGCGCCGCCGAGACCGGCGCCGGATCCTCCCCCGTGCCCTTCCCGCTCACCGACGACATCCGCCTCGTGCCCTGGTACAAGGACGGCCGGCTGCACCTGTCCGTCGAACCCGTCACCCGCCGCCTCACCGGCCACCGGGAGAGCCCCGACGGCACGGCGCTGCGGCTCGCGCTCGACGTCCGCGACGGCACCCTGCCGGTCTCGCTGCGGCTCGCCCAGCAGGCCGCCGGCTCCGTGCTCGACGTCCGGCTGGCGCCGGGCGAGGCGTCGGGCGGCTGGACACCGCTGACCGCCGAGGTGCCGCTCGCCCGGCTGGGCCGCGCGCGGCCCGACCTCACCGGGCTGCCCAAGGAGGTCGCGCCGGAGACGACCGCGACCTGGACCGCCGACCTCGTCTTCCCCGACGGCGGCACCGCCCGCGTCGCCCTCGACCGCCCCCTCCCCCCCGGCCACTATCCGCTGCCCGCCGACGACCGCGGCGCGGACGGCCCGGTGCCCCGCGAACTGACCGTGGAGGGCACGGCCGCCGGCAACCTCGTCCTGCGCGACCGCATCCCGCACGCCGTCGCGGACCACGTGACCCTGACCCCGGACGGCCACCTCCTGGTCGAGGGCGACCTCCCGTCCTCCCTGACCCCGCGGCGGCAGCCGGCCCCGGTGGCCGAGGGCACGGGAACGGAGGCCGCCGAGCCCGGCCCGGCGGAAGAGGTCGCAGAGGCGGACGAGGCCGCGCAGGCGGACGGGGCCGCGCAGGCGGACGGGGCCGAACCCGGGCGTACGGACGCGGACGCCGGACCTGCCGAGGGTACGGAGCCCGCCGCCGAACCGGCCGGAGCAGCCGCGCCCGGCGCCGAACCCGGACACACGGACGAGGACGCCGCAGCAGCCGGACCCGGCCGTACCGGCGAGGCCGCCGCACCCGGCGAGCCCGCGGAACCCGTCGCCGAGCCCGGGGCCGTACCGCAGCCCGCCGCCGAACCGGCTGCCGTGGCCGGGACCGCCGCCGAACCGCGGGCCGCCGACCCCGCCGCGCAGTCGGCCGCGGAATCCGTGCGGCTCGTGCTGCGGCACGGCACGTACGGCGCCGAGACGGGTGTCGGCGTCAGGAGGGAGGAGGGCGGCGCCCGGTTCGCCGCGTCCGTGGACGTCGGCGCCCTTCCGCACGCCGGGCGCTGGTACCTGCACCTGCGCGCGGACGGCCGGGACACCCCCGTACGGATCGCGCCCGCCGCGATGCCCGCGCTGCCGCTGGCGCGACCGGAGGCCGAGGGCGCCCGCCCGGTGACCGTCGACCGGCGCTTCCACGACCACCTGTTCGTCGCCGCGGGCGACCCCGTACCGGCCGACGACCGGGGCCCGTACCGGCAGCGGATGCTGCGCGAGCGCCGCTACCCCGTGCTGCTGCGCCGCGAGCTGACCGAGACCGTCCTCTACAGCAGCTTCGACGGCCGCCGCTGCGACGACTCGCCGCGCGCCGTGCACGGCGAGCTGGTGCGCCGCGGGGTGGCGATGGAGCACGTGTGGGCGGTCGCCGACCGCGGTGTGCCCGTACCGGCGGCCGCGCGCGCGGTGGTGATCGGCAGTCACGACTGGTACGAGGCGCTGGCGCGCAGCCGCTGCGTCGTCACCAACACCCATCTGCCCGCCTTCTTCCGCCGCCGCGACGGGCAGCACGTCGTGCAGACCTGGCACGGCAGCCCGGTCAAGCGTTTCGGCCAGGACCTGGCCGGCACGCTGTGCGCGGACCTCACCCACATGTGGCCGCAGCCGCGGCGCGGCGACCAGTGGAGCCTGCTGCTCTCGCCGAACGCGCAGAGCACGCCCGTGCTGCGGCGCGCGCTGGACTTCCACGGCGAGACCGCCGAGACCGGGCTGCCGCGCACCGACCTGCTCAGCGGCGAGGACCGGGAGAAGGTCGCCGAGGAGGTGCGTGCCCGGCTCGCCCTGCCGCCGGGCCGCACGGTCGTGCTGTACGCGCCGACCGTCCGCGACGACGAGGCCTACGACGCCGGGCACCAGCGGCTGCACCTGGCCGCCGACCTCGCGGCGCTGGAGGCCGAACTCGGCGACACGCACGTGCTGCTGGTGCGCGCCCACCCGCGCGTCGCCGACACCGTGCCCGCCGCGCCGGACGGCACCGGCTTCGTCCGGGACGTGTCCGGCCACCAGGACCTGGCCGAGCTGCTGCTCGCCGCCGACGTGCTGGTCACCGACTACGCCTCGCTGCTCGCGGACTTCGCGGTGACCGGCCGCCCGGTCCTGCTGCTCGCCCCGGACCTCGCGCACGTCCGGGACACCCTGCGCGGCTTCACCTTCGACTTCGAGGCGCAGGCCCCCGGCCCGCTGCTGTCGGACACCGCGGAGCTGATCGCCGCGCTGCGCGACCCGGCCGCCGCGGTCGGGCCGTACGGGGCCGCGTACGACGCCTTCCGTGCCGCCTTCTGCCATCTGGACGACGGCGGCGCCGCCGCCCGCGTGGCGGACTTGATTCTGCGCGGGCCGCGGATCTGATGAGGCGGGGCGGAACGGCCCCGCCCCGCGGCCCGCGCCCCGCCGACCCCCCTCCCCTCCCTCACCCCCCCTGGTCTCTCATGCCCCACGCACCCCGGCACCCCTGCGATTCCTGGAGGCCGTCACCGTGCAGCTGTCCGTGATCACCTCGCTCACCGGACTGGCCCTGCTGGCCTGCATCCTGGAGCTGCTGCGCCGCCACCAGCTCAAGGAGAAGTACGCGGCCCTGTGGCTCGCGGTCGGCTCCGCGGTCGTCCCGCTCGGGCTCTTCCCGTGGATGCTGGACTCCGTCGCGGGCAGCGTCGGCATCAAGTCGGGCGTCAGCCTGGTGCTCTTCGCGGGCATCGTGCTGCTGCTCCTGGTCTGCCTGCACCTGAGCTGGGAGTCCAGCCGCCTGGAGGAGAAGACCAGGACGCTGGCCGAGGAGATCGCCCTGCTCAGGACGGAGATCGACGCCCCCGACCCGGGCCCGGCCCCCTCCCCCGCGCCCGCCCCCACGGCCGCGCAGCGCCCGGAGCGCTCCGGATGAGGTCGGGAGCGGGATTCGACGCGGGCGCCGGTCTCGGCGCCGGAACGGGCGGCGCCGCGCGCACGGACACGGCCTCGGGCACGGCGGACCCGGCGGCGGGCGCGGGGACGGCCACCGCGCCGGGCACCGCCCCGGCCGCCTCCCGCACACCGGGCGGGACGCGCCGGGTGCTGGTCATCGTGCCCGCGTGGAACGAGGCCGCGGGGCTCGCCGCCGTCCTCAAGGAGCTGCGGACCGCGGTGCCGTGGGCGGACGTCCTGGTCGTCGACGACGGCTCGACCGACCTCACCGCGGCCACCGCCCGCACCGCGGGCGCCATGGTGGCGCGGCTGCCGTACAACCTGGGCGTCGGCGGCGCGATGCGCACCGGCTACCGCTACGCCCTCGACCACGGCTACGACGCCGCCGTGCAGGTCGATGCCGACGGCCAGCACGACCCCGCGTACGTGCCCGCGCTGCTGGCCGCCCTGGACACCGCGGACCTCGCGGTCGGCGCGCGCTTCGCGGGCGTCGGCGACTACCAGGTGCGCGGGCCGCGGCGCTGGACGATGCGGCTGCTGTCGCTCGTGCTGTCCGCGCTCGCCGGCACCCGGCTGACCGACTCCACGTCCGGCTTCCGGGCCTGCAACGGCGACCTCATCGCCTTCTTCGCCCGCTGGTACCCGGCCGAATACCTGGGCGACACCGTCGAGAGCATGGTGGGGGCGCTGCGCCGCGGCTACCACGTGTGCCAGGTGCCGGTCGCGATGCGGCCGCGCGCGGCGGGCGCGCCCAGCCAGTCCGCGGGCCGCGCCCTGGTCTACCTCGCCCGCACCGGCCTGGTGCTGCTGCTCGCGCTGACCCGCCGGGTACCCGCCCCGACCCGCGCCGACCTGCCCCGTATGCCGCACACCCCGGGGGCCCACCGGTGAGCGGCGGCGGCGTGCGGTTCGACGTGACGATCCCGTACTACGGGGACGTCGCCCTGCTCCGGGCGGCGGTGCGCAGCGTGCAGGCGCAGGACGGGGACGACTGGCGGCTCACCGTCGTGGACGACGGGCGCGAGCCGGGCGTGCCGGAGTGGTTCGCCGGGCTCGACGACCCGCGCGTGCACTACCTGCGCAACCCCGAGAACCTCGGGGTGACCGGCAACTTCAACCGCTGCGTCGAACTGGCCCGCGCACCCTACGTCGTGCTCATGGGCTGCGACGACCTGATGCTGCCCGGCTACCTGCAGACCGTGCGGCGCGCGCTGCGCCGCTCCCCCGGCGCCGTCATGGTGCAGCCGGGCGTGCAGGTCGTGGACGCCGACGGACGGCCCTGCCGCACTCTCACCGACACCGCGAAGAAGCGGCTGTACGCGCCCGGCCGGGTGCGCCGGGCCCCCGCGCTGCTCGGCGGCGAGGACCTGGCGGTGTCGCTGCTGCGCGGCAACTGGCTCTACTTCCCCTCCGTGTGCTGGCGCACCGACGCGCTGCGCCGCCACCCCTTCCGTGCCGACCTGGGCGTGATCCAGGACCTGGCCGTCGTCCTCGACCTGCTGCTGGACGGCGGGCGGCTGGCCACCGACCCGGAGATCTGCTTCCGCTACCGGCGGCACGCGCAGAGCGCGTCCGCCGCGCAGGCCGCGACCGGCGCCCGCTTCGACGAGGCCCGCGACTTCTTCCTCGGCGCCTGCGCGCGGCTGCTCGCCCACGGGTGGCCGCGCGCCGCCCGCGCGGCCCGCCGCCACTGGTCCTCCCGGCTGCACGCCCTGACGCTGCTGCCCGCCGCCGTGTCCTCCCGCCCGGCGGCGCAGGCCCTGCTGCGGCACGCCTTCGCCCCGCGCCGGGCCCCGTGGCCGGGGGCCCCGCCGGTCCGTGCGCCGGGGGCACCCGGCGCGGACCCCGGCGGGACCGGGCCCGTACCGGAGGCGGCCCAGGCGGCCCGGCCCGGTGGGCGGGACGCCGACGGGCCGCCGGACTCCCCTCGGCCATCCCGGCCGTACCAGCTGTGACGTGAAAGGCGTGAAAGACCCGCGATGTCCGACACCACCACCCCCGACTACACCGCCCGCCTGCTGGGACGGCGGCTGCTGCCCACCCAGGCGCCCTACCGCTGGAACCTGCGCCGGCTGCGGCTGGGCAGAACACTGGACGTCGGCTGCGGGGTGGGCCGCAACCTCCAGCACTGCCCGCCGGGCAGCGTCGGCGTCGACCACAACCCGTACTCGGTCGCCGCGGCCCGCGAACGCGGCCTGACCGCGTACACCCCCGACGAGTTCACCGCCGCGGGCTTCGTCCCCGGCGCCTTCGACGCCCTGCTGTGCGCGCACGTCCTGGAGCATCTCGACGGCGACACGGCCACCGCGCTGCTGGACGCCTACCTGCCGTACGTACGGCCCGGCGGGCGCGTCGTGCTGATCACCCCGCAGGAGGCGGGCTTCGCGAGCGACGCCACGCATGTGCGCTACGTGGGCTTCGAGGAGCTGGCCAAGGAGGCCGCGACCGCCGGGCTCGCGGTCCGCCGGACGTACTCCTTCCCGCTGCCGCGGCGGGCCGGACGGATCTTCAAGTACAACGAGTTCGTGATGGTCTGCGCGGTGCCCGCAGCCCCCTCGGCGGACCGCCGGACCGCCAGGTGAGCGTCGACGCACCGCCGTCCGGGGCCCGCCGCCTGCCGCTGCCGCCGGCCGCGCTGCGGCGGGCCGCCGACCGCGTCCCGCCGCACGCCCGGCTGCCCCTCGCGGTCGCCGCGGCCTGCGAGTTCGTGCTGCTGCTGTGGTGGCTGGCCTTCTACCCGGGACTGATGAGCTTCGACACGGTCACCTACGTCTGGCAGGTGACGACCGGTCACTGGCGCAGCGACCACTCCGTCGCCTACGACGTGCTGGTGTGGCTGTCGCTCCAGATCACCGGCGGCCTCGGCGCGCTGACCTTCCTCCAGACGGTGGTGCTGGCCGCCGGACTCGGCTACGCCTGCCACGGCCTGCGCGCCCTCGGCGTGCGCGGCCGGTGGGCGGCCCTCGCCCCGCTGGTGGTCGTGTTGATCCCGTCCACCGGCACGTTCGGCATCTTCGTGTGGAAGGACAGCGCCTACGCCATCGCCGCCGTGCTGGCCTTCGGCGCGTGCGCGCACCTGGCCGTGCGGCAGCGGCCCACGGCGCACTGGTGGATGCTGGCCGCGGCCATGACCGGCCTGTCGCTCTTCCGCAACAACGCCTACCCCGCGGTCGTCGTCGCGGGCCTGGTGCTGCTCGCCGCGATCCCGCGCTGGTGGCGCCGGATCGCCGCGGTCACGCTGATCCCGACCGCGGTCGCGCTCGGCCTGAACTTCGCCGTCTACCCGGCGATCGGCATCCAGTCGCCGCGCACCAGCTCGTACTACGCCTTCAACTACGCCGACATCGCCGTCGCCTACCACCGCGCCCCGCAGTCCTTCCGCGGCTCCGACCTCGCGGTGATGCGGCAGGTCGCGCCGCTCGCGCACTGGTCGGGCGGCGGCGCCAACTGCGCCTGGGTCGATCCGCTCATGGCCGTGCCGTTCGACCGGCCCGCCGCCGAGCGCCTCAACGGCCGGCTGATGGGCGTGTGGAAGCATGTGCTCGCCAAGCGGCCCGACCTGGTGATCTCCGCGCACCTGTGCCGCGGGCGCATCGCCTGGGCGCTGCCCCGCAGCGACACCGACATCTACGTCCAGCCGCCGGTGATCCCCGCCGACCGCTTCGGCTACGCCCTCCCCGGCCACCCCATGGCCGGCAGCCGCTGGCTGCCGGCGCTGCGCACCGGCGCGCCCTCCGTGACCCTGCACCGCGCGGGCAAGTGGGCCTACACCGCCGCCCGCGCACCCGAACTGGCCTGGCCGCTGTGGACCGGCTCCCTGTGGTGCTGGGCGACGTACCTGATCGTGGCCCGGGTGATGCGGCGGCGCCCGCTGCGCGCCGCCCTCGCACTCGCCGCCACCACCGCCGGACTGCAGATCGCGGTGCTGGTCGCGACACCCGCGGGGCTCTTCCGCTACATGGCGGCGCCCGTGCTGCTGGGCTTCCTGTCGGTGCCGCTGCTCGCCGCGGCGCACCCCGCCGACCGGCCGCCCACGGAACCGGTCCCGGCCTGGCGCCGCCCCTTCCGCGGCCGGTCGGCTCCCCGGCGCCCGGAGGAGGAGGCGGCGGCGTGAGGACGCGGGGGCCCGCGGCTGCGGGGCGGGGGGAAGGGACCGGGTGAGGCCGGTGGGACCGATGGTGACGGGGACGGTGCGGGACGGGACCGGGTGGGGAGCAGCGGTGGCGGGCGCGGGGTGGTGCCGGTGGTGACGGGGACGGCGCGGGTCGCGGTCGCACCGCGCGTGCGGGCGTGGCGGCCGTCGCCGTACGCGGTGGCCGGGGGCGCGTTCTGGCTGCTGATCGCCGTGGTGGCCTGGCACACCCCGGTGATGTCGGACTTCGGACAGCACGCCTCCGCCGTCCAGCGCGTCCGGGACGACCCGTGGCACCCGGCGAACCCGCTGCTGGACGAATCCGGCGCCGGGAGCCCGTACTACTCGCCGTACATCGTCGCGCTGGGGCTGGCCGCACGGCTGACCGGGGCCGCCGGGTGGGAGGCCGTGCGCTGGGCCGGGCCGCTCAACCTCGCGGTGCTCGTCACGGGGGTCGGCGCCTACGCCCGCACGCTGAGCACGCGCCGCCTCGCACCGGTGTACGCGCTGCTGGCCTTCACGCTGCTGTGGGGGGTGCAGGGCAAGGAGTGGAGCGGCTTCTGCGGGGTGTGGTCGCTGACCCGCGGGGCCTCGTACCCGAGCACCTTCGCCGTCGGGGTGACCCTCCTGCTGTGGGCCTGGACCGACCGGCTGGCCCGGCGCGGAGGCTCGTGGTGGCAGCACGCGGGGCTCGGGGCGGCGGGCGGGGCGCTGCTGCTGATCCACCCGATCACCGCGCTGGGCGCCGCCGTCGGCATCGCGGCGACGGTGGCGGGGCGGCAGCGCGGGCGGTCCCGCGCGGTGTGGCTGCGCTGGGCCCTCACCGCGGCGGCGGGCGTCGCGGCAGCGGCGGCCTGGCCGTACTTCGACGTCTTCGCGCTGGCCGGTGACACCACCGTGGACGCGGTGCACCGCCGCCTCTACACCCACCCCTGGCAGTGGTACGGCCTCGCCCTGGCCGGGCTCCCGGCGCTGGCCCTGCGGGCGCGGCGGCGGCCGCGCGACCCGCTGGTGCTGATGTTCGCCGCCGACGCCCTCCTCGCCGGATACGGGTGGGCGAGCGGGCACTACACCTACGGGCGGGTCATCGGGCTGCTGCTCGTGCCGCCGCAGTTCGCGCTCGCGGTGGAGCTGACAGCCGTACCGCCGTGGACCCGGCTGCGCGCGGTGCTCGCGCCGCTTGCCGCGGTGGCGCTGGGCTTCGCGCTCTTCGCGCAGGTCGGCGCGGTGGTGCCGCAGCGCTGGCTGCCCGCCGCGACCCCGCACCCGGCGCGCTGGCCGGACTACCGCTGGGTCGCGGACCGGGTACCGGCGGGCGGCACCGTCCTGACGGACGACAACGTGCCGCTGCACGTGCTGCCCGCCTACGGCCTCTTCCTGGCCGCCCCGACGTGGCCGGACCCGTCGACCCCGGCCGCCGAGCGCGCCCGCCGCTGGGCCGACGTCCGGACGTACTTCGCCCGCGGCACCTCACCCGCGCGCCGCTCGGCCATCGCCCGCCGCTACGGCGCGCGGTGGCTGCTGCTGCCCGCGGACCGCCCGTCCCCGCGCGGCGTCACCCTGGTCGCCGTCTCCCCGCACACGGGCGAGCGTCTCTTCCGCCTCGGACCGTAGGGCCGGTGGCCCGGCGGGGGCCGTGGGGGCGCCGGGCCGTACCGGCGCCCCCACGGCCCGACCGGCTCAGTGGTGCGTGCGCAGCAGCGTCCGGAAGGTGCGCATCGCCACCGACAGGCTCGCCAGGTCGAACTCCTCGGCGCCCTGGATCTCCTCCAGCGTCGTCCGCGCCCTGCCGATCAGACCGGAGTTCCGGTCCTCCCACGCCTGGTAGCGCTGCTCGGGCGTCGCCACGTCGTCCCCGGCGGACAGCACGTCGGCGGTCAGCGCCGCGTGCGCCGCGAAGAGGTCCTCGCGGATGGCGGCGCGGGCCATCGACTGCCAGCGGTCGGACCGGGGCAGCAGGATGATCCGGTCGAGCAGCTGGGTGATCTGCAACCGGTCGGCGAGGTCGAAGTAGACCTCCGCGACGTCCAGCGGCTCCTTGCCGCTGCGGTGCGCGACCTCCACGATGTCCAGCGCCGGGAAGGCCGAGGAGAGCCCGGCGACCCGGGTGGCCAGGTCCTCCGGCACCCCGCTGCCGGTCATCTCGCCGTGCACGGTGTCGAACCACTCCAGGTCGGCGCCGCGCAGCAGCTTCGGCAGCTGCGACCAGACCGCGGCCACCCCGTCCTCGAAGTGGTCGATGGTCTCGGCGATCTGCAGGGGCTGCAGCCGGTTGTTGAGCAGCCAGCGGGTGGCGCGTTCGACCAGCCGCCGCGAGTGCAGCCGGATCCGGGTCTGCACGGCGGCGGTCACCTGGTTGTCCAGCGCCTCGACGTCGTCCCAGATCGCGCCGAGACCGAAGATCGTCCGGGCCGCGGTGTGCGCCCGCACGATCTCCTCGGTGGTCGCGCCGATCTCCTCCCGGAAGCGGTGCAGGAAGGTCGTACCGGCGGTGTTGATCGTGTCGTTGACCAGCAGCGTGGTGATGATCTCGCGGTGCAGCGCGTGCGCGTCGATCTGCGCGGCGAAGCGTTCGCGCAGCGGCACGGGGAAGTACGCGTGCAGCAGCCCGCGCAGATACGGGTCGTCGGGCAGGCCCGTGCCGATCAGCTCGTCGGCCGTGGTGATCTTGGCGTAGGCGAGGACCACCGCCATCTCCGGCTCGCTCAGGCCCTGTCCGGCGCCCGCCCGCTCGCGGATCTGCCGGTCGGTGGGCAGGAACTCCAGCGCCCGGTCCAGGTGGCCGTCGCGCACCAGCCGCCGGATGAACCGCTGGTGCGCCTGGAGCAGGCTGCCGGCCTGCGCCATGCTGTTGGCGAGCGCGACGTTCTGCGCGTAGTTGTTGCGCAGCACCAGGTTGCCGACCTCGTGCGTCATCTCCGCCAGCAGCGTGTTGCGCTGCTTGACCGTCAGATCGCCGTCGGTGACCAGACCGTTGAGCAGGATCTTGATGTTGACCTCGTGGTCGGAGGCGTCCACGCCGGCGCTGTTGTCGATCGCGTCGGTGTCGATCCGCCCGCCGGTGCCCTCCGGGCCGCCGGAGCGGGCGAACTCGATCCGGCCCAGCTGGGTGAAGCCCAGGTTGCCGCCCTCGCCGACCACCTTGACGCGCAGATCCGTGCCGTCGATGCGGATCGCGTCGTTGGCCTTGTCGCCGACGTCGAGCTGACTCTCGGTGGAGGCCTTGACGTACGTGCCGATGCCGCCGTTCCACAGCAGGTCCACGGGGGCCTGGAGGATCGCCTTCATCAGCTCGGCCGGGGTGAGCTTGGCCGGGCCCGGTCCCTTCTCGATCCCGAGGGCCGCCCGCACCGCCGCGCTGACCGGGATGGACTTGGCCGTGCGGGGGTAGACGCCGCCGCCGGTCGAGATGACCGAGGTGTCGTAGTCGGCCCAGCTGGAGCGGGGCAGCTCGAACAGCCGGCGCCGCTCGGCGTAGGAGGTGGCGGCGTCCGGGTCGGGGTCCAGGAAGATGTGCCGGTGGTCGAAGGCGGCGACCAGCCGGATGTGCTCCGACAGCAGCATGCCGTTGCCGAACACGTCACCGGACATGTCGCCGATGCCGACGACCGTGAAGTCCTCCTCCTGGGTGTTGACGCCCATCTCCCGGAAGTGCCGCTTGACCGACTCCCAGGCGCCGGAGGAGGTGATGGCCATCTTCTTGTGGTCGTAGCCGACCGAGCCGCCGGAGGCGAAGGCGTCGCCGAGCCAGAAGCCGTAGGAGATCGCGACCTCGTTGGCGATGTCGGAGAACGACGCGGTGCCCTTGTCGGCGGCCACCACCAGGTAGGTGTCGTCGCCGTCGTGCCGCACCACGTTCTGCGGGGGGACGACCTCGCCGGCCACCAGGTTGTCGGTGATGTCGAGCAGGCCGGAGATGAAGGTCTTGTAGCAGTCGATGCCCTCGGCGAGCCATGCGTCGCGGTCGGCGGCCGGGTCGGGCAGCCGCTTGCCGACGAAACCGCCCTTGGCGCCGACCGGCACAATGACCGTGTTCTTCACCATCTGCGCCTTGACCAGGCCCAGCACCTCGGTGCGGAAGTCCTCCCGGCGGTCGGACCAGCGCAGACCGCCGCGCGCGACCTTGCCGAAGCGCAGGTGCACGCCCTCCACCCGCGGGGAGTACACCCAGATCTCGTACGCGGGCCGAGGCGCGGGCAGTTCGGGGATGGCCTGCGGGTCGAACTTCATCGACAGGTAGCGGTGCGGCTGCCCGTCCTCGCCGCGCTGGAAGTAGTTGGTGCGCAGCGTCGCCTTGATCAGGCTGAGGAAGGAGCGCAGGATGCGGTCCTCGTCGAGGCTCGCGACCTGGTCGAGCGCGCCGTCCAGCTCCTCCAGGATGCCGTCGGTGAGTTCACTGCCGGCCCGCTGGTGGTCGGGTGACAGCCGCGCCTGGAAGAGGTTGACCAGCAGCCGGGTGGTGTGGACGTTGGTGCGGAGGGTGTCCTCCATGTAGTCCTGGCTGAAGGTGGACCCGGCCTGCCGCAGGTACTTGGCGTAGGCGCGCAGCACCATCGCCTGCCGCCAGTCCAGACCCGCGCGCAGCACCAGGGAGTTGAAGCCGTCGTTCTCCGCGCGGTCGGTCCAGGCCGCGGCGAAGGCCTCCTGGAAACGCTCGCGGGCGTCCTCCCCGAGGTCGCCGAGCGCGGGGTCGAGCCGCAGCCCGAAGTCGTAGACCCACACCCGGGAGCCGTCGGAGCGGCGCAGCGCGTAAGGGCGTTCGTCGACGACCTCGACGCCGAGCCGCTGGAGGACCGGCAGCACCGCGGACAGCGACACCGGCGCCCCGGTGCGGTAGATCTTGAAGCGGCGCTCCTCGGGAGCGGCGCCCACCGGCTCGTACAGGCTGAGGGTGAAGTCGTCCTCGCCGAGGTGCTCGAAGTGCTGGAGGTCGGCGACGGCCACCCGCGGCGGGAAGTCGGCGCGGTAGCCGTCCGGGAAGGCCTGCCCGTAGCGGCGCAGCAGTTCGGCCGCCCGCTCCTCGCCGCACTCGGCCGTCAGCGCCTCGGCGAAGCCGTCGGACCACGACCGGGTGGCCTCCGACAGCCGGTTCTCGATGTGCTCGACGTCGGAGTCGGTCAGCTCGCGCAGCGAGCCGCCGGGGTCGATACGGATCACGAAGTGCAGCCGGGAGAGCACCGATTCGGTGTTCCAGGCGGTGAAGTCGACGCTGTGGCCGCCCAGTTCCTCCTGGAGGATGTTCGTCAGCCGCAGCCGCACCGCGGTGGTGTAGCGGTCCCGCGGCAGGTAGACCAGCGCGGAGAAGTAGCGGCCGTACTCGTCCTGCCGCAGGAACAGCCGGAGTTTGCGGCGTTCCTGGAGGTAGAGCACGCTGGTGGCGATGGACTGGAGCGTCTCGGCGGGGGTCTGGAACAGTTCGTCGCGCGGGTAGGTCTCCAGGATCTGGAGCAGGTCGCGGCCGTCGTGGCTGTCGGCGGAGAAGCCGGCGCCCGCGAGCACCTCCTCGACCTTGCGGCGGACCACCGGCACCCGCCGTACCGACTCGGTGTAGGCGGCCGACGAGAAGAGCCCCAGGAAGCGCCGCTCGCCGATGACGTTGCCCTCGGCGTCGAACTTCTTCACGCCGACGTAGTCCAGGTAGGACGGGCGGTGCACCGTGGAGCGGCTGTTGGCCTTGGTCAGGATGAGCAGCTTGTGCTCCCTGGCCTTGGCCCGGGCGTCGGCCGGCAGCCTGCTGAACGAGGGCGAGTTGGGGTGCCCCGGGTGGCCGGGGTGGGTGCTGTCGGCCCGCGGGTGCTGCGGGTCGGAGCGCAGGATGCCCAGGCCCGTCCCCGGCACGGCGACCAGCACGTCCTCGCTGCCGCCGTCCTCGCCGGATTCGGTGATCAGCTCGTACTCGCGGAAGCCGAGGTAGGTGAAGTGGTCGCCGTCGAGCCAGCGCAGCAGCTCCAGGGCGTCGCCGATCTCCCGCTGCGGCAGCGGCGGCGGGCTCGCCGCCAGCTCGTCGGCGATGGACTGCGCGGCCTGCCGCATCTTGGCCCAGTCCTCGACGGACTCCCGCACGTCGGACAGCACCCGGCGCAGGTCGGCGGTGATCTCCTGGAGGTCGGCCCGGTCGGTCTCACGGTCGATCTCGACATGGATCCAGGACTCGACCAGCGCGTCGTGCGGCAGCGCCCCGCTGTCCGGCTCCGTGCCGGCGGGCAGGATCTCCAGCAGCTTGCCCGTCAGGTCCCGGCGGACGGTGAACTGCGGGTGGACCACCACGTGGATCGCCCGGTTGGCCTGCGTCAGCGCGTTGGTCACCGAGTCCACGAGGAAGGGCATGTCGTCGGTGACGACCTCGACGACGGTGTGGCTGCACTGCCACCCGTTCTCCTCCACCGTGGGGGTGTGCACCCGGACGTTCGCAGTGCCCTGCGGGCGTACCTCGGCGAGCCGGTAGTGCGACAGCGCCGCCCCGAAGATGTCGTCCGGATCGCGGTCGACCAGGTCTTCCGGTGCGCTGTGCAGGTAGTACCGCTGGAGGAACGCGCTCAGGGCCTCCGCGTCGAGTCCCTGGCCGGGCAGCCTCCCCTGCTGGCTGTGCTCACCGACCTGCGCCGCCTGCGCCAGCCGTTCGGCCTTGGTTTCGTCCAGCTTGCTCTGCATGTCCTCTGACTCCTGTCGCGCGCCATTGCGTGACGTCGGTTGATGGCACGACGTACCGGTACGCGGGGTTTCCGCTACGGGACGACGCTATGCCGGGAAAGGGGTCAGTCGTGCGCGTCGGCACGAACCCGCCCCTGGAGAACGGATCACCAGTGATCACGGCGTCCAGGCTATCGCTCCGCCCGGGAGGGCTGTCAGGCGACGTCTTCGTACAAATGCACCGGCCACCTTTGGCCCCGATGGACAGAATGCCGCCGCGATCGGGCCCCGACCTGCGGCGATCCGTCAGGACGCTATTCGCTCGGCCTGCTCGACCGCCTCGGCCAGGCTGTCCACCACCGGCACCCCGGCCGCTTCCAGAGCCGCTCTGCTGTGCGAACCCCCGGTGTAGAGCACGGCGCGCACTCCGGCATGCGCGGCGGCGGCCGCGTCGTCCAGGGCGTCGCCGATGACCACGACCCGGCGCGGGTCGATGTCGCCGAGCGAGCTGATGTGGCGGACCATCTGCTCGGACTTTCCGGCCGTCGAGGCGTCCTTGCGTCCGTCGACCCGCACGAAGCGCTCGGTGATGCCGTGCGAGGCCACGAACGGGACCAGTTCGGCGTGCGGCGCGAGAGAGCACAGCGACTGCGTCAGCCCCGCCGCCTGCCGCGCGGCGAGCAGGTCGGCGGCACCTTCGGCGAGGCCGCAGGACTCCGCCAGCCGCCAGTAGTGCCGGTGGAAGGTGCTGTCCATGACCTCCCACTCGGCGTCCGAGGGCAGCCGGCCGGTCAGCCGCTCGTAGAACCGGGGCACGGGCACGCAGTACAGCTCGCGGTAGCGGTCGAGGGTGATCGGGGGCAGTCCGATCTCGGCGAAGGAGGCGTTGGTGGCCTCGATCACCGCGTCGATGTCGTGGAGGAGGGTCCCGTTCCAGTCCCATACGAGATGCGTGCTCATGGAAGGAACCGTACTCGCGTGAGCCCCCACCGGGTCTCACGGCCTGTGGATAACTCCACCCGCAGTGCGACATTCCGAACACCCGACAGGCGCACGGTCGGACCGTACGCACATACGGGTGATCGGCCGACCGGTGGACCCGCGGTTCACCCGATCAGGTTGGGGATTTCCTGCGTCGCGTACCAGAGCAGCTCGTGGTCCTCGGCGCCGTCCACCGTGAACTGCGCGTCGTCGTCCCCCGCGTCGGCGGCGCCCAGCGCGGCCGCGGCCGCGGACACGTCGCCCTCGGCCTCGTCGGAGTCCAGGTGGACGGCGGCCGCGTCGGACAGCGGCACCGGGCGGCTCAGCCGCACCTCGCCCAGCGCGGACGGGTCCAGCCCCCGGTCGGGGTCGAAGCGCACGGCGGCGTCAGGCACGTCCACGGCGACGACCGTGCGGCGTCGTGGCAGGTCGGGATGGACGGCCAGCAGCCGCAGGGACGCCTGGGCGGCCCGGGACAGCGCCGCGTACTCCAGTTCCTCTATGTCGTCGGAGACGTACCACTCGCGCAGACTCGGCGTCACGGCGAAGGCGTCGATCGGCGCGGGCCCCACCTCGCCCGCCTTGTACGCCTCGGCAAGTCCCGCAATGGTCGTCGGAATATAGACGCGCATGGCGTGAAGCATACGTGCGCAACCAGCCTCACAGGTGAATTCCGCGGCGGCCTCGCACAGCGCCCGACGCGTTTGCCCATCCGCCGGGGCGCCCCCTAGAACCGGACTACCAGCCAGTAACGATCTTGGGGAGCCACCGTGCCGCAGCCACCGCACCAGCCCGCCGCCTCCGCCCCGCTTCCCGCCGCAGGCGCGCCGCCCCGCAGGCCGCGGGGCGCGGGCGCGGCCCCGCCCGGCCGCCGGGACCCGCGCCGTCCCGGCGGGCGGCCGCCCGCGGGCCGGGTGCCGGGCGGGGTGCTGCGCCCGCAGTCGCCGCACGACTGGTTCGCCGGCCGGCTGCTGGACGTCCTGACCGGGCGGCAGCCGCTGACGATGCTGGCCGGGAAGGTGCGCGACGAGGCGTACCAGCGGCTGTGGGAGCTGCACGCCCGGCGCGCGGACTGGCGCCCGCGCGGGGCCCGCGGCCGTACCCCCTTCGTGTACCGCTGCCACCCCTTCCGCACGGCCGGCGGGGCGCTGGAGGTCTGCGCGGTGGTGTGCCTGGGCCAGGACGTCTTCCGCGCGCTGGCCTTCCGGCTGGAGGCCGGCGGCCCGGACGCCGCCACCGGCTACGGGCCCGAGCGCTGGCGCTGCACCGCCGTGGAGGCGGCCTGACGCGGCCCGGGGCCGGGGCGCCCTGGACACGCGGACAGGGCACGCGGACGAGGCGCACGGACGGGGCGGCGGCGTACGGCACGACGCGGCCGGGGGCCGGGCCCCTCCCGGGACCCGGCCCCCGGCCGGTGATCGGTGCGCGCTGCTACTTCTTGCGGCGCCGCCCGCCCTTGGCGGCCTTGCGGCGCTCGGCGCGCGTCGAGCCGTCCTCGCCGCCCTGCGCGGCGTCCGCGGGGGCACCGGCGAACTCGCCCTCGACGACACCGCCCTCGCCGTCCACGGACGGTGCGGAGAAGTGCAGCCGGTCGGCGCGCTTGGGCGTCTCCAGGCCCTTGGCGCGGATCTCCGGGCGCTCCTTGGTCAGCGACGGCACCTCGTCCTGGACGTCGGCTGACGCGTCGGCCGGCACCGGCACCTCCTCGACCTGCTGCTCGACCTGGACCTCCAGGTTGAACAGGTAGCCGACGGACTCCTCCTTGATGCCGTCCATCATGGCCGTGAACATGTCGAAGCCCTCGCGCTGGTACTCCACCAGCGGGTCGCGCTGCGCCATGGCGCGCAGCCCGATGCCCTCCTGGAGGTAGTCCATCTCGTAGAGGTGCTCACGCCACTTGCGGTCCAGCACCGAGAGCACCACACGGCGCTCCAGCTCGCGCATGATTTCCTCGCCGAGCGACTTCTCGCGCTCGCCGTACTGCGCGTGGATGTCGTCCTTGACGGCCTCGGCGATGAACTCGGCGGTGATCCCGGCGCGGTCGCCGGCCTCCTCCTCCAGCTCGTCGATGGTGACCTTGGCCGGGTAGAGCTGCTTGAAGGCGCCCCACAGCCGGTCGAGGTCCCAGTCCTCGGCGAAGCCCTCGCTGGTCTCGGCGTCGATGTACGCGTCGATCGTGTCGTCCATGAAGTGCTGCACCTGGTCCTGGAGGTCCTCGCCCTCCAGGACGCGGCGGCGCTCGCCGTAGATGACCTCGCGCTGCCGGTTGAGCACCTCGTCGTACTTCAGGACGTTCTTGCGGATCTCGAAGTTCTGCTGCTCGACCTGCGACTGGGCCGAGGCGATGGCGCGGGTGACCATCTTGTTCTCGATCGGCACGTCGTCGGGCACGTTCGCCATCGACATCACGCGCTCGACCATCTGCGCCTTGAACAGCCGCATCAGGTCGTCGCCCAGCGACAGGTAGAAGCGGGACTCGCCCGGGTCGCCCTGACGGCCGGAACGTCCGCGCAGCTGGTTGTCGATGCGCCGCGACTCGTGCCGCTCGGTGCCCAGCACGTACAGCCCGCCGAGCTCGACGACCTCCTCGTGCTCGGCCTTGACGGCCTCCTCCGCGCGCTCCAGCGCCGCCGGGAGGGCCGCGGCCCACTCCTCGACGTGCTCGACCGGGTCCAGGCCGCGCTGGCGCAGCTCGGCCTCGGCCAGGTCGTCGGGGTTGCCGCCGAGCTTGATGTCGGTACCGCGGCCGGCCATGTTGGTGGCGACGGTGACCGCGCCCTTGCGGCCGGCCTGCGCGACGATCGACGCCTCACGGTCGTGCTGCTTGGCGTTCAGCACCTCGTGCGGCACGCCGCGCTTGGACAGCTGCGCGGACAGGTACTCGGACTTCTCGACGGACACGGTGCCGACCAGCACCGGCTGGCCCTTCTCGTGCTTCTCGACGATGTCCTCGACCACGGCGGCGAACTTCGCCTCTTCCGTGCGGTAGATCAGGTCGGGGCGGTCGATGCGCGCCACCGCGCGGTGCGTCGGGATCGGCACCACGCCCAGCTTGTAGATCTGGTGGAACTCGGCGGCCTCGGTCATGGCCGTACCGGTCATGCCCGACAGCGTGCTGTAGAGGCGGAAGAAGTTCTGCAGGGTGATCGTGGCGAGCGTCTGGTTCTCGTCCTTGATGTCCACCCCTTCCTTCGCCTCGATCGCCTGGTGCATGCCCTCGTTGTAGCGGCGGCCGGCGAGGATACGGCCGGTGTGCTCGTCGACGATCATGACTTCGCCGTCCATGACGACGTAGTCCTTGTCGTTCTTGTAGAGCTCCTTGGCCTTGATGGCGTTGTTCAGATAACCGACGAGCGGGGTGTTGACCGACTCGTAGAGGTTGTCGATGCCCAGCCAGTCCTCGACCTTGGAGACGCCGGACTCGTGGATGGCGACGGTGCGCTTCTTCTCGTCGACGTCGTAGTCGCCGGTCTCCTCCTTGCCGATGCCGCCGGCCTCGCCGCGGTTCAGCCGGCGCACCAGGCGCGCGAAGTCGCTGTACCACTTGGTGGCCTGGTCGGCGGGGCCGGAGATGATCAGCGGCGTACGGGCCTCGTCGACGAGGATCGAGTCGACCTCGTCGACGATCGCGAAGTTGTGGCCGCGCTGGACGAGTTCGTCCTTCGACCACGCCATGTTGTCGCGCAGGTAGTCGAAGCCGAACTCGTTGTTCGTGCCGTAGGTGATGTCGCACGCGTACATCTCGCGGCGCTCGGCAGGCGACTGGTTGGCGAGGATGCAGCCCACCGTGAGGCCGAGGAAGCGGTGCACCCGGCCCATCCACTCCGAGTCGCGCTCGGCGAGGTAGTCGTTGACGGTGATCAGGTGCACGCCCTTGCCGGACAGCGCGTTCAGGTACGCGGGCAGGGTGCCGACGAGCGTCTTGCCCTCGCCGGTGCGCATCTCGGCGACATATCCCATGTGCAGGGCCGCGCCGCCCATCAACTGCACGTCGTAGTGCCGCTGGCCCAGCACGCGCCGCGCGGCCTCGCGCACCGTGGCGAACGCCTCGGGCATCAGGTCGTCGAGGCTCTCGCCGCCCTCGTACCGCTCCTTGTACTCGTCGGTGAGGGCCCGCAGCTCGGCATCGGAAAGGCTCTCGAAGTCCTCTTCGATGGAATTGACCTGGTCCGCGATGCGGTGCAGTTTGCGCAGGATCTTGCCTTCGCCTGCACGCATGATCTTGGTGATGACGGACACGTAGGCTGGCTCCTTGCCGGTCGGGCCTGGCGCGGTTGCCGCGCGGGGCACAGCAGGGGTTTTGTCTGCCGGGGCCCTGCTGCAACGGCCATCGTAAGCGAGGAGAGCATCGGGCCGGGAGGCCCGGCAGCGGCAAAACGGTTTTCCGTCGCTCCCGGGGCCAGCGATACTCGGCCGCGGGGCCGCCCGCACGGCCCGGTTCACGGCATCTTCCCGCGGGACCGTGCCCGGTGGCCACCCCGCCCCCGACAGAAAGGTGCGCGCCGACCATGCAGTCCGTGACGCTGACCACCGACCGTCTGCACCTGCGCGAGCTGGAGCCCGGCGACATCGACGCGGTGCACGCCGCGTGCCAGGACCCGGAGATCCCGCGCTGGACGAACGTGCCGTCGCCGTACACCCGCGAGCACGCCGAGGAGTTCGTCGGGCAGATCAGCCCGCAGGGCTGGCGGGACGACACCCTCTACAACTTCGGCGTCTTCACCCGCGAAGGCGGCGCCCTGGTCAGCTCCATGGGCCTGGTCAGGCTCGGGCAGCTGGCCGCGCCGGTGCGCCAGGCGGAGCTCGGCTACTGGACGGCGAAGGAGCAGCGCGGCAAGGGCTACACGGTCGAGGCGGGGCGCGCGGTGTGCCGGTGGGCCTTCGAGAGCCTGGGCGTGGAGCGGCTGGAGTGGTACGCCGACGCCGGCAACGAGGGCTCCCGCGCGGTGGCGCTGCGGCTCGGCTTCGTCATGGAGGGCACCCAGCGGGCGAAGATCTCGGTGCGCGGCATCCGCCGGGACGCCTGGACCGGCTCCCTGCTCCCCTCGGACCTGGGCCTCGCCTCGGCGACCCCGTACCTGCCCTACGACCCGGCGCGCCCGGTGGACTGAGCCCGGCACGCTCCTCCGTCGGCTGCCGGCTGCCGGGGAGGGCGTCGGCGCAGGTCGGGGACGCTTGTCAGTGGGTCCCCCTAGCCTGGCCCCCATGACCGTGCTGCCGCCTCCCCAGCTCTCCCTGTCCGCCGACGAGGCCCGCAGGATCGCCCTGCGCGCCCAGGGCCTCCTCGGCGCCCCCGACCGGCGGGCCGGCACCCGCGGGGTGCTGCGCTCGCTCGGTGCCGTGCAGCTGGACACGATCTCGGTACTGGCCCGCTCGCACGAGCTGGTCCCCTACGCCCGGCTGGGCGCGGTCGGCCGGCAGGCGGTGGAGCAGGCCTACTGGTCCGACGACCACGCCTTCGAGTACTGGTCGCACGCCGCGTGCATCCTGCCCATCGAGGAGTGGCCGCACTTCGCCTTCCGCCGCCGGGCCCGGCGGGCGCGCGGCCACCGCTGGCACGTGCTGGCGGATGCCGAGCGCTCCTGCGCCGCCGTCCTGGACCGGCTCAGGGCCGACGGCCCGCTGACGTCGACGGAGCTGGGCGGCGCCAAGAACGGCGGCCCGTGGTGGGACTGGTCGGAGACGAAGATCGCCGTCGAGTGGCTCCTGGACACCGGCGAGGTGGTCTGCACCCGGCGCCGCGGCTGGAAGCGCGTGTACGACCTGGCGGAGCGGGCCGTCCCCGCCGAACTGCTGCACGACGAACTGGACGACGACGCGTGCATGCGGCGGCTGGTCGCGCAGGCCGGTGCCGCCATGGGCGTGGCCACCCGCGCGGATCTCGCCGACTACCACCGCCTCAAGGGCGAGCAGGTCGCTGCGGTCATCGACGACACGGGCCTGGTGCCGGTCGAGGTCGAGGGCTGGGGCAAGCCCGCGTGGGCCGATCCCGCGGCGCTCGCGGCCGAACCGCGCGGCAGGCACCGTACGACGCTGCTGTCGCCCTTCGACTCGCTGATCTGGGACCGGCCGCGGACGGAGCGGATCTTCGGCTTCACCCACCGCCTGGAGGCCTACACCCCCAAGCCGAAGCGCGTGCACGGATACTTCGCGATGCCGCTGCTGGCGGGTGGGCGGCTCGTGGGCCGGGTCGACCCGGCACGCGAGGGCAGCACGCTGATCGCCCGGCAGGTGACGCTGGACGGCCCGAAGGCGGTGCAGCCCGCCGCGGACGCCATCGCCGAGGCGGCGGGCTGGGTGGGCTGCGTGGAGGCCCGGGTGGAGCGGGTGCTGCCGGAGACACTGCGCGAGCCGCTGACCGCCGCCGTCAAGCTCACCCACGACCGCCGCTGAGCGGACCGCCCGGCCTGTGGGCCCGCCCGCGGGCGGGCCCACAGGTCAGCGGATCTCCAGGATCTTCTCCCGCATCGCGTAGACCACTGCTTCCATCCGGGAGTGCAGCTGGAGCTTCTCCAGGATGTTGCGGACGTGGTTCTTCACGGTGTTCTCGCTGATGTACAGCTCCTTGGCGATGTCGCGGTTGTTCAGCCCCGTCGCCACCAGCTTGAGCACCTCCAGCTCCCGGTCGGTGAGCCGGGGCGCGGGCAGCAGCCGCCGCTCGTCGGTGCGCTGGATCATCGACTTGAACTCGGTCAGCAGCTTGGACGCCATCGACGGGCTGATCTGCGACTGCCCGTCCGCCACCGCACGGATCGCGGTGGCCACCTCGTCGGTGGAGATCTCCTTGAGCAGGTAGCCGGTCGCGCCGGCCTTGATCGCCTCGTAGAGGTCGGCTTCCTCGTCGCTTATCGTCAGCATGATGATCTTCGCGCTCGGGGCCACCTCCTTGATGGAGGTGCAGGCCTCGATGCCGCCGCGGCGCGGCATCCGCACGTCCATCAGCACGATGTCGGGCAGCAGGTCCGCGGCCTTCTCCACCGCCTCCGCGCCGTCCCCGGCCTCGCCGACGACCTGGATGTCCTCCTCCTGCGCGAGCACGATCTCCAGACCCCGCCGGAAGAGCGCGTGGTCGTCGACCACCAGGACCCGGATCGGCTCGGCGGGCGCCGGGCCTTCCGCATCGGGGTCGGGGTCGCCACCGCCGGCAGCCCGGTGCGCGAATTCCGGCATCAAGTCCTCCCCGTCAGACCGCAGTTGCCCCACTGCTGGTCCAGCATTTCACGTCCTGGCGCGGCGGTGCCCCCAGGGCGAACCCGGGGGGCACCGCCACGCCATACTGGACGGTTGCCCGTCAGCGGCGGGCGCCGTGCTCCGCCGTCAGCGGCGCAGCGCACCGCCCGCGCCGCCGGGGGCCTGCGACATCGCCTCGTCGGAGTTGAGATGGATGACGCCGTAGTCGTAGCCGTGCCGCCGGTAGACCACGCTCGGCTGCTTGGTGTCGGCGTCCACGAACAGATAGAAGTCGTGCCCGACCAGCTCCATCTCGTACAGCGCCTGGTCGAGCGCCATCGGGGTGGCCGCGTGCGTCTTCTCCCGGACCACCAGCGGCCCTTCGCCACGCACCTCCAGCGACGCCATCCGCCTGGTCGGGACGCCCTCCTCCTCGTCCGGGCCGGGCACCGGCTCCCCGTCCCCGTTGAGGTATGCCGCGTCGGAGACCACGGAGGCCACGTCCGCGGCGGGGGTCCGGCCCGCTCCGCGGCGCGTGTGGCGCTTGCTCGCGGCCTTGCGCAGCCGCGCCTCCAGCTTGGTCACCGCGACGTCCAGCGCGGCGTACGGGTCGGCTGCTGCGGCCTCCGCCCTGATCACCGGCCCGCGCGAGTTGAGCGTGATCTCCACGCGGTCGGCGCGCTCCGCCTGCCGCGGGTTGAGCTCCTTGGACACCTCGACGTCGAGGCTGATCACCTTGCCGTCGAGCTTCTGGATCTTGTCCAGCTTCTCGGTCACGTGCTTCCGGAACCGCTCCGGCACCTCGGTCTTGCGGCCCTTGACGACGATGTCCACGCAGAACTCCGTTCCCGGACCCCGCCGTCTCACCGGCGGCGGTCCCTTTCGCTGAGGCCGGCCCGGGAACCAGTCCCGCCCGGCACTGCGTCGGCAGCCGCTCCGCCTCCCGGTCGGCCGGGAACCGCGGAGCTGCGGCTTTCACCTCCTCCTGCCCCACGAGGAAGATCATCACCCCGTGGTGCTGTCTTCCCTCTACCCCGAACATAGTCCCGGAGTGCAGAAGTCGGCATCCGCAACGTCCGCCCTCCTCCGTTCGGGTGAACCACCAGGTCCGCCACCTGCACAAACGCGCATCGGAGTGGATTCAGCAAAGGTCAACGTCCGCCACCACCGCCGCCCCCGCGACCCTGCCACCCGCCACCGAGACCGCCCGAGCGGCCACGCTGAGTGACGTCCCGGTCGTCACCAGGTCGTCCACCAGCACCACCGGGAGGGCCGCCAGCAGCCCAGCCGCGCCCCCGGCCGTCCCGACCGCACCGGACAGGTTCGCCAGCCGCCCGGCCGCGTCGAGCTCGGACTGGTCGGCGACCAGCCTGCGGTGCCGCAGCACCGGTGCCGCCCGCGCGGGCGTGCCCTGCCCGCGCAGCACCGCCGCGGCCGCCCGCGCCATCCGCGCGGTCGCGTCGTGGCCGCGCCGCGCCACCGCCTGCCGCGCGGAGGGCACCGGCACCAGCAGCACCGCCCCGGCGACGCCCAGCCCCGCCACCGCCGCGGCCAGCGCCCCGCCCAGCGGACGCGCCAGGCCCAGCGCACCCCGCTCCTTGTGCGCCAGCAGCACGGCCCGTACCTCGTCGCCGTACCGCGCGGCCGCGCACACCGGCGGCAGACCCGGCACCTCGGGCACCGGACGCACCCGCCGCACCGAGGCCGCTCCGCCCAGCAGCCCCTGGCAGCGCTCGCACAGCTGCGTACGCGGGAGGCCGCAGCCCGCGCAGTCCACCGGGAGCACCAGCCCGGCGATCTCCTGCCACCAGCCCCGCATGACTCCACTGTGAGGCCCCGCGGGGGTGGCCTGCCAGTCACCCGTTCGAGGGCTGTGGAAAACTCCGGCCGAGACGGCCGCACGGGCTCCCGCCCCGGGGCGGACCGCCGGGCCGGGGCAGACCACCGGGCCGGGGCCGTCAAGCCCGGGCTGCCCCGGCCGGAGCCGTCAGCCCGGGTAGACCGGGCCGGAGCCGGCCGGGGTGACCTTCTTCCAGTTCAGGTCCGGGGACTGCCAGTAGACGCTGCCGTGGGAGGCGGCGACCAGAGACCCGGTGGCCTGGTCCGGGGGAGCCTCCGACGCCGCCACCGAGTCGGCCTCGCCGATGGTGTCCGACGCGGGCGACACCGAGCCGTCGGTGCTGACCCACTGGATCTGCTGCCCGCTGCCGGCCGGGTCGCTGCCGAGCACCACCAGCCGGCTGCCACCGGCCCAGGACACCGACAGGACGCTCTCGTCGACCGGGGTGATGTCACGGAGGTCCTGCACGGTGAACTGCGGCTGCGCGACCGTTCCACCGCGGTCGACCCGGCCGAGCATCAGCCGGTCCCGCCCGCCCTCGGACACCACCAGGGCGATCCGCAACCCGTCGGAGGCCACCCGCAGCGACTCGACGCGCCCCGCGAGCTCCGGGACGTCGACCGTGACGGGCTGCCCCGTACCGTCCGGGAGGACGTACAGCCGCGAGACGGCCGGATTCCGGTCGGCCACCCACAGGTCGTCGAAGCCGTCCCAGCTCGGCGCACTCAGCCCGTTCTTCGGGTCCTTGGCGGCGCTGGTGACCGGGGCCGTCCGGACGGTGGCGCCGTCGGCGAGCTGGGCGACGACCAGCTGGCGCCCGTCGGTCCTGACCGCGGCCGCCGCGTCCCCGTCCCGGCGCACCGCGACCGACCGCAGGTCGGCCTTGTCGGCGCCGAGCGGCCCGCGGACCGGGAAACCGGTCGTGTTCCCCGACGGCGTCATCAGCAGATTGTGCTTCTCGGTGCCGATGTAGAACTGCTCGTTCGCCGTGCCGACGAGCGTGCCCGGCCCGTACTCCAGGGCCTCGTCCCTGGTCGCCGCGCAGGCCTCGCTCCCGTCGGCGCGCTGCACCTGCGCCGAGGAGAGCGGCACCGACGACTGGCCCTGCACGGTGGCGAAGAGCTGGGCGGCGAGCCGCCGGCACGCCTCCCCGCGCACCTTGTCCGCCTTGTCCAGGCGCACCTGGAGCCGCTGCGAGTCGTCCAGCGACACGCTCGCGGTGTCGCCGCCGTGCAGCCGGGCACCGGCCGGAACAGCCGTGGTGACCACCGGCGCGAGCCATTTGCTCGGTCCGCCGAGCAGCGCGGTGACGGTGGCGGCGAGCGTGTCGGGCTGCTGCCTGCGCAGGTACACCGGGTCGGCGATCAGCGTCTGCCTGCCGCCCGGACCGTCACCCGATCCCCGGACGGCGAAGTAGAACATGTTCACCGAGTGGTATATGCGCTGGAAGTCGGCGGCGGAGAGAAGCAGTCCGTTGTCCAGGACGCTGATCCGCCACTCGCCGTTCTCCTTGACCAGCTGGACGTCCTCGTGGAAGGAGGCCGTGGAGAGCCGGTAGGCGTTCCCCGCGTCCACCGTCGCGGTCTCCCTGCTCGTCAGGACCACCGTCTCCTGCGTCGCCTTCGTGTCCGGGTCGGACTGCGGGGCCCGCGGCACGGAGGAGAGCACGGTGATACCGGCGAGCGGGTTCCAGTGCTTCTTCAGATCCGCCGACAGATACTGCTTGGCGGTGGCGAAATCGGTCTCACCGCTGGTGGTGGCCTCCAGGAAGCCGTTGACGATCGACGAGGGCGACTCGTGCGGCTGGGGCGGGACGCCGAACACCCGCACCTGGGTGTCGCCCTCGGCCTGCTGGCTGTCGTCGACCTTGCTGACCTCGCCGCCGCTGGGCATCGACGCGCACCCCGCCAGCAGCAGTGCCGCGGACAGCGGCAGCACCACCTTGGCCACCCGGCCCGCGCGGCCCCCCAGCAGTGCCATCAGATCTCGTCCTTCCGAACGGCTTCCCGGTGCCCGACGACCCGTGCCCCGTTTCCCGGCAGCGCCGCCGGGTCGGCCGTCGGCGGACGCGCGGGCCCGGCGGACGGCATCGGCGGGATGAGCGGCGGCCGCGCCGGGCCCATCTCCCTGCGGTGCCCCTGCCCGGCAGCGCCGCGTGGCTCCGGCACGCTCGGCGTGCCCGCGGCCGCCGCCGAGGACGTCAGGCCGCGGTTGCGGCGCGAGTCGTCCGGCTCCAGCGGTATCGGCGAGCTGCGCAGGTTGTCCCCCGCGGTGCGCGGCAGCGTCATACGGAACTGCGAACCGCCGCCGGGTTCGCCCCAGGCGTGCAGCCAGCCGCCGTGCAGACGCGCGTCCTCCACCGCGATCGACAGGCCCAGGCCCGTACCGCCCGTGGTCCGCGCCCTCGCCGGGTCGGCCCGCCAGAAGCGGTTGAACACCCGGGACGCCTCGCCGGGCTTGAGCCCGACGCCGTAGTCGCGCACCGCGACCGCGACCGCGCCGTCGGCCGTCGCGAGCCGTACGACGACGTCACGGCCCTCACCGTGCTCGATCGCGTTGACCACCAGGTTGCGCAGCACGCGCTCGACCCGGCGCGGATCGGCCTCGGCCACCACCGGCTGCGCGTCGCCGCGTATCAGCACCGTGCTGCCCTTGCGCTCGGCCAGCGGCTCGGCGGCGTCCACCACCTGCCGTACGACCTCGCGCAGATCTATCGGCTCCGCGGACAGCTCCGCGGCGCCCGCGTCGAACCGGCTGATCTCCAGCAGGTCGGACAGCAGCGACTCGAAGCGGTCCAGCTGGTTCTGCAGCAGCTCCGCGGAGCGCGCCGTCACCGGGTCGAAGTCCGAGCGCGCGTCATGGATGACGTCGGCGGCCATCCGCACGGTCGTCAGCGGGGTCCGCAGCTCGTGCGAGACGTCGGAGACGAACCGGCGCTGCATCCGCGACAGGTCCTCCATCTGCTGGATCTTGACCTGGAGGTTCTGCGCCATCTTGTTGAAGGACTCGCCAAGTCTCGCGATGTCGTCCTCGCCCGAGACCTGCATCCGCTCCTGGAGCCGCCCGGCGGCGAGCCGCTCGGCGATCCCGGCGGCCATCCGCACCGGGGTGACCACCTGCCGGGTCACCAGCCAGGCGATCGCGCCGAGCAGCACCACGACGAAGATCCCGGCCGTCGCCAGCGTGCCCTTGACCAGGCCGAGCGTCTTCTGCTCCTGGTCGAAGGCGAAGAGGTAGTAGAGCTGGACCTCGTCGCCGCTCGGATCCTTGATGCGCTTGCCGACCGCGAGCGCCGACCGCGGCGGATTGCCGTCGTCGGTGTAGACCTTGGTGTACTGCTTGACGGCCCCCGAGGTGCGGTCGACGGCCGCCCTGAGCTCCTTGGAGACGCTCGTCGGCAGGGCGTTGTCCGACGTGCGCGCCCCGCGCGGTGTGCCACCGGCGGACTGGATGCCGGACTCACCGCCGGGGCTGAGCACGACGATCCAGTACACGCCCTTGCCGCCGCTGGAGAACTGCGAGGTCAGATCGGTCGCCCAGGTGCCCGAATCGCTCTGCTTGGCCGTCACGCCGGAGCCCGTGCTGTCGGGCTCCTGGCCTGCCTGCGTCGCCATGTTCTGCGCCAGGGAGAAGCCGCTCATGGCCTGCTTGACCGAGGCCTTCTCCTTGGCGTCGAGCAGGCCGTTGCGCACCTGGCCGATCACGACGAAGCCGAGCAGCAGCACGACACCGACGGACATCAGCAGCGTGAAGGCGACGACCCGCAGCTGGAGATTGCGCCGCCACAGCCGGGACGCCGGCTGCATCGGCCGCCGTGCCCAGCGCACGCACGAGCGGATGACCGGCAGCAGACCACGCATCGGGTCCGCGAGCCGGCCCTCCAGCAGCTCACGCTCGTACGGTTTGCGCATGTCAGCCCGGTCCCGCCTTGTAGCCGACCCCTCGGACGGTCACGACGATCTCCGGGCGCTCCGGGTCCTGCTCGACCTTGGAGCGCAGCCGCTGCACATGCACGTTGACCAGGCGGGTGTCCGCCGCGTGGCGATACCCCCACACCTGCTCCAGCAGCACCTCACGGGTGAAGACCTGCCACGGCTTGCGCGCGAGCGCGACCAGCAGGTCGAACTCCAGCGGGGTCAGCGCGATCGGCTGCCCGTCGCGCTTGACCGAGTGGCCGGCCACGTCGATCACCAGATCGCCGATGGTCAGCTGCTCGGGCGTGGGCTCCTCGGCCCTGCGCAGGCGCGCGCGGACGCGCGCCACCAGTTCCTTCGGCTTGAACGGCTTGATGACGTAGTCATCCGCGCCGGACTCCAGCCCGACGACCACGTCGACGGTGTCGCTCTTCGCCGTCAGCATCACGATCGGGACACCCGACTCCGCCCTGATCTGCCGGCAGACGTCGATTCCGTCCCGCCCCGGCAGCATCAGGTCGAGCAGCACCAGATCCGGCTTGGCCTCCCGGAAAGCGGCAAGCGCCTTGTCACCGTCAGCACAGAACGACGGCTCGAAACCTTCTCCACGCAGCACGATGCCGAGCATCTCCGACAGCGCGGTGTCGTCATCGACGACCAGGACACGTCCCTTCATACCGACCATCATCCCATTTGCATATCGATACTGGTGACCTTTGGTGATCAAGGTCACGCTATGCGACCATTGTTCCTGCTTGTGCGGTCTTGCGCTGCCCCCCATGTGCAGCCTGTGGATAACGGACGGAACACCCCGCGTCCAACGGTCCACGGAACGTCACCGAGCGGTCTGCTGTGCACCCACCGACACGAGACTCGCGGCGGTCACGGGTGACGCCACACCGTTCTCGGTGACGATCGCAGTGATCAGCTCCGGCGGGGTGACGTCGAAAGCCGGATTATAGGCCTGCGCGCCCAGCGGTGACGCCGCGAGGTCGGTCACCTCGCTCCCGGGGCGCTGCTCCACCTCGATCGACGCGCCGTCCGCCGTCGCCGGATCGACCGTCGTCGACGGCGCCACCACGATGAACGGCACCCGGTGGTACCGGGCGAGCACCGCCAGCGGATAACTCCCCACCTTGTTCGCCGTCGAACCGTCCGCCGCGATCCGGTCCGCCCCGATCAGCACCGCGTCCACCTCCCCCGCCGCGAAGAGCGACCCGGCGGCGTTGTCCGCGAGCAGCGTGTACGGCATCCCGGCCCGCGCCGCCTCGTACGCCGTCAACCGCGCGCCCTGGAGCAGCGGACGCGTCTCGTCCACCCACAGCCGCCGCAGCCGACCCGCGCGGTGCGCCGCCAGGACCACGCCCAGCGCCGTTCCCTGCCCGCCCGACACCAGCGCCCCGGTGTTGCAGTGGGTCAGGATCCGGTAGCTCCCACCGGGCGACAGCTCCTCCAGCAGGCCCAGCCCGCGCGCCGCCATCTCCGTGCTCGCCGCCGCGTCCTCCGCGTGCAGCGCGCGCGCCTCGGCCAGCGCCGCGGCCGCCGCCCGCTCCGGGCCGGCCGCACGGTAGGCCGCCAGCGCCCGCCGCACGCCGTAGCCCAGGTTCACCGCCGTCGGCCGCGCGTGCGCCAGCTGGTCGGCCGCCTCCTCCACGTCGAAGCCGCGGGCCGCGGCGAGCGCGACCCCGTACGCCCCGGCAAGGCCCAGCAGCGGCGCCCCGCGCACGGCCAGGCACCGTATCGCCGCCACCAGCGCCGGCACGTCCGTACACGCCAGCTCGACCTCCTCCCGGGGCAGCCGGGTCTGGTCCAGCAGCACCACGACCGGGCCCTCCGGCGGCTCCTCCCACCGCAGCGCGGGGACCGGTCCGGAAGCGGAATCCACCAGGTGATCATCCATCCGTCCAGTCTGCCCTGCCAGGTCCGTCGGGCGGCAGCCCGTGACACGATGGCGCACGTACGGACACGCGTACCAGCAGCACACACAGCACGTACGAAAGGGCAGCCTCCGATGACCAACACTCCGGGCTGGACCTCGCCCGGATCGTCCGGATCCCCGGAACCGAGCACCGGCGACAGCCCCGACGACGCGCCGCCCGCGGCGCAGCCGGACACCGGCGGCACGGTCCCCGACCCGGCCGACAGCGCATCCGGCGCCTCCGACGCCGCCCCCGCTACGCCGGAGGCCGCGAACGCGCCGAGCGCGCCGGAGACCGCCGACTCCGGGGCGAACACACCCCCGGCGGCCAACTGGTCGCGGCAGCAGCCCCCGGCCGGCCCATGGCAGGCCTCTGCCTCCTCCGAAGCCCCCACGCCCCCCGCCGAGCAGCCCGCGCCCCCCGTGGCACCGGTGCCCCCGCAGGCGGGCCCCGGTTCTGGCGGCTGGGGCGGGCAGTGGAATCCCCCACCGCCGCCCGGCCCCGACCACGGCGGCCCCCGCTGGGGACCGAACGTGCCCTCCTACGGTGCCCCGCCGAACGGCTGGGGCACCCCCGTTCCGGCGGCACCGCAGCCCGGGGTCGTCCCGCTGCGCCCGCTCGACACCGGCGAGATCGTCAACGGCGCCTTCGCCACCTTCCGCGCGCACTGGCGCACGGCGACGGTCCTGGTCTTCGGCGTCGCCGTCCTGACCGAGAGCGTCAACGCGGTGGTCAGCAAGTACCTCGTCGACGACAGCAGCCTCGACGACCTCAAGGACACGTCCGACCCCACGGCGAGCGACATCATGCACGCGCTCGGCGGCAGCCTCGGCGGAACCTGCCTGGTCATGCTCACCAGCATCATCGGCGTCCTCATCACCTCGGGCCTGCTCACCGTCGTCGTCAGCCGCGCCGTGCTGGGCCGCCCGGTGTCCCTGCGCGAGGCCCGGCAGGACATTCGCCCCCGGCTGTCGCAGCTCCTCCAACTCGCGGTGCTGCTGCCGCTCGCACTCATCGCGATCATCGCGGTGGTCCTCCTCCCCGGCACCCTGGTCGCCCTGGCCGGATCGGGGAACGGCGGCGCGGCACTCGCCTCCCTCGGACTTGTGGCGGCCACCGTCGTCTGCCTGTGGCAGTGGAACATCTGGAGCCTCGCCGCCCCCGCTCTCGTCCTGGAGAAGCAGGGCATCAGGGCCGCGATCAAGCGCTCGGCGAAACTCGTCAACGGCTCCTGGTGGCGGGTCCTCGGCGTGCAACTGCTCGCCGTGTTCATCACGGGGATCGCGTCCCTGATCATCGAGCTCCCGTTCACCGCCATCGCCGATGCCGTGGGCAACGGAACCGGCGGCCTGTTCTCCACGGACGGCCCGGGCGACTGGCCGACCGTCATCATCACGGCCGTCGGCAGCATCATCGCCACCACCCTGACGCTGCCGATCAGCGCGAGCGCCGTCTCCCTGCTGTACGTCGACCAGCGCATCCGCCGCGAAGCCCTGGACATCGACCTCGCCCGCGCGGCGAACATCCCCGGCTACGCGGCTCCCGCCACGGCGTCGGACATCCGCGGCTGAGGTAAAGAAGGGGGCTGATGACGTGAAGGGGCCGTCCTCCTGCGGGAGGACGGCCCCTTTCGTGCGTCCTGTTCCGTACGCCTGGCTGTACGGCCTGGCCGACACTGTCCGGGCAACGCAAAAAGCCCCGCTCCCGGAATCAGATCCGGGAGCGGGGCTCCTGCAATATTTGTTCGGCGGTGTCCTACTCTCCCACAGGGTCCCCCCTGCAGTACCATCGGCGCTGAAAGGCTTAGCTTCCGGGTTCGGAATGTAACC
>NZ_JBIRPW010000004.1:535172-612926 GCF_044332905.1 Streptomyces sp. NPDC021224 | reverse complement strand
GGGCCCCCCCCGGGGGGCGCGGGGCGGGGCCGCGCGGGGGGGGGCCGGGGGGCGGGGTGGGGCGCCCGCCCCCCCCCGGCCGGGTGGGGTTTGGGGGGGGGGGCGCCCCCGCCCCCGGGGGCCCCGCCCCTCCTTTTTTCTGCTCCGGGGTCCCCCCATTCCCCCCCGGCTCGGACGCCCCCCCGCGCCCGGGTCTGTTACGTGCAGCTGCTCGCGGCGGCCCTGCCCGCGAGGTCGGCAGCGTTTCCGGGGATTTCCCGGGCCGCCAGCAGGTTGAGTTCCGCGACTTTCAGCCCCAGCGCGAAACGGCCGGAGACACCGAGGCTGTCCATCATGTGGCAGATACGCCGCTGGATGGTCCGATGACCGCGTGAGAGTTTTCTCCCGATGGTCGCGTCGGACAACCCCTCGCTCATTAACGCCAGAATACGGAAATCTACGTCATCCATACGTTCGTCGATTACCATGATCCCCCCCCGGGGAAGGTATGCCAACGGATGAACCTCATGCTAACCGGCGACAGTTCCCCTTCGCAACTAACGTTCCGATAAGCGCGGGTGGCCGTACCGGGCACGGGATCCGTCCGTGGATGGCGGGGGATCGGCAGCCGACGCCGACATCCTGCCAGGTGCCGGACGTGGGTGCTTTGGCATGGCGTGCCCGGCTCTTGACGATCCGTTGCCTGTGCCGGGCCGCGCGGCCTACTGCGGGTCCTCCCCGGTGCCGTCGCCGCCGGAGGAGCCCCCGGGGGAGTCCCCGGAGTCCTTGGAGCCGTCCCCGGAGTGGTCGTCGGTGCCGTTGTCGGTGCCGTTGTCGGGGTCGGCGGTGCTTCCGCTCTTCCCCTCCGTGTTTCCCGCCGGCCCTTCGGTGTTTCGCGGTTCCTCGGGCCGCTGCTGACGGCCGAGGTCGCGAAATTGCGGGACGCCGTCGCCGCCTTCGCTCGCGTAACCGCCGGGCTGCGGGTCCCGGCGTCTCAGATAACGCTCAAATTCCCGTGCGATGGCCTCGCCCGACGCCTCCGGCAATTCCGCGGTGTCGCGCGCCTCCTCCAATGTCTGCACATATTCGGCGACCTCGCTGTCCTCGGCGGCCAGCTGGTCGACGCCGACCTGCCAGGCCCGCGCGTCCTCGGGCAGCTCGCCCTGCGGGATACGCAGGTCCAGCAGGTCCTCCAGGCGGTTGAGCAGGGCGAGGGTGGCCTTGGGGTTGGGCGGCTGGGAGACGTAGTGCGGCACGGCCGCCCACAGGCTGACCGCGGGCACCCCGGCGTGCGTGCAGGCCTCCTGGAGGATGCCGACGATGCCGGTGGGGCCCTCGTAGCGGGACTCCTCCAGGTCGAGCGCGGTGGCCAGGTCCGGGTCGGAGGTGACGCCGGTGACCGGGACCGGGCGGGTGTGCGGGGTGTCGCCGAGCAGCGCGCCCAGCACCACGACCATCTCCACGCCCAGCTCGTGCGCGAAGCCCAGCAGCTCGTTGCAGAACGACCGCCAGCGCATGCTGGGTTCGATGCCGCGGATCAGGACCAGGTCGCGCGGTTTGGGGGACTGGATCCTGGCCACCGACAGCCGGGTGGTCGGCCAGGTGATCCGCCGGACACCGTCCTCCATCCACACGGTGGGGCGGTTGACCTGGAAGTCGTAGTAGTCCTCGGCGTCCAGCGCGGCGAAGACCTCGCCCTTGAACTCCCGGTCCAGATGGGCCACCGCGGTGGAGGCTGCGTCCCCGGCGTCGTTCCAGCCCTCGAACGCCGCCACCATGACCGGATCGATCAGCTCGGGTACTCCCTCAAGCTCGATCACCCGGCGCCTCCTTCCGGCCGGCGGGGCCGTGCGGCCCCGATCCGGCGCTGCTCTCACTTGCTCGTCACGTGCGTCACCAGCCTACGTGCCCAGGCCCGCGCGGACGGCGGTCCCGCCGCTGCCGGGGCGTTACCGGGGCGACCTCCGGCGGGCGCCGGGGGGCCGTCCCGCGGCCGCCGCGGGGGCCCGGGACCGCCGCCGAGACGGGACCTGGAGACATCCGATCTGTTATCAACAACTTCGCCCAGCCCCCTGGACGGGCACCCGGCACCCCCGCTATACATCGGATCATCAAGAAAAGATCCGATGTCTCGCGACGGGAGTGTGCATGAGTCCGACCATCACCGAGGTCGACGTGTACGACATCCGCTTTCCGACCTCGGAGCAGCTCGACGGCTCGGACGCCATGAACCCCGACCCCGACTACTCCGCCGCCTACGTCGTGCTCCGTACCGACGCCCCCGGCGGCCTCGCGGGGTACGGCCTGTGCTTCACCATCGGCCGCGGCAACGACGTCGTCGCCGCCGCGATCGGGGCGCTGCGACCCTATGTGGTCGGCCGCCCGGTGGACAGTGTCACGGGCGACCTCGGCGCCTTCTACCGGCTGCTCACCCATGACTCGCAACTGCGCTGGCTCGGCCCCGAGAAGGGCGTGATGCACATGGCCGCCGGGGCGGTGGTCAACGCCGCCTGGGACCTCGCCGCCCGCGCGGCCGGAAAGCCGGTGTGGGCGCTGCTCGCCTCCATGAGCCCCGACCAGCTCGTCGACCTCGTCGACTTCCGCTACCTCAGCGACGCGCTGACCCGCGACGAGGCGCTGGACATCCTGCGCCGCGCCGAACCGGGCCGCGCCGCCCGCGCGGAGACGCTGCGCCAGGAGGGCTACCCGGCGTACACCACCGAACCCGGCTGGCTCGGCTACTCCGACGAGAAGCTCACCCGGCTCGCCAAGGAGGCGGTAGCCGCCGGATTCGGCCAGATCAAGCTCAAGGTCGGCGCCGACCTGGAGGACGACCTGCGGCGGATGCGACTGGCCCGCGCCGCCGTCGGCCCGGACATCCGCATCGCGGTCGACGCCAACCAGCGCTGGGACGTCGCCGAGGCCCTGGAGTGGATGGCGGCGCTGGCGCCGCACGACCCGTACTGGATCGAGGAGCCCACCAGCCCGGACGACGTCCTGGCGCACGCCGCGGTGCGCGCCGGGCAGCCCGTCCGGGTCGCCACCGGTGAGCACGTCGCCAACCGCGTCGTCTTCAAGCAGCTGCTCCAGGCCGGGGCGGTGGACTTCGTCCAGATCGACGCCGCCCGCGTGGCCGGCGTCAACGAGAACCTGGCGATCCTGCTGCTGGCCGCCAAGTTCGGCGTCCCGGTCTGCCCGCACGCCGGCGGCGTGGGCCTGTGCGAGCTGGTCCAGCACCTGGCGATGTTCGACTACGTCGCGGTCTCCGGCAGCCTCGAAGGCCGCGTCATCGAGTACGTACCGCATCTGCACGAGCACTTCACGGACCCCGCCGTCGTCGAGAACGGCCGCTATGTCGCCCCCTCGGCGCCCGGCTTCTCGGCCCGTATGGTTCCGGAAACGCTCACGGACTACCGCTACCCGGACGGGCCCGTGTGGCAGGAGCGTGCCCAGCGACAGGAGTTCACCCGATGACCGACGGCACCACCCCCGCACCCCTGCAGGACTTCGCCGGCCTGACCGCCCTGGTCACCGGCGGCGCCTCCGGTATCGGCGCGGCCACCGCCGCCCTGCTCACCGCCCGCGGCGCCCGCGTGGCCGTGCTCGACCGCGACCCGTCCGGCGCCCCCGCGGGCTGCCTGCCGGTCGCCGCCGACGTCACCGACGACGCCGCCGTGCGCGCCGCCGTCGAGCAGGCGGCGGGCGAACTGGGCGGCCTGCACGTCCTGGTGAGCAACGCCGGCATCGGCGCCATCGGCACCGTCGAGGACAACACCGACGACGAGTGGTCGCGGGTGCTGGACGTCAACGTCCTCGGCATGGTCCGCACCGCCCGCGCCGCGCTGCCGCACCTGCGCCGGGCCGCGGCCGAACGCCCCGGCACCGCGTCGATCACCCACACCTGCTCCATCGCCGCCACCGCGGGGCTGCCGCAGCGCGCCCTGTACAGCGCGAGCAAGGGCGCGGTCCTCTCGCTGACCCTGGCGATGGCCGCCGACCACGTCCGCGAGGGCGTACGCGTCAACTGCGTCAATCCCGGGACCGCCGACACCCCGTGGATCGGCCGACTGCTCGACCAGGCCGGAGACCCCGCCGCCGAGCGCGCCGCCCTCAACGCCCGGCAGCCGATGGGCCGGCTGGTGACCGCCGACGAGGTCGCCGCCGCCATCGCCTACCTCGCGAGCCCCGCGGCCGCCGGTGTCACCGGCACCGCGCTCGCCGTGGACGGCGGCATGCAGGGACTGCGGGTGCGCCCCGCCAACTGACCGGCGCGCACCACCGCCGGCCGGCGCACCCCGGCCGGCACCGCACCACCGAGCACCATCACGCACCACCACCGAGCAGCACCGCGCACCACCACCGGCACCACCCACCGGTACCACCGCTCCACCCGCACCACCCCGAGCCGACACACTCCCGAAGGGCAGAACTCGACGATGAGACTGCGCAAGACGACCGTTGCCGCCCTCACGGCGCTGCTCGCGGTCACCGCGCTCGCCGGCTGCAACAGAGGCAGCGACGACAAGGCCGGCAGCTCCGGCAAGGTGGGCATCGACCTGCCGCGCTCCGACAGCGACTTCTGGAACTCGTACAACAGCTACATAGAGAAGGACCTCAAGAGCGACGGCGTCTCCGCGCTGCCCCGCACCAACTCGCAGAACGACATCGGCAAGCTGGTCTCCAACGTCCAGACCTTCACCGACCAGGGCGCCAAGGCGATCGTGATGGCCCCGCAGGACACCGGCGCCGTCGCCTCCACGCTGGACAAGCTGGCCGGCAAGAAGATCCCCGTGATCAGCGTCGACACCCGCCCCGACAAGGGCAAGGTGTACATGGTCGTGCGCGCCGACAACAAGGCGTACGGCTCCAACGCCTGCGACTACCTGGGCAAGCAGCTCGGCGGCAAGGGCAAGGTCGTCGAGTTCGAGGGCGCCCTCGACTCCATCAACGGCCGGGACCGCTCCGAGGCGTTCGCGTCCTGCATGAAGAGCAAGTTCCCCGGCATCAAGGTCATCGAGCTGGCCACCGACTGGAAGGGCGACGTCGCCTCGGCCAAGCTCCAGACCACGCTCGCCTCCGACCCGGACATCAACGGCATCTACATGCAGGCCGGCGGCGTCTTCCTGCAGCCCACGCTCGCCCTGCTGGAGCAGAAGCACCTGCTCAAGCCGCCGGGCACGCCGGGCCACATCACGATCATCTCCAACGACGGCATCCCGGACGAGTTCAAGGCCATCAAGGAGGGGAAGATCGACGCCACGATCTCCCAGCCGGCCGACCTCTACGCCAAGTACGCGCTGTACTACGCCAAGGCCGCGCTCGCCGGGCAGACCTTCAAGCCCGGCCCGACCGACCACGGCTCCACCATCGTCGCCATCCCCAACGGGCTGGAGGACCAGCTCCCCGCCCCGCTGGTGACCAAGGACAACGTGGACGACCCGAACCTGTGGGCCAACCAGCTCGGGAAGAGCTGAGCGCGGATGAGCAACGCATCGACGCCCTCCACCCCGTCCGCACCGGCCGCGGTGCACGCCGAGGGCATCGTCAAGCGCTTCGGCCCGACCGTGGCGCTGGACCGGGTGGGCATCACCGTGGCGGTCGGCGACTCGCACGCGCTGGTCGGCCGCAACGGTGCGGGCAAGTCCACGCTGGTGTCGGTGCTGACCGGGCTGCACGCCCCCGACGCGGGTCGGGTCGCCTTCCTCGGCGAACCCGCGCCCGCCGCCGGGGACACCGCCGCCTGGCAGTCCAAGGTCGCCTGCGTCTACCAGAAGTCCATGGTCGTCCCCGAACTGACGGTCGCCGAGAACCTGTTCCTCAACCGTTTCGGACGCGGCCGGATCCGCTGGCCGAAGCTGCGCGCCGACGCCGCCGCGCTGCTCGCCGAATACGGCGTGGACGTCGACCCCGCCACCCGGGCCGCCGACCTCACCGTGGAGCAGGGGCAGTTCGTGGAGATCGCCCGCGCGCTCTCCTTCGGCGCCCGCTTCATCATCCTCGACGAGCCCACCGCGCAGCTCGACGCGTCCGGCATCGACCGGCTGTTCAGCAAACTGCGCGAACTCCAGCAGCAGGGCGTCGCGTTCCTCTTCATCTCGCACCACCTGCAGGAGGTCTACGACCTGTGCAGCACCGTCACGGTCTACCGCGACGCCCGCCACATCCTCACCTCCCCCGTGGCGGAGCTGGGGAAGGCGGACCTCGTGGCGGCGATGACGGGCGAGGCGGCGCAGGGCGCGACGAGCTGGCACGCGGGGCCCGGCCTCGACGAGGGGACCCGCGACGAGGCCGGTGACGGCGCCGGCGCCGAACCCGTGCTGCGCGCCGAGGGGCTGACGCTGGACGGCGTCTTCGAGCCCATCGACTTCGCGGTGCGGGCCGGAGAGGTCCTGGGCCTCGCCGGGGCCACCGCGAGCGGCAACACCGCGCTCGGCGAGACCCTCGTCGGCCTGCGCAAGGCCACCGGCGGCAGCACCGCCGTGTCCGGCACGGTGGTACGGCCCGGCAGCGTGCCGCACGCGCTGAACGCCGGGATCGGCTACGTCCCCGAGGACCGGCACCGGCAGGGCCTCGTCCTCGGGCGCAGCGTCGCCGAGAACGCCACCCTCACGGTGACCGACCAGCTCGGCCCGTACGGCACCGTGCTGCCGTCGCGGACCCGGAGCTTCGCCCAGCGGATGATCGACTCGCTGGACATCAAGACCTCCGGGCCCGCGCAGCCGGTGTCCGACCTGTCGGGCGGCAACCAGCAGAAGGTCGTGATCGCGCGGGCGCTGGCCCGCGACCCGCGGGTGCTGGTGGCGATCCGGCCCACCGCGGGTGTCGACATCAAGTCGAAGGACTCGCTGCTCGGCGTGGTCCGCTCGGTCGCCGACCGCGGCGACGCGGCGGTCATCGTCTCCGACGAGCTCGACGACCTGCGGGTCTGCGACCGGGTGATCGCGCTCTTCCACGGACGGGTGATCGCCGAGTTCGGCAGCGGATGGAGCGACCGGGACCTCGTCTCGGCGATGGAAGGGCTGCCCGCGGGCGCGGGCGGCGACAAGGGAGCCGAGGAATGAGCGAGACCACCCAGTTGACCGCCGACGCGGCGGTGTCCGGCAAGCCCCGCGCCGCGGCGCCGCGCTTCCAGCTCGCCCGCTACCGCGACCTGTCGCTGATACCCGTCATCTTCGTGCTGGGTGTCATCGGCTTCATCGTGTCGCCGGTCTTCCTGACGTCCGACAACCTGATCGGCGTGCTCCAGCAGAGCAGCGAGCTGAGCCTGCTGGTGCTCGCCGAGGCGATGATCCTGATCTGCGGCCGGATGGACCTGTCGCTGGAGTCCACCATCGGCGTGGCGCCGGTCATCGCGATGTGGCTGGTGATGCCCAGCAGCGGACCGGCGACCTTCCACGGCATCGGGCTCTTCCCGACCTGGTCCTCGATCCCGGTGTGCCTGCTGGTCGGCCTGCTGATCGGCGCGGTCAACGGCTTCCTGATCCTGAAGCTGCGGGTCAACGGCTTCATCGCCACGCTCGGCATGCTCACCATGCTGCGCGGCCTCCAGGACGGCGTCGCGCAGGGCAAGTCCATCGTCGCCGTGCCCGCGTCCTTCTCCTACCTCGGCAAGGCCGAGTGGGCCGGGGCGCCCGCGGCGGTGTGGATCTGCCTGCTGCTGTTCGTCGTCGGCGGCCTGGCCCTCGGCTACCTGCGGCACGGCCGCGCGCTCTACGCGATCGGCGGCAACACCGAGGCGGCCCGCGCGGCCGGCATCCGCGTCGACCGCATCACCTGGACGGTGCTGGCGCTCGGCGGCCTCATCGCCGCCTTCGCCGGTGTGCTCTACACCGGCCACTACGGGGCCATCTCCGCCACCCAGGGCGACGGCTGGATCTTCCAGGTCTTCGCCGCCACCGTCATCGGCGGGGTCAGCCTCAACGGCGGCCGGGGCACCCTCTTCGGCGCCCTCACCGGCGTCGTCAGCCTGCAACTGGTCGTGAACGTCACCACCCTCGGCGGTGTGCCGCCGCTGTGGGACAAGTTCCTCTACGGTGCCATCATCATCGTCGCCCTGATCATCTCCCGCTTCGCCAGCGGCGAGAAGCAGGACTGACACCACCGTCCCCGTCCCCCCGTCCCCTCTCCCTCCCGGCGCACAGCCGGCCGGGCCCCGCAGAAAGACACCACGTATGCCCCTCCCGGCACTGCCCCGGCTCGGCCTCGGCTGCGCGCCGCTGGCCAACCTCTACCGCGCCGTCACCGACGAGGAGGCGGCGGCCACCGTGGCCGCCGCCTTCGACGCGGGCCGGCCCGTCACCTATCTCGACACCGCGCCCCACTACGGCCTCGGCCGCTCCGAGGAGCGGCTGGGCCGGGCGCTCGCCGGCCGGGACCGCGCCTCGTACGTGCTGTCCACCAAGGTCGGGCGCAGGCTGCGGGACCTGGAACCGGGCGAGGAGCCCGACGGCCAGGGCTTCACCGACGTCCCGGCCCGCGCCCGGGTCTGGGACTTCACCGCCGACGGCATCCGCGCCACGCTGGAGGGCTCGCTGGAGCGGCTCGGCGTGGACGCCGTCGACATCGTCTACCTGCACGACGTCGAGGACCACCTCCCGGAGGTCTACGACAGCGGCTTCCCCGCCCTCGCCGCACTCCGCGACCAGGGCGTGGTCAAGGCCATCGGCTTCGGCATGAACCTCAGCGGTGTGCTCGCCCGCCTCGTCGCCGACCTCGACATCGACGTGGTGCTGTGCGCGGGCCGCTGGACCCTGCTGGAACGCACCGCCTACGACGACCTGCTGCCGGTGTGCGAACGCCGCGGCACCAGGGTCGTCGTCGGCGGCGTCTACAACTCCGGGCTGCTCGCCGACCCCGGCCCCGGGGCGCACTACAACTACGCCGCCGCGCCGCAGCCGCTCGTGGACCGGGCGCTCGCCATGGCCCGCGTCTGCGGCGAGTTCGGCGTCCCGCTGCGGGCCGCCGCGCTGCGCTACCCCTTCGCGCACCCGAGCGTCGTCTCCGCGCTGGTCGGCGCCGCGAACGCCGACGAGGTCCGCGACAACGAGGCGATGTTCGCCCACGACATCCCCGACGCGATGTGGCACGCCCTCGTCGCCGAAGGGCTGCTCGACACGGACGTGCCGCTGCCCCTCACCGCGGGGGAGTGACCGTGCCCGAACCCTTGAGCCGCACCCGGCGGATCGACGCCCACCACCACCTGTGGGACCTCGGCCGGCGCCCGCAGCCCTGGATGACCGGGCCCGAACTCGACCCCATCGCCCGCACGTTCGCCTTCGCCGAACTGGAACCGCTGCTCGACGCGCACGGGCTGGACGCCACCGTGGTCGTCCAGTCCAGCTCCTCCCTCGACGAGACCCGCGAACTCCTGGACACCGCCGCGGGCTCCGGCGGGCGCGTCGCCGGGGTCGTCGGCTGGGCCGACCTCACGGACCCGGCGCTCGCCGACGTCCTGGCCTCGCTGACCGGCCCGCTGGTCGGCATACGCCACCAGGTCCAGGACGAGGCCGACCCGTGGTGGCTCGCCCGCGCGGGCGTCCGCCGGGGCCTCGCGACCGTCGCCGCGGCCGGCCTCACCTACGACCTGCTGGTCACCCCGCGCGAACTGCCCGCGGCGCTCGACACGGTGGCGGCACTGCCCGAACTGCGCTTCGTCCTCGACCATGCGGCCAAGCCGCCCGTCGCCTCCGGCGGGTGGGAGGCGTGGGCGACGCAGATCGCCGCGCTGGCCGCGCTGCCGAACGCGGTGTGCAAGCTGTCGGGGCTCGTGACCGAGGCGGACTGGTCCGGCTGGGAGCCGGCCGACCTTCTGCCGTACGCACGGCACGTGCTGGCCGTTTTCGGGCCGGACCGGGTGATGTTCGGCTCCGACTGGCCCGTCTGCACGCTGGCGGCGTCCTACGGCGACGTGCTCGCCCTCGCCGCCGAGGCGACCTCGGACCTCTCCCCGGCGGAGTCCGCCGCGGTCTTCGGCGGTACCGCTGCCGCGGTGTACGGGCTGGGGTGAGGCCACGGGGGTGCCCCGTGAGGCCCTTCGCGCGATCTTCCCGCCGTAGGGCGCGAAGAACTGCGCGAGCAACCCACCACGCGTAAGGTCCCGGAAAACAGCGGGCCCGGCAGGGCGGGGGGAAGCACCCCCCGGCCGGCCGCAGGTCACAGCGTCGAGCGGAGCCACTGTTCCACTGAGGCGATGTGGACCGTCGCCCAACTGCGGGCCGCTTCCGCGTCGCGGTCGCGGAGGGCGCCGAGGATCGCCCGGTGCTCCAGGAGCGTGCGCGACACCGCGTCCTCCTGGGTGAGGCCGCGCCAGACGCGGGCGCGGGTCGTGGGGCCGGACAGTCCGTCGAGCAGGGAGCACAGGACGGAGTTGCCGGACGCGGCGACGATCCCGCGGTGGAACTCCAGGTCGGAGGCGACCAGCTCCTCCACCGACGGCTGCGCCCCCAGCGCGTCGAGCTTGCCCTGGAGGGCGTCCAGCTCGTCCTCGGGGATGCTGATCGCGGCCATCGCGGTTGCCGCGGGTTCCAGGATGCGGCGCACCGCCAGAAATTCGAGCACCGTGTCGTCGCGGTGGAAGTCCACCACGAAGCTCAGCGCCTCCAGCAGCAGTTGCGGGTCCAGGCTCGTGACGTAGGTGCCGTCGCCCTGCCGGACGTCGAGGATGCGGATGAGGGACAGCGCCCGTACGGCCTCGCGCAGCGAATTGCGGGAAAGGCCCAGCTCGGCGGCGAGTTCGCTCTCCTTGGGGAGCCGGTCGCCGGGCCGCAGCGCTCCGGAGACGATCATCTCCTTGATCTTCTCGATCGCCTCGTCGGTGACCGCCATCCCGCGCCCTCCCCTTGGTACAGGTCCGCAGCGCCGCCAGACCTCCGATGTATATCCTCATTATGTGCCCGAAGGGCCCGAACACCTAACGAAACCGGGATTCACGCCCCCGCGTATCTGCCCGGCGGAGCCCCCACCGCGGCGGTGAAGTCCCGGGTGAGGTGGGCCTGGTCGGCGTAGCCGAGGTCCGCGGCGAGCGCGGCCCAGTCGATGCCGGTGCCCGCGTCGGCGCGGGCGGCGGCCTCGTGCAGCCGGGCCCGGCGCAGCACCCACTTGGGCGAGGCCCCGACGTAGTCGGCGAAGAGCCGCTGGAGCCGCCGTACGGACATGTCCAGCTCGCGGGCCAGCGCGTCCACCCGGAAGAGCTGGGGGCTCGCGGTGATCCGTTCGACGAGCGCGGCGACCTCGGCGACACGCGGGTCGGGCGGCGCCGCGGGGAGCCGCCCGGTCAGGAAGCGATCGGCGAGCGCGGCCATCTCCGCGAGGTCGTCCAGCGCCAGGACGCGCCGCCCGGTCTCCTGCGCCCCGGGCCCGAACAGGGGCGCAGCGGGCACGCAGCGGTCGGCGAGCGCGGCCACCGGCCCGGTGGCGAAAGCACGGAAGGCCCCGGGCCGGAACTTGACCCCGAGGACCTGCCCGGTACCGGCCAGCCGCCGTACGTACACCTCGCGCTGCACCCCGTAGACGAGCGGCCCGTCGGGCTCGAAGACCAGGTGCACGTTGGGGTGCGCGAGCACCTTCTGCTCGTAGGGGGCGCGGCCGCGCAGATCCCAGCGGGGGTTCCAGTAGAAGTCGACGAGCGCGGCCAGCTCCGGGGCGGGCGGGTGGGTGCGCACCTCCAGGAACTCCGCGGCGGCCTCCGGACGCAGCACCCCGCGGTGGAAGCCGTGCCTGCTCATGGGCCCAGCCTATGCGGTGTCGCGTTTGTTCAAGACCGGCCGCGGCGGGCTCCGTAGCGTCGGGGGCATGACCTACCCGAACGACATCGCCGACGCCGCCCGCGCGGCCGCCCGCGTCACCGCGGGCGTCACGCCCGACCAGCTCGCCGGGCCCACACCCTGCCCCGACTACGACACCCGCACCCTGGTCAACCACCTGGTGGCGTACACCGGTGTCGGCATGGAGCTGCGGGCCCGGCGCGAGCCGCACCCCGAGGGCCTGGACACCCGCGACTTCACCGCCGAGCCGGACTGGCAGGCGGCCTACGCGGCGCAGCTGGAGCGCTCGGTGGCCGCCTGGTCCGAGCCCGCCGCCTGGGAGGGCGAGGTGAACGGCATGCCCGCCGAGGGCATGGCGGGCATGCTCTTCCTGGAGCTGTGCCTGCACGGCTGGGACCTGGCCCGCGCCACCGGCCAGGACTTCACGGTCGCCGACGCCACCGCGCAGCGGCTGCTCACCGGGGTGCGCGAGTACGCGCAGATGTACCGCGACTACAAGGGCTTCGGCGAACCGGCCGAGATCCCCGAGGGCGCGGGCGCCCTGGAAACCGCTGTCGCGCTGTCGGGCCGCGACCCATACTGGGCCGCGTGATCCAGGACCATCTCATCTCCCGGGTGCGCGAACTCTGCCACGCCGACGACACGATCCGCGCCTCGCTCATGTACGGGTCCTTCGCCGCGGGGGAGGGGGACGAGCACAGCGACGTCGAGTTCTGGCTCTTCCTCGACCCCGCGGCGCGGGCGGCCCTCGACCCGGCCGCGTGGTGCGCGCGGGTCGCCCCGGTGAACCTCGTGCTGCGCAACGAGTTCGGCACCCATGTGGCCTTCTTCGAGGGCCTGGTCCGCGGCGAGTTCCACTTCGCCACGACCGACGACATCGCCTCGGTCGGCGACTGGCCGGCCCGCGGCGCCGCCGTCGAGGCCATGGTGGTGACCGACCGGGACGGCGTCCTCACCCCCGTACTGGGAGCGCTGCCGAGGCAGGCGCCGCTGCCCGCCGACCCCGCCGAGATCGCCGACCTGTGCGGCCGCTTCGCGAACTGGCTGGTGCTCGCCGCGCACGTCACCGCGCGCGGCGAGCGGCTGCGCGCGCAGGACGCCCACGCGCACGCCGCCCGGCACCTGCTGTGGATGGCCCGGCTCGCCGAGGGCGGCACCGCGCACTGGCTGACCCCGTCGCGCGCCGCCGAGGACGAGCTGCCCGCCCGTACGGTCGCGGCCGTCGCCGCCGGGACCCCCGCGGCGCTGTGGCACGAGGGCCGCGGCCACTGGCGCACCCTGCTGGGGCGCACCGGCGGCGAGGTGCCCGCGGCGCTCTTCGCGGAGCTGGACGCGCTCCTGCCCTGACCGGGCGGCCGGGCGGCCGGGCGGCCGGGCGGACCGGCGACGGCGGCCGTGACCGGCCGCCGTCGGCCCGCTCCCGGCCGCGCTCAGCCGCGCGCGGTGTCCTCCTCGTCCAGCCAGCCCATGGTCGCCTTGACGGCCTTGAGCCACTGCTTGTACTCCTTGTCGCGCTGTGTGGCGTCCATCCGCGGGGTCCATTCCGCGGCCCGCCGCCAGTTCTCCCGCAGCGCCTCGGTGTCCGGCCAGAAGCCGATCGCCAGACCGGCCGCGTAGGCCGCGCCCAGACAGGTGGTCTCGGCGACCATCGGGCGCACCACGGGCACGTCGAGGAAGTCCGACAGCGTCTGCATCAGCAGGTTGTTGGCGGTCATGCCGCCGTCGACCTTGAGGGTCGTGACCTCGGTGCCGGAGTCCTTGAGCATCGCGTCGGCGATCTCCCGCGTCTGCCACGCGGTCGCCTCCAGCACCGCGCGGGCCAGGTGCGCCTTGGTGACGTACCGGGTGAGCCCGGCGATCACCCCGCGCGCGTCGGAGCGCCAGTAGGGGGCGAAGAGGCCGGAGAAGGCGGGCACGAAGTAGGCGCCGCCGTTGTCCTCGACCGTGGCGGCGAGCGTCTCGATCTCGGCGGCGGTGCCGATGAGCCCCATCTGGTCGCGCATCCACTGCACCAGGGAGCCGGTCACCGCGATGGAGCCCTCCAGCGCGTAGACGGGCTTGGCGTCGCCGATCCGGTAGCCGACCGTGGTGACGAGCCCGGCGTAGGAGTTGACCGGGCTCTCGCCGGTGTTCATCAGCATGAAGGTGCCGGTGCCGTACGTGGACTTCGCCTCGCCCTCGGCGAAGCACGTCTGGCCGAACAGCGCGGCCTGCTGGTCGCCGAGCGCGGAGGCCACGGGCACGGCGGACAGGCCGCCGACGTCCGTGCTGCCGTAGACCTCGGAGGACGAGTGGATCTCCGGCAGCACCGCGGTCGGCACGCCGATCGAGGCGCAGATCTTCTCGTCCCACTGGAGCGTCCTGAGGTCCATCAGGAGGGTCCGGGAGGCGTTGGTGACGTCCGTGACGTGCTTGCCGCCGTCGACACCGCCGGTGAGGTTCCAGATCACCCAGGAGTCCATGGTGCCGAAGAGGATGTCCCCCGCCTCGGCGCGCTCGCGCAGGCCCTCCACGTTGTCCAGCAGCCAGCGCACCTTGGGCCCGGCGAAGTAGGACGCGAGCGGCAGGCCGGTCTGCCGCCGGAAGCGGTCCTGGCCGACGTTGCGGCCCAGTTCGCGGCACAGCGCGTCGGTGCGGGTGTCCTGCCAGACGATGGCGTTGTGCACCGGCTGGCCGGTGTTCTTGTCCCACAGCAGGGTCGTCTCGCGCTGGTTGGTGATGCCGATCGCCTTGACGTCCGACGGCGTGAATCCCGGGACGTCCTCGCCGGCCTTGCGCAGCGCCCCGGCGACGACCTCCTGCACGTTGGTCCAGATCTCGGCGGCGTCGTGCTCGACCCAGCCGGGCCTGGGCAGGATCTGCTCGTGCTCCTTCTGGTCGACGGCGACGATCCGCCCGTCGCGGTCGAAGACGATGCAGCGGCTGGACGTGGTGCCCTGGTCGATGGCGGCGATGTACGGTCCCGTACCGCCGGCGGGCGTGTCGGTCATGGTGTCCTCCTCGTCGAGGCTCGTGCTCGGGGCTCGGTGCTCGGCCCCGGTGTGCGGGGCGCGCGGGTGTGCGTTCGGTGGTCCGCCTCCCGTCTATGTGAACGCGAGCCGGTACAACCCGCCCGCGATGGCGGCCCCGGCCAGCGGGCCGGCCACCGGGATCCAGGCGTAGCCCCAGTCCGAGCCGCCCTTGCCGGGCAGCGGCAGCAGGGCGTGCACGATCCGCGGCCCCAGGTCCCGCGCCGGGTTGATCGCGTAGCCGGTCGGCCCGCCCAGCGACAGGCCGATGCCCACCACGATCAGTGCCGTGAGCAGGATGCCCATTCCATTCTCCGCCAGACCGTCGGTCATGCCCTGCGTGAGGATGAAGAGCACGAGCACGAAGGTCGCCACCGTCTCGGTCAGCAGGTTCTGCAGCGGGTTGCGGATCTCCGGCCCGGTGGAGAAGACGCCCAGCACGGGCCCGGCGGGCCGGGCGTCCCTGCCCTCGGCCGCCTCCAGGCCGGACATGTGCGCGGAGAACTGCCCGAGGTAGGCCACCCACACCAGAAAGGCGCCGATCACGGCGCCCACGAGCTGTCCCACGAGGTAGTACGGCACCTTCGACCACTGTCCGGTCTTGATGGCTATGCCGAGCGTGACCGCGGGGTTGAGATGGCCGCCGGAGTAGCCGTTGGCGATGTAGGCGCCGCCCAGCACGCCGAAGCCCCAGCCGAAGGTGATCGCGAGCCAGCCCGCGTCCCTGGCCTTGGACCGTTTGAGTGTCACGGCGGCGCAGACGCCGCATCCGAGCAGGATCAGCACCGCGGTCCCGAAGATCTCGCCGGTGACGATATGACCGTTGGACACAGCGACCCCCTTGTCGCGTACGTGTTCGATATCTGGACACCTGGTCGATCGCAGAACGGGAGTCTCCCCATTGATCTGTACGGGTCAAACATTCGCCCTGGTCGCAGCCCCGCGGGAAGGGCGCGGGCACGGCCGGGAGGGGGAACACCGGAGCACGCCACCCGTCCGCCCCTCGGAATGCGGCACCGTCCCGGCGGCCCGGAAGGCTACGCTGGCGGGGTGCGTGGTCCGTCCCCCGAGGGGACGGACCGGCGCATAGCCGACAGCCGTCGCATCCCAGGGAGCAGTTCCATGGCCTCGCCGTCCCCCTCGTCCGCCGCGCCCGCCGCGAGCAACGCCCGCGCCGCCGCCCTCCGCGAGGCACTCGCCTCCCGCATCGTCGTCGCCGACGGCGCCATGGGCACGATGCTCCAGGCGCAGGAGCCGACCCTCGACGACTTCCAGCAGCTCGAAGGCTGCAACGAGATCCTCAACATCACCCGCCCCGACATCGTGCGGTCGGTGCACGAGGCGTACTTCACGGCCGGCGTGGACTGCGTCGAGACCAACACCTTCGGCACCAACGCCAGCGCCATGGCCGAGTACGACATCGAGGACCGCATCTACGAGCTGGCCGAAGCCGGCGCCCGGCTCGCCCGCGAGGTCGCCGACGGCTTCTCCGCCGACGGCCGGCAGCGCTGGGTGCTCGGCTCCATCGGCCCCGGCACCAAGCTGCCCACCCTCGGCCACACCACCTACGCCCACCTGCGCGACGGCTACCACGCCAACGCGGCCGGCCTCATCGCAGGCGGCGCGGACGCGCTCGTCGTCGAGACGATGCAGGACCTGCTCCAGGTCAAGGCCGCGCTCATCGGCTCCCGCAAGGCGATGGCCGAGGCGGGCGTGGATCTGCCGCTCATCTGCTCGGTCGCCGTCGAGACCACCGGCACCATGCTGCTCGGCTCGGAGATCGGCGCCGCCCTCACCGCCCTGGAACCGCTCGGCATCGACCTGATCGGGCTGAACTGCTCCACCGGCCCCGCCGAGATGAGCGAGCACCTGCGCTACCTCGCCCGGCACTCCCGCATCCCGCTGACCTGCATGCCCAACGCCGGTCTGCCGGTCCTCACCAAGGACGGCGCGCACTACCCGCTCAGCCCCTCCGAGCTGGCCGACGCGCACGAGACCTTCGCCGCCGAGTACGGCCTGTCGCTCGTCGGCGGCTGCTGCGGCACCACGCCCGAGCACCTGCGCCAGCTCGTCGACCGCGTCGGCGGCCACGAGCTGACCCCGCGTTCGCCCCGCCCCGAGCCCGGCGCGTCCTCGCTCTACCAGACCGTGCCCTTCCGCCAGGACACCTCCTACCTGGCGATCGGCGAGCGCACCAACGCCAACGGCTCGAAGAAGTTCCGCGAGGCGATGCTGGAGGGCCGCTGGGAGGACTGCGTCGAGATGGCGCGCGACCAGATCCGCGAGGGGGCCCACCTGCTGGACCTGTGCGTGGACTACGTCGGCCGGGACGGCGTCGCCGACATGGCCGAGATCGCCGGGCGCTTCGCCACCTCCTCCACGCTGCCGATCGTGCTGGACTCCACGGAGGTCGACGTCCTGCGCGCGGGGCTGGAGAAGCTCGGCGGCCGGGCGGTGCTCAACTCCGTCAACTACGAGGACGGCGACGGCCCCGAGTCCCGTTTCGCGAAGGTCACCGCGCTCGCCGTCGAGCACGGCGCCGCGCTCATCGCGCTCACCATCGACGAGGAGGGCCAGGCCAGGACCGCCGAGAAGAAGGTCGAGATCGCCGAGCGGCTGATCGCCGACCTGACCGGCAACTGGGGCATCCGCGAGTCCGACATCCTCGTCGACTGCCTGACCTTCACCATCTGCACCGGTCAGGAGGAGTCCCGGGGGGACGGCGCCGCCACGATCGAGGGCATCCGCGAGCTCAAGCGCCGCCACCCCGACGTGCAGACCACGCTGGGCCTGTCCAACATCTCCTTCGGCCTCAACCCCGCCGCCCGCGTGGTGCTCAACTCCGTCTTCCTCGACGAGTGCGTCAAGGCGGGCCTGGACTCGGCGATCGTGCACGCCTCCAAGATCGTGCCGATCGCCCGCATCCCCGAGGAGCAGCGGCAGGCCGCGTACGACCTGGTCTGGGACAACCGGCGCGAGGGCTACGACCCGCTGCAGCACCTCATGGAGCTGTTCGAGGGCGTCGACGCCAAGTCCGTCAAGGCGGGCAAGGCCGAGGAGCTGGCCGCGCTCCCGCTGGAGGAGCGGCTCCAGCGGCGCATCGTGGACGGCGAGAAGAACGGCCTGACCGACGACCTGGACGCCGCGCTCGCCGAGCGCCCCGCCCTGGACATCGTCAACGACACCCTGCTGGCCGGGATGAAGACCGTCGGCGAGCTGTTCGGCTCCGGCCAGATGCAGCTGCCGTTCGTGCTCCAGTCCGCCGAGGTCATGAAGACCGCCGTCGCCTATCTCGAACCGCACATGGAGAAGAGCGAGGACGGCGGCGGCAAGGGCACCATCGTGCTCGCCACCGTGCGCGGCGACGTGCACGACATCGGCAAGAACCTGGTCGACATCATCCTGTCCAACAACGGCTACAACGTCGTCAACCTGGGCATCAAGCAGCCCGTCTCGGCGATCCTGGACGCCGCCCAGGAGCACCGCGCCGACGTCATCGGGATGTCCGGCCTGCTGGTGAAGTCCACCGTGGTGATGAAGGAGAACCTGGAGGAGCTCAACCAGCGCGGCCTCGCCGCCGAATACCCCGTCATCCTCGGTGGCGCCGCCCTGACCCGGGCCTACGTCGAGCAGGACCTGCACGAGGTCTACCTGGGCGAGGTCCGCTACGCCCGCGACGCCTTCGAGGGCCTGCGGCTGATGGACGCGCTCATCGGAGTCAAGCGCGGGGTGCCCGGCGCGGCGCTGCCCGAGCTCAAGCAGCGCCGGGTGCCGATCCGGCCGCAGAGCGAGCAGGACGCGCCGGACCCGGCCGAGGACGAGGCGCGCGGGCCGGTGCGCTCGGACGTCGCGGTCGACAACCCGGTGCCCGAGCCGCCGTTCTGGGGCAGCCGGGTCGTCAAGGGCATCCCGCTCGCCGACTACGCCTCGTGGCTGGACGAGGGCGCGCTCTTCAAGGGCCAGTGGGGCCTGAAGCAGTCGCGCGCCTCGGGGCCGTCGTACGAGGAGCTGGTGGAGAGCGAGGGGCGGCCGCGGCTGCGCGGGCTGCTGACCCGGCTGCAGTCCGAGGGGCTGCTGGAGGCCGCGGTGGTCTACGGCTACTACCCGTGCGTGGCCAAGGGCGACGACCTGATCGTGCTGCACGAGGACGGCAGCGAGCGCACCCGCTTCACCTTCCCCCGCCAGCGCCGCGGCCGGCGGCTGTGCCTGGCGGACTTCTTCCGGCCCGAGGAGTCCGGCGAGACCGACGTCGTCGGCTTCCAGGTCGTCACCATGGGCAACCGGATCTCCGAGGCGGCCAACGATCTGTTCGCCGCCGACTCCTACCGCGACTACCTGGAGCTGCACGGGCTGTCCGTGCAGCTCGCCGAGGCGCTCGCCGAGTACTGGCACGCCCGGGTGCGCTCCGAGCTGGGCTTCGCGGGCGAGGACCCGGGCGAGATGACGGACATGTTCGCGCTGAAGTACCGCGGCGCGCGCTTCTCGCTCGGCTACGGCGCCTGCCCCGACCTGGAGGACCGGGCGAAGATCGCGGCGCTGCTGGAGCCGGAGCGGATCGGCGTGAAGCTCTCGGAGGAGTTCCAGCTGCACCCGGAGCAGTCCACCGACGCGATCGTCATCCACCACCCCGAGGCGAAGTACTTCAACGCCCGCTGAGGCCGCTCGCGGGCCCGTACGGGCCCGGTGGCGGCCGGGCGTGTCACCGGGATGTCGCACGGCCGTTGCCTGCCCGTCAGGCGTGCCCGGGTGCGGGGACGTAGACTGGTGGGTCCGGCGAGGGCCGGTCGCCTCCCGTACGCGGGACAGGGCGACCGGCCCTCGTGCCCCCCGGGCAGGACGCCCGGCAGGAGCGCTCCGGGACCGGCCCGCGGCCGGTGCCGGGCCGGTTCCGTACCCGGCCGAGGAGTGAGCCTATGACCAGCAGCATCCCCGTCGCCGCCACCCGTCCGGCGCACGGCCAGGAGCTCCAGGCGGTGCTGCTGGACATGGACGGCACCCTCGTGGACACCGAGGGCATCTGGTGGGCGGCCGAGACGGGGGTGTTCGCCGATCTGGGGCACGTGCTGGACGAGGTGCACAAGGCGGTCGTGGTGGGCGGCCCGATGGCGCGCAGCGTCGGCCACCTCATGGAGGTCACCGGCACCACCGCGACGCTCGCCGAGCTGATGGTCGCGATCGACACCCGCTTCGAGGAGCTGATCGTGCGCGGCGCCCCGCTCATGCCCGGCGCCCGCCGGCTGCTGACGGAGCTGGCGGCGCACGGGGTGCCCACGGCGCTGGTGTCCGCCTCGCACCGGCGCACGATCGACGCCATGCTGCGCACCCTCGGTGCCGAGAACTTCGCCTTCACCCTCGCGGGCGACGAGATCGCCCGCACCAAGCCGCACCCCGACCCGTACCTGACGGCGGCCCGGCGGCTGGGCGCGGACCCGGCCCTCTGCGTGGTCGTCGAGGACACCGTGACGGGTGTGGCCTCCGGTGAGGCGGCGGGCTGCCATGTGGTCGCGGTGCCGTCGCTGGTGCCGATTCCGGCCGCCCCCCGGCGTACCGTCGTGCGCTCCCTCGACCAGGTGGACGTGCCGTTCCTGAGGTCCCTGGTCCGGGGCTCTGTGAATGTGGATCTTCACTGACGGTGACTGCTGAATAACATCTCACGAAGTGGAATCCGGGCAGTGTGATGATTGTCACACGACGCCCCATCGACAGCCGGTGGTGCGCCTGGGTGAGATTTCACTTATCGGTTTCCTACCCGGGTGATATGTCGCTTTTGACGCTCCGGCACTCGATAGCCCCGACGTTCGCATATCGGTGGTGAACGTCCTGTTACCGGTATGTAATGTCCCCTCAATCACTCCGTGTCCCGGTGGGCGACGGCCGTCCCGCTAATGTCCAGGGCGGTCGATGCCGACTCAACCGATCGGCATGTGAGCAAGGGGATTCACTGGATGTCACGAAACAAGCGTGTCGTCGCCGCAGCCGCCGTGGCCTTCCTGGCCGTCGGCGCCGCCGCGTGCGGTGGCAAGAAGGATAATTCGTCCGGCAGCAGCGGCGGTGGCAACGGTGGCGGCAAGGGCGCCGTGATCGTCGGCACCACCGACTCGGTGTCCTCGCTGGACCCGGCCGGAGCGTACGACTACGGCTCCTGGGAGATCATCGACAGCGTCTACCAGAAGGTCATGCACTTCCCGACCGGCGCCACCACCCCGGCCCCGGACGCGGCGAAGAGCTGCTCCTTCACCGACCCCAAGACGTACGCCTGCCAGATGCAGCCCGGCCTGGTGTTCTCCAACGGCGACCCGCTCACCGCGGCCTCCGTGAAGTTCACCTTCGACCGGATGCTGAAGATCGCCGCGCCCAACGGCCCCTCCAGCCTGCTGGCCAACCTCGACAGCACCACGGTCACCGGGACCGACCAGGTCACCTTCCACCTGAAGAACCCCGACTCGACCTTCCCCTCGGTGCTCGCCACCGACGCGGGCACGATCGTCGACGAGAAGGTCTACCCGGCCGACAAGCTGCTCGACGGCTCGAAGATCGTCGGCTCCGGCCCGTACACGCTGGACAAGTACACCGCCAAGCAGCAGGCGTCGCTGAAGGCCAACCCGAAGTACAAGGGCGACGCCAAGCTCAACAACAACCAGGTCGTGCTCCAGTACTTCTCCGAGGCGTCCGCGCTCAAGCAGGCCGTCAAGGACGGCGCGGTGACCGCCGCCTTCCGCAGCCTGTCGCCGACCGACACCGAGGACCTGAAGAAGACCTCCGGCATCCAGGTCCTGGAGGGCACCGGCACCGAGAAGCGCTACATGGTCTTCGACGCCAAGGTGAAGCCCGCCGACCAGAAGGCCGTGCGGCAGGCCGTCGCGCAGGTCATCGACCGCGCCGGCATCGCCAAGGACGCCTACGACGACACCGTGGCGCCGCTCTACTCGATGGTCGGCAACGGCATCGAGGGCCACACCGAGGCCTTCAAGGACAAGTACGGCGCGCCCGACACCGCCAAGGCCAAGGCGCTGCTCGACGCCGCCGGCATCAAGACCCCGGTGAACCTCGCCTACTCCTGGACGCCCACCCACTACGGCGCCGCGTCCGCCGACGAGGCCACCGCCATCAAGCGGCAGCTGGAGGCCACCGGCCTGTTCAAGGTCACCCTCAGCTCCACCGAGTGGCAGCAGTACCAGAAGGACGAGAAGTCGGACACGTACGCCTCGTACATGATCGGCTGGTACCCGGACCTGCCGGATCCCGACAACGACGTCGCGCCGTTCCTGACCAAGGAGCCCTTCCTCGGCACCGGCTACCTCAACCCGCAGATCCTGACCCTGCTCAGCAAGGAGCAGGGCACGGACGACAAGACCGTCCGCGACCAGGCCTTCGCCGACATCCAGAAGATCGTGGCGGAGGACGTCCCGATCATCCCGCTGTGGCAGGGCAAGCAGACCGTCGTGATCCGCGACGGGGTCACCGGCGCCGACAAGGCGCTCGACCCGACGATGTTCCGGTTCTACGAACTCGGCACGAAGTGAGCGGTGGCCGGCCCGCGGGGGAGTGACCCCCGCGGGCCGGCCCGGCCCGCGGCGCCAGCGCCGCGCATCCCGTCGTCCCCGGTCCGGGCCACTCCGGACAGCCACCGGAAAGTCACCGCATGAGCAACACGAGCAAGCAGTCGGGCTCGCTGCGCCGCTACGTCCTCACCCGGATCGCACTCGCCGTGCCCATGGTGCTGATCCTGCTGATCCTGGTCTTCGTGATGATGCGGGTGGCCCCCGGCGACCCCATCTCGTCGTCGCAGGGCGGCAAGCTGAACGCCACCGAACTCGCCGCCCGGCGGCACGCGGCCGGCTTCGACGCCCCGCTCTACCAGCAGTTCTGGGACTACCTGAAGTCGGTCGTCACCCTGAACTTCGGCACCACCTTCTCCGACCGCCGCAGCGTGCGGGACATCCTCGTCGAGAACGGCGGCGCCACCCTCACCCTGACCGCGGGCGCCCTGGTCTTCGCCGCCGTCATCGGCATCCCCGTCGGGCTGCTCTGCGGCCGCTACCGGGACAGTGCCGTCGACGTCATCGGCCGGCTGGCCAGCATCCTCAGCTACGCCTCCCCGGTCATCGTCACCGCACCGCTGCTCATGCTCGCGTTCGGCACCACCTCCGGGCAGGCGTCCCCGCTGATCCAGCTCAACGTGCCCACCCAGACGCACATCCTGATCATCGACGCGGCCCTGGACGGCGACTGGGACGCGGTCGGCGACATCCTCCAGCACCTGCTGCTGCCGTCCGTCGCGCTCGGCCTGCTGATCGTCGGCGTCTTCATCCGGATGATCCGCATCAACCTCATCCAGTCGCTCCAGGGCGACTACATCGAGGCGGCCCGCGCCCGCGGGGTCCGGGAACGGCACGTCGTCGCCCGGCACGGCTTCCGCAACGCCCTGGTGCCGGTCATCACCGTGCTCGGCCTCCAGGTCGCCATGCTGCTCGGCGGCGCGGTGCTCACCGAGCGGATCTTCAACTGGCCCGGCATCGGCCGCCAGCTGATCGACTACATCAACCAGCGCGACTACGTCGCCGTGCAGGGCATCGTCACCGTCTTCGCCCTGGCCGTCGTCGTGATCAGCCTGCTGATCGACTTCGTGAACGCGCTGATCGACCCGAGGGTGCGCTACTGATGGCCACGACGACTCTCCCCAACGGCCCGATCGAGCCCACCGAACCGGCCCCGTCCGGCACCCCCAGCCCCGGCGGCACCCGCTTCGGCGGACTGCGCCGGATCACCACCGCGGTCCGCGAGGCCCACGGCGTGCCCAAGTTCATGCTGTGGTCCGGCGGGATCATCTCGCTGCTGTTCGTGATCACCGCGGTCTTCGCGCCGCTCATCGCCCCGTACGACTTCGACACCTACCGCGACGGCGGGAAGAACTTCCCCAAGCAGGGCGCACCCGACGGCGACCACTGGTTCGGCACCACCGTGCAGAGCCTCGACGTGCTCTCCCGCACCATCTACGGCGCCCGCACCGCCCTGGAGGTGATGGTCCTCGCCGTCGTCTTCTCGCTCGTCATCGGCGTGCTGCTGGGCCTGCTGTCCGGCTACTTCGGCGGCTGGCTGGACCGCATCCTGGTGCTGGTGATGGACGCGCTGTTCGCCTTCCCGTACCTGCTGCTCGCGATCGTGGCGAGCTTCGTCTTCTCGGGCATCTCCGGCGGCGCGGTCGTCACCGCGGCGCTGTCCATCACGGTGGTCTACATCCCGCAGTACTACCGGGTGGTGCGCGCCTCCGCGCTGTCCGCCCGCGAGGCCACCTTCGTCGAGGCCGCCCGCGCCATGGGCGCCAAGCCCTCGGTGGTGATCCGCAAGTACCTGTTCGGCAACGTCATCCAGTCCGTGCCGGTCATCACCACCATGAACGCCGCCGACGGCATCGGCACCCTCGCGGGCCTGGGCTTCCTGGGTCTGGGCATCCAGCCCACCGACGCCGCCGAATGGGGCTACGACCTGGAGCGCGCGATCGACGACGTCAACGCCGGCATGTGGTGGACCTGCCTCTACCCCGGCCTGGCCATGGTCATCGCGATCCTCGGCTTCACCCTCCTCGGCGAAGGCCTCAACGACGTGCTCAACCCGACCATGCGCCGCCGCAGGATCCGCAAGGTACTGCTCCCCGCCCACACCAGGCGCCGTACCGTCACGGCTCCCGAACTGCCCGACGCGTCCGAAGGCGAGGCCGTCAAGTGACCGAACCCGTCCTGTCCGTCCGGGACCTGCGCGTCTGGTACGGCACCGACCGCGGCGCGGTCCGCGCCGTGGACGGCGTCAGCTTCGACGTCCGGCCCGGCGAGACCCTCGGCCTGGTCGGCGAGTCCGGCTGCGGCAAGTCCACCCTCGGCCGCGGCGTGCTGGGCCTGACCCCGTCCGCCGCCGCCGTCGACGGCGAGGTCGTGCTGCGCAGCCCCGGCGCCGCCGGCCGCGACCTCGTCGGCCTGCCCGCCAAGGAGCTGCAGAAACTGCGCGGCCCCGAACTCGGGCTGATCTTCCAGGAGCCGATGACCCGGCTCAACCCGCTCATGCGGATCTCCCAGCACTTCGAGGAAGCGCTGCGCGCCCACCACAAGGACCTGCCCAGGAAGGAGATCCGGGCCCGCGCCCTGGAGGCGCTGCGCGGCATGGGCATCCCGGAGAGCCGCTACGCCAGCTACCCGCACGAGTTCTCCGGCGGCATGCGGCAGCGCATCATGATCGCGCTGGCGCTCGTGCTGCGGCCCGCGTTCATCGTCGCCGACGAACCGACCACCGCGCTCGACGTGCTGGTCGAGGCGCAGATCATCAAGATCCTCGCCGACCTGCGGAAGAACTTCGACACCTCGCTCGTCCTCATCACCCACAACCTCGGCATCGTCGCCGAGGCCTGCGACCGCGTCGCCGTGATGTACGCCGGGCACATCGTCGAACAGGGCGACGCCCGCGAGGTCTTCGCCCGCCCGCAGCACCCGTACACCAAGGAGCTGCTGCGCTCCACCATCTCGCTGGCCACCACCGGGCTGCACTTCATCCCGGGCAGCCCGCCGGACCTGGTGGAGCCGCCGACCGGCTGCCGCTTCCACCCGCGCTGCCCGGTCGCGATGCGCGGCTGCGCCGAGATCGAGCCGCCCGAGGTGCGGCTGCCCACCGGGGTCACCAGCGCGTGCTGGCAGCAGGCGCTGGACGTCGCGCCCGAACTCGCCGACGAGCTGGGACCGGACGGGCGCGAAGCGCTCCACGCCGTAGAGGAGATCAGCGTTGCTGACGAAGCCTGACATCGAGCCGGCCGGCGACGGCGCCCCCGGCGACGCCGGCGAGCCGCTGGTCGAGGCGTCCGGCCTCGAAGTGCACTTCGGCCTGCGCGGCCGGCTGCTGGGCCGCTTCACCGGGCAGGCCGCGGGCGGCGCCGTGCGCGCCGTCGACGGCATCGACCTGCGGCTGCGCAAGGGCGAGGTGCTCGGCCTGGTCGGCGAGTCCGGCTCCGGCAAGACCACGCTGGGCCGCACCCTGATCGGCCTGACCAAGGCCACCGGCGGATCCGTCCGCTACCGCGGCCAGGACATCACCGGGCTCGGCGAACGGCAGCTGCGGCCGATGCGCCGCCGCCTGCAGATGGTCTTCCAGGACCCGCACGCCTCGCTCAACCCGTCGATGGACATCCGCACCGCGGTCGGCCACCCGCTGCGCATCCACAACCTCGTCTCCACCGAGGCCGAGTACGAGGCCCGCGTCGTGGACGCGCTGGAGCGCGTCGGCCTGACCCCGCCGGAGCGCTACCTCGGCAAGTTCCCCGGCGACCTGTCCGGCGGCCAGAAGCAGCGCGCGGTGCTCGCCCGCGCGATCATCGCCGAGCCCGAACTGCTCGTCGCCGACGAGCCGATCTCCATGCTGGACATGAGCGTCCGCGCCAAGATCCTCCAGCTGATGCTCGACCTCAAACGCGACCTGGACCTCACCTACGTCTACGTCACGCACGACCTGGCCAGCGCGAAGTTCTTCTGCGACACCATCGCGATCATGTACCTCGGCCGGATCGTCGAGTACGGGCCGACCGCCGAGGTCTTCGCCAACCCGCAGCACCCCTACACCGAGGCGCTGCTCGCCGCGATCCCCGAGCCCGACCCCGAGCGGGCCGTACCGCGCGAACTGCCCCGCGGCGAGATCCCGGACGCCGCCCGGCCCCCGCTGGGCTGCTCCTTCCACCCGCGCTGCCCGGTGGCCGTCGCCGGCTGCGGCTGGGAGGCCCGCGACCTGCGCACGCTGCTGGAGAACCGCTGGCTGGAGCTCGCCCCGGAGGCCGCCGAGCGCGAACGCGGGCTGTTCGCCGATGTGGAGGCGCTCGCCGTACCGGGCCTCGGCACCGCCGAGATCCAGCCCGGCCGCGGGCACACCCCCGAGGAGGTCCTGGACTTCCTGCGGGCGCTGCGCGACGAGGACGGCGCCGAGGACCGCCCGCACGAGCCGCTGTGGCGCGGTGTCGCGGACCTGCGCAGCGAGCACGGCCGCGCCGTCGTGGAGTTCGCCGCCGCCCGCGACCCGCGGCTGGCACTCGTCGCCGGCGGGGACGTCCAAGTGGCCTGCCATTTGCGGGAGTCCGTCGGCTGACCTGCGAAGGGACCGCTGCCGGAGCCGTCCGGCACTACGCATAGGGTGAACCACGCGAGCCCCGCACACCACGCGGGGCTCGCACATCTCGTGAGCCAGGCCAACAAGGCGGATCTCACGACCACGCCAGGCAAGAGGAGAACGACGAGGATGAACCGCAAGCTTCTGGTCCTGCCCGTGCTGCTGGGCGCGATGTCGCCACTGGTCACCGGGTGCGGCAGCACCAGTGTGGGAAGCAGCGGCGGCAAGCCCATCGTCGTGGGCACCACCGACAGCATCGAGCTGACCAAGGACAACCCGGCGCCGCTCGACCCGGCCACCTCCTACGACAGCGCCACCTGGAACATCTTCTACAACACCTTCCAGATGCTGCTGACCTACCAGCGCGGCAGCACCACCCCCAGCCCGGACGCGGCGTCGGAGTGCCACTACACCGACAACACCGTGCTGACGTACCAGTGCCGGATACGCGACGGCCAGCAGTTCTCCAACGGGCACCCGGTCACCGCGCAGGACGTGAAGTTCTCCGTCGACCGCATGCTGAAGATCAACTTCGCGGCCGGTCCCGCCACCCTGCTGTCCGGCGTGAAGTCCGTCGACGCCCCCGACGAGTCGACCGTGGTCTTCCACCTCAAGGCCCCCGACACGACCTTCCCGGCCAAGCTCGCCACCCCGGCCGCGGCGATCCTGGACCCCGCGGTCTACCCGGCGGACAAGCCCTACACCGGCTTCCGGCTGGTCGGCTCCGGCCCCTACACCCTCGACTCCTTCAAGGAGGCCAAGGGCGGCGACTTCAGCAAGAACGGCCATTACAAGGGCACGCTGAAGATGAACAACGACAAGATCCAGCTCAAGCTCTTCGCCGACTCCCACGCCATGGAGAAGGCGCTGAAGTCGGGCGGCATCGACGTCATGGCCCGCACGATCAGCCCGGACCAGATCAGCGGCCTGCTCGGGAGCACCGACTCCACGATCAAGACCACCGAGTCGGCCGGCGGCGAGGCCCGCTACCTCTTCCTCGACACCTCCTCGGCCGACCTCAAGACGCTCGCGGTGCGGCAGGCGCTGGCCCAGGTCATCGACCGGGACGCGATCACCCGCAACGTCTACCAGGGCACCGCCGACCCGCTGTACTCGGTCATCCCGGCCGGCATCACCAGCCACACCAACTCCTTCCACAACCGCTACGGCGACCCGTCGGTGTCCAAGGCCAAGACACTGCTGCGCAACGCCGGGGTGACGGCGAAGGTCCCGCTGACCATCAACTACCGCCGTGACACCGGCGGCACGATGAACGGGGCCGAGGCCCAGGAGATCGCCCGGCAGCTCAACGCCAGCGGCCTGTTCACCGTCACCACCAAGAGCGAGCAGTGGAACACCTTCCTGAAGAAGGCGACCCAGCACGACTACGAGCTGTTCGCGCTGAGCTGGCTGCCCGACTTCCCGGACCCGGACAACTACCTGGCGCCGTTCTTCGACAAGGAGAACTTCCTCAACCTCGCCTACAACAACGCCACGATCCAGAACACGCTGCTGCCGGCCACCCGCAAGCTCGCCGACCGCGGCACCACGGCCACGGCGTTCGGCCGGGCCCAGGACCTGATCGCCGACGACGTGCCGATGCTGCCGCTGTGGCAGGGCAAGCAGTACATCGCGACGCGCGACGGCATCACCGGCGTGGAGTGGGCCCTCAACTCCTCCACCACCACCCAGTTCTGGGAGCTGGGCCGCGGCAAGACCGGCTGACGCCCGTCCCGGCCGCAGCACACGTCCGCAGGCGCCCGGTCCCCGCACGGGGGCCGGGCGCCCGGCGTTCCGGGCGCCCGTCTCCGGCCCGGAGGCCTCAGCCCGCCCCCGGGCGCACCAGCCCGCTCTCGTACGCGTACACCGCGGCCTGCACCCGGTCGCGCAGGCCCAGCTTGGTCAGCACGTGCCCCACATGCGTCTTGACGGTGGTCTCCGACACGAACAGCTCGGCGGCGATCTCCGCGTTCGACAGGCCGCGGGCCACCAGCCTGAGCACCTCGACCTCGCGTTCGGTCAGGGCGTGCAGCGGCTGCGGCACCGAATCCTCCCCGGACGGCAGCCGCCCGGCGTACTTGTCCAGCAGCCGCCGGGTGATGCTCGGCGCGAGCATCGCCTCGCCCGCGGCCACCACCCGGATCGCCTGCACCAGCTCGGCCGCCGGCGCGTCCTTGAGCAGGAAACCGCTGGCCCCCGCCCGCAGCGCCTCCACCACGTACTCGTCCAGGTCGAACGTCGTCAGCACCAGCACCTTCGCCGGGCCCGAGCGGTCGGGACCGGTGATCTGCCGGGTCGCCTCCACCCCGTCCATCCGGGGCATCCGGATGTCCATCAGGACCACGTCGGGCTGCAGCGCCCGCACCTGGTCCAGCGCCTGCTGGCCGTCCCCGGCCTCGCCCACCACCGCGATGTCGGGCTCGGCCTCCAGGATCATCCGGAAACCGGTACGCAGCAGGGGCTGATCGTCCACCAGCAGGACGCGGATCGCCACGGTCTTCCTCCGTCTTTCGCTAGACCGGACCATTCTCACCGACGACGGGCAGCGCTCCCGCGATTTCCGCCAGCGGATACGGCGGGGGAGTCCCCCCGAATTCCGGACAGAACGCCTGGTGGTCGCACCACCCGCACAGCGCGGTGCGCCGCGGCAGCCACTCCCCGCTCGCCGTCGCCGCGCGGATCGCCTCCCACAGCGCCAGCAGCCGCCGCTCCGTCCGCAGCAGGTCGGCCTCCGACGGGTCGTACGTCAGCACCTCGCCACTGCCCAGGTACACCAGCTGGAGCCGCCGCGGCACCACCCCGCGCAGCCGCCACAGCACCAGCGCGTAGAACGTCATCTGGAAGAGCGGCTCGTCCCGGTACTCCGGGCGCGGGGCCTTGCCGGTCTTGTAGTCCACCACCCGCAGCTCGCCGGTCGCCGGTGCCACGTCCAGCCGGTCGACATAGCCGCGCAGCGTCAGGCCGGACTCCAGCACCGTCTCCACGTACAGCTCGCGCTCGGCGGGCTCCAGCCGCGTCGGATCCTCCAGGGTGAACCAGCGCTCCACCAGCGCGCCCGCGCCCTCCAGCCACTCCGCGAGCGCGGCAGGCTCCGCCGCGTCGAACAGCGCCGCCAGCTCCGGGCGGGCGGCCAGCAGCCGCTCCCACTCGCCGGGCACCAGGGCGCGGGCTCGCTGCGGGGTGCGCTCGGCGGCCGGGGCGTCGAAGAGCCGCTCCAGCACCGCGTGCACCACCGTGCCGCGGGTCGCGGCCGGGCTGGGCTTCTCCGGCAGCTTGTCGATCACCCGCAGCCGGTAGAGCAGCGGGCAGCGCATGAAGTCCGCCGCGCGGGAGGGCGAGAGCGACGAGGGCGGGCGCGGGTGCCTGCCCCGCCCGGCCGTGCCCGCGCCTGCTTCGCTTTCGGTGGTCGTCCCCATGGCAGACGACCTTACGGCCTGCCACCGACAAGCCGGTGCCCGCCGGACGTAACGGAGCAATAGCATGGCTGCCGAGGCCTCGGTCACGCATGATCGGTACTGATCGCACCGGTCGGGACGGGGCGGGACCGGGATCTTCCAGCCGAGCGAGGGGAAGCAGTGAGCGAGAGCGGTGGGCCGCCGTCCGGCAAGAACGACGCCCCTGGGGGCGACCCCGCCACGGCCGCGCGCGGCCCCGGCGGAGGGCTCCTGATGGGCCGCTTCTTCGGCGTCCCCATCTACGTGGCGCCCAGCTGGTTCCTCATCGCCGCCCTGATCACCTGGGTCTTCGGCGACCAGCTGGACACCGTGCTGCCCGAACTGGGCCGGGCGCGCTACCTGGTCTCGTTGTTCTTCGCCGTCGCCTTCTACGGTTCGGTGCTCGTCCACGAGCTGGCCCACACCGTGGCCGCGCTGCGCTTCAAGCTCCCCGTGCGGCGGATCCAGCTGCAGTTCTTCGGCGGCATCTCGGAGATCGAGAAGGAGTCCGACACCCCCGGCCGAGAATTCGTCCTCGCCTTCGTCGGACCGCTGCTGTCGCTGGTGCTCGCGGGCGTCTTCTTCGGCGGCATGCAGCTGGTGGAGTCCGGCACGGTCCCCGGCGTGCTGCTCGCCGGACTGATGATCAGCAACCTCATCGTGGCGATCTTCAACTTCCTGCCCGGACTGCCGCTCGACGGCGGCCGGATGCTGCGCGCCGTCGTCTGGAAGATCAGCGGCCGCGCCATGACCGGCACCGTCGCCGCCGCCTGGGTCGGCCGGGCCCTCGCGCTCGCCGTCCTCGTCGGGCTGCCGATGCTCTCCTACGGGCGCGACGCCGGCGGCAGCGGCGTCGACTCGCTCACCGACGCCCTGCTCGCGGCGATCCTCGCCGCCATCATCTGGACCGGAGCCGGCAACAGCCTGCGCATGGCCCGGCTGCGCGAGCGGCTGCCCGCGCTGCGCGCCCGCACCCTCACCCGGCGGGCCGTCCCGGTCGCCTCCGACACCCCGCTGTCCGAGGCGCTGCGCCGCGCCAACGACGCCGGCGCCCGCGCGCTCGTCGTCGTCGACGGCCACGGCGACCCGACCGCCCTGGTGCGCGAGTCCGCGATCGTCACCACCCCCGAGCACCGCCGCCCCTGGATCGCCGTCGGCGGCCTCGCCCAGGACCTCACCCCGGGCATGCGGGTGTCCGCCGAACTGGCCGGCGAGGACCTGCTCGACCGGCTGCGCGCCACCCCCTCCACGGAGTACCTGGTCGTCGAGCCCACCGGGGAGATCTACGGCGTGCTGTCCACCTCGGACGTCGAGAAGGCCTTCATCGCGGCCATGTCCCGCCCGTAGCGCCCCCGCCAGGGGTGGACGGGCCGACACCGCCGGGGACGCTCCGGGGCGGCCGGAGCAGGCCCGGTACGGCCGGGGAGGGCGCCCGGTACGGCCGGAGGCGTGCGCGGGACGGCCGGGAGCTGCGTCCGGTGCGGCCGGGAGCTGCGTCCGGGACGGTCGGGAGCGGGGGAAAAGCCCGATAAGGTGATCCCCATGTCCGAACCGACCGGTGCCGCCCGCCGTCGCGGGCCCTTCAGAGTCGGGGACCAGGTCCAGCTCACCGACCCCAAGGGACGCCACTACACCTTCACGCTCGAAGCCGGGAAGCAGTTCCACACCCACAAGGGCGCCTTCCCGCACGACGAGCTGATCGGTGCCCCCGAGGGCAGCGTGGTGCGTACCACGGGAAACGTCGCGTATCTCGCGCTGCGCCCGCTCCTCCCCGACTACGTCCTGTCCATGCCCCGCGGCGCCGCCGTGGTCTACCCCAAGGACGCGGGGCAGATCCTGGCCATGGCCGACATCTTCGCCGGCGCCCGCGTCGTCGAGGCCGGTGTCGGATCGGGATCGCTCAGCACCTTCCTGCTGCGCGCCATCGGCGACCACGGCATGCTGCACAGCTACGAGCGCCGCGCGGACTTCGCCGAGATCGCCTCCCAGAACGTCGAGCGCTACTTCGGCGGCCCGCACCCGGCCTGGCAGCTCACCGTCGGCGACCTCCAGGACAACCTGTCCGACACCGAGGTCGACCGCGTCATCCTGGACATGCTCGCCCCCTGGGAGTGCCTGGAGGCCGTCTCCAAGGCCCTGGTGCCCGGCGGCATCCTGTGCGCCTACGTGGCCACCACCACGCAGCTCGCCCGCACCGTCGAGTCGATCCGCGAGCACGGCAGCTTCAACGAGCCCGCCGCCTGGGAGACCATGGTGCGCACCTGGCACGTCGAGGGCCTCGCCGTCCGCCCCGACCACCGGATGATCGGCCACACCGGCTTCCTGCTCACCGCCCGCCGCCTCGCGGACGGCGTCGAGCCGCCGCTGCGCCGCCGCCGCCCCGCCAAGGGCGCCTACGGCGAGGACTACACCGGTCCCGGCAGCGGCTCGGGCGCCGACAGCTAGGGCCCGGCCGCCGGGGCGCACGGAAGCCGGGGCGCCCGGCGGCCAGGGCCCGGCCGCGGGGTCATGCCCCTGGGGGTACGCCGAATTTCGGCCAACTTCGGTACGACGCCGCCGGTTTGTCCGTTCCGCACAAGCCGGCGGCCCGTTTCCCGGAGCCATCCGGCAGCCCCCGCACCCCGTCCCGCGGGGCACACCCGCCCCCGCCGTTCCCGCCCGGTGTGACGTGTGGCACGATGCCCGCAACCCCCGCCGAGCGACCCCGGGAGACAGGCGAGTGCAGCCCTCCGCAGGTCAGGACGTGGACCTCCCGCACACCCGCGCCCGGAGCGTCCACTGGATCACCACCGCCGCCGCGGTCGGCGCCGTGGTGGCCGCGATAGCCGCCATCCAGCCCGCCGACGCCTCGCCGCGCACCCACACCGCGGCCGCGCCCGCCGGCCCCGAGGGGCCCGCGGCCCCCGTCGCCCCGCCCGACCCGCATGCCGCCACCTACCCGCTGACCTGCGCCCCGGGCACCTCGCCCGACGTCGTCAGCCAGGTCTCCGGCGACCTCGACGGCGACGGGCGGCCCGAGACCGCCGTCGTCGTGCGCTGCCACTCCGACACCGGCACTCCGCCCAGCGGCGTCTACGTGCTCAGCCTCCCCGCCAAGCCCGGCGGCCCGCCGCGGATCGCCGTCACCCTGGTCAAGCCGCAGGACAACCGGCAGATCCGGGACTTCCGGCTGGAGGACGGCACCGTCAAGGCCACCGTGCTGGGCTTCTCCTCCGACAGCGTCCCGCAGTGCTGCCCCGACATGAGCCGCACCTACACGTGGGAATGGCGCGGCGACCGCTACGTCGCGCTGCCCGGCCCCGCCCCGAACACCGTCTGAGGCAGCCCGCGCGGCCCCGGCCCGGGGCCGCGCCGAGCGGCTACTCGGCGTCGGGCCCGTACACCTCGACGCGGTCGGCCACCCGGCGCACATGGATGCAGTCGCCGGGACACTCCTTGGCGGAGTCCACCACGTCCCGCAGCAGGGGCAGCGGGACGGGTACGGTGGCCCCGGGCGTCTGGACCAGCTCGTCGTCCGCGTCCTTCACGTAGGCCAGACCGTCGATGTCCAGCTCGAACACGTCCGGCGCGTACTGCACACAGATCCCGTCGCCGGTGCACAGATCCTGGTCGATCCAGACCTCGAGCGCCTCAGCCGCCTCAGCCGTCTCGTTGCTCACGGAAACTCATCCCTGCCGTTGGTCGTTCAGGAAGCAACCGGCCCATCCGGCTGTTGACCGAATCGACGATACAACCGGCTGCTTTCCGGGCGCGCTCGGTGGGTATCTCAGTGGCGGAGGGACGTGCGCAAGGGTGAAGATCGGACACACCGCGATCGTCTTTGTGATCTAGGGGTTTCAACCCCCACCAGCCCAGGTAGGGTCTGGAAACGTCCAGCTCCCCTTGGAGGAGGTGAGGACCGTGGCGGCCCACGACGACGACATCAACCGTGGCGGCCGACCCGCTCGGGGTTCGGAAGAACCCATGAGCCAGGTCGCCTTTCTTGAGCAGGAGATCGCCGTCCTGCGACGCAAGCTCGCCGACTCTCCGCGGCACACGAGGATTCTCGAGGAGCGGATCGTCGAGCTGCAGACCAATCTGTCCGGCGTGTCCGCGCAGAACGAACGGCTGGCGGGCACCCTCCGCGAGGCCCGCGACCAGATCGTGGCCCTCAAGGAGGAGGTCGACCGGCTCGCGCAGCCGCCGGCCGGCTTCGGCGTCTTCCTGCAGGCCAACGACGACGGCACGGCGGACATCTTCACCGGCGGGCGCAAGCTCCGGGTGAACGTCAGCCCGTCCGTCGACCTCGACGAGCTCCGGCGCGGCCAGGAACTGCTGCTCAACGAGGCGCTCAACGTGGTCGAGGCCATGGAGTTCGAGCGCATCGGCGACATCGTCACCCTCAAGGAGATCCTGGAGGACGGCGAGCGGGCCCTGGTCATCGGCCACACCGACGAGGAGCGCGTGGTCCGGCTCGCCGAACCGCTGCTCGACGGCACCCTGCGCACCGGCGACGCCCTGCTGCTCGAACCCCGCTCCGGCTACGTGTACGAGCGCGTGCCCAAGAGCGAGGTCGAGGAGCTGGTGCTCGAAGAGGTCCCCGACATCGATTACCGCCAGATCGGCGGCCTCGGCAACCAGATCGAGCAGATCCGCGACGCGGTGGAGCTGCCCTACCTGCACGCCGACCTGTTCAAGGAATACGAACTGCGCCCGCCCAAGGGCGTACTCCTCTACGGCCCGCCCGGCTGCGGCAAGACGCTCATCGCCAAGGCCGTGGCCAACTCGCTGGCCAAGAAGGTCGCCGAGGTCACCGGCCAGCCGCAGGGCAAGAGCTACTTCCTGAACATCAAGGGCCCCGAGCTGCTGAACAAGTACGTCGGCGAGACCGAGCGGCAGATCCGCCTGGTCTTCCAGCGGGCCCGCGAGAAGGCCAGCGAGGGCACCCCCGTCATCGTCTTCTTCGACGAGATGGAGTCGCTCTTCCGCACCCGCGGCAGCGGCGTCAGCTCCGACGTGGAGAACACCATCGTCCCCCAGCTGCTCGCCGAGATCGACGGCGTCGAGGGCCTGGAGAACGTCATCGTGATCGGCGCCTCCAACCGCGAGGACATGATCGACCCGGCCATCCTGCGCCCCGGCCGGCTGGACGTGAAGATCAAGATCGAGCGTCCGGACGCCGAGGCGGCCAAGGACATCTTCTCGAAGTACCTCCTGGACACCCTCCCGCTGCACGGCGACGACCTCGCCGAGCACGGCGGGTCGCCCGCGGCAACCGTCGACGCGATGATCCAGTCGGTCGTCGAGCGGATGTACTCCGAGACCGAGGAGAACCGCTTCCTGGAGGTCACCTACGCCAACGGTGACAAGGAAGTCCTGTTCTTCAAGGACTTCAACTCCGGCGCCATGATCCAGAACATCGTGGACCGGGCCAAGAAGATGGCGATCAAGGCCTTCCTCGACCACGAACAGCGCGGAATGCGGGTCTCCCACCTGCTCGCCGCCTGCGTGGACGAGTTCAAGGAGAACGAGGACCTGCCCAACACCACCAACCCCGACGACTGGGCCCGCATCTCCGGAAAGAAGGGCGAGCGGATCGTGTTCATCCGCACCCTGGTGACCGGAAAGCAGGGCGCGGACACCGGACGATCCATCGACACCGTGGCGAATACCGGACAGTATCTGTAGGCACTACCCTCCGGCTGCGGGTCCCCACAGCGGGCACCCGCAGCCGGTGTGTGTTTCCCGCCCCGCACGGGCCGGGGCCGGGCAAGGAGGGCCGCATGACCGTACGGCGAGTAATGGGCATCGAGACGGAGTACGGGATCTCCGTCCCCGGCCACCCCAATGCCAATGCCATGCTCACCTCGTCCCAGATCGTCAACGCGTACGCGGCGGCGATGCACCGGGCGCGCCGCGCCCGCTGGGACTTCGAGGAGGAGAACCCGCTGCGGGACGCCCGCGGCTTCGACCTCGCCCGGGACGCCGCCGACACCAGTCAGCTGACCGACGAGGACATCGGCCTGGCCAACGTCATCCTGACCAACGGCGCCCGGCTCTACGTCGACCACGCGCACCCCGAGTACTCGTCCCCCGAGATCACCAACCCGCGCGACGCGGTGCTGTGGGACAAGGCCGGCGAGCGCATCATGGCCGAGGCCGCGCAGCGCGCCGCCCAGCTGCCCGGCGCCCAGCCGATCCACCTCTACAAGAACAACACCGACAACAAGGGCGCCTCCTACGGCACCCACGAGAACTACCTCATGCGGCGCGAGACGCCGTTCTCGGACATCGTCCGGCACCTCACGCCCTTCTTCGTCTCCCGCCAGGTCGTCACCGGCGCCGGCCGCGTCGGCATCGGCCAGGACGGTCAGGGCCACGGCTTCCAGCTCAGCCAGCGCGCGGACTACTTCGAGGTCGAGGTGGGCCTGGAGACGACCCTCAAACGGCCCATCATCAACACCCGCGACGAACCGCACTCCGACGCCGAGAAATACCGCCGGCTCCATGTGATCATCGGCGACGCGAACCTCTCCGAGATCTCCACCTACCTCAAGCTCGGCACCACCGCCCTGGTGCTGTCGATGATCGAGGACGGCTTCATCAAGGTCGACCTCGCCGTCGACCAGCCCGTCCGCACCCTGCACGAGGTCTCCCACGACCCCGGGCTGCGCCAGCTCGTCACACTGCGCAACGGCCGGACACTCACCGCCGTACAGCTCCAGATGGAGTACTACGAGCTCGCCCGCAAGTACACCGAGGAGCGCTACGGCACCGACGCCGACCCGCAGACCAAGGACGTGCTGGCCCGCTGGGAGGACGTGCTCAACCGGCTGGAGAGCGACCCGATGAGCCTGGCGCGGGAGCTGGACTGGGTCGCGAAGCTGGAGGTCCTGGAGGGCTACCGGCGCCGTGACGGCCTCGGCTGGGACGCCGCCCGGCTCCAGCTCGTCGACCTCCAGTACGCCGACGTACGCCCCGACAAGGGCCTCTACAACCGCCTGGTCGCCCGCGGGCGCATCCAGCGCCTGCTGGACGAGCCGGAGACCGCCCGCGCCGTCACCAAGCCGCCGGAGGACACCCGGGCGTACTTCCGCGGCCGCTGCCTCGAACAGTACGCCGACGACGTGGCCGCCGCGTCCTGGGACTCGGTCATCTTCGACCTCCCCGGCCGTGACTCCCTGCAACGCGTCCCCACCCTGGAGCCCCTGCGCGGCACCCGCAAGCACGTCAAGGAACTCCTGGACCGCTGCCGCAGCGCCGAGGAACTGGTGCGCATCCTGTCCGGCGGCTGATCCCGCAACGGTCTCCGGCGGCCGGGCCCCGGCAACCGATCTCCGGCGGCCGAAGCACGGCTGAAACGGGTCAGAACCGGGAATCAACGGGGTAGCACTCGGACGTTGACTAATCGAGAGCCAAGATCAGGGCCGCCTTGTAGGGTCGATCTTGCAGGGCACGCAACCGAGCGGGGTGAGGGACATGGCAACCAAGGACACCGACGGCGGGCAGCAGAAGGCAACGCGTTCCACGGACGAGGTCGAGGAGGTCCAGGAGGACACCAAGGCCGCCGATGACCTCAAGGAGCGCCAGGAGAAGCTCTCCAGCGACGTCGACTCCGTCCTCGACGAGATCGACGACGTACTCGAGGAGAACGCCGAGGACTTCGTGCGAAGCTTCGTTCAGAAGGGTGGACAGTAATCGCGGATGTGAACGAGGGCTCCCGGTGGTGCCCTCGCTGCCGAGAAGAGCTGCCTTCCACCGCCCTCGCGCGGAACAGAAGTACACGCGACGGCTTCCAACGGGGCTCTGCGTGATCTGTCCCGCCGCGCCCCCGATCCATGTGGATCACTGCCACGAAACGGGTAGGGTCCGGGGCGTACCGTGCTTCAACTGCAATTCCGCCATCGGCAAGTTGGGTGACGATCCCGGCACATTGCGGCGGGCTATCGCTTACTTGGAGGGAAACGCGTGGAAGCCAACTCTCGTAGCACCGGGCGTCTACCAGCTGCCTTCCTGACGCCCGGCTCGTCGTCCTTCCTGGACTTCCTGGGGGACCATGCCCCCGGGCTGCTGCCGGGGAACCGGGCGCTGCCGCCGCTCAAGGGGGCGGTCGAGCTGCCGCACGGGACGACGATCGTGTCCGCGGTCTTCGACCGCGGGGTCATCCTTGCGGGTGACCGGCGGGCGACGATGGGCAATGTGATCGCGCAGCGCGACATGGAGAAGGTCTTCCCGGCCGACGAGTACTCGGCGGTGGGCATCGCGGGTACCGCGGGGCTCGCGGTGGAGATGGTCAAGCTCTTCCAGCTGGAGCTGGAGCACTACGAGAAGATCGAGGGCGCGACGCTCTCCCTGGAGGGCAAGGCCAACCGGCTGTCCACGATGATCCGGGGCAACCTGAGCATGGCGCTGCAGGGCCTCGCGGTCGTCCCGATCTTCGCCGGTTACGACCCGGACCGCGGCAAGGGCCGGATCTTCTCCTACGACGTCACGGGCGGCCGCAGCGAGGAGCTGGGCTTCGCGGCCACCGGCTCCGGTTCGGTGTACGCCCGGGGCACCCTCAAGAAGCTCTACCGGAGCGACCTGACGGAACGCGAGATGACCACCGCCGTCGTCCAGGCGATCTACGACGCGGCGGACGAGGACTCGGCGACCGGCGGTCCCGACCTGACCCGGCGCATCTTCCCGACCATCACCGTGATGACGGACGAGGGCTTCCGCCTGCTGCCCGACTCCGAGGTCGGCCCGATCGCCCGCGAGGTGGTCGAGGCGCGCCAGGGCCGCCCCGACGGCCCCCAGGCCCCGGTGCTGTGACCGCGGGTCAGCCGACGTCCCTCCGCGCGCTCCCAGCGCCGATCGCAGAAAGGCACGGTTAGCCGGTGTCCACGCCCTTTTACGTCTCACCCCAGCAGGCCATGGCGGACCGCGCCGAATACGCCCGCAAGGGCATCGCGCGCGGCCGCAGTGTGGTGGTGCTCCAGTACACCGACGGCATCGTCTTCGTCGCGGAGAATCCGTCCCGCGCGCTGCACAAGGTCAGTGAGATCTACGACCGGATGGCCTTCGCGGCGGTCGGCAAGTACAACGAGTTCGAGAATCTGCGGCTCGGTGGTGTCCGTTACGCCGACCTGCGCGGATACACCTACGACCGGGCCGATGTGACGGCCCGGGGCCTGGCCAACGTCTACGCGCAGACGCTCGGCACGATCTTCTCCAGCGTGGGCGAGAAGCCCTACGAGGTGGAGCTGATCGTCGCGGAGGTCGGGGCTGCGCCCGAGGACGACCAGATCTACCGGCTGCCGCACGACGGCTCCATCGTCGACGAGCACGGGGCCGTCGCGGTCGGCGGGAATTCCGACCAGATCGGCAGCTACCTCGACCAGCGGCACCGCGACGGCATGAGTCTCGCGGAGGCGCTGGCGCTGGCGGTCGACTCGCTCAAGCGCGACACCAACGGCAGCGACCGGCAGATCACCGCCGAGCAGCTGGAGGTCGCGGTCCTGGACCGTACGCGCCCGCAGCAGCGGAAGTTCAAGCGCGTTCTCGGCACCCAGGTGGCCCGGCTGCTCGACGAGGCCGCCGCGCCCGGGGCCGAGCCGGAGGCCGCAGCGGACGAGGAGGAGCCGCCGCCCACCGCGTAGGGCACGGGCCCGCCGCCCTATGCGGGCGGCGGGGCCGTGGAACCGCGCGGGACGAGGGTGAGGGGCAGTTCCACCGCGGGGGCGGGGCGGCCCGCGAGGACGGCGAGCAGCGCGCGCATGCCGTGCTCGCCGATCGCCTCGGCGGGCAGCCGTACGGTGGTCAGCTCGGGGTCCAGCGCCCGCGCGAGGGACAGGTCGTCGAAGCCGGTCACGGAGACGTCGGCGGGTACGGACAGCCCCAGCGCGCGGGCGCCCTTGCACGCCCCGGCGGCGAGGATGTCGTCGTCGCACAGCAGCGCGGTGGGCCGCGGTCCCGGCGCGGTGAGGGCGCGTACTGCGGCGCCGAGGGCCGCGTCGACGCCCAGCGCGGAGTGGTGGGTCACGGCCGCGGGCGCGCCGGCGGCGGCGAGTTCCGCGGTGACGGCCTGCGCGCGGGCGCGGAAGGTCCAGGTGTCGACGTCCGCGGCGATGTGGGCGATGCGCCGGTGGCCGAGGGCGAGCAGGTGCCGGACGACCTGGCGGATGCCGTCGGTGACGGCGAGGTTGACGGTGGGCGGTCCGCCGGGCACGTCGGGGTCGCTGTCGAGCATGACGAGCGGCAGTCCGCCGTCGCCGATGCCGGTGAGCGCGTCGGCTGCCATGGACGAGGCGATGACCCCGTCGATGGCGGTGCGCGCGGAGCCGAAGGGGTCGCGGGCCGGGCCGGTGCCGGCGGGGGAGGGGTAGAGCACGACGCCGAAGCCGTGTTCGGCGGCGACCCGGGCGGATCCGGCGTAGACCCGGGCGAAGTACTCGTGGGTGAGGGCGGGGACGACGAGCATGGCCGTCCTGGTCGCGCCGAGCCGCAGGCTGCGTGCGGCGAGGTTGGGCCGGTAGCCGAGCCGGGCGGCGGTCTCGCGTACCGCCTGCGCGGTGGGTTCGGAGACCCGGCCGCGCCATTTTCCGCCGAGGACGAGGGAGACGGTCGCCTGGGACACCCCGGCGGCGCGTGCCACGTCCCGTGAGGTGACCCGTGCGTCCCGGGCCGCCGCGCCGCGCAGGGTCCCGGACGGGCGGTGCGCGGCGGCGGGCCCGTCCGCGCTGCCCGGGGCGGGGGGCGGCGGGGTGGCGGGATCGTGCACTGCGGACTCCGTGGTCGGGTCGGGCGGATGGACCGGCGGCTGGCGCCATGGTACGTATGAGGGCCGACGTTATACGTAACACCAGAGAGGGGCGGGCATGGGCGGCGCCGGGTACGGGGAGCTGCTGCGGACACCGCACGCGGCGCGGCTGCTCGGCGGGACGCTGCTGGGACGGCTGCCGAACGCCATGGCCGCGCTGGCGGTGCTGCTCTTCCTGCGGGACGAGGGCGCGGGCTACGGGCTGGCGGGCGGCCTGTCGGCGGTGTACGGCTGCGCGGTGGCCGTGGGGCAGCCGCTGCTGGGGCGGGCGGTGGACAAGCGGGGGCAGCCGCGGGTGATGGCCGGGGCGGCGCTGCTGTCGGCCGCCGGGTTCGCGCTGCTCGCGGCGACGGGCCCCGACCCGCTGCCGCTCGCGGTGGCCGCCGTGGTGCTCGCGGGGGTGGCCACGCCGCCGCTGGAGGGCGGGCTGCGGGCGCTGTGGCCCGGTGTGCTGGGCGACAGCCCGGAGCGGGTGCAGCAGGCGTACGCGCTGGACGCGGCCGCCCAGGAGGTCATGTTCGTCGTCGGGCCGCTGCTGGTGACGCTGCTGGTGGCGGCCGCCTCGCAGGCCGCCGCGCTGGTGGCGACGGGGTTGCTGGGCGTGGCGGGCACCCTGGTGGTCGTCACGTCCCCGCCGTCGCGCCGCTGGCGGGCCGCCGGGCGCGAGGCGCACTGGCTCGGCGCGCTGCGCTCACCGCGGCTCGCGGTGCTGCTGGGCGCCTTCTTCTTCCTGGGCATCGCGCTCGGCGCCCTCGCCCCGGCCGCGGTGGCGTACGGCGACGCGCACGGCGGCGGCGCCACAGCCTCGTACGTGCTGGCCGTCAACGGGCTGGGCGCGCTGGCCGGCGGCGTCACGTACGGGTCGCGGAACTGGCCGGGCACCCCGGAGCTGCGGCTGCGGGTGCTCGCGGTCGCCCTCGCGTGCTGCTACGTGCCGCTGCTGCTCGCCCCGGGCCTGCCCGGGATGCTGCCGCTGGCCGCGCTGTCCGGCTTCTTCCTCGCCCCGGCGCTGGCCTGCGGCTTCGTGGTGGTCGACCGGCACGCGCCGGCGGGGACGGTGACGGAGGCGTTCTCCTGGGTGGTCACGGCCGTCGGTGTCGGCGGCGCGCTGGGGACGGCGGCCGCGGGCGCCGCCGCCCAGCGCGGCGGCGCGGCGGCCGGATTCGCCGTGACGGCGGCGGGCTGCGCCGTCGCGACGGCGGTACTGCTGGCGACCGGCGGATTCCTGACGGCGGCAAACCTCGAAACCCGGCCGGAAAAAGATCCAAATCGTGCCGTCGAACCCCGTTTCAGCTCCACGCATCAGGCGTAATGTTCAGACATGGACCGCCGCATTTTCGGGCTGGAGAACGAGTACGGCGTCACGTGCACGTTCAGGGGACAGCGGCGCCTGTCCCCTGACGAGGTGGCGCGGTACCTCTTCCGCCGTGTCGTGTCATGGGGCCGGAGCAGCAATGTTTTCCTCCGCAACGGCGCCCGCCTCTACCTCGACGTCGGCTCGCACCCGGAGTACGCCACTCCCGAGTGCGACAACGTCACCGAACTCGTCACGCACGACAAGGCCGGTGAACGGATCCTGGAAGGCCTTCTCGTCGACGCCGAACGCCGGCTGCACGAAGAGGGCATCGCCGGGGATGTCTACCTCTTCAAGAACAACACCGACTCGGCCGGCAACTCCTACGGATGCCACGAGAATTACCTGGTGGCCAGGCACGGAGAATTCTCCCGGCTGGCCGACATCCTGATTCCCTTCCTCGTGACGCGGCAGCTGCTGTGCGGCGCGGGCAAGGTGCTCCAGACCCCGCGCGGCGCCGTCTTCTGTGTGAGCCAGCGCGCCGAGCACATCTGGGAGGGGGTCAGCTCGGCCACCACCCGCTCCCGGCCGATCATCAACACCCGCGACGAGCCGCACGCCGACGCCGAGCGCTACCGCAGGCTGCACGTCATCGTCGGCGACTCCAACATGTCCGAGACCACGATGCTGCTCAAGGTCGGCGCGACCGACCTGGTGCTGCGGATGATCGAGGCCGGGACGGTGATGCGCGACCTGACGCTGGAGAACCCGATCCGGGCCATCCGCGAGGTCAGCCACGACATAACGGGACGCCGCAAGGTCCGTCTCGCCTCCGGGCGGGAGGCGTCGGCGCTGGAGATCCAGGAGGAGTACTACTCCAAGGCCGTGGAGTTCTGCGAGCGCCGCGGCATCCGCAGCGGTGTCATCGAGCAGGTGCTGGAGCTGTGGGGCCGGGCGCTGGAGTCGATCGGCAGCGGTGACCTGGGCCGGATCGGCACCGAGATCGACTGGGTCATGAAGTACCAGCTGATCGAGCGCTACCGGACCCGCGACAACATCTCCATGTCGCATCCGCGGGTCGCGCAGATAGACCTCGCCTACCACGACATCCACCGCCGCCGGGGCCTGTACTACCTGCTGGAGCGCAAGGGCCAGGCCGCGCGTGTCTGCAACGACCTGCGGATCTTCGAGGCGAAGTCCGTGCCGCCGCAGACCACCAGGGCCCGGCTGCGCGGTGACTTCATCCGTCGCGCCCAGGAGCAGCGCCGCGACTTCACCGTCGACTGGGTGCATCTGAAGCTCAACGACCAGGCGCAGCGCACCGTGCTGTGCAAGGACCCCTTCCGGTCGGTCGACGACCGGGTGGAGAAGCTGATCGCCGGAATGTAGGACCGGGCGGCCCGGCGCGCCGGGCCGCACTCGGCCGAAATCCCTGCACAGCAAGCCCACAGGCCCCGTACGGACGTCGTACGGGGCCTGCGGCACACCGTAGGGTGTGGGGCGGCAATCCACGACCGAAAGCCCCGCCCCCGACCCGAACGAGGATCCCCGTGCGCCGACGCTCCGTCCTGCTCGCCGTCCCCGCGCTCATGCTCACCGCCGCCGGCTGCGGTAAAGACTCCGGTAAGAGCGGCTCCGGGGCCTCCACGTCGCCCTCGGCCTCGGACACCCCGAGCGCGACGGCCAGCTCCACCCCGAAGATCGCCTCCGGCCCGCTGCCGGCCATCACCGCGGGCACGGCGTTCAACAAGAAGCCGACCGTGGCCAAGGGCACCGAGACGCCGTCGAAGGACCTGGCCGTCAAGACGGTGATCCAGGGCAGCGGTCCGGCGGTCGCCGCGGGTGACTACATCCGGGTGAACTACCTCGGCCAGATCTGGAAGTCCGCCAAGGTCTTCGACACCTCCTTCGGCAAGCAGCCGTACGCCACCCAGATCGGCGCGCAGAAGGTCATCCCCGGCTGGGACCAGGGGCTGATCGGCGCCAAGGCGAACAGCCGGGTCATGCTGAGCATCCCGCCGGCCCTCGGCTACGGCACCTCCGGCAACGCGCAGGCGGGCATCGCCGGCACCGACACGCTGGTCTTCGTCGTGGACGTCCTCGACGTGTGGAACGGCCGCTCGTCGGCCAAGGGCAAGCTCGTCCCGCAGAACGACGCCAACCTCCCGAAGGTCGGCACCAACGTCGACGGCCTGGCCCCGTCGGTCACCGTGCCCAAGGTGAAGGCGCCGACCAAGCTGGTGTCCAACTACGTCATCGAGGGCGACGGCGCCGCCGTCAAGGGCAGCGACACGCTGCTGGTGCAGTACAAGGGCGTGCTGTGGGACGGCGCCAAGGAGTTCGACTCCAGCTACTCCCGCAAGCAGCTCACCGACTTCCCGCTCACCGGTGTCATCCCGGGCTGGACGAAGGGCCTGACGGGCAAGAAGGTCGGCAGCCGTGTCGTGCTGGTGACCCCGCCGGACCAGGCCTACGGCGACCAGGCCCAGAGCTCGATCCCGGCGAACTCCACGCTGGTCTTCACCGTCGACATCATCGCGGTGCTCTGAGCGGTGCTCTGAGTGGTGCTCCGACCGGTCCCGCTCTCCCGCAGGCGCGCCGCCGCGCCGCCGCCGTTGTCCACAGCCCTTCCGGACGCCGTCTCCCGGACTCTGCAAGACTGTGCAGGTTGCCCGCAACCGTACAAGGAGCACGGACTGTGAACATCGAGAAGCCCGAGATCGACTTCCCGGGCGGCGAGCCGCCGGCCGACCTGGAGATCAAGGACATCTGGGAGGGCGACGGACCGGTCGCCGAGGCCGGTGCCACGGTCGCGGTCCACTACGTCGGCGTCGCCTTCTCCACCGGCGAGGAGTTCGACGCGAGCTGGAACCGCGGCGCGCCGCTGAAGTTCCAGCTGGGCGTCGGCCAGGTCATCCCCGGCTGGGACCGCGGCGTGCAGGGCATGAAGGTCGGCGGCCGCCGCCAGCTGACCATCCCCGCGCACCTGGCGTACGGCGACCGGGGCGCCGGCGCCGCGATCAAGCCGGGCGAGACGCTGATCTTCGTCTGCGACCTCGTCTCGGTCTGAGCCGGATCCGGAAGCGTCCCGCGGACACGGGCGCCGTCCCCCCTGCGTAGGCACGGGGGACGGGCCCGGATCTGCGCGCCGTCCGCGCGCGGTACGGTGCGGGAGGACATCCGGGCGGCAGCGGACCCCGGAAGACGCGGAAGAGACAGAAGGGGGTGGCGGTGGCGATCGCCAAAGCCGAGCGGCTGATGAACCTGGCCCTGTGCCTGATGAACACCCGCCGTCCGGTCAGCAAGCGCGAGCTGCGTGCCTCCATCGAGGCCTACCACGAGGTGGCCTCGGACGACGCCTTCAACCGGATGTTCGAGCGGGACAAGGACGACCTGCGCGAGCTGGGTCTGCTCATCGACACCGTCGAGAACCTGGAAGGCGAGTTCGGCTACCTCGCCCGCAGCGACCGCAACCGGCTGCCCGACATCGCCCTCGACCCGGAGGAGGCCGCCGCCCTCGCGCTCGCCGCGAAGGTCTGGCAGCAGGCCCGGCTCGCCGAGGCCGCCAGCGGCGCGCTGCAGAAGCTGCGCGCGGCCGGGGTGCCGTACGAGGACGCGCACAGCGCGCTGGAGCCGCGCATCCCCACCCCGGAACCGGCGTTCGAGGCGCTCATGCTGGCCACCCGCGAGCGCCGCGCGGTCGCCTTCGACTACCGCAAGGCCAACGCGGTGCGCCCCGAGCCGCGGCTGGTCGAGCCGTGGGCGCTGGAGTGCTGGCGCGGCCACTGGTACATGGCGGGCCACGACCGTGACCGCGGCGCGGTGCGGGTCTTCCGGCTGTCCCGGATCAGCGGCCGGGTCAAGTCCCGCGGCCGCTTCACCGCCGAGGTGCCCGCGCACGTGGACGTCCGCGCGGCCGTCGAGCGCTGGGCGGGCGAGGGCGCGACGGCCACCGCCACCATCCGGCTGCGCCGCGACAGCGGCTATCCGCTGCGGGCCCGCGCGGTGGTCCTGACCCCGGTCGACGCCGAGTGGGACGAGCTGGAGGTCCCCTACGGCCACGGGCTGGACGCGTGGCTCGCCGAATTCGGGCCCGACGTGGTCGTGCTGGCACCCGAGGAGCTGCGCTCCGAGGTGCTGGACCGGCTGCGCGCGGTGGCCAAGGGCTGACGAGGGCTGAACGGGAGAGGGCGGCATGAGCAACGCGATCGACCAGACCCGCAGGATGCTGTCCCTGGTGACATACCTGCGCGAGCGGCCCGGCGCCCGGGTGGACGAGGTGGCGCGCGCCTTCGGCGTGACCGAGGCCGAGCTGATCGGCGACCTGAACGTGCTGCCGCTGTGCGGCACCAGCTTCCGTGGCGGCGACCTGCTCGACATCGACACCGACGGCGAGCAGATCTGGTGGCACAACCCCGGCACCGCCGACGACGTGGCCCAGCCGCTGCGGCTGGCCGCCGACGAGGCGACGGCGCTGCTGGTCGCCGCGCGCGCGGTGGCCAACCTGCCGGGCCTGCGCGACAGCGACCGGCAGGCCCTGCTGCGGGCCGGCGCCAAGCTGGAGGCGGCCGCGGGCGAGGCGGCCGGCGGCAGCGCCCGGCTGTCGGTGACCTTCGAGTCCGAGGGCAGCGTCTTCGCCACCGTGGACCGCGCGCTGACCGAGCGGCGCCGGCTGTGGATGCGCTACTACTCCCCGGGACGCGACGCGCTGACCGAACGCGAGGTCGACCCGATCCGGCTGTTCGCGGTGGGCCACACCTACGTCGAGGGCTGGTGCCGGCTCTCCGAGGACCGGCGGACCTTCCGGCTGGACCGGGTCGCCGAGATCCGGCTGCTGGACGAGCCGTCCGACCCACCCCGGCTGGAGCCGCGCGACCTGTCACAGGGGCTCGTGCAGCCCGCGGGCGACGACCCCGAGGTCGTCGTCGAGGTCGGACCGGGCGGGCGCTGGGTCGCCGAGTACTACCCGCACGACAGCGCGGAGGAACTGCCCGACGGCGGGCTGCGCATCACCCTGCGCACCCCCGACCCCGGCTCGCTGCGCCGGCTCGCGCTGCGGCTGGGCCGCGACGGGCGGATCGTCGCGCCCGCGGCGCTCGCCGCCGACGCGCGCGACGCGGCCGTGCGCGCCCTCGCCGGGTACGGGGAGTAGAGGCCGCCCATGACGGTGAGCTGCCCGCCGCCGGAGGCCGGGGCCGGCCCCGCGGTCTTCCGGGCCGGCTGCCCGCACTGCCGGACCAGCTTCGAGATCCCCGCCGACGCCCTGCGGCTGGCCATCGGCGCCAGCGCCCGCACCACCTTCTACTCGTTCACCTGCCCCGAGTGCGGGGAGGCCGTGCGCAAGCCGGCCGGGGAGCGGATCGTGGAGCTGCTGACCGTCGGCGGGGTCCGGACCATGCGGCTCCAGCGGTAGGCTGCCGGGCCATGTGGTGGATCTTTCTGAGTGTCGGCCTGGCGGCCGCGGGCCTGCTGGTGCTCGCGGTGTTCGCCGCCCGGGTCTTCCGCGCGGTGGGCGAACTGGCCGCGCAGGTGGCCGCCAGCAGCGAGGCGCTGGGCACCGCGGGCGACCGGCTGCAGCGCGCCGCCGCCCCGCTGGCCAGGACCGCGGGCGAGATCACCCGCCGCTGAGCCTGCCGCGGCGGCCCGCGTGAAGGTACGCTGACCCGGCGACCGGACCCGGCTCGGGCCCGCTGATCAGGGGCTGTTCCGGTGCGGTCGCAACCTGGTGGACTCCGGCACACATTCCGGCGTTCACCACCGCACGCTACGATCCTTGCGTGGGTGATGACCGGCGGACCGGGAGACCGGGGTGTGCCGACGGCCACCGGCCCCCGCAACGACGTACCGCACGGACCCGCCGCCCCCGGTGAGAAGGTAGACGAATCATGCTCGGCAACCTCAAGCCCCTTGAGCTCCTCCTGATCCTTCTCGTCGTCGTCCTGCTCTTCGGCGCCAAGAAGCTGCCCGACATGGCCAGGTCGCTCGGCAAGTCGGCCCGCATCCTCAAGAGCGAGGCCAAGGCCATGAAGAACGACGACCCGACCCCCGCCGCCCAGCCCGGCACCGCGGCCCAGGAGCAGGCGGCGCCGAGGACCATCCAGTCCGCGCCCGGCGACACCGCCAGCGCCCGCCCGGTCGAGGACCGTACGACGACCACCGGCTGACCGCCCGCCCGGCGGTTCCGGCCGCCGGGCCGGACAGCGAACGACCAAGCCGAACGACCAAGCCGAGAAGCACCGCCGACGGCTGCCGCACGAGACGAGGACGTGGGTGCTCAAGACTGCCCGCAAGCAGCAGAAGGACCCCGAGGGGCGGATGCCGCTCGCGGACCACCTGCGAGAGCTGCGCAACCGGCTGTTCAAGTCCGTGCTCGCGGTCATCGCCGTCACCGTCGTGGCCGCGTTCTTCTACAAGGACATCATCCACCTGCTGCAGCAGCGCATCCCGGACAACGTCCGCTGCCTCGACGGCAGCTCGGCGGGCCACAAGGGCAGCGACGCCTGCGCCACGATGACCGTCAGCGGTCTGATGGGCGGCTTCTCCATCGCCCTGAAGGTCTCGCTGATGGCCGGTGTGGTCGGAGCGTCCCCGGTCTGGCTCTACCAGCTGTGGGGCTTCCTCGCCCCCGGCCTGCACAAGAACGAGAAGCGCTACACGCTGGGCTTCGTCGGCGCGGGTGTGCCGCTCTTCCTCGGCGGCGCGGTGCTGGCGTACGAGATCCTGCCGCAGACCGCGCGGATCATGATCGGCTTCGTGCCGGACGACACCACCAACCTGCTGCCGCTGGACGACTTCCTCGACCTCGTCGTCCGGCTGGTCATCGTCTTCGGCCTCGCCTTCGAGCTGCCGCTCGCGCTCGTCGCGCTGAACTTCACCGGCATGGTCACCGGCAAGCGGATGCTCGGCTGGTGGCGCGGCATGGTCATCGGCATCACCGTCTTCGCCGCGGTCGCCACGCCCACCGGCGACCCGCTCACCATGTGCCTGCTGGCCGCGCCCATCGTGCTGCTGTACTTCCTCGCGATCGGCGTGTGCTTCTTCAACGACTCGCGCCGGGCCCGCCGCCGCGCCGCCGACCCCGACTTCGCGCTGGACCCGGACGAGGCCTCCAGCCTGGACCACGTCCCCGAGCAGGTCGGCTCCGTCGAGCCGCTCGACGACGAGGACGACGACGACCGGCGCGGCAACGGCTACGACGACGCCACCTGACCGGCGCCCTTCGGCGGACCCGGCCCGTACCGCCGGAGCGGTGACACGGGATAGGGTCCGCCCGTGACCGGCGACATCACCCTTCTCGTCAACCCGACCTCCGGCCGCGGCCGAGGTGCCAGGGCCGCCGCGCCCGCCGCCGAGGCGCTGCGCTCGGCGGGCCTGGCCGTCCGCACCGTCGTCGGCTCCGACGCCGCCGACGCCCTCGACCAGGCCCGCAAGGCCGTCGACGGCGGTACGGCCGCGCTGGTCGCGGTCGGCGGCGACGGCATGGTCTCGCTCGCGGTGCAGGCCGTCGCCGGCACCGGGACCCCGCTGGGCGTCGTCGCCGCGGGCACCGGCAACGACTTCGCCCGGGTCTGCGGCCTGCCCGTGCGCGACCCGGCCGCCGCCGGCGCCGTCATCGCCGCGGCGCTGACCGAGGGCCGCAGCCGCCCGCTCGACCTGGGCCGGACCGGCGACCGCTGGTTCTGCACCGTCATGGCCACCGGCTTCGACTCGCGCGTCAACGACCGCGGCAATCGGATGAGCTGGCCCCGCGGCCGCTTCCGCTACGACGTGGCGATGCTCGCCGAACTGGCGGCGCTGCGTCCCATCCGCTACCGGGTGCAGTTCGACGACGCCCCCGAGCGCGAGTTGGACGCCACCCTCATCGCGGTCGGCAACGGTTCCTCCTACGGCGGCGGCATGCGCATGTGCGCGGACGCGGAGATGGACGACGGGCTCTTCGACATATGTGTCGTCGGCCCCTGCACCCGCCGCACCCTGCTGCGCGTCTTCCCGCTCGTCTACAGCGGCAGGCACCCGCGGCACCCGGTCGTCACCGTGCACCGCGCCGCCCGGGTACGGCTCGCCGCCGCCGACGTCACCGCCTACGCCGACGGCGAGCGGGTGGGCCCGCTGCCGCTGGCCGCCGAGACGGTGCCGGGCGCCCTGCGGCTGCTGGTCTGAGCCGCGTCCCGTACGCCCCACCTGCCCCGCGAGCCGGCAACCGTGCTCCGCGGGAGATAAAGATCACGCGGTGTGTCGGTCCCGTTGGGTAGGCTCAGGAGCGAGATGACAGACGAGAAGTCCGACGAGATGTCCGGCGATCTCCACGACGAGATGTCGCCCGCCGAGCGCTACGCCGCGAGCCGCCGCCGTGCCGCGGAGAACGCCACCGCGCTCGCGCAGTTCCGCGAGCTGTACGAATTCGGCCTCGACCCGTTCCAGACGGAGGCCTGCGAGGCGCTGGAGGCGGGCAGCGGCGTCCTGGTCGCCGCCCCCACCGGCTCCGGCAAGACCATCGTCGGCGAGTTCGCCGTCCACCTCGCCCTCCGCGAGGGCCGCAAGTGCTTCTACACCACCCCGATCAAGGCGCTGTCCAACCAGAAGTACAACGACCTCGCCAAGCGCTACGGCACGGACAAGGTGGGCCTGCTCACCGGCGACAACAGCGTCAACGGCGACGCGCCGGTGATCGTCATGACCACCGAGGTGCTGCGCAACATGCTGTACGCGGGCTCCGCGGCCCTCGACGGCCTCGGCTACGTGGTCATGGACGAGGTGCACTACCTCTCCGACCGCTTCCGCGGCGCGGTGTGGGAAGAAGTGATCATCCACCTCCCGCAGTCCGTGACGCTGGTGTCGCTGTCCGCGACCGTCTCCAACGCCGAGGAGTTCGGCGACTGGCTCGACACCGTACGCGGCGACACCCAGGTCATCGTCTCCGAGCACCGCCCCGTCCCGCTGTGGCAGCACGTGCTGGCCGGCCGCCGGATGTACGACCTCTTCGAGGAGAAGGCCGACGGCACGGGCACCCGCGGGCGCCGCGAGGTCAACGCCGACCTCGAACGCCTCGCCCGGATGGAGAACCAGCGCACGTACCACCCGCGCGCCAAGCGCGGCCGGGAGGCCGACCGCGAGCGCGAGCGGCGCGCCCGCAGCCGGGTCTGGACGCCCAGCCGTGCCGAGGTCATCGACCGGCTCGACGCCGAGGGCCTGCTGCCCGCCATCACCTTCATCTTCAGCCGGGCCGGCTGCGAGGCCGCCGTCCAGCAGTGCCTGTACGCCGGGCTGCGGCTCAACAACGACGAGGCCCGCGCCCGGGTCCGGGCGATCGTCGAGGAGCGCACCCGCGCCATCCCCGACGAGGATCTGCACGTCCTCGGCTACTTCGAGTGGCTGGAGGGCCTGGAGCGCGGTATCGCCGCCCACCACGCGGGCATGCTGCCGGCCTTCAAGGAGGTCGTCGAGGAGCTGTTCACGGCCGGGCTGGTCAAGGCGGTCTTCGCCACCGAGACGCTCGCGCTGGGCATCAACATGCCGGCCCGCTCGGTGGTGCTGGAAAAGCTCGTGAAGTGGAACGGCGAGACGCACGCCGACATCACCCCCGGTGAGTACACCCAGCTCACCGGCCGCGCCGGGCGGCGCGGCATCGACGTCGAGGGCCACGCCGTGGTGCTGTGGCAGCGCGGCTTCGACCCCGGCGCCGTCGCGGGCCTGGCCGGGACGCGGACGTACCCGCTGCGCTCGTCGTTCAAGCCGTCCTACAACATGGCCGTCAACCTCGTCGGGCAGTTCGGGCGGCACCGCTCGCGCGAGCTGCTGGAGACGTCCTTCGCACAGTTCCAGGCCGACCGGTCCGTCGTCGGCATCTCCCGGCAGGTGCAGCGCAACGAGGAAGGCCTCGACGGCTACAAGGAGTCGATGACCTGCCACCTCGGCGACTTCGACGAGTACATGGCGCTGCGCCGCGACCTCAAGGAGCGCGAGGCGCACCTGTCACGGCAGGGTGCCTCGCTGCGCCGCGCCGCCGCGGCGGAGGCGCTGGAGAAGCTCAAGCCCGGCGACATCATCCACGTCCCCGCGGGCAAGTACGCCGGGCTCGCGCTGGTGCTGGAGCCGGGCGTCCCCGGCGGCCGGGCCGCCGGGCACATCCCGCGCGACGGCGTCTACCACGACGGGCCGCGCCCGCTCGTGCTCACCGCCGAACGGCAGGTCAAGCGGCTCGCGCAACTGGACTTCCCGGTGCCCGTCGAGGCGCTGGACCGGATGCGCATCCCCAAGTCCTTCAACCCGCGCAGCCCGCAGTCCCGCCGCGACCTCGCCTCGGCGATGCGCAGCAAGGCCGGGACGGCGGGCTGGGCCGCCCCCGCGCACCACCGCCGCAAGGAGCGGTCGGCCGCCGCGGACGACAGCGAGATCCTGCGGCTGCGCGCCGAGATCCGCGCGCACCCCTGCCACGGCTGCGACGAGCGCGAGGACCACGCCCGCTGGGCCGAGCGCTACCACCGGCTGCGCCGCGACACCCAGCAGCTGGAACGCCGTATCGAGGGCCGTACCAACACCATCGCCCGCACCTTCGACCGGGTGTGCGCGGTGCTCGCCGAGCTGGGCTATCTGGAGGGGGACCAGGTGACCCCCGAGGGGCGCCGGCTGGCCCGCCTCTACGGCGAACTGGACCTGCTGGCCAGCGAGTGCCTGCGGGACGGAGTGTGGGACGCGCTGGATCCGGCGGAACTGGCCGCGTGCGCCTCCGCCCTCGTCTACGAGTCCCGGCAGGCCGACGACGCGGTGACGCCCAAGCTGCCCAGCGGCGGCGCACGGGCCGCACTCGGCGAGATGGTCCGCATCTGGGGCCGGCTCGACGCGCTGGAGGAGGACCACCGGATCAACCAGACCGAGGGCGTCGGCCAGCGCGAGCCCGACCTCGGCTTCGCGTGGCCCGCCTACCGCTGGGCCTCCGGCCACGGCCTGGACGCCGTCCTCGGCGACGCCGACATGCCCGCCGGTGACTTCGTGCGCTGGTGCAAGCAGCTCATCGACGTCCTGGGCCAGATCAGCGAGGCCGCCCCGCAGGGCAGCCCCGTCCGGCGCACCGCCCGCAAGGCCGTGGACGGCCTGCTGCGGGGGGTCGTCGCGTACTCCTCGGTGGGCTGACCGGCGGGCCGGGTCCGCCGGGTCAGCCCACCCGGGTGAGGCGGGCCGGGTCCGCCGGTCGTCAGCTCACCCGGGTGCAGGTCAGGGAGCCCTTGAGGGTCACCACCGCGCCCGAGCCGCTGTAGTCCTTGGCGATCTGCAGGCCGTCGACCGTCACCGTCCAGGTGCCGCCCGTCTTCTTCGCCGTCACGCCCTGCGAGTGCGGCACCCGGCCCGAGTACGACGTGCCGTCCGGGGTGTTGAAGAGGGCCACCTGGGTGGGGCTGTCGGCCGTGGTGGCGATGAAGGACGGGAAGATCTGCTTCTTCGCCAGCACGTCCGGCGTCGTCACACCGATGAGCTTGCCGCCCTTGACCTCGCACACCACCCCACCGGAGAAGTCCGCCCCGCCGGAGGCGGCCCCGGTGAAGTCCAGGTGCCCCGACACCGTCCGCGCGGGCTTCGCGGGCGGGCTGCTGCTCTCGGAGGCGCTCGCGGAGGGCGTACCGCTCCCGCCGGACGCGGCGGCGGTGCCGGACGCGGTGGCCTTCGCATCGTCGGACTTCTTGCCGGACGAGTCCGACGAACACCCGCTGAGCGCGGTGACGGCGAGCGCCGCGCCGAGCGCGACAGCGGTGAGAGCGGTGCGGTGACGCATGAGGCGGATGTTCCTCTCCCGGAGGCCTGTGGTCGCGCCAGTGTACGGATACGCGGGACGAACCCGGCGGTGCAGGTCGCCCGCGGACACCGCCCCCCGGCCGGGGCCGCGCGGCCGCGGGCTCAGCCCCGGGTACGGGAGAGGTACGCGCGCCAGCCGCCGTACCCGGTGATGTCCGGGGCGGCGGCCAGGGCGGCGGGCTCGCAGAGGAAACCGGTCGCCTCGGTGCCGTCGCGCAAAATCACCCGGCCCAGGGCCATCGGACGGGGAAGGGCCGCGGCCAGGGCGCCCAGCGCCGCCGGGGACAGCTCCCACACCTCGGCCTCGACGGGCGCGCCGCCCTCCGCCACCCGTGCCAGACCCGGCTTGGCCGGCACGGTGTCCAGCGCGTACAGCCGGTAGACGGGCGCCGTCGCGGTCGTCTCCGCCAGCCGGGCGCCCAGCGCGAGCAACTGCGGGTTGAGCGGCTGACCGGACAGATGCGCGCCCACCACCGCGAGCCGCACCGGCGGCTCCAGCAGCGCGGCGATCTCCGCGACCCGGTCGTCCGCGCCCGCCGGGCCGAGCAGCGTCACCCCGAAGGGCCGCCCCCGCACCGTGCCGCCCGGCACCGCGGCCGCGCACAGGCCCAGCAGGTTCGCCGAGTTGGTGAAGCGGCCGAGCCGGGTGTTGGTGCCCACCGGGTCGGCGGCGACCTCCGCGAGCGTCGGGTGGCCCGGCGTGGTCGGGAGCAGCAGCGCGTCGCAGCCGTCCAGCTCGGCGGCCGCGCGGGCCCGCAGGTCCGCGAGCCGCTCCCGGTCCGCGACGAGACGGTGCGCCGGGATGTCGCGCGCCGCACGGATGATGCCGGCCACCGTCGGGTCCAGGTCCGCGCCGACCCGCTCCACGAACGCGCCCACCGCCGCGTAGCGCTCCGCGACGAACGCGCCGCCGTACAGCAGCTCGGCCGTCTCGCTGAAGGGCGCCAGGTCGATCGTCCGCAGCTCGGCGCCGGCCGCGGTGAGCCGCGCGGCTGCCGCGTCGTACGCAGCCGCCCAGCCGTCGTCCAGCTCGCCGAGCTGCCCGGGGCGCGGGACCGCGACCCGCCACGGGCCCGGGCGGCGCGGCGGCGGCACCGGGCTCGCGAGCAGCGCCAGGGCGCGGCGGGCCTCCGGCAGCGTACGGGCGAAGACGCTCACGCAGTCGAGGCTCGCGCACGCCGGGACCACGCCCCGCGTCGGCACCAGGCCCGGCGTCGGCTTGAGGCCCACGATGCCCTGGAAGGCCGCCGGGACACGGCCCGAGCCCGCGGTGTCGGTGCCCAGCGCGATGTCCGCGAAGCCGAGCGCGACCGCCGCGGCCGAGCCCGAACTCGACCCGCCGCCGATCCGCTCCGGCGCGAGCACGCTGGGTACGGGCCCGTAGGGGCTGCGGGTGCCGACCAGGCCGGTCGCGAACTGGTCCATGTTCGTGGAGCCCAGCACCACCGCGCCGGCCGCGCGCAACGCCGCCACCGCGGGCGCGTCGCACTCCGGCACATACGCGTAGGAGGGGCAGCCCGCGGTGGTCGGCAGCCCGGCGACGTCGATGTTGCCCTTGACGGCGAGCACCGTCCCGGCGAGCGGCAGCGCGGCCCCCGCCGCGACCTTGGCGTCCACCTCCCGCGCGTCCGCGGCGGCCTCCGCCTCCGGCCGCAACGCGATCCACACGTCCGCCCTGCGGGCCTGCTCCATCCGCCGGTACGCCGCGGTGACGCGCGCCTGCGCTCTGCTCATCGGTGGGCCTTTCGCTCCGAGCGTGCCTCGCGCGGCTCTCGCCGCGGCTGTCTGTGGGTGGTGCGTTGCGCGCGGTTCGCCGCGCTCTTTGCGCCCCGGGGTGCCGCTTGCGGCGGGTGCCGCAACCGTCCACCGGGGGATGGTCCCGGGACTACCGCACGGGGCAGCCCGGAGGGCTGGGGCCGGCCCGGGGGCCACGATCCAGGGGGCGGTGTCCCCAGGCGGATGGCCGAGGCGTCACAGAGGGGCCAGCGTCAGCAAAGGTGTGCCGGGGGAGACCTGGTCGCCCGGGGTGACGTGGACCGCCGCCACGCGGCCCGCGACCGGCGCCGCCATCGGGGACTCCATCTTCATCGCCTCCAGCGTGACAAGGTGCTGCCCCGCCGCGACGCAGTCGCCCTCGCGGACGGCGACCCGCCACACCCCCGCCGCGAACTCCGCCTCGACGACGCTGCCGCCCGGCGGCACCTCGACCTCCTCCGCGAGCCCGGCGGCGGGAGCCGCCCCCGCGGAGTCGGCCCGCGCGAATTCGCCCGCGGCCTCCCACGCGGCCCGCTCGGCCGCGAAGGCGGCGCCCTGCCGGGCGCGGAAGCCCGCGATGGACTCGGCGTTCTCCGCGAGGAAGCGCTGGTGCTCGGCGAGCGCGAACTCGCCCTCCTCCACCCGCAGTCGCAGCCGTCCGGCCGCCATGTCGGCCCGCAGGTCGAGGAGTTCGTCGGCCTCGACGGGATACCACCGGATGCGGTCGAAGAAGCGCAGCAGCCACGGTTCGGCGGTGCCCGCCGCCGCGTCGCGTCCGGACCAGACCTGGACCGTACGGCCGACGAACTGGTAGCCGCCGGGCCCTTCCATGCCGTAGACGCACAGGTAGGCCCCGCCGATGCCGACGGAGTTCTCCGCGGTCCAGGTGCGTGCCGGGTTGTACTTGGTGGTGACGAGGCGGTGCCGCGGGTCGAGGGGTGTGGCGACGGGGGCGCCGAGGTAGACGTCGCCGAGGCCGAGCACCAGGTATTCGGCGTCGAAGACGGTGCGGTAGACGTCGTCGACGGAGTCGAGTCCGTTGACCCGCCGGATGAACTCGATGTTCCACGGGCACCAGGGCGCGTCGTCGCGGACGCCCGCCATGTAGCGGGAGATGGCCTCGCGCGTCGCGGGGTCGTCCCAGGACAGCGGCAGGTGGACGGTGCGGCTGGGCACCACCAGGTGTTCGGTGGCGGGGAGTTGCTCCTCGGCCTCGCGGACGAGGTCGAGGAGTTTGCCGGTGGGCAGGACGTCGGGATCGACGTGGATCTGGAGCGAGCGGATACCGGGCGTGAGGTCGACGACCCCGGGCAGCCGCCGCGCGGTGAGGTGTTCGGCGAGCGCGTGCACCCGCATGCGCAGGGCGAGGTCCAGCTGCATGGGCCCGTACTCGACGAGCAGGTTGTCGTCGCCGCTGCGCCGGTACGTGACGGCGGGGCCGCCGTCGCCGGGCTCGGCGCGGCCGAGGACACCGCCGTCGCCGAGCACCGGGCGGCACGCGACGGGGGCCGCAGCGGGTGCGGCCCGCAGCCCCGCGGCCGCGTCCTCGGTGACGGGCACGAACCGCACCGTGTCGCCGGGCCGCAGCTGGCCGAGCTTCCAGCGCTGCCCGGTGACCACGGTGGCGGGGCAGACGAAGCCGCCGAGCGAGGGTCCGTCGGGCCCGAGCAGTACGGGCATGTCGCCGGTGAAGTCGACGGCGCCGACGGCGTAGGGCGTGTCGTGGATGTTGGACGGGTGCAGGCCCGCCTCGCCGCCGTCGGTGCGTGCCCAGCGCGGCTTGGGGCCGACGAGCCGTACCCCGGTGCGCGCGGAGTTGAAGTGCACGCTCCAGTCGGCCGCGTAGAAGTCGGCGATGTCCTGCTCGGTGAAGAACTCCGGTGCCGCGTGCGGCCCTTCGACCGCGCCGATCTCCCACGTGGTGCCGATCGCGGGGCGCCGCGCGGGCACCACGGGCGTGCCGTCCGCGGTGGCGGCGCCGCCGTGCAGGACGTCGGCGGTGCGCAGCGCCCGCCCGCCGTGCCCGCCGAAGCGGCCGAGGGTGAACGTCGCGGCGCTGCCGAGGTACGGCGGCACGTCGAGCCCCCCGGCAAGCAGCACGTAGGTGCGCAGGCCCGCCTCGTGGGGCGCGCCGACGTCCAGCAGGCCGCCGGCCGGTACGGTGACCGGCTCCCACTGCGGCACCGGCTCGCCGTCCACCGTCACGGGTGCGGGTGCGCCCGTGACGCACACGGTGGTGGTGTGGCTGAAGCGCAACGCCGGTCCCTGGAGGGTGCATTCGAGCCCGGCGGCGCCTTCGCCGTTGCCCAGCGCGGTGTTGCCGAGCCGGAAGGACAGGTCGTCCATCGGCCCGCACGGCGGCACCCCGACGTGCCACAGCCCGGTGCGGCCCGGCCAGTCCTGGACGGTGGTGAGGGTCCCGGCGCGTACGACGTCGATCCGCCGGGTGGGGTCGGTGACGTCCTCCAGCGTCGCGGTGTGGTGCGTGGCGGCCCGCAGCGCGGGTTCGGCGAGCGCGGCCCGCAGCAGGCCGAGGTTGGTCTCGACGCCGTCGACACGGGTGGCCGCGAGCGCGTCCGCGAGCTTCGCGAGCGCCGCCTCCCGGTCGGCCCCGTACGCGATCACCTTGGCGAGCATCGGGTCGTAGGCGGTCGTGACCTCGGTGCCGGTCGCGACCCAGGTGTCGACCCGTACGTCCGGCGGGAATTCCACCCGGGTGAGCACCCCGGCGCTGGGCCGGTGGCCGCGTGCCGGGTCCTCGGCGTAGACGCGCGCCTCCACCGCGTGGCCGGACGGCCGGGGCGCCGCGCCGGGCGCCTCGCCGTCACGGGCCAGCCGCAGCATCCACTCCACGAGGTCGACGCCGTAGGTCTCCTCGGTCACCGGGTGCTCCACCTGGAGGCGGGTGTTGACCTCCAGGAAGTACGCCTCCTCGCGTGCCGCGTCGTACACGAACTCCACCGTCCCGGCCGAGCGGTAGCCGACCGAGGCGCACAACGCGCGGGCGCTCTCGGCCAGTTGCTCGCGCAGCGCGGCGGGCAGGCCGGGCGCCGGGGCCTCTTCGAGCACCTTCTGGTGGCGCCGCTGGAGGGAGCAGTCGCGGTCGCCGAGCACCGTGACCCCGCCGCGGCCGTCGCCGAAGACCTGCACCTCGACGTGCCGGGCGCGTTCGACCAGGCGCTCCAGGAAGAGCCCGGCGGAGGAGAAGCCCGCCGCCGCGGCGCGCTCCACCGGCTCCCAGGCGGCGGCCAGTTCGGCGGGGGTGCGGCAGGCCCGCATGCCGATGCCGCCCCCGCCGCCGGTGGCCTTGAGCATCACCGGGTAGCCGAGGTCCCCGGCGGCGGCGAGCGCGGCGTCCAGGTCCGGCAGCAGTCCCGTACCCGGGAGCAGGGGCACACCGGCCGCCTGGGCGGCGGCCCGTGCGGTGTGCTTGGCGCCGAAGACCTCCAGGTGCCGTGGTTCGGGTCCGACGAAGACGAGTCCGGCGGCCTCGCAGCGGCGCGCGAAGTCCGCGTCCTCGGACAGGAATCCGTAACCGGGGTGCACCGCGCCCGCCCCGCTCTCGCGCGCGGCGGCGAGCACGGCGTCCGCGTCGAGGTAGCTCTCCTTGGCGGGCGCGGGCCCCAACCGTACGGCGGTGTCGGCGAGGTGGACGTGCGGGGCGCCGCGGTCCGGGTCGGAGAAGACCGCGACGGTCCGCAGGCCCGTGCGGCGCGCGGTGCGCAGTACCCGGGCGGCGATCTCGCCGCGGTTGGCGACCAGCAGGGTGTCGAAGCTCATCGGGCCGCCTCCGGTGCGGTGACCGTCATCCGTACCGGTGTCGGGTCGAAGCCGTTGCAGGGGTTGTTGATCTGCGGGCAGTTGGAGACCAGCACCAGCACGTCGCGCTCGGCCCGCAGGGTGACGGCGAGCCCCGCGGCCGAGCGGCCGTCGACGATGCCGAGGGTGCCGTCGTCCTCGACGGGGACGTTCATGTACCAGTTGACGTTGCTGACCAGGTCGCGTTTGCCGAGGCCCCAACGGGCGCCCTCGGCCAGGAAGTTGTCGGCGCAGGCGTGCTGCGACCAGGTGTGGTGGCCGTAGCGCAGGGTGTTGGACTCCTTCGAGCAGGCCCCGGCGATCGTGTCGTGCCCGCCGCAGCTGTCGGCCGTGACCGTCATCAGCGGGGTGTGCTCGTTGGACATCAGGACGCTGCCGGTGGTCAGGAAGATGCCGCCCTGCGCCTGGAGGGTGTCCGGGGCGCTGTAGCGGATCGCGGTGTCGGCGGCGTCGTAGACCAGGAAGTCCACCGCCTGGTTGCCGTGCAGGTCGGTGATCGTCAGCAGCCCGCCCGCGGGCACCACCGCGGACCAGGGTGCGCGGGCGGCGACGGTGGCGGTCGTCGTGGAGGTTGCCGAGGTCATCACAGCCCCTTCGCGGTCAGGTGGTCGGCGGTGTTCTGGAAGGCGCGGCGGCCCTCCGGGGTGTCGTCCCACAGCGGATCGCCCGGCCCGGTCGGCCGCCCCGGCCGGGCGGTGACCTCCAACGGGCCGCACACGTACGACGGATGGGGGTCCAGCGGATGCGGCACGTTGGCCAGCAGCACCGTCAGCGGCATCTCCGCGCGCAGCGTCACCGCCGTGCCGGGGCCCGCGGAACCGGTGAACTCCAGTGATCCGTCGGCGTCGACGCGCACGCCCTGGAAGAACGACAGCGACGGCGGCAGATCGCGCGGCTCCAGCCCCTGCTTGGCGGCGGCCAGTGTGAACAGCTCCCGCCCCGCCGGGGTGCCGCCCTGCGGCGAACCGTCCCCGTAGCGCGCGGTGTTGCGCACCGCCGTGGACGTACCGCACAGCGTGTCGTGCCGCCCGCTGGTGTCGGCCACGAGGGAGGCCAGCACCCGGCCCTGGTCGGACAGCAGCAGCCGGCCCGCACCGAGGTAGGCGTTCCACTGCACCTTCACCGTGTCGGCGACGTTCAGCCGCTCCCACGGGCTGCCGGTGACGAAGAGCAGCACGTGCGCGCACGCGGTGCCGGTCGGGTCGGCGAGCCGCAGCTCGGTGCCGCGGGCCAGCGCCTTGTGCGTGTAGTTGCCGCCCGCGACGGTCTCCGCCCACACCAGCCCGTCCGGCGCGGGCACCAGCGGCATCGCCGCCGTGCGCCGGCCCTGCTGCGCCCGCGCGTGGTCCCGCGCGCCGTACGTCGTCCCTGTCGCCCCTGCCGCCACGCCGCACCTCCAGTTTCTGTCGTGCGACAGAAATTAGGTGGGGGCGGATTCCGCGCGATTGCCCGCGCGTTGCACCCGGGTTACCGGCTCCTCACCGCACCCGCCCGGTACGGGGGGAGGCCCGCGCCTGTGCGACGATCGCGGCGTGAGTGGTACGGAGCCGGGTGCCGGCGGCAGCACGGGCGGACGCGGGAGGCGCGTCGGGCGGCCCCGCGCACAGGCCCGCCCCGACAGCGGGCTCACCCCGCGGCAGGAACTGCTCGCCGCAGCGGGCGAACTCTTCACGACCCGCGGCTACACCGCCACCACCACACGGGCCGTCGCCGAACGGGCCGGCATGCGGCAGGCGACCATGTACCACTACGTCAGCGGCAAGGAAGAGCTGCTCGCGGAACTGCTGGAGGGCACGGTCACGCCGTCCCTCGCCCTCGCCGAATCCCTGCTGGCCGACCGGGAACGCCCCGCCGAGCGGCGGCTGTGGGAACTGTGCCGCGCAGACGTCGAGCTGCTGTGCGCCGGGCCCCACAACCTCGGCGCCCTCTACCTGCTGCCCGAGGTACGCGACGAACGGTTCGCCGCGTTCCGCTCCGCGCGGGGCCGGCTGCGGGGGGCCTACGCGGCCCTGCTGGCCGCGACCGCGGCGGGCGCCGCCCTTCCCCCGGACGACCTCGCCCTGCGCGCGGACCTGCTCTTCGCCCTGATCGAGGGCGTGATCCTCGCACCCCGCGCCCGCGCGGCCGCCGACTTTCCCGCCGCCACGGCGGACGCCGCGCTACGCCTCGCCGGCTGCGTCTCCGGCTGCCCCTGAGCTTGCCGGGTACGCCCCGTCCTGCCCCTCGCGGCGGGCACCGCGACCTTCCCCCGGTGGGGGTTGCGCGCGCAGTTCCCCGCGCCCCTTTCGCTCCGGGGTGCCCCTCGGGGCAGGTGTCGCGACCTTCCCCCGGTGGGGGCCAAGCGCGCAGTTCTCCCTCAGGCTCCGTGCGAGGGCACTCGTTTGTCAGGGGCGCGGGGAACTGCGCGACGAGCCACGACGGCGGGAAGAGCGCGAGGCCCACCGTAAGAGGCAGCCCGGAGCGGCCTCGGCTCAAGAAGCGGAGACGCGGCGGAAGAGGCGGAAGGCCGCGCCCAGCGCGAGCGCGGCGGCGAGGAAGAGCAGGGTGAACCAGCGGAAGTACCAGTGGCCGCCCGACGGGTCGTAGACGGCGGGGCGCGGCCACGCGAGGTTCACGGTCATCGCGAGGCCGTACACGAGGGCCGCGGCGTTGACCGGGACGCCCCAGCGGCCGAGCGAGAACGCGGGGGCGCCGGACTCGTCCGTCACCGGCGGGAGCGGCGCCCGCAGTCGCCGCAGCAGTTGCGGGCCGGTCACCATCGAGTACGCCAGGTACAGCATGACGATGCACGTCGTCCCGATCGCCAGCCACGCGTCCGGCGACGCGAACGCGATGAGCAGCAGCGCGGCGGAGAGGACGCCGACGACGAGTGCGGGCACGGCGGGCTGCCCGGTGCGCGGGGAGACCCGGGCGAGCGCGGGGGAGAGGGGCAGTGCCCGGTCCCGCGCCATGGAGAAGAGCATGCGGGTCGCGGACGTCTGGATGGCCAGCGTGGCGACGGCCACCGCGAGTGCCACGTCGCACAGCAGGACACGCCCGAGTCCGCCGCCGAGCCGGCTGGTGAGGACGTAGGACAGCCCGTCCGTGCCGAGCCGCCCGTCGGTGAGGCTGGGCGCGGCGAGCAGCGCGGCGAGGACCAGCAGGGAGGCGAGCACCCCGGCCGCGGCGAGCGCGGTGAGGATGGTGCGCGGCGCTACCCGCCGGGGATGCCGGGTCTCCTCGCTCATCTCGCCCGCGCTGTCGAAGCCGATCATCACGTACGCGGCCGCGAACGACCCGACCAGCAGGGCGGATCCGCCGCCCCCGCTGTGCACGGTGACGGACGGCGAGCGGTCGGCGTGCGTGAGCAGCAGAACGACGATGAGCACCGCGCCGACGATCTCGGCGGTGACGCCGACCCGGTTGACCACCGACATGACCTTGTTGTCCAGCAGGTTGACCGCGGTGGTGAGCGCGAGCAGGACGATGCCGAGCAGGGCCGCGTTCGCCGCGCCGTCCGACGACACCGGTGAGGTGTCCGTGCCGATGATCTGGAAGCCGGACCAGACGGCCGGCAGCACCACCTGGAGGGCGAGCGCGGCCGCGGCGACGACCACGATCTGCCCGAGCACCATGATCCAGCCCGCGTACCAGCCGAAGACGGCGTTGCTGAGCCGGCTCGACCACTGGTAGACGGCGCCGGAGATCGGGTAGCGGGCGGCGAGTTCGGCGAAGCACGCGGCGACGAGCAGCTGGCCGATCAGGACGGCGGGCCAGGTCCAGAAGAAGCGCGGGCCGCCGAAGGAGTACCCGAAGGCGAAGAACTGGAAGACGGTGGTCAGGACGGAGATGAAGGAGAAGCCGGCGGCGAAGGACGCGTAGCGGCCGAGGCTGCGGTGCAGTTCCTGGCGGTAGCCGAAGTCCGCGAGCCCGGCGGTGTCGCCGCCCGGACCGGTGGCGGCGGGTGCGGCCGGCCGCGGGTCCTGCGGCGGCCGCGCCTGGACGGCGGGCGGTCTGCTGGTGGTCATGGCCGGGCCCCCTGTCGGGTGGTGTCGTCCGGTGTTCCTGTCGAGCGACAGAAATTAGGCACGGGGTGTTTCCGCCGCATCACGCATCCGTGTCCGTCGCGGGCCGAAGTCCTCACGCGCCGCCGTCCGGTCGCGGGGCCGCCCACCGCAGGCCCTCTCCCGCCCGGCGGTGGGCGGCTACGCGCGCTGTACGCTGCTCCGAAATTCGCGATACATCGCCTTGCTCGCGACTGTCGGACGCGATATATTCGGCGCCGGATATACGGCAACGGGCAACGAGCAGTGACGGGGATGAACGCGGTGGCGAAACGGCGCAAGCTGTCCAACCCGCTGGCGCTGGCGGTCATGGTGTTTCTCGGCGAGCGGCCGATGCACCCGTACGAGATCGCCAGGCTGCTGCGGCAGCGCGGCAAGGAATCCAGCATCAAGATCAACTACGGCTCCCTCTACACGGTGGTCCAGAACCTGGAGAAGCACGGCTTCGTCGAGGTCGCGGGAGTCCAGCGGCAGGGCAACCGGCCCGAGCGGACGCTCTACGGCCTCACCGAGGAGGGCCGCACCGAGGCCCACGACTGGCTCGCGGACCTCGTCGCGGTGCCCGCGCAGGAGTACCCCGGCTTCGAGGCCGCGCTCTCCCTCATCGGCGCCCTGCACCCGGACGACGCCGCCGAACTGCTGGCCGAGCGCGCCGCGGCGCAGGAGGTGCAGGCCGCCGCGCTGCGCGGGGTGCTGGTCAAGCTGGGCGCCGAGCTGCCGCGGCTGTTCCTGATCGAGACCGAGTACCAGGCCCGTATGCGCGAGGCCGAGGCCGCCTGGATCCGTGAGCTGCTCGCCGAGGTGGCCGCGGGCCGGCTGTCCGGCCTGGACGAATGGCGCGCCTGGCACGACACGGGCGCCCCGCCGGAGGACTGGCAGCGCTTCGAAGAGCAGTACCGCGACGCGGAGGCCGAGGCCGACGCGGGCGCGGCTGGAGCACCCGGCGCCGCCCCCGCCGCACCGCCCCGCCCCACGACCGACGACCCGGAGGACACCCCCTCATGACCACCGCAGCGCCCGCCGTCGAGGCGGCCGGGCTCACCAAGACCTACCCCGGCGGGGTGACCGCCCTCGACGGCATGGGCGTCACCGTCGCCGCGGGCACCGTCTTCGGACTGCTCGGCCCCAACGGCGCCGGCAAGTCCACCACCGTCAAGATCCTCACCACGCTCGCCCGCCCGGACTCCGGCACCGCCCTGGTCGCCGGGCACGACGCGCTGCGCCACCCGGACCGGGTGCGGCGCGCCATCGGCGTCGTCGCCCAGAGGTCCGGCGCCGACCCGGTCGCCACCGGGCGGGAGAACCTGCTGCTCCAGGGGCGGCTGTACGGCATGCGCGGCCCCGCCCTCGCCCGCCGCGCCGACGAACTCCTCGACCGCTTCGACCTCGTGGAGGCCGGCGGGCGCCAGGTGCGGACGTACTCCGGCGGCATGCAGCGCCGGCTGGACGTGGCGCTCGGCCTCGTCCACCGCCCGCGGGTGCTCTTCCTCGACGAGCCGACAACCGGGCTGGACCCGGAGGCGCGCGGCGCGATGTGGGAGGAGATAGCCCGGCTGGCCGGTGACGAGGGCCTCACGATCCTGCTCACCACGCACTACCTGGAGGAGGCCGACCGGCTCGCCGAGCGCATCGCGATCGTCGACCGCGGCCGGGTCGTCGCCGAGGGCACCCCCGACGCGCTGAAGGGCGAACTGCGCGGCGACGCCGTCCATGTGGAACTGCGCGGCGCGCCCGGCGAGGTGGACGCCCGGCTGCTGGCCACCGCGCTCGGGGAGTTCACCGCGGTCCGCGACGTGACGGTCGAGGGCCGGCGGCTGAGCGCCCGCGCCGACGACGGACCCGCCGCCGTACCGCAGGTGCTGGCCGCGCTGGAGCAGCAGGGCGCGACGGTCGCCTCCGTCACGGTGGCCCGTCCCTCGCTCGACGACGTCTATCTGCGGTACGCGGGACGGCGGTTCGCCGACGCCGACGCGGGCGGCCGTCCGAAGGACGACGTCACCAGGGCAACAGGCGCGACGGACACGGGGGAGAAGGCCGCATGAGCACCGAAACCGCCTACCAGACCTGGTACATGACGCGGCGCCACCTCACGGCGATCATGCGGCAGCCGGTCGTCCTGGTCATCACGCTCGTCCAACCGGTCATCTGGCTCTTCCTGTTCGGCTCCCTCTTCCGCAGGGTCGTCGAGCTGCCCGGCTTCGGCGGCGGGTCCTACCTGGACTACCTGGTGCCCGGCGTCGTCGTGATGAGCGCGGTGTCCTCCAACATGTGGGCCGGGATGGGCACGTTGGAGGAGATCGAGCGCGGCACCCTCAACCGCTACCTGACCACACCGGTCAGCCGGGCGGCGCTGATGAACGCCAACGTCGTGCAGCAGGCCCTGACCACGGCCCTGCAGTCGGTGCTGATCGTCCTGCTCGGCAAGCTCGGCGGGGCCGACTACCCGGGCGGCGCGGCCGGACTGCTGGTGCTGCTGGCCGCCTCGGTGCTGCTCGGCACGGTGTTCGGTGCCGCGTCCAACGCGGTCGGCATGCTGGTGCGGCAGCGCGAGAGCATCATCGGCATCAACTCCTTCCTGCTGCTGCCGCTGACCTTCCTGTCCTCGGCGTTCATGGCGCCCGCGCTGATGCCGTCCTGGATGCGGCACGTCGCCGACGCCAACCCCGTCAACTGGGCCTTGGTCGCGGGCCGTTCGGCGATGGCGCAGCACCCCGACTGGGACGTGGTTCTCGGCCGGGGCGGTGCGCTGCTCGCCCTCGCGGTGGCGGCGGTGTGGCTGTCCACCCGCACCTTCCGCTCCTACCAGCGCTCGGTCTGAGACCGGGGGACGCGTGTGGGCGCGCCCGGTCGGCCGACCGGACGCGCCCACACGTTCCGCCGAGGCCGGCGCCCGTACGTTCCGTCGAAGCCGCTACGGGCGGCCGTCCGACTCCTGCTCGCGCTCCACCTCGGCGTTCCACTCCCGCTTGGACGACTGCCAGCCGTCCTCGTCCGCGCCGCGCCGCCAGTAGCCGGAGACCGACAGCCGCTCGCGCGGGACGCCCAGGTCCACCCGGACGAAGCGGCGCAGCTCCTTCACGAAGCCCGCCTCGCCGTGCACGAAGACCTGCACGTCGCCCTCGGGCACCGCCATCCGGGTGACGGCGGCGACCAGCGCCTCGCCGACCGGCCGCCCGCCGCGGTGCAGCCAGACCACCTCGATGTCGCCGGAACCGGAGCCCTCCAGCTTCTGCTCCTCCTCCGGGCCGGCCACCTCGACGAAGACCTTCGCGGGCGCGCCCGGCGGCAGTGCCTCGACGGCCGCCGCGATGGCCGGCAGCGCGCTCTCGTCGCCCGCCAGCAGATGCCAGTCGGCCGTCGGGTCGGGGGAGTAGGCGCCGCCGGGGCCCATGAAGTCGATGCCGTCGCCGGGCCGGGTGGCCGCCGCCCAGGGCCCCGCGAGGCCCTCGTCGCCGTGGTGCACGAAGTCCACGGTCATCTCGCCGGCCTCCGGATCCCAGGCCCGCACGGTGTACGTCCGGGTCCGGGGCCACTGCTCGCGCGGCAGGTCGCGGCGTACCGCCTCCATGTCCAGCGGCCGCGGGTACGCCACGCCCTCGGGCGGGAACACCAGCTTGACGTAGTGGTCGGTGAAGGCGCCGATGTCGGGCCGGTCGGCGGGATCGACGGCCAGCACCACGCGCACCATCCGCGGCGTGACCCTGCCGGTCCGCACCACCGTGGCGTGCCGTGCCCGCCGGCCCTTGGGTGCCGGTCGCTCTGCCATGGAAACCCGCTCTCTGCCGGAGATCGTGCTACTTAGGCAAGCCTAACCCGTGAGGCCGTCCGTGCCCCACCCGGATCTTCCGCCGCCCGGACTCAGATCCCCACCTTCTGCCGCTCGGGCTCGACGAGCGCGGCGACCCGCTCCGCGTCCCGCGCGTACGGCCGTCCGGTGTACTTCTCCGCCACCTCGTCCACGACCGCCCAGCCCGCGTCCCCGTCCAGCCACTCCACGACCCGCCCGCGGATGACCACCGGCTCGTACGGGTTGTCCGGCGACGTCAGCGAGATCGCGACCCTCGGGTCCCGTTGCAGGTTGCGGGCCTTGCGCGAGTCAGGTCCGGTGATGAAGACGATCCGGTCCCCGTGTGTCCCGATCCAGACCGGGACGGTGTGCGGCGAGCCGTCCGGCAGGACGGTGGCGAGATGCGCGATGGCGGTGCCGTCGAGCACCTGGCGGACATCGGGGTTCAGCATGGCAGTCGGCTCCTGACGTGTGACCGGTGAAGCGCCTGTGACCGGACACCGCTCCCGGCGGCCCCGGCGTACCACCATCCTGGACCGGATCGGCCCGGCGTGCGTCGACCCCCGGCATGCCGACACGGCGGCGGCCCCAGGCGTCAGTTTCCGGCGCCCCGAGGGGCGGTGAGCACCGGTCGGCCGCCCGCGAGCAGGCCGCTCGCACGCCGCCGGAGATTCCGCGTTCAGAAGGTGAAGGCCGTACGACCCCTTGACGTCCGTCGGGTGGCCTCGCTTCCATACCTTGTAGCCGGTGGGAGCGCTCCCATGGCTGAAGACGCAACCCCCCACACCACGAACCGAAGCGTTCCGTCCCCCCACCGAGAGGAAGCGCACCGTGGTTCCCTATCCGGATGTCCGGAGTCCGCTGAGAAGTCTGCGGCGGCTGCGCGTGCTCGTCGCGGCGGCCGTCGCCGCCGCGATGCTCGCCCTGCTGTCGATCGCGGGGCAGAGTCACGCCAGCGCCGCCCCGGTGCCGTCGGCGGCCGCCGCCGACGCGGGCAGCGGCTACTGGCACACCAGCGGCCGGCAGATCCTGGACTCGAACAACCAGGCGGTGCGCATCGCGGGCATCAACTGGTTCGGCTTCGAGACCAGCAACGAAGTGGTGCACGGCCTCTGGTCGCGCGACTACAAGAGCATGATCGACCAGATGAAGCAGCTCGGTTACAACACCATCCGGCTGCCCTACAGCGACGACATCTTCAAGGCCGGCGCGACCGCCAACAGCATCACCTTCTACAACATGAACACCGATCTGCAGGGCCTCAGCCCGCTGCAGATCATGGACAAGATCGTGAACTACGCGGGCTCCGTGGGCCTGCGGGTCATCCTGGACCGGCACCGTCCGGACTCCAGCGGGCAGTCGGCCCTCTGGTACACCAGCAGCGTTCCCGAGTCGACCTGGATCACCAACCTCAAGGCGCTCGCGACGCGTTACCAGAACAACACCGCCGTCGTCGGCATCGACCTGCACAACGAGCCGCACGACCCGGCCTGCTGGGGCTGCGGCGACACCACGATCGACTGGCGGCTGGCCGCCGAGCGCGCGGGCAACGCGATCCTGGGCGTCAACCCCAACCTGCTGATCTTCGTCGAGGGCATCCAGACCTTCAACGGCGTGTCCGGCTGGTGGGGCGGCAACCTGATGGGCGCCGGGCAGTACCCGGTCGAGCTGAACGTCGCCAACCGCGTCGTCTACTCCGCCCACGACTACGCCACCAGCGTCGCCCAGCAGACGTGGTTCACCGACCCGACCTTCCCGGCCAACATGCCGTCCGTGTGGTCGAAGTACTGGGGCTACCTCTTCGAGCAGAACATCGCCCCGGTGTGGGTCGGCGAGTTCGGCACGACCCTCCAGTCGACGATCGACCAGCAGTGGCTCAAGGCGCTGGTCAGCTACATGAAGCCGACCTCCGGAAACGGCGGCGACAGCTTCAGCTGGACGTTCTGGTCGTGGAACCCCGACTCCGGTGACACCGGCGGCATCCTCAAGGACGACTGGCAGACCGTCGACACCGTCAAGGACGGCTACCTGACCTCCATCAAGGCCCCGACCTTCGGCGGCTCCACGGGCGGTACCAACGGCGGCACCTCCTCGGGCACCTCCACCGGTACGTCCACCGGCACCTCGACGGGCACCTCGTCGGGTACGAGCACAGGTACGTCGACGGGCACCTCCACGGGGACGAGCACCGGCACGTCGACCGGCACCTCGTCCGGTACGACCAGCGGCACCACCGGCGGCAGCACCAACAAGGGCTGCACCGCCACGCTGCACGTCGACAACCAGTGGGACAGCGGCTTCACCGCCACCGTCACCGTGACCAACTCCGGCTCCGCGGCCACCTCGGGCTGGACCGTCAACTGGACGTGGCCCGGCAACCAGCAGGAGACCAGCGGCTGGAGCGCCACGATCACCCAGTCCGGCGCGCAGGTCACCGCGAAGAGCCTGAGCTACAACGGCGCGATCGCCCCGGCGGCGTCCACGAGCTTCGGCTTCCAGGGCACCTCCTCCGGCTCGGTCGGCTCCCCGGCGCTGAGCTGCACCGCCTCCTGACGCAGGGCTGACGCACCACCTCCGGGCAAGAAGCCGCCGGCGGGTCCCCGTAAGGGGGCCCGCCGGTGGCCGTTGCGGGCACGGGCGCGGGCGCGTCCGGCGCGCGGCCCGGCGCGGGGCGCCGCGACGCACCACGAGTCGCGGCGGCGGAGCCGTGCAGACCCCTAGGCATACCGACCGGTCGGTACTAGCCTCTGCCCACACTCCGTCACTCCGCGCGGGTTTCCGCATCCCCTGGAGGAGCCGCATGTCCGCCACCCCGACACCGTTCGACGCCGACAGACCCGGGCCGCAGTCCGCGGACCCCCGCCCCCGCACCCTCCTCGACCGGCTCCACCGCCGCGACCTGGCCGCGTACCCGGCGACCGGGCCGCGCATGGCGTACCTGGCCATCGTGGTGGTCACCACCGTCGTGCTCTACTACATGCTCTACATCCAGTACGCCGTGGCGACGTCGATCATCACGCACTTCGGCATGAGCTACCGCTACTTCGTGTGGGTCTCGGTGATCGGCAACGCCGCGGGCGCCTTCGCCTCGCTCGTCGCCGGGCTCGCCGACCGCTGGGGACGCGCCAACATGGTCGTCTACGGGCTGCTCGTCGCCTCGCTGCTGGTCTTCTTCGGACTGCCCAACGCCGGCGGCAAGGCCACCTACCTGGTGCTCTTCGCGCTCGTCAGCGTCATCGAGGGCATCGTGCTGGTCGCCACCCCCGCGCTGATCCGGGACTTCTCGCCGCAGCTGGGCAGGGCCACCGCGATGGGCGCGTGGACGATGGGCCCGGTCGTCGGCAGCCTCGTCGTCACCACCGTCACCAGCCAGACGCTGGACACCTCCAGCTGGCAGGACGAGCTGCGCTACTCCGCGATCGCCGGGCTCGTCGTCTTCGCCGTCGCGATCTTCGGGCTGCGTGAACTCTCCCCGGCGCTGCGCGACCAGATCATGGTATCGCTGCGCGACCGCACCCTGGTCGAGGCCCGCGCCAAGGGCCTCGACCAGGACGCGCTCGCCCGCCGCAGCCAGTGGCGGCAGATGCTGCGCCCGGCCGTCGCCGGACCGGCGCTCGGCATCGCGCTCTTCCTGCTGCTGTACTTCGCGGCGGTCGGCAACTTCGTCGTCTTCTTCGCCACCACCTACGGCTACAGCGAGCAGCGCGCCAACGCCGTCGCCAACTGGTACTGGGCCGCGAACGCGATCGCGCTGGTCGTCGTCGGGCTGCTGTCGGACCGGCTCAAGGTGCGCAAGCCGTTCATGGTCGCCGGGGCGGTCGGCTCGATCGTCGTGACGGCGCTCTTCGCGACCCGGGCCACGCATCCGGAAACCGGCTACTACACCTTCGCCTGGCTCTTCGTCGGTATCGGCGTCTTCAGCGGGGTGGCCTACGGCCCGTGGATGGCGGGCTTCACCGAGACCGTCGAGAAGCACAACCCGGCGGCGACCGCCACCGGGCTCGCCGTGTGGGGGTGGACGGTACGGATCGTCGTCGCCGTCTCCTCCGCGCTCATCCCGGTGCTGGTCACCTCCGTCACGCCGCTCGTCGAGCACGGTCCGCAGGTGACCGCCGCGCAGGCGCAGGGCGGGCCGGCGCTGGCCGTCGTGCGGGCGCACCCGCAGATCTTCGCCGAACTCGGCAAGTACCCGCCGGGCAAGGCGCCCGCGGACGTCACCGCCCGGGCGGTCCAGGAGGTCGGGCCCGCCGATCTCGCGGTCGTCCAGAAGGCACAGCCGCAGCTCGCGGTGCTCCAGCAGTACGGCACGAAGGTCCAGAAGGCCGCGCACGACGGCCCCGGGCAGTGGCGCACCTGGTGGTGGATCTGCGTGGGCGGACAGGTGCTCTTCCTGCCCTTCGTGTTCCTGATGTCGGGCCGCTGGAGTCCGCGCCGGGCCCGCGACGACGCCCGCGCCCACGAAGCCGCGGTCGCGGCGGAACTCGCCACCTTGAGCTGATCCCTGCGCAGTCCCCGCGCCCCTGAAAACGCTTGCCTCGCCCGGAGAACCGGCGCCCGTCCGGGGCTCGCGTCAGCCGCGCAGGGCAACACACCAGGGGCGCGGGGAACTGCGCGACCAGCCACCCACTCGGCGCGAGGTCCGGGGCCACCGGATGCGGCAGCCCGGGGGGCGCCGGGCGCCCGTGTCAACCGAGGCGAGGTAATCAAGGCGTCAAGCCCGTCGGCAGGCTATTGTGCGGCCACATGACCGAACGTCCGTTTGAGGCCCTGGGGTTGAGCCCGGACGCGGACCGGGCTTACTCCCTGCTGGTGTCCACCCGGGGCGTCGCCGCAGCCGAACTCGCCCGGCAGATGGCGGTGTCGGCGGACCGGGGCCAGGCGGCGTGCGGGGAGCTCGCGGCCCGTGGCCTGGCCCGCCGGGGCCGCGACGGGCGGTGGTACCCCGTACCGCCGCACGCCGGTTTCCGTCCGCTGCTGTCGCACGCGCAGGAACAGCTGCGGCTGGGACGGGAGTTACTCGACCGGCTGGACGCGGAGTACCAGCGCGTCCACGAGGGGTACCGGGCCGACGAGGCCGTGCAGGTCGTCGCGGGGCACGCGGCCATCGGGCGGCGGGTCGCGGAGGTGCAGGGCGCGGCGGCGCGCGAGATCACCGCCTTCGTGCCGGGCGCGGCGGTGGCGCCGCGCGGGGCGGTGCCGGCCGGGGTGCGGCGCCGGGTGGTGTTCGAACGGGCGGGGCTGGAGGCGGCGGGCGCGTTCGGGCCGCCGGGCGATCCGCTGACGACGGGCCGGGTGACGGGGCGGCTGCCGGCCCGGCTGGAGGTCGTGGACGCCGAGGTCGCCCTGATGCCGCCGCCCGAGGCGGCGGGCCCGGAGCCGGTGCTGCTGGTGGTGCTGGCCGGTCCGCTGCTGGGCGCGCTGACCGCGCTGTTCGACGCGGTGTGGGCGGGCAGTGTCCCGCTGGGCCGCCGTCCGGACGTCCAGCAGCCGCGCAGCGCCCTGCGGTTGCGGGTGCTGGGGATGCTGGTGAGCGGCAGTACGGACGCGGCGATGGCCCGCTCGCTGGGGGTGGCGGTGCGCACCGTGCAGCGCCATGTGGCGGCGATGCAGCGCGAGGCGGGCGTCGACAACCGGGTCCAGCTGGTGTGGCACGCGGCCCGGAACGGCTGGCTGGACGAACTCCCGGCGGGCTTTCCGGAAGGGCGTCCGGAGGGCCACGGGGAAGGAAACGTACGGCGTCCGTCCGGATGACGGGAATGCGACTCCGCACAGCGGGGCAAGTGGTGTCAGGTATTCGTCAACCGTTTGACGAATCCTTGGTGCACCTGAGGCACATGTATACGCCAGCGGTCCGAACGGCCGTGACCCCCGCGACGCACCCTGCCGCGTGAGGTCCCACCTGCCCCAGGGAGACCCCCCTTGCGCATACCCGTTCTCAGACGCAGCCGCCGCACCGCAGGTGTGGTGGCATCCCTCGCGACGGCCGCCCTCGCGGTCGTCGGCCTCCAGATACCGGCCGCGGCCCCCGCTTCCGCGGCCCCCTCGCAGAAGCCGGACGTCGTGCGGCAGTGCGACACCCCCGAGCCCGGGCACGCCTCCTGTCTGGCGTTGCGCAGGACGGATGTCGCCGCCAAGAAGGGCGTCCAGCCGCACGCCGCCACCCCGTCCGGATTCGGCGCCACCGACCTGCAGAGCGCGTACGCGCTGCCGGCCGACGGCGGCGCGGGCCAGACCGTCGCGATCGTCGACGCCTACGACGACCCGACCGCGGAGGCCGACCTCGCCGTCTACCGCGCGCAGTACGGGCTGCCGCCGTGCACCAGCGACAACGGCTGCTTCAGCAAGGTGAGCCAGCGCGGCGGGGACGACCTGCCGACGGCCGACCCCGACTGGTCCGGCGAGATCAGCCTCGACCTGGACATGGTGTCCGCGGCCGCGCCGCTGGCCCACATCCTGCTCGTCGAGGCGGACTCCTCCTACGTCGACGACCTGGGCGCCTCGGTGGACACCGCGGTCGCGCTCGGCGCCAAGTACGTCTCCAACTCCTACGGCACGGGCTACGACACCACGCCCGGCAGCGGCGAGGACCCGTCGGAGACCACGGACCTGGACCCGTACTACAACCACCCCGGTGTCGCGGTCGTCGCCTCCAGCGGTGACGACGGCTACGGCGTCAGCTACCCGGCGTCCTCCCAGTACGTCACCTCGGTCGGCGGCACCTCGCTGACGGCGGACGCGGGCAGCGCGCGCGGCTGGAGCGAGTCGGTGTGGAACAACGCGTACGGCGGCCCGGGATCCGGCTGCTCGCTGTACGAGCCCAAGCCGGCCTTCCAGACCGACACCGCGTGCGACATGCGGTCGGTGGCCGACGTCGCGGCGGTCGCCGACCCGGTGACCGGCGTCTCCGTTTACCAGACCTTCGGTGGCGGCGGCTGGGCGGTCTACGGCGGCACCAGCGCCTCCTCCCCGCTCATCGCGGGCGTGTACGCGGCGGCCGGCACCCCCGGCGCCGACACGTACCCCAACTCCTACCCGTACGCCCACCCGGGCGCGCTCAACGACGTGACCGAGGGCGACAACGGCTCCTGCACCCCGGCCGCGCTGTGCACCGCCGGGCCCGGCTACGACGGCCCGACCGGTCTCGGCACGCCCAACGGCCTGGCCGCCTTCTCCAGCGGCCCGCACGGTGTCGTCTCCGGCACCGTCACCGACCACGGCACCGGCGCACCGCTGGCCGGCGCGAAGGTGACCGTCGGCGACTCCGCGGCCACCACCGCCGCGGACGGCACCTACAAGCTGGACGTCGCGCCCGGCACGTACGACGTGACGGCCGCCGCCTACGGTTACCGCAGCGGCAGCGCGAGCGGTGTCGAGGTCGCCGACGGCGGCACCGTCACCGAGTCGTTCGCCCTGGACGCGGTGCCGACCCGCACCGTCACCGGCCGCGTCACGGACGGCTCAGGGCACGGCTGGCCGCTGTACGCCGCCATCACCGCCCAGGGCGTGCCCGGCAGCGCGGTCTACACCGACCCCGCCACCGGCGCGTACTCGCTGACGCTGCCGCAGGACAGCACGTACACCCTGCACGTCACGTCCAACTACCCGGGCTACCGGCCGGTGGACAAGGCCGTCGCGGTCGGTGAGGCCGACCAGTCGGTCAACATCGCGGTGCCGGTGGAGAGTTCGTCGACCGACGCGCCCGGCTACACCGTCCACCTGAACGGTGCCACCGAGCCCTTCACCTCGACCACCGCCGCCCCCGACGGCTGGAGCGTCGCCAACGCCGACGGCGCCACCGGCGGCTGGGTCTTCAACGACCCCGGCAAGCGCGGCAACCGCACCGGCGGCGAGGGCGGCTTCGCGATCATCGACAGCGACAACCTCGGCCAGGGCCTGCACCAGGACACCTCGCTGCTCTCGCCGTCGTACGACCTGAGCGGCAACACCGACCCGCTGCTCGCCTTCGACACCGACTACCGCGAGTACTCCAGCTCCACCGCGAGCGTGGACGTCTCCGGGGACGGCGGCACCACCTGGACCAGCGTGTGGAAGCAGACCACCACGTCGGTGTCCGGCAAGCACATCGAGATCCCGCTGAGCGACTACGCGGGCAAGAGCGACGTCCGGCTGCGCTTCCACTACACCGGCAGCTGGGCCTACTGGTGGCAGCTCGACAACGTCTTCGTCGGCAAGCGCTCCTTCGACCCGGTGCCCGGCGGCCTCGTCGTCGGCAACGTCAAGGACGCCAACACCAAGGACGGCGTCTCCGGCGCCACCGTCACCAGCACCGACAACCCGGCCGACCACGCCACCACGGTCGCCACGCCGAACGACCCGAACCTCGGCGACGGCTTCTACTGGTTCTTCTCGCACGCCACCGGCAAGCACCCGGTGAGCGCGGCCGCGTCGCACTACGCCACCGCCACGGCCACCGTGACCGTGCCGGCCGACGGCGCCGTGCAGCGCGACCTCACGCTCAAGGCGGGCCGCATCAAGGTCACGCCCGCCTCGGTGGACAAGACCGTCGCCTGGGGCAAGAGCACCTCCCAGGTCGTCACCGTCAAGAACACCGGCACCGCGCCGGCCACCGTCAAGCTCGGTGAGAACCCCGGCGGCTTCACCGCCCAGAAGGCGGGCGCGCCGCTCAACCTCGTCAAGGGCAGCTACTCGCCGCACTCGCTCGCCGGACAGCACACGGCGGGTGCCAAGGCCGTCGAGCCCGCGGTGGACCCCGCGGCCGGCGACGCCTGGAACGCCCTGCCCGACCTGCCCGTCACCACGGGCGACAACGCGGTCTTCACGTACAACGGGACCGTCTACTCGGCGTTCGGCTACACCGGACTGAACGACACCAGCGACCTGTACGCGTACAGCGCGGACAGCGGCGCCTGGACCAAGCTGGCCCCCGCGGCCGACACCCGTGAGTCCCCGGCGCACGGTGTGATCGGCGACAAGCTCTACGCGGTGGGCGGCTGGGGCGCCGACGGCGACCCGGACGCCAAGCTGGAGATCTACGACCCCGCCGCCAACAGCTGGAGCACCGGCGCCAGTTCGCCCAAGCCGTACGCCGGCGCGGGCAGCGCGGTGCTCGGCGGCAAGCTCTACTCGGTCGGCGGCTGCACCGGCACCGCGTGCGGCACCACCGACGTGACCGCGTACGACGCGGCGTCCGACACCTGGACGCAGCTCGCGGCCTACCCCGAGCCGGTGGCCTGGGAGGCCTGCGGCGGCGTCGGCGGCAAGCTCTACTGCTCCGGCGGCACCACCGACGCGGGCGAGATCACGCACGCCTACGTCTACGACCCGGCGGCCGACTCCTGGTCGCCGATCGCCGACCAGCCCACCGACGCGTGGGGCACCTCCTACACCGCCGCCAACGGCCTGCTGCTCATCAAGGGCGGCGCCGTCGACGCCAGCAGCTCGCTGACCAACCAGGCCTGGGCCTACCAGCCGAACGACAACACCTGGACGGCGCTGCCGAACGCCACCGCCTCGCTCTACCGCGGCGGCGGCAGCACCGGCTTCTACGCCGTCGGCGGGCTCGCGGGCCAGGTGCCCGCGAAGAACGCGGAGGTGCTGCCCGGCTACGACCAGGTCGACAGCGCGGACGTCGACTGGCTGACCGAGAGCGCCACCACGCTCACCCTCGCGCCGGGCGCCAGTGCCACGGTGACCCTCGGCCTGGACGCGTCCGTGCCCGAGATCACCCAGCCCGGCACCCTCACCGCCTCGCTCGGCGTCACGAGCGACACGCCGTACCCGGTGCCCGCGGTCGGCGTGAGCTTCACCGTCAAGCCCCCGGCGACCTGGGGCAAGATCACCGGCACGGTGTCCTCCGGCGGTACGCCGCTGGCCGGCGCCACCGTCCAGATCAACACCTGGGCCACCCACTACACCCTCAAGACCACCAAGGAGGGCACCTACTCGCTCTGGCTCGACGTGCGCAACAACCCCTTGCAGCTGATCGTCGCCAAGGACGGCTACCAGCCGACCACGACGACGCTCCGCATCACCAAGGGCGCGACGACCACGAGCAACTTCTCCCTCCTGAAGGACTGACCCCGCAACCCGTGGTGGGGCCCCGCCCCGCCCGGGCCCCCCCCCCCCGGGCCCCGGGGGCCCCCGGCGCCCCCCGCCGCAGCCGCGCGGCAGTCGCGGCGCACACGGCCCC
>NZ_JBIRPW010000004.1:472045-535162 GCF_044332905.1 Streptomyces sp. NPDC021224 | reverse complement strand
CGCCCCCGCACCCCCTGGGGCGCTCCCACACCCCCAAACCCCCCCCCCCCCCGCCCCCCCCCCCCCCCGGGGGGGGGGGCCCGGGCCGGGCGGGGCCCCACCACGGGCTTCCAGAGGTCGCTCACGGCGCCTCCGGACGCAGCAGCGCGGAAGTCGAGGCGAACTCGGCCCGCAGGACACGCGCGGCCTCGTCCCCGTCCCGCCCGGCGATCGCCTCGACGAGCGCGGTGTGCGAGGCGTCGCCGTCGCCCGGGGGGAGCGCGAGGAGGGAGACCAGCTCGACGAGCCCCTCGCGCAGGACGGGCGCGAACTGCGCGAACAGGTCCGTCAGGACCGGGTTGTGCGCCGCCGTCACCACGCTCGCGTGCAGCGCGATGTCCGCCTCCACGAACGCGGCCGCGCCGTGCCCCGCGGCCGCCCGCCGGGCGGTGAGCGCGGCCTCCAGACCGGCCAGGTCCGCCTCCGTGCGCCGCTCCGCGGCGAGCCGCGCGGCCTGGACCTCGACCATGGCCCGCACCTCGTAGACGTCGGCGACCGCCGCCCGCCGCAGCCGGGTGCCGAAGTCCTCGTCGGGCTCGGTGGAGATGACGAACACGCCCGCGCCCTGGCGCGACCTGACCAGGCCCGCCCCGGCGAGCGCGCGCACCGCCTCACGGACGGTGGACCGCCCGACGCCGAGCTGCGCCGCGAGCGCGGTCTCGCCGGGCAGCCGGGTGCCGACCGGCCACTGCCCGCTGACGATCTGCTCGCGCAGATGCTCGGTGGCCTGTTCCACCAGCGGGCTGGGCCGCAGTGAGCCAAGGGGCATGTCCTCTCACCTCTCAGGTTGTCTGAGGAGTTGTCGGTGGCTAGTCTATCCGCCATGACGCAGCGGGGCCTCCTTCTCGGATGCCGCGGCGGGGCCTGAAACGACCGGCACCCCGCCGCGGGGTTCGGTGCTGCCGGTCTCCCGGCACGCCGACCAGCGAAGGACACGACCCCGCCATGACGCTCACCCCGGACACCCCCGCAGCACCCGCCCCCACCGCCCACCCCACCCTGCGCACCCCCGCGGGCCCCGTCCCCGGGGACGCCCCCTGGTGGAATCCGCAGCGGGGCAGCGCGATGCCCTCGCACCGCTACCGCCCCGCGCACCGGCGGGTGCAGATCCCCGCCGTGACCGACCGGCAGTGGCCCGGCCGCCGCACGGAGCGCGCCCCGCTGTGGGTGCCGGTCGATCTGCGGGACGGCAACCAGGCGCTGGCCGAGCCCATGGACCCGGCGCGCAAACGGCGCATGTTCGACCTGATGGTCACCATGGGCTACAAGGAGATCGAGGTCGGCTACCCGTCGGCCAGCCGCACCGACTTCGACTTCGTCCGCCACCTGGCCGAGCCGGGCGCGGTGCCCGACGACGTGACCGTCGTCGTCTTCACCGCCGCCCGCGCCGACCTGATCGAGGCCACCTTCGCGTCGATCCGCGGCCTGCCCCGTACCGTCGTGCACCTCTACACCGCGACCGCGCCTACCTGGCGGGACGTCGTCCTCGGGCGGGGGCGGCGCGAACTGCGCGGCATGATCGAGGAGGCCGCGCGGCTGATGGCCCGGCTGGGCGAGGCGCAGCCGGGCGTGCGCTTCCAGTTCTCGCCCGAGGTCTTCAACCTGACCGAGCCCGACTACGTCCTGGAGGTCTGCAACGGCCTGACCGCGCTGTGGGACGCGAGCCCGGAGCGGCCCGTGGTGCACAACCTGCCGGCCACCGTGGAGATCGCCACGCCCGACGTCTACGCCGACCAGATCGAGTACATGCACCGCCACCTGGAGCGCCGGGACGCGGTGATCCTGTCCGTGCACCCGCACAACGACCGCGGCACGGGCGTCGCCTGCGCCGAGCTGGCGGTGATGGCGGGCGCCCAGCGCGTCGAGGGCTGCCTGTTCGGCAACGGCGAACGCACCGGGAACGTCGACCTGGTGACCCTCGCGCTCAACCTGCACACGCAGGGCGTCGACCCGATGATCGACTTCTCCGACATCGACGCGATCCGCGCCACCGTCGAGCACTGCAACCGGCTGCCCGTCCCCGGCCGCCACCCCTACGTCGGCGACCTGGTGCACACCGCCTACTCCGGCACCCACCAGGACGCCATCAAGAAGGGCCTCGACCACCACGCCCGCCGGGCCGCCGCCCTGGGCGTCCCCGCCGGTCAGGCGCCGTGGGAGGTGCCCTACCTGCCGATCGACCCGGCCGACATCGGCCGCGACTACGAGGCGGTCATCCGCGTCAACAGCCAGTCCGGCAAGGGCGGTATCGGCTACCTGCTGGCCACCCGGCACGGCCTGGAGCTGCCCGCACCGCTGCGCGCCGAGTTCTCCCAGGTCGTGCAGCGCGCCGCCGACGCCAGCGGCGCGGAGGTCACCGCCGAGCGGCTCGGCGAGCTGTTCGCCGCGGAGTACCTGGCGCCCGCCGACGGGCCGCTGACGCTCGGCGAGTGGCGTACGGCCGAAGAGGCGCCCGGCGTCCACACCTTCACCGGCGTGCTGCGCGACACCTGCGACACCACGGACGGCGCCGAGACCGAGCTGCACGGCCGGGGCAACGGGCCGCTGTCCGCGCTGGCCGCCGCGCTCGCGGACGCCGGGGCCGAGGTGGACGTCCTGGACTACTCCGAGCACACGGCGGGCGCCGGTACCGGGAGCGACGCCGTGGCGTACGTGCGCTGCCGCGTCGGCGGGGCCGCCGCCGGGGTGGTGCGGTGGGGCGCCGGCCGGGACGCCTCCGTGCTGACGGCGTCGGTGCGCGCCGTGCTGGCCGCCGTCAACCGGCGCTGACGGAGGAGCTGCGGGCGTACGGGTTCAGGGGCGGTTCGGAGGCGGCTCAGGGCCGGTAGACCTTGCCCGGCTCGGGCGTGGCCGGGGCGAGCAGCTCCGGCACCGTCACGAAGGTGTAGCCCTGCGCCCGCAGCGCGTCGATGATGCCCGGGACGGCCGGCACGGTCCCCTTGTAGAGGTCGTGCAGGATGATGATGCCGTCCCGGCTCGCGTCCTTGAGTATCCGCTTCTTGATCAGCGCCGAGTCGGTCGTGGCGTAGTCGCTCGCGGTGTCGCTCCACAGCACCTGGGCGATGCCCAGCTCCTTGCAGACCTTGGAGACCTTCTCGTCCGTGCGGCCCTGCGGCGGGCGCATGAGGGTCGGACGCTTCCCGGTGAGCTTCTCCACCTCGTCGTCGAGGTGGTTGAGCTCGGTGCGTATCTCGGCGGGCTTGAGGTCGGTGAGCCGGCGGTGGGTCCAGGTGTGGTTGCCCAGGACGTTGCCGTTCTGGCCCATCTGCTTGACCAGCTCGGGGTATTTGTCGACATGGTTGTGGCCGAGCAGGAAGAAGGTGGCCCGGACCTTCTTCTCGTCGAGCACCTTCAGCAGCGCCGGGGTGTTGTTGCTCGGCCCCGCGTCGAAGGTCAGCGCTATGCACTTGGCCTTGCGGCAGTCCACCGCGCCCGCGGGCAGCGCGGCCGCCTTCGCGTCGGAACTCCCGTCCTTCGCCGCCTTCTCCGCCGCCTTGTACGCGTTCTCGCGCGCGTCGTGCGGCGACTGCGCGTCGTACTTCGCGCAGCCGCTGAGCCCCAGCCCCAGACCGAGCGCCGCGACCCCGGCGACCAGCGCCGTCCGCCGCCTGCGGCGGCTCGTGACGGATATGGCGTGGGGCATGGCGGTACCTCCGCGGGTGCTGTTCCTGGGCATTCCTGTACGAACGCTGTGAACTATACCCACGGCGTATAGCGCCGTGACCTGGGGGGCTGTGCCCGTACGACGACCGCGCCGCCGGTGAGCGGCGGAACGGCCGCTACCGGTCGGCGGCCAGCGCCGCCAGCAGCCGGGTCAGCGAACCGCCCAGGCCCCACGTCTCCGACAGCGCCTCCAGCGCCCGCGGGGCGGCCGGGGCGGCGGGCAGCGTCGCGTCGAACGGCGGCAGCGGAACGTCCTTCGCGACCGCCACCACCCGCGGCGCCACGTCCAGATAGTCGGCCGCCGCCGCGATGTTGCGCCGCCGCGCGGGCGTCAGCCGGGAGAACGGGTCGGCCGCGGCCGCCCGCACCGCCGCCAGGTCCCCGTACTCCGTCACGAGCTGCGCCGCCGTCTTCTCGCCGATGCCCTTCACACCCGGCAGGCCGTCGCTCGGGTCGCCGCGCAGGGCCGCGAAATCCGCGTACTGCCGGGCCCGCACGCCGTAACGCTCCTCGATCGCGGCCTCGTCGAGCACATCGCAATCACCCACGCCCTTGCGCGGGAAGAGCACCCGCACACCGCGCGCGTCGTCCACGAGCTGGAAGAGATCGCGGTCGCCGGTGACGATCGCGACCGGGTGGCGCGCGCTCGCGGCGAGCGTGCCGATCACGTCGTCCGCCTCGTAACCGGGCACCCCCACCCGGGCGATGCCCACCGCGTCGAGCACCGCCTCGATGACGGGCACCTGCGGTGACAGCGTGTCCGGCACCTCCTCGCTGCCCTCGGTCTCGTCAGCGACCCGGTGCGCCTTGTACGACGGGATCAGCTCCACCCGCCACTGCGGGCGCCAGTCCGCGTCCATGCACGCGACCAGCGCGGTGGGGGAGTGGTCGGCGACCAGCCGGGCGATGAAGTCCAGCAGCCCGCGCACCGCGTTGACCGGCGTTCCGTCCGGCGCGCGCACGGATTCGGGCACGCCGAAATACGCGCGGAAGTACAGGCTCGCCGTGTCGAGCAGCATGAGCCGGTCATGGGGGGCGCGGGAGTTCTGGTCGGTCACCGGCCCAGCATGGCACGCCCCACCGACAGCGGCCCGTACCGTGGGCGGATGCCCCGCACGCACCCCGACACCGCAGCGGACACCGCCCCGGACACCGGGCGCGGCTCCCGGGTGCGGCGGGTCGTGTCCCTCGTGCCGTCGCTGACGGAGGCGGTCGCCGCGACCACGCCCGAGCTGCTGGTCGGCGCGACCGACTGGTGCACCCACCCCGCGGACCTGGACGTGGTCCGCGTCGGCGGCACCAAGAACCCCGACGTCGCCGCCGTCACCGCGCTCGCCCCCGACCTCGTCGTCGCCAACGAGGAGGAGAACCGCCCCGCCGACCTCGACGCGCTGCGGGCCGCCGGACTGGACGTCCTGGTCACCGAAGTGCGCTCGCTGCCGCAGGCCTTCGCCGAGCTGCACCGGCTGCTGGTGGACGGCTGCGGGCTCGCCCGCCCCGGATGGCTGGACGCCGCCGAGGCCGCCTGGCGGGACGTCACCCCCGAACCCCGCGCGCGCCGCGCGGTCGTACCCGTCTGGCGCCGCCCCTGGATGGTGCTCGGCCGCGACACCTTCGCCGGCGACCTGCTCGCCCGCCTCGGCGTCCGCACCCTCCACGCCGGGCACGCCGAGCGCTACCCGCGGATCGCGCTGCCCGACCTGCTCGCCGCCCGGCCCGACCTCGTCGTCCTGCCCGACGAGCCCTACCGCTTCAGCGCGCAGGACGGCCCCGAGGCCTTCCCCGGCATCCCCGCGGCCCTCGTCGACGGCCGCCTGCTCACCTGGTACGGCCCCTCGCTCGCCGAAGCGCCCCGGCTGCTCGCGGAAGCGCTGGCGGCGGCCCGCTGACCGGCACCCGGTCAGACGGGGGAGGGTGCGGCGGGCGCCGGGAGCGCGCCGGTCAGCAGGCCGCGCACGGTTCCCGCGGCCGCCGCCGCCCACGCCGCGACGAGCAGCGCGTACAACGCCACCGCCAGCCACGTCGCCGCGTGCAGGCCGGTGTGCCGGGCCAGGCCCGACACACCCGTCACACACGTGCCGACCGGGAAGGTGAAGGCCCACCAGGTCAGCGAGAAGCGCATCCCGCGCCGCACCGCCCGCGCCACCAGCGCGGCCGACAGCGCCAGCCACAGCAGCGCGAAACCCATGACCGGCACCCCGTAGACGACGGCGAAGCCGCGCAGCGCCGCGGCGTACGGCGCGCCCACGGCGGCCGGGCCCGCGTCCGCGAACGCGCCCGTCGCCGTCGTCGACTGGCCCAGCGGCCCCAGCACCAGGAAGAGCAGCGGCGTCAGCGCGACCGGCAGCGGCCCGTACCGCAGCAGCCGCCCCCACACCAGCGGCAGCGTCATCAGCGTCGCCAGCAGGCTCAGCCCGAACAGCGCCACGCACCCCAGCAGCAGCGCCTCGCGGACCTGCGCGCCGCCCACGTGCGGCACCAGGGCGGGCCCGAGCGCGGCCGAGACCATCGGCGCGACGAGCGGCAGCAGCCACACCGGCGAGGCGCCGTCCGCGGCGATCCGGTGCCGCGTCACCATCAGGTACGGCACCGCCGCCGCGACCACCAGGCCGCTCGCGGTGCCCGCCGTCCACAGCGTCCAGTCCGCCGCGACCGCCGCCCGCTCGCCCACCACGCGCGGCCCCAGCGCCAGCGCGCCCGCCCCCACGGCGAGCAGCGCCATCGGCAGGCAGCCGTAGAAGGGCGCGATCGCGGGGTCCGCGAGGTGGCGCCGCGCCTCGTCGCGGTGCCGGACCCAGTGCGTGGCGCGTGCCGCTAGCAAGGTGACGAGGGCGGTGGCCGCGAGCAGCCACACCACGGTGCACGCGTCCCGCAGCGCCGCCGGGCTGCCCGGCAGGCCCGCGCCCGCGTTGCCGACGATGGCGGTGCCCATCACCCCGGCGTACCAGTTCGGCCCGACATGCCGGACTCCTCTCCGCGTGAGCGGAGGGGCTGAGGGACGGGGGAGGGTTGCGGTGACCATGTGTCTACGGTGCCCCGGGCTGGGGTGGGCGGGTAGCGCCCGCGGGGCTATCGGGGCATAAGCGGGGCTTATGGGGGCGGTCGTGTCTGGCTCGCGCGGTCGGCCCTCCGGGGTGGGGGGTGCGGTTGTCGCGGGACCGTCCCGCGGTGGATGGCTGGGCGCGCAGTTTCCGCCCGGGCTCCGCCTGGGAGGGGCCCCACGCGCCCCTTGTGGGTTGCCCTGCGTGGTGTGGGTGAGCTTGCTCGGTGGGCCCTCAGGGGTGGCGGCGCGGGGCGCGGGGGTGGGTGGGTGAGCGCATACGCTGGGGGGATGGGTGGCGGTGAGGGATCCGTGGAGCGCGGGGCGCTGGCGCGGCGGGTGCCGGATCTGGGGGCCATGGAGCTGCTGGTCGCCGTCGCGCGGCTGGGGAGTCTGGGGCGAGCGGCCCGTGAGCTGGGGATCACGCAGCCCGCCGCGAGTGCGCGGATGCGGGCGCTGGAGCGGCAGGTGGGGGTGGGACTGGTCCGGCGGTCGGCGGGCGGGTCGCGGCTCACCGAGCAGGGCGCCGTCGTCACCGAGTGGGCGCGGCGGGTGCTGGAGGCCGCCGAGGACTTCGACGCGGGAGCCCGGGCGCTGCGCGGGCGGCGCGACTCGCGGCTGCGGGTCGCCGCCAGCCTGACCGTCGCCGAGTACCTGCTGCCCGGGTGGCTGACCGCGCTGCACGTACGGCACCCGGGCACCGCCGTGTCGCTCGCCGCGGGGAACTCCGTGGCTGTCGCCCGGCAGGTGACCGCGGGCGAGGCGGACCTCGGGTTCGTCGAGGGACTGGACGTGCCCGCGGGGCTGGACGCCGCGGTCGTCGGGCACGACCGGCTGCTCGTCGTCGTCGCGCCCGGCCACCGCTGGGCCGCGCGCCGCCGCCCGCTGCCCGCCGCCGAACTGGCCGCGACGGCGCTGCTGCTGCGTGAGGAGGGCTCGGGCACCCGGCAGGTGCTGGACGCGGCCCTCGCCGGGCACGGCGGACCCGCCGCCGCCCTGCTCGAACTCGCCTCGACCACCGCCGTGAAGTCCGCTGCCGTGGGCGGCGCGGGCCCCGCCGTGCTGAGCGAGCTGGCCGTCGCCGACGAACTGGCCGCGCACCGGCTGGCGGCCGTACCCGTCGCCGGGCTCGATCTGCGCCGGGCGCTGCGCGCGGTGTGGCCCGCGGGTCACCGTCCCGCCGGGCCCGCCCGCGACCTGCTCTCCCTGACCCGTACGGCTGCCCCGCGGCGGTAGGACGCCCGTGCGCCGCGGGGACGCGCTCTGGCGTGCGGGGCGGGCGGCGCGGTATGCAAGGAGCGACCACTTACGGGATTCTCATGCTCGGGCCATAAGGTGACCGCCGTGACGACCTCGACCCCGCCCGGCTGGTATCCAGAACCCGGGCACACAGGCAACAGCCCGGCGATGGAACGCTGGTGGGACGGCTCGGTGTGGACCGAGTACACCAGGACCGCCCCGGTCCCGCCCACCGCGCCGCCGGTCTACCCCGGCTCCCCCCAGGCCGGCTACGGCTACGGCGCCCCCGCTCCCGACGCCGGCAAGCGCACCGGGACGGTGGTGATCGCCCTGGTCGCCGCCCTCGTCCTGATAGGCGCCGTCGTCGCCGGCATCCTGGTGCTCGGCAAGGGCGACAACGGCAAGGACGACGCCAAGAGCTCGCCGACGCCCCGCCACTCCACGGGCAAGCTGCCCTACCCGCTGCCGTCCGACCGCGGCAGCGACGGCGGCGGCAGTGACGGCGGCGGGACCGGCGGGAGCGACGGCGGCACCGGTAACAGCGACCCGACCAAGGCCATCGACGGCGCCGACGCGATCAGCCTGCCCGTCCTGGACGGCTGGCAGGGCCAGTCCGGCGCGGGCGGCGCCCAGGCGACCGTAGGCGAGTACACCTGCCCCGGCACCCAGGGCGGCTCCTGCTCGCTCGGCGGCGTCTCCGCGCAGCCCGCCCAGATCGCCGGGATCACCGCCACGACCCCGAAGGCCGCGGCCGAGCAGGACATCGCCGCGAACGCCGCCGCCTCCTACGGCCAGGACACCTACGGCGCGACCACCTCGCACCAGCAGCTCAAGGCCGGCGCGGTGACCGTCGCCGGGCAGCAGGGCTACCTGGTGCGGTGGAAGATCGTCACGCAGTCCGGCACCCAGGGCTACGTCGAGTCGGTGGTCTTTGCATCGCCGACCACCAAGCAGCTGGTCGTCGTCCGCTTCGGCTTCGACGTCACGGCCAAGGCGCCGACGCTCGCCGACATGGACAAGATCGTCCAGGGCATCAAGACCGACACCACCCGTGTCGGCGGCTCCTCCGGCGGTACGGGTACGGGCGTCTGACGCGCCCCTCGCCGTACGCCCACGGGCCCGCTCCCGCACCGGGGGCGGGCCCGTCGCACGCCCGGGGCGGGCCCGCCGCACGCGCTCAGAGGAACGTCTTGCCCTCACCGCGGTAGGTCGGCACCACCGTCGACACCTCGTCGCCCTCCAGCAGGTGCAGCTCCGCGAAACGCTCGCACAGCTCGCCCGCCTTCGCGTGCCGGAACCACACCTTGTCGCCGATCAGCAGATCGTCCGCGGGCGAGCCCAGCAGCGGCGTCTGCACCTCGCCCGCGCCCTCCTGGGGGTCGTAGCGCAGGCCCGCCGGGAGGTACGGCTCCGGGAGCCGGTCGCGCCCCGCCGCGCCCGACGCCGGGTAACCGCCGCCCAGGACCGTCACCACGCCCACGCCCGGACGGCGCACCACCGGCTGCGCGAAGAGCGCCGCCGGACGGCCCCGGAAAGACGTGTAGTTGTCGAACAGCCGCGGCACGTACAGGCCCGACCCCGCCGCGATCTCCGTCACCGCCGCCTCCGCCGCGGTGTGCTGCACACTGCCCGTGCCGCCACCGTTGACGAACTCCAGGCCCGGCTCGACCGCGCGCACCGCCCGTACCGCCTCCGCGCGCCGCGCCGCCAGCTCCTTGCGGGCGGTGGCCTGCATCAGCCGTATCGCCAGCGACCGGGCCGGCCGCCCGCGCAGCGTGTCGCCCACACCCGCGATGTGTCCCTCGTACGCCATCAGGCCCACCAGCCGGAAGCCCGGCCGGGCGGCGACCGCGCGGGCCAGCTCCGCGAGCGGTTCCGGGTCGTGCAGGGACGAGCGCAGCGCGCCTATCCGCAGCCGCCCGCCCAGCTTGCGCAGGCTGGTGTCCAGCTCCAGGCACACCCGGACGGTCTCGCTCCCGGCGCCCCGGGCGGCGTCGATCAGGTCGAGCTGCGCGACGTCGTCGACCATCACCGTCACCGCGGCGGCGAGCTTCGGATCGGCGGCCAGCTCCGCGTAACCGGCGCGGTCCGCCGACGGGTAGGCCAGCAGCACATCGGTGAAGCCCGCGCGGGCCAGCCACAGCGACTCCGCGAGCGTGAACGACATCAGGCCGCTGAAGCCGTCGTGCGCGAGCGCCCGCTCCAACAGGGCGCGGCAGCGCACCGACTTGGTGGCTATCCGGATCGGCTTGCCGCCCGCGCGACGCGCGAGGTCGGCCGCGTTGGCGTCGAAGGCCGCGAGATCGACCAGGGCGAGCGGGGCGTCGAGGTGGGCGGTGGCCCGGTCGTAACGGGCGCGGTCCGCGGCGGCGTGCTCTGACATGGCCGCAGCTTGCCAGAGCGGGGCTACCCAGCGGTAGGCCCCGGTCCGCGGACCGTGGGAGCCGAGGGCCCGCGCGACCCCGTAAAGTGACGCGCGCAAGCCGTGCACGCAGAGGTCACAAGGGGGCGCCGGGTGAGCACCGGAGTGGACAACGGAGAACCCCCGGCGTCTCCGTTCCCCACCCTCCACCCCCGCACCCCGCAACCGGCGACCCAGCGTCACCCCGCGGCGACGGACCGCCAGATCCCGGAAGCGGTTGCGGACACGACACCGGGAGATCGGGCCGACGGTCCTCGCCCGAACGCGGGCGAGGACCGTCCGAGTTCCCCTTCCGCGGGCCGCCCCGCGGCGGGCGCTCCGGAGCCGTCGCGCCCGGCGACCGGGCCACGACCCGTGCCGCCGCCGCCGGATTCCGCTACCCGCCTGCCGCGACCGCCCGACACGACGACGGCGGCCGCCGAGCCGGGACCACGCCCCGGGCGCCCCGTCCCACCCCCACCGAAGCCAGGCACCCGCCTCCCCGACGACCCCCAGGGCGCCCCCACGCCCCCACCCCGACCCCCAGTCCCGCCCCACGCCGCGGGCGGCGCGCGGCCGTCCGACCCGCAGGGTCCCGTGCCCGCTCCGGCCGTCCCGCCGCGGGGTCCGCAGAATTCTGCGGGCGTGCCGTCCGGTTCGGCGGTCCCGCCGCAGGGCGCGGATGGTGCGCCGCCGTCAGAGCCGCGTGTGCAGGCGCCGCCTGTGCAGGCGCCGCCTGTGCCGCCGCAAGGTCCGCCGGGTGCTCCGGCCGTCCCGCCGCGGGCTCCGCGGAGTCCTGCGGGCGTGCCGTCCGCGCCGCCGGTCCCGCCGCAGGGTGTGGGTGGTGCGCCGTCTTCCGGGACGCAAGGCGCGGGCATTGCGTCGCCGCGTCCGGCGCCGTCGTCGTCGGAGCCGCGTGTGCAGGCGCCGCCCGTGCCGCCGCAAGGTCCGCCGAGTGCTCCGGCCGTCCCGCCGCAGGGCCCGGGGGATGCGCGGCCGTCCGGGTCGCGTGTGCAGGCGCCGCAAGGTCCGCCGAGTGCTCCGGCCGTCCCGCCGCGGGGTCCGCAGAGTTCTGCGGGCGCGCCGTCCGGTTCGGCGGTCCCGCGGCAGGGTGCGGGTGGTGCGTCGTCGTCCGGGCCGCGGGTGCAGGTGCCGCCGCGGGCTCCGCAGCATCCCGCTCCCGCCGCACCGCCGCGGACCGTGCCGCCCGCTCCTGCCGTCCCGCCGCAGGCCCCGCAGGGGGCCGCGTCGTCGTGGGGGGCTCCGGGGCGCCCGGGTGGCGGTGTGCCGGAGCGGCCGGAGGTGCCGCCCGCACCCGTCGTGCCGCCGCAGGGCCCGCAGGGCGGGTTCGGGGCGGGTGGGCGGGTGCCCGTGCCGCCCGGGGGGACGTGGGGTGGGGGCGTGGCGCCCGTGCCGGCGTACGCGCCGCCGCCCGTGGGGGTGGGCGGTGCGGGGCGGTCCGCGGCGGGGGCGCGGCGGGCCGTGGGGATCGCCGTGTGCCTCGTGCTCGGGCTCGGGCTGATCGGCGGGGCCACCGCCGGGGCCGTGCTGGACCGGGGGCCCAAGGCGGCACCGCCCGCGGCGGCGGGCAGCGCCGCGCAGTTCGCGCAGGCGCGTCTGGTGTGGCGCGGCACGCCCGTCGACACGCTCTTCCCGCCCGTCGTGCACGGTACGGGCCCCGGCGGCGCCGACCGGACCTGGACGCGTATCGGCGTCGCCGCGCCCGGCGACTGCGCGGGCGCCTTCGACACGCTGCTGGACCGGGTGCTCGCGCCCACCGGCTGCGCGAAGCTGCTGCGCGCCACCTACGTGGACAGCACGTCCACGACCGTGACGACGGTCGGCATCCTGGTCACCGCCGGTGAGGCGCCCGGCATGAGCGCGCTCGCCAAGCGCTGGACCGGCGAGCACCTCGGTGCCCGCACCGACCTGCTGCCGCGTCCGGTGGCCTTCCCGGGTACGGCCGCCGCCCGCTTCGGCGCCGCCCAGCGCGGCAGCTGGGACGTGCGGGTGTCGGCGGCGCTGCCCTTCGTCGTCTACGCGGTCAGCGGTTTCGCGGACGGCCGCGCGGTCCCGCAGCCGCTGCCCGCGGACGAGGCCGTCGCGTCGGGCGCCACCAGCCCGCCCGCACAGGCGGGCCTCGGCTTCGACGCGTCGGGGCTGGCCAAATCCGTCGACGAGCAGCTCAAGGCCGCGGTGGACGCCGAACTGCACCCGAACGCCCACGCCACCACCACCCCGGCCACCCCCGCGGGAACGGAGCAGAGCCGATGAGCCGCCGCATTCCCCGCCGTCCGCGGCTCGCGGTGGCGACCGCCGCCGTCACGGCGGCCGCCGCGCTCGTCGCGCTCGGCACGACGCCCGCGGCGGCGGACGGCATCCGCGACCGGCAGTGGGCGCTGAGCGCCCTGCACGCCCAGCAGGCGTGGCGGACGACGAAGGGCGCGGGCGTGACCGTCGCCGTGCTCGACACCGGTGTCGACGCGACCCACCCCGACCTCACCGGCCAGGTGCTCACCGGCAAGGACCTCATCGGCTTCGGCGCCGCCCGCGGTGACAAGGCGTGGGCCAACCACGGCACCGGCATGGCCGCGATCATCGCCGGGCACGGCCACGGTCCGGGCAACGGCGCGGGTGTGCTCGGCATCGCCCCGGAGGCGAAGATCCTGCCCGTGCGGGTGATCCTGGAGGAGAAGGACCCGCAGCGCGACAAGGCGCGGTCCTCGCGCGGCAGCGCGCTTCCGGAGGGCATCCGGTGGGCCGTCGACCACGGCGCCGACGTCATCAACCTCTCGCTCGGCGACGACAGCGCCACCGCCTCGCCGGTCGCCGCCGAGGCGGACGCGATCCAGTACGCGCTCGCCAAGGGCGTCGTCGTGGTCTCCTCGGCGGGCAACAGCGGCGACAAGGCGGACCGCTCCTCGTACCCGGCGGCCTACCCCGGCGTCATCGCCGTGACCGCCGTCAACGACCTGGGCCGCCACCCGCAGTTCTCCACCCACCGCTGGTACTCGGCGGTGGCCGCGCCCGGCGACGACATCGTCATGGCGGACCCGGACCGCAAGTACTACGACGGCCTGGGGACGAGCGCCGCGTGCGCGTACGTCTCCGGTTCCGTCGCCCTGCTCAGGTCGGCCTACCCCAAGCTGAGCCCGCTGCAGATCAGGCAGGTCCTCCAGGACACGACCCGGCACAAGCCGGACACCGGGCGCAGCGACGAGCTGGGCACGGGCGAGATCGACCCGGCCGCCGCGCTCGCCGCCGCCGCGAAGCTCAAGCCCGCCCCGGTCGCCCTCGCCCCGGCGGCCTACCCGCAGCGCTACTTCGGCCCCGGTCCCACCCCGGCCCCGGCCCCGGCCGCCGGTTCGAGCGTGCTCGGCAACGGTGTGGCCGCCGCCTTCGCCGGGGCGGGCGCGGTGCTCGTCGCCGTCGCGGCCCTGCTCTGGTACCGCCCCCGCCGCCGCGCCGCGGCCAGTGCGGCAGCGGCCCAGGCGACGGCGACGACCACCTGGGCGGGGTAGCGGGGAACCGCTCCCCACGCCGCGGGCCCAGCCCCGCACGGCCCTCCCGGCGTCCGGACTGCCCGGCCCCCACAGGTCCTCCGGACCGCCTGCCGGACGGCACCGTGCCCTGCGTCCGGAGTGCCCCACCCCGCAGGTGCCCGGTCCGCCCCGCGGCCCCCGGCGGAAAGGCCGCCCCCGCACGGCCCTCCCGGCGTCCGGACTGCCCGGCCCGCGCAGGGCCGCCCGCACCCCGCCCCGTCCACCCCGCCGTCCCCGGCGGATAGGCTGCGCGGGTGGAGCTCAAGAACATCCCTGACCCCGGTTTTCCCGACGACGACGGCTCCGCCGCCCCCGTGCTGGCCGCGGCGCTCGCCGCGTGGGACGGCGAGCGTGGGCCGGACCGGGAGGACGCGGTGGTCGAGGCGCTCCAGGGCGCGCGGCTGCTCGTGCCGGTCGTGGCGGTGCTGGGCGAGGTGGAGACCGGCCCGGACGGGCTGCGCCGGGAGAAGACCAGCGACATGGCGGTGCCGACGATCGAGTCCGCCCGCACCGGGCGCCGCGCGATGCCCGCTTTCACCTCCACCGCCGCGCTCGCCGCGTGGCGCCCGGACGCCCGGCCCGTCGCCGTACGGCTGGGGCAGGCGCTCCAGGCGCTCGTGCAGGAGGGCGCGGACACGCTGCTGATCGACATCGCCGGGCCCGTCCCGTTCCCGCTGCACGGTGCCGCGCTGCGGGCCGCCGCCCGCGGGCCGGGCGGGACGGATCCGCTGGCGGACGCGGAGGTGCGCGAGGCGGTGCGGGCCGCGGTGGCCGCCGAGCCGGGCGTCGTCCGGGCGCATCTGACGCGGTCCGCCGACAGCGACGGCACCCTCGGCCTGGTGCTGGCCCCGGGCGCCGACGCCACCGCGACCGGGACCGCGCTCGCCGGTGCGCTCGCCGCCCACCCGGTGCTGCGCGCGGCGCTGCGGCGCGGCCTGGACATGGCGGTGCTGCCGCCGGACGCCACTCTTCCGGGGGAGCCGCTCTTCCTCCGCTGAGCGGCGTGGCGCCGCGCCCGCGGCCACGGCCGGTCGTCGTCCCGTTCCTCCGAGATGTGGCTTTCACCCGTAAAGCCGACAATACGAAGGCGGACATCGATCACCGTCGTCGTGGAGGCGCGGATGGACATCCGAACGATCACCGAGAACCGAACAGCCGACGACCAGCGGGCGTTCGCCTGCGAATTCCTCGGCACGCTGCTGCTGGTCTTCTTCGCGGTGGGCGCGGCGGTGCTCTCCGGCGAGTACATCGGCACCCTGGGCATCGCCCTGGCCTTCGGGCTGGTCCTGCTGGCCATCGCCTACGCGATCGGGCCGATCTCCGGCAGCCATGTCAACCCGGCGGTCACGCTGGGCATGCTCGTCGCCAAGCGCATCTCGCTGCGCACCGCCGTCGAGTACTGGGTCGCGCAGTTCCTGGGCGCGATCGTCGGCGCGGCGCTGCTGCTGCTCGTCGCCAAGCAGGTGCCGGGGCTCCAGACGCACGGTGCCTTCGGCACCAACGGCTACGGCTACCGGTCGGCGGTCGGCATCAACATCTTCGGTGCCTTCGTCGCCGAGCTGATCCTGACCTTCCTGCTGGTCTTCGTGGTGCTCGCGGTCACCCACCGGATCGCGGTGGTGGGCTTCGACGGGCTGCCCATCGGCATGGCGCTCGCCGTGATCCACCTGGTCGGCATCCCGCTGACCGGTACGAGCGTCAACCCCGCCCGGAGCCTGGGGCCCGCGCTGTTCGCGGGCAGCCCGGCGCTGAGCCAGGTGTGGCTGTTCATCGTCGCGCCGCCGATCGGCGCGGTCCTCGCGGCGCTGGTGCACGAGGTCACGCACCCGGCGTTCGCCGCGGTCAAGGCCGCGCGGGCGGCCGCCGCCGAGGAGGAGACGGCGGCTCGGGCCGAGGGGGAGGCGACCTGAGCGCCCGGCGGTGGTCAGCCGTAGACGGGCCCGGTGAACTTCTCGCCGGGCCCCTGGCCGGGCTCGTCCGGCACCACCGACGCCTCGCGGAAGGCGAGCTGGAGCGACTTCAGCCCGTCGCGCAGCGGGGCCGCGTGGAAGCTGCTGATCTCGCCCGCGCTCGCGGTGACCAGGCCGGCCAGCGCCTGGATGAGCTTGCGGGCCTCGTCCAGGTCCTTGTGCTGCGCGCCCTCCTCGGCCAGGCCCAGGTTCACGGCCGCGGCGCTCATCAGGTGCACGGCGACCGTGGTGATCACCTCGACGGCGGGCACGTCCGCGATGTCGCGCGCCAGCTGGTCGGCGGGATCGGACGGGCCGGACGGGCCGGGGACGGGGGCAGGTGCGTCGCTCATGCCGACACGATATGCCCCGTCCGGCCGATTACGGCCTTCGGTCCCGCGCTGGTATGCTGAGTGGACGACCGGTCGGGCGCACGCGTGCCCGACCACCAAGTGGAGGCTCCGATCTCCCACCTGGTCGGCCGCGAGGCCGACGGGTCCCGGTCAGACGGTGCGGTCCGGATCGTACGCGAGTTCGTCTCGTGCGTCCGGTGAGCACCGTCCGAATGCGCCCCGCGGAATAAACGCGGCGGTGCTCCCGGTTGTGAGGAGCCCCGCCTGTGTCCCGTACGGGGCGTTTTCCACGCCTGGGGTGCGGGTCGGTCCATACGAAGACAGACTCAAGCGCGGCTGTCGGCCAGTCAGCCGCGTGGTGCAACCGAGGAGGCCCCATCAGCGCCGAGCCCCGCATCAACGACCGGATTCGCGTTCCCGAGGTGCGACTTGTCGGTCCCAGCGGCGAGCAGGTCGGCATCGTGCCGCTTGCCAAGGCCCTGGAGCTTGCGCAGGAGTACGACCTCGACCTGGTCGAGGTGGCGGCGAACGCCCGTCCGCCCGTGTGCAAGCTCATGGACTACGGGAAGTTCAAGTACGAGTCGGCCATGAAGGCCCGTGAGGCGCGCAAGAACCAGGCGCACACGGTCATCAAGGAGATGAAGCTCCGGCCGAAGATCGACCCGCACGACTACGACACCAAGAAGGGTCATGTCGTCCGGTTCCTCAAGCAGGGCGACAAGGTCAAGATCACGATCATGTTCCGCGGGCGTGAGCAGTCCCGTCCGGAACTGGGCTACCGGCTGCTCCAGCGGCTCGCCGAGGACGTCCAGGACCTCGGGTTCGTCGAGTCGAACCCGAAGCAGGACGGCCGCAACATGATCATGGTCCTGGGTCCGCACAAGAAGAAGACCGAGGCCATGGCCGAGGCCCGCGAGGCGCAGGCCGCCCGCAAGGCCGGCCGCCAGGGTGACGCCGCGGCCGAGGCGGAGACGCCCGCCGAGGAGGAGTCCCCCGAGGTGGAGGCCGAGGCCCAGGCCCAGGACGCCGGCTGAGCGCCCTGGACGAAGAACATCCGGAGCATCGGCTCCGGGTCGGTTAATGCAGAACTGACGCTCTCCGTGTGCCCAGCGGGCGCACGGGAGGCCAGCGACGAGGAGACTACGGCGCCATGCCGAAGAACAAGACGCACAGCGGTGCGAGCAAGCGCTTCAAGATCAGCGGCTCCGGCAAGGTGCTGCGCGAGCGCGCCGGCAAGCGCCACCTGCTCGAGCACAAGCCGTCCAGCAAGACCCGCGCCCTGACCGGCACCGTCGAGGTCGCCGCCCCGGACGCCAAGAAGATCAAGAAGCTTCTCGGCAAGTGACGGCCGTGCCCCCGCCGGGGCGCAGCCGTCCCGGGTCGGGAGTCCATTCGCTTTCGGACCGCGTGAGGCATACCGCGGTCCCCTAGAAGGAGTTATCAAGTGGCACGCGTCAAGCGGGCAGTCAACGCCCAGAAGAAGCGCCGGGCGGTCCTCGAGCAGGCCAGCGGCTACCGCGGTCAGCGTTCGCGCCTGTACCGCAAGGCCAAGGAGCAGGTCACCCACTCCCTGGTCTACAACTACAACGACCGCAAGAAGCGCAAGGGCGACTTCCGCCAGCTGTGGATCCAGCGCATCAACGCCGCTGCCCGCGCGAACGGCATCACCTACAACCGCTTCATCCAGGGCCTGAAGGCCGCCAACGTCGAGGTCGACCGCAAGATCCTCGCCGAGCTGGCCGTCAACGACGCCAACGCCTTCGCGGCGCTGGTCGAGGTCGCCCAGAAGGCGCTTCCCGCGGACGTGAACGCCCCCAAGGCGGCGTGACCCGCGTCAGCGACATCGCGGCAGTACCCCGGGCCCGCGGGCGGCAACGCCCCCGCGGGCCCGTTGTGTGAACGGCACCACCCACCCCGTACCACCACTGGAGCAGCCACCCCGATGGGCACCACCCCCGAGCTGACCTCGCTGCGCTCCGCGCGGGTCACCGCCGCGCACCGGCTGGCCCGGCGCAGCTTCCGCGGCAAGGAGCGGCGGTTCCTGGCCGAGGGCCCGCAGGCCGTACGCGAGGCCATCGCCCACCCCGGGGGGCCCGCCGGGCGCACCCTGATCGAGCTGTACGCCACGCCCGAGGCCGCCGAGCGGCACACCGACCTCGTCGCCGCCGCCCGCGCGGCCGGTGCCCCGGTGCTCACCGCCACCCCCGAGGTGATGGCGGAGATCTCCGACACCGTCACCCCCCAGGGTGTCGTCGGAGTGTGCCGCTTCCTGGACACGCCCTTCACCGAGGTGCTGCGCGCCCGCCCGCGGCTGGTCGCCGTGCTCGCCCACGTGCGCGACCCCGGCAACGCCGGCACCGTGCTGCGCTGCGCCGACGCGGCCGGCGCCGACGCGGTCGTGCTCACCGACGCCTCCGTCGACCTGTACAACCCCAAGGCGGTACGCGCCTCCGCCGGAAGCCTCTTCCACCTGCCGGTCGCCGTCGGGGTGCCGGTCGCCGACGCCGTCGCCGGGCTGCGCGCCGCGGGCGTCCGGGTGCTGGCCGCGGACGGCGCGGGGGAGCGCGACCTGGACACGGAGCTGGACGAGGGCACGATGCGCGGGCCCAGTGCGTGGATCTTCGGCAACGAGGCGTGGGGCCTGCCGGAGGAGACCCGGGCGCTCGCCGACGAGGTCGTGCGCGTCCCCATCCACGGGCGCGCCGAGAGCCTCAACCTCGCCACCGCCGCCGCGGTGTGCCTCTACGCCTCCGCGAGGGAGCAGCGTGCGCCCGGAGGGTGCCGCAGCGTTACGTCCACCTAGTAGGGTGGCTCGCCCGGGGGACCCTGAAAGGGGGGTGGCGCGCATGGGTGTCACGGCGCGAGGCAACGGAACGCACACGCGCGAGGACGCTGCGCACAGCGCGGTGACGGTGCTGCCCGCCCAGGAACCGCCCGCGCCCGCCGGAGAACCGCGCCCGGAGGCCGTACCGGCGCCTGTACCGGCCGCCCCCGCGCCGCGTACCGGCGAGCCGCCCGCCGCCGCCCCCGCACCCGACCCGTGCCGCGTCGGCACCGACGGCTACGCCCCGCACCCCGACGACCTGCCCGACGGCCTGCTGGTCGCCGACGGCACCGGGCGGGTGGTGTGCTTCAACGCCGCCGCCGCCCGCATCACCGGACTGCGCCCGCAGGACGTCCTCGGCCGCCCGGTGGAGCAGGCGCTGCCGCTGGAGGACCTGGAGGGCCGCCGCTGGTGGTCGCTCACCGACCCGTACGGGGGCCTCGCGATCAGGACCGGGCAGCCCGAGCGCAACCTGCTGCTGCCCGGCGGCCGGGAGGTGCTGGTCGCCGCGCGGTACGTCCGCGAGCGGCCCCGCGGACCCGTGCTGCGGCTCGTGGTGGCGCTGCGCGGCACCGAGGCCCGGCGGCGTACCGAGCGCAGCCACGCCGAGCTGATCGCGACCGTCGCGCACGAACTGCGCTCGCCGCTCACCTCCGTCAAGGGCTTCACGGCGACGCTGCTGGCCAAGTGGGAGCGCTTCACCGACGACCAGAAGAAGCTCATGCTGGAGACCGTCGACGCCGACGCCAACCGGGTGACCCGGCTGATCGCCGAACTGCTGGATATCTCCCGGATCGACTCCGGCCGGCTGGAGGTGCGCCGCCAGCCGGTCGATCTCGCCGCCGCCGTGCAGCGGCACGTCGACGCGCACATCGCCGCAGGTCAGCCGCAGGACCGCTTCACCGTGCGGGTGGCCGGGCCGCTGCCCGACCTGTGGGCGGATCCGGACAAGGTCGACCAGGTGCTGGGCAACCTGCTGGAAAACGCGGTGCGCCACGGCGACGGAAGGGTCACCATCGACGTGGCGCCCGCGCATCCGGGCGACCTCACCGAGCGGCGGTGCGACGCCACCGCGGTGACGGTGAGCGACGAAGGCCCCGGCATCCCGGAGGAGTCCATGAGCCGCGTGTTCACCCGCTTCTGGCGGGGCAGCAAGCGCGGCGGCACGGGCCTGGGGCTCTACATCGTCAAGGGCATCGTCGAGGCCCACGGCGGCACCATCACCGTCGGCCGGGCCGCGGGCGGCGGCGCCGAGTTCCGATTTACCCTGCCCGTCGGGGCCCCCGCGTATCTGGCCTGAGCGGCCGGCGGGACGCCGCGACGGGCGCCACCACAGGCCGGGCCCGCACGGGCCCGGGCCGGCTCCGGCGGCCGAAAACAGCCGGTCCTCGCGGCGCAAGTAGACTCGTCCCCTGGCATGTGTCCGGTCGGGCAGAGCCTCCACCGCGACGCCACCGCAGCGCAGTGGCGCGCACGCCGCCCACCACCATCGTCCACTCCGGAACGGGAAGAGATGTCGGCACCGAACAAGTCGTACGACCCTGTCGAGGTCGAGGCGCTCCAGCCGGAAGCGATCGAGCGGATGCGCGACGACGCGCTCGCCGCCGTCGCCGCCGCGGGCGACCTCGAAGCCCTCACCCACGTCAAGACCGCGCATGCCGGCGGCGGCTCACCGCTCGCCCTCGCCAACCGGGAGATCGGCGCCCTCCCGCCGCAGGCCAAGGCCGAGGCGGGCAAGCGGGTGGGCCAGGCCCGCGGCGCGGTCAACAAGGCGCTCGCCGCGCGCCAGGCCGAGCTGGAGGCCGAGCGCGACGCCCGGGTGCTCGTCGAGGAGGCCGTCGACGTCACACTGCCGTACGACCGCCGACCGGCCGGTGCCCGGCACCCGCTCACGACGCTGTCGGAGCGCATCGAGGACATCTTCACGGCCATGGGCTACGAGGTGGCCGAGGGCCCCGAGGTCGAGTCCGACTGGTTCAACTTCGACGCGCTGAACTTCCCGCCCGACCACCCGGCCCGGGAGACGCAGGACACCTTCTTCGTCGCCGGTCCCGAGGGCAGCGGGGGCACCTCCGAGTCCGGAGGGTCTGGGGGAGCGTCCGGCGTCGTGCTGCGCACCCACACCTCGCCGGTGCAGATCCGCGCCCTGCTGGAGCGCGAGCTGCCGGTGTACGTGATCGCGCCCGGCCGCGTCTACCGCTCCGACGAGCTGGACGCGACCCACACCCCGGTCTTCTCGCAGGTCGAGCTGCTCGCCGTGGACGAGGGCCTGACGATGGCCGACCTCAAGGGCACCCTCGACCACATGGTCGTCTCGCTGTTCGGCGAGGGCATGACCACCCGGCTGCGCCCCAACCACTTCCCCTTCACCGAGCCGTCCGCCGAGATGGACATGCTCTGCTACGTCTGCCGCGGCGAGTCCGTCGGCAACCCCGACCGCCCCTGCCGCACCTGCTCCTCCGAGGGCTGGATCGAGCTGGGCGGCTGCGGCGTCGTCAACCCCAGGGTGCTGGTGGCGTGCGGTGTGGACCCGGAGAAGTACAGCGGCTTCGCCTTCGGCTTCGGCATCGAGCGGATGCTGATGTTCCGCCACAACGTCGAGGACATGCGAGACATCGTCGAGGGTGACGTGCGCTTCACCCTCCCGTTCGGGATGGAGATCTGATGCGGGTCCCGCTTTCTTGGCTGCGGGAGTACGTCGACCTGCCCGCCGGTGCCACCGGCCGCGACGTCCAGGCCAAGCTCATTTCCGCCGGCCTGGAGGTCGAGACCGTCGACCAGCTCGGCGCCGGCATCAAGGGCCCGCTGGTCGTCGGCCAGGTCCTGACGATCGAGGAGCTGGAGGGCTTCAAGAAGCCGATCCGCTTCTGCACCGTCGACGTCGGCGACGCCAACGGCACGGGTGAGCCGCAGGAGATCGTGTGCGGCGCCCGCAACTTCGCCGTCGGCGACCGCGTCGTCGTCATCCTGCCCGGCGGCGTGCTGCCCGGCGACTTCCAGATCGCCGCCCGCAAGACCTACGGCAAGGTCTCGCACGGCATGATCTGCTCCGCCCGCGAGCTGGGCATGGGCGACGACCACGACGGCATCATCGTGCTGCCGCCCGGCGCCCCCGCCCCCGGCACCGACGCGATCGAGCTGCTGGAGCTCGTCGACGAGGTGCTCGACATCGCCGTCACCCCCGACCGCGGCTACTGCCTGTCGATCCGCGGTGTCGCCCGTGAGGCCGCGATCGCCTACGGCGTGCCGCTGCGCGACCCCGCGCTCATCGACGTGCCCGCGCACAACGGCGACGGCTACCCCGTCGCGATCGCCGACCCCGAGGGCTGCGACCGCTTCACCGCCCGCACCGTCACCGGCATCGACCCCGAGGCGCTCTCGCCGATCTGGCTCCAGCGCCGGCTGCAGAAGGTCGGCATGCGCCCGATCTCGCTCACCGTGGACATCGCCAACTACGTGATGATCGAGCTGGGCCAGCCGCTGCACACCTACGACCGCGCGCGCGTGCGCGGCACGATCGGGGTCCGCCGCGCCGCCCCCGGCGAGAAGCTCACCACCCTCGACGGCGCCGAGCGCACGCTCGACGCCGAGGACCTCGTCATCACCGACGACTCCGGGCCCATCGGCCTGGCCGGTGTCATGGGCGGCGCCGACACCGAGATCGCCGACGGCGGCTCGGCCGACGTCGTCATCGAGGCAGCGCACTTCGCACCGATCCCGATCGCCCGCACCTCGCGCCGCCACAAGCTCGGCTCCGAGGCCTCCCGCCGCTTCGAGCGCGGCACCGACCCGCTCGCCACCTCGGCCGCCGCCCAGCGCACCGTGGATCTGCTGGTGCTGCTCGCGGGCGGCACCGCCGAGCCCGGCGTCACCGAGATCGCCGCGCCCGTGAGCCCGCGCACCATCACCATGCGCGCCGACCACCCCGACAAGGTCGCCGGCACCGACTACGGCCGCGAGACCGTCGTCCGGCGCCTCCAGGAGATCGGCTGCGACGTCACCGGCACCGACGACCTCGCGGTCACCGTGCCCTCCTGGCGGCCCGACCTCAACTACATCAACGACCTCGCCGAGGAGGTCATCCGCCTCGAAGGCTTCGAGAACCTCCCCGCCACCCTGCCGCAGCCGCCCGCCGGCCGCGGCCTCACGCCCGGCCAGCTGCTGCGCCGCCGCGTCGGCCGCGCACTCGCCGGCGCCGGGTACGTCGAGGCGCCCAGCTACCCGTTCCTCAGCTCCGACGTCCTCGACCAGCTCGGCCTCGACGCGGACGACGACCGGCGCCGTACGGTCCGGCTCGCCAACCCGCTCGACGACACCGAGCCGCTGCTGCGCACCACGCTGCTGCCCGGGCTGCTCGGCACCCTGCGCCGCAACCACGGGCGCGGCGCGCACGACCTCGCCCTCTTCGAGACCGGCCTGGTCTTCCTGCCCCGCCAGGAGCAGGTGCCGCCGCCGCGGCTGCCCGTCGACCGGCGGCCCACCGACGAGGAGATCGCCGCGCTCGTCGCCGCGCTGCCCGACCAGCCGCACCGCGTCGGCGTCGTCCTCGCGGGCGCCCGCGAGCAGGCCGGCTGGTGGGGCGAGGCCCAGCCCGCGACCTGGGCCGACGCGGTCGAGGCCGCCCGCACGGTCGCCCGCGAGGCGGGCGTGCGGCTCACCGCACGGGCCGGGCAGTACGCACCCTTCCACCCCGGGCGGTGCGCCGAACTGCTCGCCGGGGAACAGGTCGTCGGGCACGCGGGCGAACTCCACCCGCGCGTGACGAAGGCGTTCGGGGTACCCGAGCGGACCTGCGCGATGGAGATCGACCTCGACCTCGTCGTCGCGGCGGGCGGCGAGACCGCCACCGGGCCGCGCGTGTCGACCTTCCCGGTCGCCACGCAGGACGTCGCGCTCGTCGTCGACGCGGCTGTTCCGGCGGCGGAGGTGGAGGCGGCGCTGCGCGCCGGGGCGGGCGACCTGCTCGAATCGGTGCGGCTGTTCGACATCTTCACCGGGCCGCAGATCGGGGAGGGCCGCAAGTCCCTCGCGTACGCGCTGCGCTTCCGGGCGCCCGACCGCACCCTCACCGCGGAGGAGGCGTCCGCCGCGCGCGACGCCGCGGTCGCCTCGGCGGCGAGCCGTACGAACGCGACCCTGCGCGGGGCCTGACCCGCCCCGCCCCACGCAGGAGGGGGCTCGTCCTTCGGGGCGGGCCCCCTTTCCCCTGTGCGCTTGAGGGTGCCACTTGCGCCGGGTGCCGCGTCCGCCGGTGGTGGGTTGGTCGCGCGGTTCCTCGCGCCCCCAGGCAGGTGTCGCTTGCGGTGGGTGGTGCGGCTTTCGGCGGGTGGTGGGTTGGTCGCGCGGTTCCTCGCGCCCCCAGGCAGGTGCCGCTTGCGGTGGGTGGTGCGGCCTTCCGCCGGTGGTGGGTTGGTCGCGCGGTTTTCCGCGCCCCTGGGGTGCCGGCCTGCGTCGCAGACGCGAGCGCCTGCGGGGGAGGGTGAGCGTTTTTCAGGGGCGCGGGGAACTGCGCGACCAGCCACGGGAGAGGGACGGTCCCGCGAACACAGCAAGGGGCAGCCCGGAGGGCTGGAGGCCAACACCGCGGGGCTTCTCCCCGCGAGAGGTGAGCGCTATCATCGGACCTCTCGTGGGAGCGCTCCCACGCATCCGCGCTGCCCCGAGTCGTCCACCCCCCACACTCAAGGACGCCCCATGCTTCGCAGACCCCTCGCCGCGCTGGTCGCGGCTTTCTCCCTCATAGGCGGCGCCGTATCCGTCGCCGCGGCGACCGTCGCCGCCACCGGCTCACCGGCCGCGGCAGCGGCCCCCGCCGCGGTGTCGGACACGTACACCTGGAAGAACGCCCAGATCGAGGGCGGCGGCTTTGTCCCCGGCATCGTCTTCAACCAGTCCGAGAAGAATCTCGCCTACGCCCGTACCGACATCGGCGGCGCGTACCGGTGGAACGAGTCGACCAAGTCCTGGACCCCCCTGCTGGACTCGGTCGGCTGGACGGACTGGAACCGCAACGGCGTGGTCAGCCTCGCCACGGACGCGCTCGCACCGGACAAGGTGTACGCGGCGGTCGGGATGTACACCAACTCCTGGGACCCCAACAACGGCGCCATCATGCGCTCGTCGGACCGCGGGGCGACCTGGCAGTCGACGGCGCTGCCGTTCAAGCTCGGCGGCAACATGCCCGGCCGCGGCATGGGTGAGCGGCTGGCGATCGACCCCAACAAGGACAGCGTCCTGTACTTCGCCGCGCCCAGCGGCAACGGCCTGTGGCGCAGCACCGACTCGGGTGTGACGTGGGCGAAGGTCGCGTCCTTCCCCAACGCGGGCACCTACGTGGCCGACCCGTCGGACAGCACCGGCTACCAGAGCGACAACCAGGGCGACGTGTGGGTCACCTTCGATCCGCGTACCGGCACCAAGGGCAGCACCACGCAGACGATCTACGTGGGTGTGGCCGACAAGGACAACACGGTCTACCGCTCCACGGACGGCGGCGCCACCTGGTCCCGGCTCGCCGGGCAGCCCACCGGCTACATCGCGCACAAGGGCGTCCTGGACAGCGTCAACGGCTACCTCTACCTCGCCACCAGTGACACCGGCGGCCCGTACGACGGCGCCAAGGGCCAGGTGTGGCGGTACGCGACCGCGACCGGCACCTGGACGAACATCAGCCCGATGTCGGACGCGGACACGTACTTCGGCTACAGCGGCCTCAGCGTGGACCGGCAGCACCCGGGCACGCTCATGGTCACCGGCTACAGCTCCTGGTGGGCGGACACCCAGATCTTCCGCTCCACCGACAACGGCGCCACCTGGACCCGGGCCTGGGACACCCCCAGCTACCCGACCCGCGCCGACCGCTACACCATGGACATCTCGTCCTCCCCGTGGCTGAGCTGGGGCGGCAACCCCGCACCGCCCGAGGAGGCGCCCAAGCTCGGCTGGATGACGGAGTCGCTGGAGATCGACCCGTTCAACTCCAACCGCATGTGGTACGGCACCGGCGCCACGATCTACGGCACCGACAACCTCACCAACTGGGACACCGGCACCAAGTTCACCGTCAAGCCCAACGCCAAGGGCCTGGAGGAGACCTCGGTCCAGGACCTCATCAGCCCGCCCACCGGCGCCCCGCTCATCAGCGCGCTCGGTGACCTGGGCGGCTTCCGGCACACCAGTCTCGACACCGTGCCGGCGATGATGTTCACCCAGCCGAACTGGACCACGACGACGAGCCTGGACTACGCGGGCACCAACGCCAACATCGTCGCCAGGGTGGGCAACGCCGACACCGGCGCGCACGTCGCCTTCTCCACCGACAACGGCGCCAACTGGTTCGCCGGCACCGACCCCTCCGGTGCCGCGGGCGGCTCGATCGCGGCGGCCGCGGACGGCAGCGGCTTCGTCTGGAGCACCGCCGGTGTCGGCGTCCAGCACACCACCGGCTTCGGCAACTCCTGGCAGACCGTCAGCGGTCTGCCCACGGGCGCGGCGATCGGCTCCGACCGGGTCAACCCGAAGAAGTTCTACGGGATCTCGGGCGGCAAGTTCTACGTCAGCACCGACGGCGGCGCGACCTTCGCGGCGACCGCGGCCACCGGCCTGCCGACCGAGAGCGCCCACCTCAAGGCGCTGCCCGGCACCGAGGGCGACGTATGGGTGGTCGGGGGCGCCGGCAGCACGTACGGCCTGTGGCACTCGACGAACTCCGGGGCGTCGTTCACCAAGCTGGGAGGCGTCCAGGAGGCCGACACGATCGGCTTCGGCAAGGCCGCGCCCGGCGCCTCCTACCAGGCGCTCTACACCAGCGCGAAGATCGGCGGGGTGCGCGGCATCTTCCGCTCCACCGACGCCGGCGCGAGCTGGGTGCGCATCAACGACGACAAGCACCAGTGGGGTGTGACCAACACCGCGATCACCGGCGACCCGCGGGTCTACGGGCGCGTCTACATCGCGACCAACGGGCGCGGGATCATCTACGGCGACACGTCGGACACCTCGGGCGGCGGTACGACCCCGCCCACGACGCCTCCGACGACCGGGCAGACCACCCCGCCCACCACCCCGCCCACCACCCCGCCCACCACCCCGCCCACCACCCCGCCGACGACTCCGCCCACCACACCTCCCACCACACCTCCGACCACTGCGCCCGCGGGCTCGTGCACGGTGGCCTACACGGTCACCAACCAGTGGCCCGGCGGCTTCCAGGCCTCGGCCACGGTGACCAACACCGGCAGCACGGCCGTCGACCCGTGGAAGCTGAGCTGGTCCTTCACCGCGGGCGAGACGATCTCGTCGCTGTGGAGCGGTGACTACACGCAGAGCGGCGCGGCCGTGACGGTGACCGCGCCGAGCTGGGGCACGTCGATCCCGGCCGGTGGCAACACCGTGGTCGGCTTCACAGGCGTGGCGCCCGGCACCCCCGCGGTGCCGGCCTCGTTCACGCTCAACGGAAAGGCCTGCACCAAGGCCTGAACGAGCCCGCCGGGCCCGCGCGACTGCCGGCGCGCGGGCCCGGCGGCCGGGGGCCGCGGTGGGGACCGGGGCAGCACGCCGGTCCCAGCCGCGGCTTCGGGCACCGGCCCGGGTAACGTCTGTGCGGTAGGCGATGGAGCTGCACGGAGGGCTGGGTCGAGTGGGAGACATCGAGCGCGTCGGAGTGGTCGGCGCGGGCCAGATGGGGTCCGGTATCGCCGAGGTGTGCGCGAAGGCCGGGCTGGACGTCCGGATCGCGGAGACCACGGGCGAGGCCCTGGAGCTCGGCCGGGCACGGCTCACCGGCTCCCTCGGCAAGGCCGCGGAACGCGGCAAGATCACCGCGGAGCAGCGGGACGAGGCGCTCGGGCGGCTCACCTTCACCACCGACCTCGGCGAGTTCGCCGACCGCGACCTGGTGATCGAGGCCGTGGTGGAGGACGAGCGGGTCAAGACCGACATCTTCAAGGTGCTGGACCAGGTGGTGCAGCGCGAGGACGCGATCCTGGCGTCCAACACCTCGTCCATCCCGCTGGTCCGGCTCGCCGTGGCGACGTCCCGCCCGGACCGCGTCCTCGGCATCCACTTCTTCAACCCCGCGCCCGTCCAGGCCCTAGTCGAGCTGATCCCGGCGCTGACCACCGGCAGCGACACCCTCAAGCGCGCGGAGGACCTGGTCACCACCGTCCTCGGCAAGCACGCGATCCGCGCCCAGGACCGCTCCGGCTTCGTCGTCAACGCGCTGCTGGTCCCGTACCTGCTGTCGGCCATCCGGATGTACGAGTCGGGCATCGCGACCCGCGATGACATCGACAACGGCATGGAGATGGGCTGCGCCCACCCGATGGGCCCGCTGCGGCTGTCCGACCTCATCGGCCTCGACACGGTCGCCGCGATCGCCGACTCGATGTACGCCGAGTACAAGGAGCCGCTGTACGCGGCCCCGCCGCTGCTCCAGCGCATGGTCGACGCGGGACGGCTCGGCCGGAAGTCCGGCGCGGGCTTCTACCCGTACGGCTGAGCCGCGCCCGGCGGCAGGTTCCCCGGTCAGCCGGGGGGCTTGCCGTCGCTGTGCGCCTCGTAGGCGCTGACGACGGCCTCGGTGGGGCCGTCCATGAGCAGCTCGCCCCGCTCGATCCAGAGGGTGCGGGTGCAGGTGTCGCGGATGGCGGCGTTGCTGTGGCTCACCAGGAAGACGGTGCCGGCCTCCTTGCGCAGTTCGCGGATGCGCTGCTCGGAGCGCAGCTGGAACTGGCGGTCGCCGGTGGCCAGCGCCTCGTCGATCATCAGGACGTCGTGCCGCTTGGCCGCGGCGATGGAGAAGCGCAGCCGGGCGGACATGCCGGAGGAGTACGTGCGCATCGGCAGCGACACGAAGTCGTCCTTGTCGTTGATGCCCGAGAAGTCGACGATGCCCTGGTAGCGGGACCGGACCTCCTCCGGGCTCATGCCCATCGCGAGGCCGCCGAGGATGACGTTCTTCTCGCCGGTCAGGTCGTTCATGAGGGCCGCGTTGACACCGAGCAGCGAGGGCTGGCCGTCGGTGTAGACCCGGCCGCGCTCCGCCGGGAGGAGCCCCGCGATGGCCTTGAGCAGCGTGGACTTGCCCGAGCCGTTGGAGCCGATGATGCCGATGGCCTCACCGCGGTAGGCGGTGAAGGTCACGCCCCGGACGGCGTGCACGGTCTGCACGGCCGGTGAGCCGCGGCGCAGCACGATACGGCGCAGCGCCGCCGTCGCGCTGCCGCGTCCGGCATCGGCGCCGTAGATGCGGTAGACGACGTGCAGGCCGTCCACGATCACCGTCGGGGGTCCGGGAGGACCCGACGCCGGGCTCGGTGCGGGCGGGGGCTGCGACCGGGCCTGGAGCTGCGGCTCCGCCGGGGCCGCACCGCCGGTGCCGCTCGCGGGCTGTTCGGCCACGCCCGTACTCCTTCGCACGACGACACCCCCTCGCCCACGGTCCCGCGCCCGCACGGCCGCGGCAGCCCGGGACCGGCCGTGCGGGTGACGCGGCGCGGGCCGCCCCCGGGCGGGGGCTACGACGCCGAGAGCGCCGTACCGCGCGCCACGGCCGGACGAGGTGAGCCGTCGCGCAGCAGTACCAGGACGGCGACGTCGTCCGCGCAGCGGCCCCCGGCGTGCCGCACCACCGCGTCCCGCAGCAGCTCGGCGACCTCCGTGCCGCGCACCCGGCGGGCGGCCATCGCGTTGAGCGTGTCGGGCAGCGGGAAGTACCGACCGGCGGCGTCCCGGGTGTCCGTCACCCCGTCGGTGTGCAGCAGCAGGCCCTCACCCGGCGCCAGCCGCCCGGTACTGACCGGCACCTGCGTGCGCGGTGCGTCGAACAGCCCCAGCGGTGGCAGCGGATCGCCCATCGGCAGCGGCCCCGTGCGCGGGCCGAGGACGTACGGGGCGGGGTGGCCGCAGTTGACCACCAGCAGCGTGCCGTCGTCGTCGATCTGCACGAGCTGGAGCGTCGCGAACTCCTCGGCCGCGTCCGACACCTCACCGCGGGCCGCCTCCGTGGCGACGCGCTCCAGCAGATGGCGGCGCAGCGCGCCGTCCAGCCGCCGCACCACGCCCGCCGGATCCGGCTCCTGGTGCGCGGCCTCCCGGAAACAGCCCAGCAGGGCCGCGGCCAGCCCGATCGCGGGCAGGCCGTGCCCGCGGGCGTCACCGATCAGCGCGCGGACACCGAAGGGCGTGGCGACGGCCTCGTAGAAGTCGCCGCCGATCCGGGCGTCGAGGCTCGCCGACACGTACTCGCCGGTGACCGTCACATCGCCGAGACGGCGTGGCAGCGCCGGGAGCAGCACCTGCTGCGCGGCCGCGGCGATCTCCCGGGCGCGGTCCAGCTCGGCGCCGAGCGCGGAGCGGCGGCCCGCCGTCCACATCCCGGCGGCCAGCACGGTCAGCACCGCGCCCGCCGTCCCCACGGCCGGGCCCGGCCCGGTGACCTGGTCGGTCGCGATGTCGGCGCCCATCGCGGCGAGGGCGAGGCCGCCGCTGCCCAGCACCGCGAGGCGGCGGGCGCCCGCCGCGGCCGTCAGCGCGGGGGCGGCGGCCAGCGCCGGGAGCACGTCGGAGCCGTCCGGCACCTGCCAGGCGAGCAGGCCGAGCGCCGCGGTCCACCCTGCGGGGAGCAGGGCCCAGTGTGCGCGGCTCAGGCCGCGCGAGGTTCGCTTCTGGCTCATCCAGCCGGCTCCCCCTTGCGGCTCTGGGACGTCGCCCTGATTCTGGCCCCTCCGCGTGCCGCCACGCCCGCATCACGCGTGCCGTTCCCCCATTTGAGCGACCCTCCCCCTTCCGCCGGTTGGCGGTTCCCCCGGCGCCCGGGGTGCCTCCTGCGGTGGGCGCCGCGATCTTCCCGCCGTGGTGGGCGGTCGCGGTGCCCTCCCACCGCGGTCGCCGCCGCAAGGTCGCGGGATTTACCGCAAGGGGCAGGTGGGGGCGGGGGTTCGGGCGGGGGAGATGAGGGCAGAGATGGACGGGGCTCGGCCCCGATCATGACCCGGCGTCACGAGCAGGAGGCAGGAATGGGTTCGCTCTCACGGAGATCGCTCACCGCCGGAGCGGCAGGTGTCGCGGCGGCCGCGATCGTGCCCGGCGCGGCCGCGGCGGCGGCCCCCGCGTCCGTGCGCACCCCGCGCAGGGAGTTGCGCGGCATGTGGATCGCGACCGTCGCGAACACGGACTGGCCCTCCGCCCCGGGGCTGACGCCCGCCGCGCAGCGGCAGGAGCTGCTGGACCTGCTCGACCTCGCCGCCCAGCGGCGGCTGAACGCCGTGATGTTCCAGGTGCGCCCGACCGCCGACGCGTTCTGGCCCTCTCCGTACGAGCCCTGGTCGGAGTATCTGACGGGTACCCAGGGACGCGACCCCGGGTGGGATCCGCTGGGCACCGCCGTGCGCGAGGCACACCGCCGCGGGCTGGAGCTGCACGCGTGGTTCAACCCCTACCGGGTCGCGAACAGCGACGACCCGAGCCGGCTCGCCCCCACCCACCCCGCGCGGCTCAACCCGCAGTGGACGGTGCCGTACGGCGGCAAGCTCTACTACAACCCCGGCCTGCCGGAGGTCCGCCGCTTCGTGCAGGACGCGATGCTGGACGCGGTGCGCCGCTACCCGGTGGACGCGGTGCACTGGGACGACTACTTCTACCCGTACCCGGTCGCGGGCCAGGTCTTCGACGACGACGCCGCCTACGCCGCGTACGGCGCCGGTTTCCCCGACCGCGACGCGTGGCGCCGGCACAACACCGACCTGCTGGTCCTGGAGACGGCCGCCCGTATCAAGGCGATCCGCCCGGGTACGCAGTTCGGCATCAGCCCCTTCGGCGTCTGGCGCAACGCCGCGAACGACCCGCTCGGCTCGGCGACGACGGCAGGCGTCCAGACCTACGACGACCTGCACGCCGACACCCGTACCTGGGTGAAGCGCGGCTGGATCGACTACATCGTGCCGCAGGTCTACTGGAACATCGGCTTCACCGCCGCCGACTACGGCGTCCTCGTCCCGTGGTGGTCGGACGTCGTGCGGGGCACCCGGGTCCGGCTCTACGTCGGCGAGGCGCTCTACAAGGTCGGCGTGGCCGGGCAGCCCGACGCCTGGCAGGATCCGGCGGAGCTGTCCCGGCACCTCACCTTCGACGCGGGGTACCGCGAGGTGCGCGGCAACGTCTTCTTCTCCGCCACCCAGGTCGCCGCCGACCCGCTGGGCGCGATGAGCCGGGTGGTCGCCGACCACTACACCTGCCGGGTGCGCACGCCGTAGCCGGAAACCGGTCGAACGCGCGCACGGGTGGCTGTTACGGTCGGGGCGTGGCGAAACTGAACCAGATCATCGCGGTCGAGAAGGGCGTCAAGACCAAGGCGCAGCAGGAGTTGACGTCCGCTCAGCACGACCTGCAGAAGCCGGCGCTGCTGTCCGGCATATCCCGTACGTACCAGCCGAAGGACGAGGAGGGCGAGCAACTGCCGCCCGAGTCGACACGGGTGCAGGTGCAGGCGGAGGGTGTGCTGCGGTCCGCGGTGGCGGCGCTGACCCGGCTGTTCGACGTCACCGCGACAAAGGACTGGGCGAACTGCGAGGCACGGGCCGACGTCACCGTGGACGGCCGGGTCGTCGTGCCCGCCGTCCCGGTGTCCTATCTGCTCTTCCTGGAGAAGCAGCTGACCGAGCTGCACGGCTTCGTCCGCCGGCTGCCGGTGCTGGACGCGGCGGAGTCCTGGTCGCAGGACCCGTCCACGGACGCGTGGAAGACGGAGCCGGTGCGGACGATCCGCACCCGCAAGGTGCCGCGCAACCACGTCAAGGCCGAGGCGACCGAGAACCACCCGGCGCAGGTGGAGGTCTACTACGAGGACGTGCCGGTGGGTTACTGGACCACCGTCAAGTTCTCCGGCGCGCTGCCCGCCCGCCGGGTCAACGAACTGCTGGACCGGGTCGAGAAGCTCCAGACGGCGGTGAAGTTCGCCCGTGAGGAGGCGAACGGCGCCGAGGTCACCGATCAGCGTGTCGGCGAGGCCGTACTGGGGTACGTCTTCGCCCGCTGAGCCCCAAGGACCCCCTCCGCCCGAGTGCGGAGGGGTGCGCGAGGAGCGCAAAGCTGAAGCTGAAGCTCGTCGTGAGCGACGCGACACGTCGCCGTCAATCTCAGACTCTCGCTCCAGACTCAGCATTCGCCGCCGCTCGCCGCACCGACCGGTCGCGGTCCGGGTCGTCAGGTGCCGGTTCGACTCCGGTCCGCCGCTCTCTCCTGCGGCGGTAGTTCAATGGCAGAACGCGACGACATGACGAGTGAACCGCGGTCCGACGGGTGCGGACGGACCCATCGGCGGCATCACAGGGGCCCGGAGGATGGACAAAACCTCCGGGCCCCGCTCCTGCCCGGGCCCCGCTCCTGCCCGGGCCCCGCTCCCGTCCGGGCCCCGCTCGGCGTCCGGCCGCCTCGCGCGCAGGCCCTACGCTGGGGGGACCATGCACCGATTCACCACCCCGTGGGGCGACCTCGACCTGACCCGCCACCCCGCGGACCCCCGCGACCAGCTGCGGGCCTGGGACGCCGCCGACGACTACCTGCTGTCGCACCTCGCGGCCGAGCCGCCCGGCCGCGGACCCGGCACCACCACCGTGCTGCTCGGCGACCGCTGGGGAGCGCTGGCCACCGCCCTCGCGACCGCCCCCGGCGCGGACGAGCTGGTGCAGATCTCGGACTCCTTCCTCGGCCAGCAGGCCACCCGGGCGAACCTGCGGCGGGCCGGTGCCGGGGAGCGGGTGAGCCTGCGCACCACCCGGGAGGCGCCGCCCGCGCGGATCGACCTGCTGCTGGTGCGCGTACCGAAGAGCCTGGGCCTGCTGGAGGACCAGCTGCACGCCCTCGCGCCCGCCGTGCACGCCGGCACGGTCGTGGCCGGCGCGGGCATGGTGACCGAGATCCACACCTCCACCCTCGCCCTCTTCGAGCGGATCCTCGGCCCGACCCGTACCTCGCTCGCCGTCCGCAAGGCCCGGCTCGTGCACTGCACGCCCGATCCCGCCCTGCCGCGCACCCCCAGCCCGTGGCCGCTGCGCTACTCCCTGCCGGACGGCATCGGCCCGATGTCCGGCCGTACGGTCACCAACCACGCCGGGATCTTCTGCGCCGACCGCCTGGACGTCGGCACCCGGCTGCTGCTCGCCCACCTGCCGCACCGTGCGGGCCCGGACCGGGTCATCGACCTCGGGTGCGGCAACGGCGTGCTCGGCACCGCGGCGGCGGTCGCCAATCCGGAGTCCGAGGTGCTGTTCACCGACGAGTCCCACCAGGCCGTCGCCTCGGCCGAGGAGACCTTCCGGGCCAGCGCCGACCCGGCCACCCGCGCGGAGTTCGTCGTCGCCGACGTGGCCTCGGGCGTGCCCGCGGGAAGTGCCGACCTCGTCCTGAACAACCCGCCCTTCCACTCGCACCGGGCGACCACCGACGCCACCGCCCGCCGGATGTTCGGCACCGCCCGCGCGGCGCTGCGCCCCGGCGGTGAGCTGTGGGTCGTCGCCAACCGCCATCTCGGGCACCACACCCGGCTGCGCCGCCTGTTCGGCAACTGCGACGTGATGTCCTCCGACCCCAAGTTCGTCGTCCTGCGCGCGATCCGCCGCTGACCCCAGGCCCCGGGCCCCGGGCCCCGGCCGCGGGTCAGCGGGACATGATGAAGTCGAGCGCGTAGCCCTGGGCCGACGACCAGTACGTGACGCGGGCGCCCTCGTCGAAGGCGGCCACCGCGGGGAGGCTCACCGATATCGGGCGGCCGGTGGTGGTGCCGGGCCTGTCGCCCTGGAGGCGCAGGGTGATGCCCTTCGTCTCGTAGGTGTCCGTCCGGGCGCCGTTGACGAGGAGGGCGGCGTAGACGGCGTCGCCGGGGGAGAGGACGGCGGGGCCCGCCGGGTCGCTGTCCCCGATCACCTGGACCGGCGACTTGGAGTAGGCGCCCAGCCGCACCTGGGGGTAGCCGTGGACCGTGCACGGCCGGTCACCGGTGTTGGTCAGGGCCAGGAGCAGGTGCCGGGGCTCGTGCCCCTCGCCGTCCTCGCTCGTCGCGGAGGACGTGAGGTCGTCCTGGTCGCAGGAGGGCGCCTGCTCGCCGTCGTCCGTGCTGCTGCCGCGCGCGGGGGAGGCGGTCGTGTCCGGGCCGGACGGCCGCGCCGGCGTCTCCGTGCCCGGCCGGTGCGACGACGAGGTGGCGTCCTTGGCGTCCGCCCCGCTCGACCGGCACCCTGCGACGGCGAGCACCGCGGCCACCGCCGCACCCGCGAGGACGCGGGACATCGTGCGGTTGTTGCGGGCAGGTGCGTGCATGACTCTTCCCCCGGGTGGTGCGCGGTACGCGGTGCTCTCGCCGTTCGCCGTTCGGCTGCAAGCCGAGTATGCGATATGCCTCGGACACAACTCCCTCGCCCCCGTGATCTGTTACCGACCGCGTACAGGGAACGTGTGCCTCCGCCGCAGCCGGTCACGGGACGTGCCCGCCGGCCCGGCGGCACGGTCCGCCCGGCCCTCGCGCGCGCGGGGTCTCGCAAAGATCTTTGCATAAAAGTGCGGCTCGCCGTATAGTCATGCCATCGACGAGGAGGGTCCGATGGCATTGCGCGCGGCGGTGGCCGGAGCGAGCGGATATGCGGGTGGTGAGGTGCTGCGGCTGCTGGTCGCGCACCCGGAGGTCGAGATCGGGGCGCTGACCGGTAATTCCAACGCCGGGCAGCGACTGGGCGGGCTCCAGCCGCACCTGCTGCCGCTCGCGGACCGTGTGCTGGAGGCGACCTCCGCGGAGGTGCTCGCCGGGCACGACGTGGTCTTCCTCGCACTGCCGCACGGGCAGTCCGCGGCCGTGGCCGAGCAGCTGGGGGAGGACGTCCTCGTCGTCGACATGGGCGCCGACTTCCGGCTGGAGAACGCCGCCGACTGGGAGCGCTTCTACGGCTCGCCGCACGCCGGGACGTGGCCGTACGGTCTGCCCGAGCTGCCGGGCGCGCGGGCCGCGCTCGCCGGGAGCCGGCGGATCGCGGTGCCGGGCTGCTACCCGACCGCGGTGTCGCTCGCGCTCGTCCCCGCGTACACCGCGGCGCTCGCCGAGCCGGAGGCCGTGATCGTGGCCGCTTCCGGCACCTCGGGCGCGGGCAAGGCGGCCAAGCCGCATCTGCTGGGCTCCGAGGTGATGGGCTCGATGAGCCCGTACGGGGTCGGCGGCGGTCACCGGCACACCCCGGAGATGATCCAGAACCTCAGCGCGGCGGCCGGCACCCGGGTCGGGGTGTCCTTCACCCCGACGCTCGCGCCGATGCCCCGCGGCATCCTCGCCACCTGCACCGCCAAGGCCGCCCCCGGCGTCACGGCCGCGGACGTGCGTGCCGCGTACGAGAAGGCCTACGGCGACGAGCCGTTCGTGCGCCTGCTGCCCGAAGGCCAGTGGCCCGCGACGGCCTCCGTGTACGGCTCCAACGCCGTCCAGCTGCAGGTGGCCTTCGACGAGGCGGCGCACCGGATCATCGCGATCAGCGCCATCGACAACCTGACCAAGGGCACCGCGGGCGGCGCGGTGCAGAGCATGAACATCGCCCTCGGACTGCCCGAGACGACCGGGCTGACCACGGTGGGAGTTGCTCCGTGAGCGACGCACGCGAGGCCTCCGGCCCGCAGACAGCGACGAGACCCGCGGTTTTGTGCCGAGCGGGCGGAGAAGCGAACAGGGGAAAAGAATGAGCGTCACCGCTGCGAAGGGATTCCGGGCGGCGGGCATCGCCGCCGGGATCAAGGAGAACGGCAGCCCCGACCTCGCCCTGGTGGTGAACGACGGTCCGGGCCGCGCCGCGGCGGGTGTCTTCACCTCCAACCGGGTGAAGGCCGCGCCCGTGCTGTGGTCGGAGCAGGTGCTCAGGGGCGGCGCGGTCACCGCGGTCGTGCTCAACTCCGGCGGCGCCAATGCCTGCACGGGCCCCAAGGGCTTCCAGGACACGCACGCCACCGCCGAGAAGGCGGCCGAGGTGCTGGGGCACAGCGCGGGCGAGGTCGCGGTGGCCTCCACCGGGCTCATCGGCCTGCTGCTCCCGATGGACAAGCTGCTGCCCGGCGTGGAGCGGGCGGCCGCCGAGCTGTCGGAGCACGGCGGCGAGAAGGCGGCCATCGCCATCAAGACCACCGACACCGTGCACAAGACCGCGGTGGTGTCCAGCCCCGCCGGGTGGACGGTCGGCGGCATGGCCAAGGGCGCGGGCATGCTCGCCCCGGGCCTGGCGACCATGCTGGTGGTGCTCACGACCGACGCCGTCGTGGACGCGCCCGCGCTGGACAAGGCGCTGCGCGAGGCCACCCGGGTCACCTTCGACCGGGCCGACTCCGACGGCTGCATGTCCACCAACGACACCGTGCTGCTGCTGTCGTCCGCCGCCTCCGGCGTCACCCCGGACCTGCCGGAGTTCGCCGAGGCGGTACGGGCGGTGTGCGCGGACCTGGCCCGGCAGCTGATCGGCGACGCCGAGGGCGCGAGCAAGGACATCCGGATCGACGTGGTGAACGCGGCGACCGAGGACGAGGCGGTCGACGTCGGCCGCCAGATCGCCCGCAGCAACCTGCTCAAGTGCGCCATCCACGGCGAGGACCCCAACTGGGGCCGGGTGCTGTCCGCGATCGGCACCACGTCGGCGACCTTCGACCCGGACGAGCTGAACGTCGCCATCAACGGTGTGTGGGTGTGCCGCAAGGGCCAGGTCGGCGACGACCGCGAGCTGGTCGACATGCGTTTCCGGGAGGTCGTCATCACCGCCGACCTCGCCGCGGGCGACGCCTCCGCCGCGATCTGGACCAACGACCTGACCGCCGACTACGTCCACGAGAACAGCGCGTACAGCTCATGACGACGACACCCAGCACCCGCAAGCACGCGGCCCTGCCCAAGGCCCAGGTCCTGATCGAGGCACTGCCCTGGCTGACCCGGCACAACGGCCGGGTCGTGGTCATCAAGTTCGGCGGCAACGCCATGGTCGACGAGGAGCTGAAGGCTGCCTTCGCGCAGGACGTGGTCTTCCTGCGGCAGGCCGGTCTGAAGCCCGTCGTCGTGCACGGCGGCGGCCCGCAGATCAGCGCCGCGCTCGACCGGCACGGCCTGGTGAGCGAATTCCGCGCGGGGCTGCGGGTCACCACGCCCGAGGCCATGGACGTGGTCCGGATGGTGCTGGCCGGGCAGGTGCAGCGCGAGCTGGTCGGGCTGCTCAACCAGCACGGCCCGCTCGCGGTCGGCCTGACCGGCGAGGACGCCCACACCATCACCGCGGTCCGGCACCAGCCGGTGATCGACGGCGCCGCGGTCGACATCGGCCGGGTCGGCGAGATCACCGCGATCGACACCGGCGCGATCGACGCGCTGCTGGCCGACGGCCGGATCCCGGTCGTCTCCTCGATCGCCCGCTCCGCCGACGACGGCCACGTCTACAACGTCAACGCCGACACCGCGGCCGCCGCGCTCGCCGCCGCGCTGGGCGCCGAGACGCTCATGGTCCTCACCGACGTCGAGGGCCTGTACGAGGACTGGCCCAACAGCGACGAGGTGATCAGCCGGCTCACCGCGAGCGAGCTGGAGAAGCTGCTGCCGGACCTGTCCAGCGGCATGGTCCCGAAGATGCAGGGCTGCCTGCACGCCGTACGCAATGGCGTGCACACCGCCCGCGTCATCGACGGCCGGGTCCAGCACTCGATCCTGCTGGAGATCTTCACCGACGAGGGCATCGGCACGATGGTCGTCCCCGACGAGCCCCCGGCGCCCGCCCTGCGCGCCACCGAGTACGTACCCGAGCAGACGCCCGCAAGCACAGAAGGGGGAGCACGGTGACCGCCACCGAGACAGCCGCGACCACGGAGACGACCGGCAACGAGGCGCTCACCGCCCGCTGGCAGGGCGCGCTCATGGACAACTACGGCACCCCCCGGCTGCCGCTCGTCGGCGGACAGGGCGCCCGGCTGTGGGACGCCGACGGCAAGGTCTACCTGGACTTCCTCGGCGGCATCGCCGTCAACTCGCTCGGCACCGCGCACCCCGCGGTCGTCGAGGCGGTCACCCGGCAGATCGGCGCGCTCGGCCACGTCTCCAACCTGTTCGTCGCCGAGCCCCCGGTCGCCCTCGCCGAGCGGCTGCTGCGGATCTTCGGCCGGCCCGGCCGGGTGTACTTCGGCAACTCCGGCGCCGAGGCCAACGAGGCGGCCTTCAAGCTGGGCCGGCTCACCGGGCGGAAGAAGATGGTCGCCACCGAGGGCGCCTTCCACGGCCGCACCATCGGCTCGCTCGCGCTGACCGGCCAGCCGAAGAAGCGTGAGGCGTTCGAGCCGCTGCCCGGCGACGTCGTGCACGTCCCCTTCGGTGACGCCGACGCGCTGCGCGCCGTGGTCGACACCGACACCGCGCTGGTGATCGTCGAGCCGATCCAGGGCGAGAACGGCGTCGTGGTGCCGCCCGCCGGATATCTGCGGGAGGTGCGGGAGATCACCGCCGCGACCGGCACGCTGCTCGTGCTGGACGAGGTGCAGACCGGCGTCGGCCGGACCGGCCACTGGGCCCAGTGCCTGGCCCAGGGTGTGCAGCCGGACGTGGTGACGCTCGCCAAGGGCCTGGGCGGCGGGCTGCCGATCGGCGCCGCGCTCGCCTTCGGCCCGGCCGCCGACCTCTTCACGCCGGGCGCGCACGGCTCCACCTTCGGCGGCAACCCGGTCTCCTGCGCGGCCGCGCTCGCGGTGCTGGACACCATCGAGGCCGACGGGCTGCTGGACAGCGTCGAGCGGCAGGGCGAGAAGCTGCGCGACGGCATCGCGGCGCTCGGCCATCCGCTGGTCGATCATGTGCGCGGCGCGGGCCTGCTGATCGGTATCGTGCTCACCGAGCCCGTGTCCGCCCAGGTCCAGCAGGCGGCGCAGGACGCCGGATTCCTGGTCAACGCCGCCGTGCCCGGCACGGTGCGGCTCGCGCCGCCGCTGATCGTCGGCGACGCCGAGACGGACGCGCTGCTCCAGGCGCTGCCGGACATCCTGGACCGGGCGCACGCGGCGACCCGGCAGGGCAAGTAGCGGACGGACGGAGAATGACCCGACGATGAGCGAGGCGCAGCAGCACGGCGGCAGCCACTCGGTGCCGCAGACCCGCACGGCGCGGCACCGCAGGATCGTGGACATCCTGGGGCGGCAGCCGGTGCGGTCCCAGAGCCAGCTCGCCAAGCTGCTCGCCGACGACGGGCTGAGCGTCACCCAGGCGACGCTCAGCCGCGACCTGGACGAGCTGGGCGCGGTCAAGATCCGCACCAACGACGGGGAGCTGATCTACGCCGTCCCGTCCGAGGGCGGTTTCCGCACCCCGCAGGCGCCGCTCGGCGAGTCCGTCAAGGAGGAGCGGATGCGCCGGCTGGCCGGTGAGCTGCTCATCTCCGCGGAGGCGTCGGCCAACCTGGTGGTGGTGCGGACCCCGCCGGGCGCCGCGCAGTTCCTCGCGTCGGCCATCGACACCGCCGAGGTCTACGACATCCTCGGCACCATCGCGGGTGACGACACGGTCGTCCTCATCAGCCGGGACCCCGCCGGCGGCCAGAAGCTCGCCGACCACCTGCTGCGGCTGGCCCAGGGCGAGGTCTGAACCCGCCGTACGGGGCCCGGGCCCGCAGCTTTGACTATTCATACGGTGGAGTGCATACTTATGCCAATGAGCGTATGCACCGTCGAGAGGGAGCTGGCACTGTGAGCGCCGAACAGCAGGGCGGCAAGCTGTGGGGAGGGCGGTTCGCCGACGGGCCGTCCGCCGCGCTGGAGAGGCTGTCGGCCTCGATCCACTTCGACATGCGGCTCGCGCCGTACGACATCGCGGGCTCCCGCGCGCACGCCCGGGTCCTCTACCGCGCCGAGCTGCTCAGCGCCGAGGAGCTGGACCGCATGATCGCCGGGCTCGACCGGCTGGAGAGCGACGTCGCCGCGGGCGACTTCACCGCCACCGTCGCCGACGAGGACGTGCACACCGCGCTGGAACGCGGCCTGATGGAGCGCGTCGGCCCCGAACTGGGCGGCAAGCTGCGCGCCGGTCGGTCCCGCAACGACCAGATCGCCACCCTCTTCCGGATGTACCTGCGCGACCACGCCCGGACGATCGGCGGCCTGCTCGCCGAACTCCAGGACGCGCTGGTCGGCCTGGCCGAGGCGCACCCCGACGCCGTCATGCCCGGCCGCACCCACCTCCAGCACGCCCAGCCGGTGCTCTTCGCCCACCATGTGCTCGCGCACGCCCAGGCGCTGTCCCGGGACGCCGAGCGGCTGCGGCAGTGGGACACCCGCACCGCCGTCTCGCCGTACGGCGCGGGCGCGCTCGCCGGGTCCTCGCTGGGACTGGACCCCGAGGCGGTCGCCCGCGACCTGGGCTTCGAGGGCGGCTCGGCCGGCAACTCCATCGACGGCACCGCGGCGCGCGACTTCGCCGCGGAGTTCGCCTTCGTCACCGCCATGATCGGCGTGGACCTCTCCCGGATCGCCGAGGAGGTGATCTTGTGGAACACCAAGGAGTTCTCCTTCGTGACGCTGCACGACGCCTTCTCCACCGGCTCGTCGATCATGCCGCAGAAGAAGAACCCCGACATCGCCGAGCTGGCCCGCGGCAAGTCCGGCCGCCTGATCGGCAACCTGACCGGTCTGATGGCCACCCTCAAGGCGCTGCCGCTGGCCTACAACCGGGATCTCCAGGAGGACAAGGAGCCGGTCTTCGACTCCGTCGACCAGCTGGAGGTGCTGCTCCCGGCCTTCACCGGGATGATGGCCACGCTGACCGTGCACACCGACCGGATGGCCGAACTGGCCCCCGCGGGCTTCTCGCTCGCCACCGACATCGCCGAGTGGCTGGTCCGGCAGGGCGTGCCCTTCCGGGTCGCGCACGAGGTCGCGGGCGAGTGCGTCAAGGTGTGCGAGGCCGAGGGCATCGAGCTGCACGAGCTGACCGACGAGCAGTTCGCGAAGATCTCCCCGCACCTGGCGCCCGAGGTCCGCGAGGTGCTCGACGTCCGCGGCGCCCTCGCCGCCCGCAGCGCCCGCGGCGGCACCGCCCCCGCCGCGGTCGCGGTGCAGCTCGCCGAGGTCAAGGCCGACCTGGCCGCCCAGCACACCTGGGCGCAGGCCAAGCAGTAGCCGGAACACGACGAAGCCGGGCGGCCCCCGAGGGGCCGCCCGGCTTCGTCGTGCCGCCGTGCCGTCCGGCTCAGGCGGCCTTCGCCTTGGTCGCGTACATGTCCACGTACTCCTGGCCGCCGAGGCGCATGACCTCGCTCATCACCTCGTCGGTGACGGCCCGCAGCACATAGCGGTCGCGGTCCATACCGTCGTAGCGGGCGAATTCCAGCGGGCGGCCGAAGCGGATGCCGACCGGGGCGATGCGCAGCATGCCGGAGCCGCCGGGCTGCACCTTGTCGGTGCCGACCACCGCGAACGGCACGACCGGCGCGCCGGTCATGAGGGTGAGCCGGGCGACGCCGGTGCGGCCGCGGTAGAGGCGGCCGTCGGGGGAGCGGGTGCCCTCGGGGTAGATGCCGAAGATCCGGCCCTCCTCCAGCACCCGGCGGCCGGTCATCAGCGCCGCGACACCGCCGCGCCCGCCGTCCCGGTCCACCGGGATCATGCCGCAGGTGGTGAAGAACCACGCCATCAGCCGGCCCTTGACGCCCTTGCCGGTGACGTACTCGTCCTTGCCGATGAAGTACACCTGCCGCTTGACCGCCAGCGACAGGAAGATCGAGTCGATGAAGGTCACATGGTTGCCCGCCAGGATCACCGGCCCGTCGCCCGGGATGTGCTGCGCGCCCTCGACGACCGGGCGGTAGAGGACCCGCAAGAGCAGTCCGAGAATCATCTTGAGCACACTGCGGGACACCGTGTTCCTCCGCTTCGCACCGTCGGCCGGCCGGTCCCTACCGGTCCGTATGTACACCAGGACGATACTTGCGCCCCCAGGCCCGCCGCACGTCGGGTTCACGCGAAAGGCATCCACTGTTGACGCGCGTTACGGATGTGTTCCGCACGGCGTCGGCCGTACGCAAGCTGTTCGCGGCACGATGCGCGCATGACGGATGACCAGCACACAACGGGCCCCGGCAGGCGCGCCCTGCTGTCCGCGGCGGCGCTCGGCGCCGGCGGCGCAGTGATCGGCACGGCGACCTCGGCCGCGGCGCAGTCCGGGCCCGCGCAGAACGGCGGTCCGGGGCACGGCGCCCCGCGGCTGCCGGTGCCGACCATCGTGGGCCACCGCGGCAGCGCGGGCTACCGGCCCGAACACACCTTCGGATCGTACGAGTACGCGCTCGCGATCGGCGCGGACGTCGTCGAGCAGGACGTCGTCCCCACCCGCGACGGGCACCTGGTGTGCCGCCACGAACCCGAGATCGGCGGCACCACCGACGTCGCGGACCACAAGGAGTTCGCGAGCCGCAGGACCACCAAGACCATCGACGGGACCGCCACCACCGGCTGGTTCACCGAGGACTTCACGCTCGCCGAGCTCAAGCGGCTGCGCGCGGTCGAGCGGCTCCCCGCGGTGCGCCCGCACAACACCATCTACAACGGCCGCTGGGACGTCCCCACCTTCGCCGAGGTCCTGGAGTGGGCCGAGCAGGAGGGCCGCAAGCGCGGCAAGCCGGTGTGGCTGCACACCGAGACCAAGCACCCCACCTACTTCCGCGGCATCGGCCTGCCGCTGGAGGAGCGGCTGGTCGCGCAGCTCAAGCAGTACGGCAGGCACCGCGCGGGCGCCCCGCAGTTCCTCCAGTCCTTCGAGGCGCAGAGCCTCCAGCGGCTGGGCCGGCTCGGCGCCGAGGCGGCGAAGATCTTCCTGCTCAACGGGCTGACCTCGCAGCCCTGGGACTTCGTCGTCGCCGGTGACAAGCGGACCGTGGCCGACCTCGTCACCCCCGCGGGCCTGCGCTGGATCGCGGGCTTCGCCCAGGGCATCGGCCCGACCACCGACGTCGTCATCCCCCGCGACGCCGCGGGCAGGCTGCTCCAGCCCACCACGGTGGTGCGCGACGCGCACCGAGCCGGTCTGGTGCTGCACCCCTTCACCGCGCGCAACGAGAACCAGTTCCTGCCCGCGGACTTCCAGGTCGGCACCGACCCGAACGCCTACGGCGACCCGATCGCGGCCTTCAGGACCTGGTTCGCGACCGGCATCGACGGCCTGTTCACGGACAACGCCGACACCGCGGTGCTCGCCCGCGCGGACTACCTGTCCTCCTGACCGGGCCCGCGGGCCACTCCCTGAGGTGAAGCCGGCCGTGCCGGGCGCCCTGCCACGGGCGCCGGGCACGGCCGGACCGATGTACCGGGAGATCCCCCGGAGTTGGGAATCTCACAGGGGGGTAAGGGGCCGCCGCGCCCGCGCTGCGCGCGATGTCCGCGATCGATCCTGAATTCGAGGGTTGGATCCCCGGTGAGAAGGGGTAATGCACGGTAAACAGCCGGCGGCAGTGGGCACCCTTTGCACGCCCGGAGGAGCCTGGAGCGGGCAGTGCAAGTCACTGACCGGCAGGGATGTTTGTGCGATCATCGGCGCCACGGAGACGGTGCCGACCGCACCGACTCCGTTCAGGCACACGTCCCGGGCGCACACCTCACCCTCAGACTGCCCGGACGGATTTCGAAGGGGAGGCCTGCGCGCATGGGCATGAGCGTGACCATCTCTACGGCGGAAGCAAGCGACGCCGAAAAGATCCTGAAACTCCAGTACCTCTGCTACCAGAGCGAAGCCGAGATCTACGGCGACTACACCATCGAACCTCTCACCCAGACCCTGGACGAGCTGCGGGCCGAACTGGCCGAAGGCTGCGTCCTGGTGGCCCGTCTCGGCCAGGAGGTCGTCGGCTCCGTGCGGGGAACCGTCGACGGGGACGGGACGGCCCTGATCGGCAAGCTGATCGTGCACCCGCGACTTCAGCGGCACGGCCTCGGCGGGCGGCTGCTGTCCGCCCTGGAGGACCGTCTCGCGGCCGAACGGGAGGCCAAGGTCTACCAGCTCTCCACCGGCCACCGCAGCGAGGTCAACCTGCGGATGTACCGCAAGCTCGGGTACTCCCAGGTGGGTGCCGCCCGCCCGGTCACCCGGCGGCTGAGCATGGTGACCCTCGAAAAGCCCGCGGAGCAGGCGCCCTTCGCCGCCTCCGCCTGACCCGCCCGTCCCGGGCGCGGCGCCGACGACGCCGCCACGCCCGGGACGTGGAGCACGAACGGCCCGCGTGCGGCGGGTCTCAGGCCGCGGACGCCGCGCGCGCCTCGCGCGCCGAGCGGCGCAGCCACAGCAGGCCCATGACCGGCAGCAGCAGCGGCAGGAAGACATAGCCGACGCCGAAGTCCGACCACACGGTCTGGTCGGGGAAGGCCGAGGAGTCCGCCACGGTCAGGACGCCCACCGCGACGACGCCGAGCAGTTCGGCCGAGCACGACACCAGCGCGACCCTGCGGGCCTGCTCGCCGCCCCGCCACAGCGCGACGGTGATGACCGCGTAGACGATGCCCGCCGCGAGCGAGAGCACGTACGCCAGCGGCGCCTCGTGGAACTTCGTCGAGATCTGCGTGATCGAGCGGGAGAGCGCGGCCACCGTGAAGACCCCGTAGAACCACAGCAGCAGCCGCCCGGGTCCCTGCCCGAGCCGCCCGCCCGCGGGCTGCGCGCCCTCCGCCGCCGTTTCCGCCGCGGCCTGCGTGCCGTCGTCCGCGGTGGTGGTGTCCTCAGCCATGACCGGCTCCCCAGATGTCGTACAGCCGCAGCTCCAGCACGGCCAGGATCACTCCGCCGGCCGCGACGACCGCGGTGCCCCAGCGGCTGCGCTCGGTCAGCGACATGAACGCCGCGGCCGGGATGGTGCAGACCGTGCCGATCAGATAGCCGACGAAGACCGGCACCCCCTGCTCGGGGCGGTCGCCGTGGCCGAGCTGCACCAGCGAGACCACCAGCTGCACGAGCGTGGCGAGCGTCACCACGGCCATGCCGACGAAATGCCGGTCGTTGGTCGGCTCGTCGCGGTACGCGGACCAGGCGCACCACGCCGCGAGCAGCAGCGCCATGACCGAGACCGTGAGGGTGACCGCGTCGAGCATGCGCCGACTGTATTACGGCCGCGCGGCCGCCCGTTCTCCCACCCCCGTCCCGCCGCCCCGGGGCCGGGGGCCGCCCGTTCCACCGGGCGTCCGGATACTGGACAGGGTGCCCGGATTTCGGAACCGGTCGGGATGTCTGGTTTACTGGGGTCCATGACCACGACGAACCGCCGCAGCCGCGCGACCGAGGCGACCACGCCCGGTGTTCGTCGTATGTGTCGTATGTGTCGAATGTGTGCCTGACCTGAGGCCCTGAGCGGTCGCCGCCCCCGGCGCCCGCCGCCCGCGTCACACCCCCTCCCGGTGCAGCGCCGCGCCGCGCCCGGGACGCCGTGGCTGCGCCACGCCCCCGAAGCACACCCCCTGTGCGGTGGTACGTCCGCCGTGCGCCCGACCAGATGGACACCCCTGTGATCACCACCACCGACCTGCGCAAGGTCTACCGCTCGCGCGACCGCGAGATCACCGCACTCGACGGAGTCGACCTGGCGGTGCGCGAAGGCGAGGTCTACGGCGTCGTCGGCCGCAGCGGCGCGGGCAAGAGCACCCTGATCCGCTGCGTCAACCTGCTGGAGCGCCCCACCTCGGGCACCGTCGAGGTCGCCGGGCGCGACCTCACCGCGCTGGCCGGCCGCTCCGACCGGGCCCCGGCCGCGCTGCGTGCCGCGCGGGCCGGCATCGGCATGGTCTTCCAGCACTTCAACCTGCTCTCCTCGCGCACCGTCCAGGACAACGTCGAGCTGCCGCTGGAGATCCAGGGCGTCACCCGCCGCGAGCGCGCCGCCCGCGCCCGTGAGCTGCTCGACCTCGTCGGCCTCGGCGACAAGGCCCGCGCCTACCCCGCGCAGCTGTCCGGCGGCCAGAAGCAGCGCGTCGGCATCGCCCGGGCGCTCGCCGGCCGCCCCAAGGTGCTGCTCTCCGACGAGGCCACCTCGGCGCTCGACCCGGAGACCACCCGCTCCGTGCTGGAACTGCTGCGCGACCTCAACCGGCAGCTCGGCCTGACCGTGCTGCTCATCACGCACGAGATGGACGTCGTCAAGGCCGTGTGCGACTCGGCGGCCCTCATGAAAGGCGGACGAGTGGTGGAATCCGGCACCGTCGCGGAACTGCTGGCCACGCCCGGCTCCGAACTGGCCGGCGAGCTCTTCCCGCTCGGCGGCACGGCCTCCGGCCCGGACCGCACCGTGGTCGACCTCACCTTCCACGGCGACAGCGCGACCCGCCCGGTGATCTCCCAGCTGGCGCGTACCTACAACGTCGACGTGTCGATCCTCGGCGCCGCCATGGAGACCTACGACGGACGGCAGATCGGCCGGATGCGCATCGAGCTGCCCGGCCGCTTCGAGGACAACGTCGTGCCCATCGGTTTCCTGCGCGAACAGGGCCTCCAGGTCGACGTCGCCCCGTCCGGGCAGGGCACGTCCCCGGCAGAGGGCCCGGCAGCGGCCCCGGCGGTGGCCAAGTGACCTGGTCGCAGATGCACCCGCTGATCACCCAGGCGCTGGGGGACACCCTGCGGATGGTCGGCTGGTCCGCCGCCGTCACGATCGCCGCCGGGCTGCCCATCGGCGTGCTGCTGGTCCTCACCGACCGCGGCGGGCTGCTGCACGGAGCGGTCGGCGGCGTCGTCAACAAGGTGCTCGGCGCGGTCGTGAACCTCGGCCGCTCGCTGCCGTTCGTCATCCTGATGATCGCGCTGATGTCCTTCACCCGCACGATCGTCGGCACCACGATCGGCTGGCAGGCCGCGGTCGTCCCGCTGTCCGTCGGCGCCGTCCCGTTCTTCGCCCGGCTCGTGGAGACCTCGCTGCGCGAGGTCGACCGCGGGCTCGTGGAGGCCGTCCAGTCGATGGGCGGCAGCACCTGGACGGTGGTGCGCAAGGTGCTGCTGCCCGAGGCGCTGCCCTCGCTCGTCGCGGGCGCCACGACCACCGTGATCGCCCTCGTCGGCTACTCGGCCATGGCCGGTGTGGTCGGCGGCGGCGGACTCGGCGACCTCGCGCTGCGCTACGGCTACCAGCGCTTCGAGACCGGCTTCATGTGGGTCATCGTCGCCGTCCTCGTCGTCCTCGTGACCCTCGTGCAGCTGGCCGGCGACCTCGCCGCCCGCGCCGTCGCCCGCCGCGGACGCTCCTCGGCCGCGCCCCGGCTGCGGCTGCTGAAGGCGCGCCCGGCGGATCCGGCCCCCACCGCCCCCTGATGTCCGGCTGCCCCGCACCACCCGCGCGGGGCGGCCGGAGACCTGAAAAACAGGCACCACGAAACACAAGAAAGAGGCACTTTTCGTGCGTAGGACACTCAAGATCACCGCTGCCGCCGCTGCCGTGGGCGCTCTCGCGCTCGGCCTGTCCGCGTGCGGCTCCGACTCCGGCTCGAAGTCCGGCAGCTCCAGCTCCGCCGACGGCAAGGCCGCCAAGGACGCCTCCGCGCCGCTCGTCGTCGCCGCCAGCCCCACCCCGCACGCCCAGATCCTGGACTTCGTGCGCGACCACCTCGCCAAGAGCGCCGGACTCGACCTCCAGGTCAAGGAGTTCTCCGACTACGTCCTGCCCAACACCGCCACCGAGCAGGGCCAGGTCGACGCGAACTTCTTCCAGCACAAGCCCTACCTCGACGACTTCAACAAGAAGAACGGCACCCACCTGGTCGCCGTCGCCGACGTCGAGCTGGAGCCGCTGGGCCTGTACTCGCACAAGATCGGCTCGCTGTCCGAGCTCAAGGACGGCGCCACCGTCGAGGTGCCCAACGACACCACCAACGAGGCCCGCGCCCTCGGCCTGCTCGCCGCCAACGGCCTCATCACGCTGCGCGACGGCACCGGGCAGACCGCCACCCCCGCCGACGTCACCGGCAACCCCAGGCACCTGCACTTCAAGGAGCTGGAGGCCGCGCAGCTGCCGCGCTCGCTCGGCGACGTCGACGCGGGCGTCATCAACGGCAACTACGCCATCGAGGGCGGCCTGAACCCCGTCAAGGACGCCCTGGTCACCGAGAAGGCGACCGGCAACCCGTACGCCAACATCCTGGTCGTCAAGAAGGGCCAGGAGAACGACCCGCGGGTGGTCAAGCTCGTCAAGCTGCTCAACTCCCCGCAGGTCGAGCAGTACATCAAGGACACCTTCAAGGGCGCGGTCGTCCCCGCGTTCGGCACCCCGGCCGCCTGAGCCGGGCCGTCCCGAAGGTTCCGCGCCCCGCCCGGCCCGCGCCGGTCAGGCGGGGCGCACCCAGTACACGTCCGTCGTGTACGGCATCTCGATCGCGCCGCTGACCCGCGTCGCGTCGTGCGCCCCGAGCACCCCGGCGAGCTCGGTGCGCACCCTCGCCCGCGCGTCCTCGTCCAGTACCGCGATATGGCTCGACGACATCATGCGCTCCACGACGTCCGCGACCGTCGTCGAGTGCGGGTTGGGCCAGTGCCGCTCGTGGATCTCGCCCCAGCCCGACCCCGGTGCCTCGAACGCCCGCCGCCAGTCGTCCGCCTGCCGGTGCTCGTCGACCGGACCCGCGGCCAGCGGAGGGCTCGGCAGGTCGCGCGGCGCGAGCCGGAAGTAGATGTCCTGGAAGTCCCGCACCCACGGCACCGACGTGTCGTACGTGTTCCACACCAGCGCCAGCGCGCCGCCCGGCCGCAGCAGCCGCCGCACCTCGGCGAGCGCCGCGCCTTCCGCGAACCAGTGCCAGGACTGCGCGGCCACCACCGCGTCCGCGCAAGCCGCCGGCAGTCCGGTCGCCTCCGCCGTGCCCGCGCTCACCGCCACCCCCGGCAGCAGCCCGGCGAGCGTCTCGCGCATCTCCCGCACCGGCTCCACCGCGAGCACCTCGGCACCGGTCAGCGCCAGCAGCCGGGTGAACTTGCCCGTGCCCGCCCCCAGATCGACGACCGTGCGGCCCGCCTCCAGCGGCAGCGCGTCCGCCAGCGCCGCGAGCGCGGCGAGCGGATAGGACGGCCGGGAGCGCTCGTAGACCCCCGCGGCCCGCTGGTAACCGACTCCTGCTGCGTGGTGCACCGTCACGCGGGCTGACGGTAGCAGGATCGGATGACGCCCACGGATACTCGCGGCGACCGCCATCCGCCCTACTCTGGAAGGGCGTTCGCCGCCGAGCACCCCCGCGGCACCCCGGACCGACCCTGCCCGGCGGCCGCCGCGCGCGATGCTGCATGCTGTGCAGTCCACCCACGCCCTGGTTACGGAGCAGTGAATGACCGCCACCTTCCCGGACATCTCCCTCAGTACGGAGCGGCTGCTGCTGCGCCCGTACGACGAGGACGACATCCCCGAACTCGTGGAGATGATGAACGACGACCTGGTGACCGCGTGGACCGGCTCCCCGCGGCCGTACACCGAGGCCACCGCGCGGTCGTTCGTCACCACCGGGGCGCCGGCGGAGCGGACGGGCGGCCGCGGTCTGGTGCTGGCCGTCTCCGAACTGCTCACCCAGCGGCTCGTCGGCACCGTCCAGCTCCAGAACACCGACTGGCGCGTCCGCGGCACCGAGATCGGCTACCTCACCGCCTCCTGGGCGCGCGGCGAGGGATACGCCGGTGAATCGGTGCTCGCCGTCGTCCGCTGGCTCTTCCGCAACCAGGGCTTCGAACGGGTCGAGCTGCGCACCGCCGCGGACAACAGCGCCTCGCAGCAGGTCGCGCAGAAGATCGGGTGCATCAGCGAGGGCGTGCTGCGCGGCGCTGGCCTCATCCGCGGCCGGGCCGGCGACGACCCCGCCGGACGCTGGGTCGAGACCCGCACCGACCTGCTGGTGTGGAGCCTGCTGCCGGAGGACCTCGACGACCTGGACGACCCCGACGGCGCCCCTGGCACGGACGGGGCCGGGGAGGGCTACGACGCGTACGCCCCCTACCCCGACTACGCCGACTACTCCGCGGCCTCGCGCCGCCGCTGACCCCGGCCGTACCGCGTCCGCAGGCCCTCCGCGCGTACCGCGTCCGCCGGCCCTCCGGCCGGTCCGCGGCCGGTGAACCCCGCGCCGCCCGGATACCGGTGAACCCCGCGCCGCGACCCTCTCCGCCGCCGTCCGCCGCTCCGCGCCCGACAGATGCCGGAGCGCCCCCGCGCCCTGCCGCGCCGCCGCCCGCCGGGCCGCCCGTGCCGCGGCCACAACAGCCGCGTGTATCCGCGTACCCCTGGCGCCCGCCTCCGGGTTAGGGTTCTCACCCGGACCTCACCTCCGCCCCGCCGGGGAGGCTCCGCCGGCACCCCCGCGACCCACCCCCACGGCTTGGAGGCAGACGACGATGGCCGACCGGGTCACCGTGATCGGATGGGACGGCTCACCCCCGTCCGAGGCCGCCCGCGCCGCGCTGGACGCCGCCACGCTCGTCGCCGGCACCCGCCATCACCTGGCCCTGCCGTACGTCCCCCGGCAGGCCGAGCACATCGTCCTCGGCAGCATCGACATCGCCGCCCGCCGGATCGCCGGGCACCGCGGCACCGCCGTCGTCCTCGCCGACGGCGACCCGGGGTTCTTCGGTGTCGTCCGCGCCCTGCGCGACCCCGAACACGGCCTGGAGGTCGAGGTCATCCCCGGCGTCTCCGCCGTGGCGCGGGCCTTCGCGCGGGCCGGTATGCCCTGGGACGACGCCCGGGTCGTCGTCGCCACCAGCCGCACCCTGCGCCGCGCCGTCAACGTCTGCCGCTCCTACCCCAAGGTCGCCGTGCTCACCGCGCCCGGCGCCGGGCCCGCCGAACTCGCCCTGCTGCTCGCCGGGGTGCACCGCACCTTCGTCATCTGCGAGGCGCTCGGCTCGGACCGCGAGCAGATCACCGTGCTGACCTCCGACAAGGTCGCCGACCACATATGGCGCGACCCCAACATCGTGCTCGTCGTGGGCGGCAGCACCGGCGCCCCCGGCCTGGCCGTGCTCGGCTCCGCCGCCCTGCCGACCGCGCCCGGCGGCCGCCCCGCGACCTCCCGCGGCGGCGGCTGGATCGCCGGCCGCGACCCCGGCTTCCCCGGCCCGGTACGCGGCTGGGCCCTGCCCCCCGCGGAGTACGGGGGCGACGTGCCCGCGCCCGTCCGCGCCTACCAGCTCGCCCGGCTCGGCCCGCGCACCGGCGACCTGGTGTGGGACATCGGCGCCGCCGACGGCGCCCTCGCCCTGGAGGCCGCCCGGTTCGGCGCCGCCGTCATCGCCGTCGACCGCGACGCCCAGGCCTGCGACTGGGTCACCGCCGCCGCCCGCCGGGCCGGCGTCCAGATGCAGGTCGTGCACGGCACCGCGCCCCAGGTGCTGGAGGACCTGCCGGAACCCGACGTGGTACGGATCGGCTGCGCCGACCCCGACGTCGTTGCCGCGTGCGCCGCCCGCCGCCCCGAGCGCATCGTCGCCGCGGCCGCCACCCCCGAGTCCGCGACGGAGATCGACCGCGCGCTGTCCGAGGGCGGTTACACCGTCGAACGCATGTTGCTGCGCTCCGCCGCGGCCGACGCCGAGTGGCGGGAGCAGGACGGCCCGGCGGCCTACCTGCTGTGCGGCAGCAGGCCCTGAACCGGGCCCGGCGGCAAGGCCGGTGGGCGGGCCCGCGAGGCGGCGTTTGCGCATGTGGGAGCGCTGCCGCGGGGCCTTGTGTGAGATACGTCCCGCGGTGCGGACTTCGGGGCCGTGGGCGCGGCGGGTGAGGGTAGGCTGACGGATCGTTGTGCCGTCGTCGTGCGTTGACGGGGTGTCGATACGTCCGATGTCCGCGTGGTCGACGTGCCGCATCCCGGGCCCGCTCGTTGGAGTCGGTGAGGGGTGGGTGTGCGCGGCGCGGCGGCTGGAAGGAGCGAAACCGATGGGCGAGGGGCACGCATGACGGACACCGGTCAGATCCCCGGCGAGGGGCTGCCGGAGAACGCGGTCGGCGACGCGGCTCACCAGCCGCACACCGGCGCACTCGGCGCACCGCAGGCCACCGCCACCGGCTGGGGAGCCCAGCCGCCCGCCGGCCTCGACAACCCCCCCTACGGCTACCTCGACCAGCCCCCCGCCCCCGGCACCGGGCTCGACGACGAGGACGACGTCCTGCTCATGCCCGGCCCCCAGGGCACCTGGAGCGACCCGCAGCCCGTGCCGCTCCAGCCCGAGCCGCCGCAGGCACCGCTCCCCGCCGACCACTTCGCGCCGGGGTACGCGCCCGGCGCTTCTCCCGGCACCTCTGCCGGCACCGAATCCGCCCCCGGTTTCCCGCTGCCGGGCACGCCCCATGAGCAGGGCTTCCCCGCGCCGGGCCAGCTGCCGGGCGCCGAGACCGCCGGATTCGTCCCGCAGGAGCACAGCTTCGCGGGGCCGGGTACCGCCGAGGGCACCGGGGCCGTCGGGCCGGGCGCTCCGGCCGGGTTCGCGCCGCAGGACGGGGCCGCGGGCTTCGCCGCGCCGGGTGACGCGGCTGCCGGTGCGCACGGCGCGCACGGTGTGCACGGTGTGCACGGCGCGCCGGATGACATGGCGTCCGGTGCCGCCGCCGTGGGGGAGGGCGCGGCTCCCGGGCTCGCGCCGGGACAGGGCGCGGTACCGGGGCACCTCCCGGGTGCGGAGTTCGCGGCCGCAGCGCCGGGGCAGGCCGCCCCGGGCGCCGAGCAGTCCGCCGGGTTCGCGGCGCCGGGGCAGGGGCCGCAGGGCGAGCCGTCGCACGGCGCGGGCTTCACCGTGCCGGGAGCCGGGCAGGCGCCCGCCGCTCCGGCCGACCCCGCCACGGGCGGTGCGGCGCCGGGAGCCGAACAGGGCGCGCCGGTCGCCGAGGCCGCCGCGCAGCCGCAGGCCGCGGTGCCGGGCGATCCCGCCGAGGCGGGCACGCCGGACACGGGCGCCGTACAGGCGCAGGGAGCTGACACCCCGCCGGTCGCGGCCGCCCCGCCGCGCCGCCCGCTGCACATGGGCCCGCCGGTCCAGGACACCCCGAGCGGCGGCGTGTCCGTCCGCTCCCTCGCCGACCGCGGGCCCGCGCAGGGTGCCCCCGGCCCGGCCCCGGTCCGCGTGCAGGGCCCGCCGACCGCGGGCCCCGAATACCTCGACGTGCCGCCGCAGGGCCCGCACGCCATCCCTGCCCAGCAGAACGGCGAGCCCGGCGACCCCGCCGCGGCACCGCACGGCGGATGGCCCGCGGTCGACCGCACGCCCTCCCAGCAGTCGCTCATCCCGCACGCCGACAGCATCATCCCGTCCCAGACGCCCCCGGAGCCGGCCGCGGCACTTCCGCAGGCCGAGCCCGCCGCCGTACCCGTCCCGGCATCCGAAGCGGCCCCGGAGGCGCCCGCCGCCGAGCAGGCCGACACGGAGGAGGCGTCCGCGACCCCGCCGCAGGGCACCGCCGTACCCGCGCCCGCCCTCGCCGGGCCCGCCGTGCCGTCGCCCGCGCCCGGCCAGCCCGCCGCCGCGCCCATCGGCCTCGACCTCGCCGCCCCGCCGTCCGGCCCCGCCTTCGACGAGCAGGCGGCCGCGGCCGTGCCCGCAGCCCCCGCCGAGCAGGCCCCCGCGCCCGCCGGGCCCGCGCCCGAGCCCGCCCCCGCCGAGCAGCCCGCGGCCGAACTCCCGGCCCAGGAAGCCGAGGTGGCGGCCCCGGAGGCGCAGCCCGTGGCCGAGGAGCCCGCCGCCGAGCAGGCCGCAGAGCCGGAGCAGGCCACCGAAGGGGCCGAGGCCGTGGAGGCGGCGGATGCGGTGGAAGCCGTGGAAGCCGTGGAAGCGGCGGAAGCGGCGGAAGCGGTGGAAGCCGTGGAAGCGGTGGAGACGGCGGAGGTCGTGGAGGCCGCGCCCGTCGCCGGGGAGGAGCCCGCGGACGAGGCGCAGGACACCGCCGCCGCGTCGCCCGCCCCCGCCGGGGAGCCCGCCGAGGCGTACGAGCCCGCCGTGCGCGACGCCGTCCACCGCGTCATCCGCGAACGCCGCGACATCCGCAACGGCTTCCGCTCCGACCCGATCCCGCCCGAGGTGCTGCTGCGTGTCCTGGAGGCCGCGCACACCGCCCCCAGCGTCGGCCACTCCCAGCCGTGGGACTTCGTCGTCATCCGCTCCGAGAAGACCCGGGAGAAGATGCACGAGCTGGCCATGGCCCAGCGCGAGGCGTACGCCCAGTCGCTGCCGAAGGCCCGCGCCCGGCAGTTCCGCGAGCTGAAGATCGAGGCGATCCTCGACACGCCCGTCAACATCGTCGTCACCGCCGACCCCACGCGCGGCGGCCGGCACACCCTCGGCCGCCACACGCAGCCGCAGATGGCGCCCTATTCGTCCGCGCTCGCCGTCGAGAACCTCTGGCTCGCCGCCCGCGCGGAAGGCATCGGCGTCGGGTGGGTCTCCTTCTTCGACGAGCGCCAGGTCGTCGCCGAACTCGGCCTGCCCGAGCACCTGGAGGTCGTCGCCTACCTGTGCGTCGGGTACGTCGACGAATTCCCCGAGGAACCCGAGCTGATGCAGGCGGGCTGGTCGCAGCGCCGCCCGCTGTCCTGGGTCGTCCACGAGGAGGAGTACGGCAACCGGGCGCTGCCCGGCGAGGAGCCGCACGACCTCCTGGAGGAGACGCTGCGCGCCATCCGCCCGCTCGACGCGAAGGCCCTCGGCGAGGCGTGGGAGCGGCAGAAGCGGATGACCAAGCCCGCCGGGGCCCTCGGCATGCTGGAGATCATCTCCGCGCAGCTCGCCGGGCTCTCCCGGGTCTGCCCCGCGCCCGTCCCCGAGCCCGCCGCCGTGGCGATCTTCGCCGGTGACCACGGGGTGCACGCCCAGGGCGTCACCGCGTGGCCCCAGGAGGTCACCGGGCAGATGGTCGCCAACTTCCTCGGCGGCGGGGCGGTCTGCAACGCCTTCGCCAACCAGGTCGGCGCCGAGGTCTGCGTCATCGACGTCGGCGTCGCCGCGGAGCTGCCCGGTACGCCGGGCCTGCTGCCGCGCAAGGTGCGCGCCGGGACCGCCGACTTCACCGCGGGCCCCGCCATGACCCGCGAGGAGGCGCTGCGCGCCATCGAGGTCGGCATCGAGACGGCCCGCGACCTCGTCGCCGCGGGCAACAAGGCGCTGCTCACCGGTGAGATGGGCATCGCCAACACGACGACCTCCGCGGCGCTCGTCGCCGTCTTCACCGGCGCGGACCCGGCGGAGGTCACCGGGCGCGGCACCGGCATCAACGACGAGATGCACGCGCGCAAGGTCGATGTCGTACGGCGCGCGCTGGAGCTGCACCGGCCCGACCCGGCCGACCCGATCGCGGTCCTCACCGCGATCGGCGGGCTCGAACACGCCGCGCTCACCGGCCTGCTGCTCGGGGCCGCGGCCCTGCGCACGCCGGTCATCCTCGACGGGGTGTCCGCCGGGGCCGCCGCGCTCGTGGCCCGCGCCATCGCGCCCGAGGTGCTGGCCGCGTGCATCGCCGGCCACCGCAGCGCGGAGCCCGGCCACGTCGCCGCCCTCACCGCGCTGGGACTCCGCCCCCTGGTCGACCTCGACCTCCGCCTCGGCGAGGGCACGGGGGCACTGCTGGCCCTCCCCCTCGTCCAGAGCGCCGCCCGTGTCATGCACGAGGTCGCCACCTTCGACGCGGCAGGCGTCACCGAAAAGTCCTGACCTCCCCCCTTGCGGGCGGCTGCCGCGCCAGCGGCAGTTTCGAGGGGCGCGGGGACCTGCGCGACGAGCCCCCGCCGGCGGGAGGTCCTGCGAGGGACATGGTGTGGCAGCCCGGTGGGAGGGGGCGCGGGGACCTGCGCGTCCAGCCCTCACCGGCGGAAGGTCCTGCGACGGACATGGCGTGCCAGCCCGGTGGGAAAGGGGCGCGGGGAACCGCGCGCCCAGCCCCCCACCGGCGGAAAGCCGCGCGCGCAGCGCGGGACGCACCTCGGGGCGTATCCGGCGCGCACCGTAAGATCAAAGCTCGCCGTGAACTGCCGAAGGAGCGCGATGGATCGCAAGGACGACGTCCCCGCCTACCCCGTGGGGCTGCGGCTCGCGGGGCGCCGGGTCGTGGTGATCGGCGGCGGGCAGGTCGCCCAGCGGCGGCTGCCCGCGCTGTTGTCGGCCGGCGCCGACGTCGTCCTGATCGCGCCGGAGGCGACCCCCTCCGTGGAGGCGATGGCCACGGCCGGCGAGCTGCGCTGGGAGCGCCGCCCGTACCGTACGGGCGACCTCGCGGAGGCCTGGTACGCGCTGGTCGCCACGCGCGACCCCGCGGCGAACGCGGCGGCCTCCGCGGAGGCGGAGGAGCGCCGCGTGTGGTGCGTGCGCAGCGACGACGCGCGTGCGGCCTCCGCGTGGACGCCCGCTACGGGCCGTACGGACGGCCTGACCGTCGCCGTGCTGAGCGGCCGGGACCCGCGCCGCAGCGCGGGCGTGCGGGACGCCGTGATCGAGGGCCTGCGCGACGGCACCCTCGTGTCGCCCCGGCACCGGGACCGTACCGCGGGCGTCGCGCTGGTCGGCGGCGGTCCGGGCGACCCGGACCTGATCACCGTGCGCGGCCGCCGCCTGCTCGCCGCGGCGGACGTCGTGATCGCCGACCGGCTCGGCCCGCGCGACCTGCTGGACGAGCTGCCGCCGCACGTCGAGGTGATCGACGCGGCGAAGATCCCGTACGGCCGGGCGATGGCCCAGGAGGCGATCAACGCCGCGCTGATCGAGCACGCGAAGGCCGGGAAGGCCGTGGTGCGGCTCAAGGGCGGGGATCCGTTCGTCTTCGGCCGCGGTATGGAGGAGGCGCAGGCGCTCGCCGCCGCGGGTGTCCCGGTGACCGTCGTCCCGGGTATCTCCAGCTCGATCAGCGTGCCGGGCGCGGCGGGCATCCCGGTCACGCACCGGGGTGTGGCGCACGAGTTCACCGTGGTGAGCGGCCATGTCGCCCCGGACGACGCCCGTTCGCTCGTGGACTGGCCCGCGCTGGCGCGGATGCGCGGCACGCTCGTGCTGCTGATGGCCGTGGAGCGGATCGGCGCCATCGCGGACGCGCTGATCGCGGGCGGCCGTCCGGCGGGCACCCCGGTCGCGGTGGTGCAGGAGGGCACGACGGCGGCGCAGCGCCGGGTGGACGCCACGCTCGCGTCGGTCGCCCGGATCGTGGCCGAGGAGGGCGTACGGCCGCCCGCGGTCGTGGTCGTCGGCGACGTCGTGACGGTGGGCGGGCCGGGCGGCGCGTACACCGAGGGCAACGTCCATGGCTGAACCGGTCGCGGTCACCGATCCGGACGACCCGCGGCTGCACGACTACACCGGCCTCACCGACGTCGAGCTGCGGCGCCGCCGCGAGCCCGCCGAGGGCCTCTTCATCGCCGAGGGCCAGAAGGTGGTCCGGCGGGCGCTCGCGGCCGGTTACCCGATGCGTTCGATGCTGCTCACCGAGAAGTGGCTGGAGGCGCTGCGGGACGTCGTCGCCGAGGTGGCGGCGCCCGTCTACGTCGTCGACGACGCCCTCGCCGAGCGGGTCACGGGCTACCACGTGCACCGTGGCGCGCTCGCCTCGATGCAGCGCAAGGCCCTGCCGGACGCGGCGGGCGTGCTCGCCGCCGCGCGCCGGGTGGTGGTGATGGAGGCGGTCAACGACCACACCAACATCGGCGCGATCTTCCGCAGCGCCGCGGCGCTCGGCATGGACGCGGTGCTGCTGTCGCCGGACTGCGCCGACCCGCTCTACCGCCGCTCGGTGAAGGTCTCGATGGGTGCGGTCTTCTCCGTGCCGTACGCCCGGCTGGACGCCTGGCCGCGCGATCTGTACGGCACGGTGAAGGAGGCCGGCTTCCGGCTGCTGGCGCTCACCCCGGCGGCGCACGCCACCGCCCTGCCGGACCTGCCGCTCGCCGAACTGCCGCGGCTGGCCCTGCTGCTGGGAGCCGAGGGCCCCGGTCTCAGCCCGAAGGCGCTGGCCGCCGCGGACACCTTTGTCCGTATCCCGATGTCCCACGACGTCGACTCGCTCAACGTGGGCGCGGCCGCCGCGGTCGCCTTCTACGCCGTGGCCGCGGGCGGGTGACCGGCGCCCGGAATCGGGGGAATTCCGACCGGAATACGGTCCTCATAAAGAAATGCCGGTGCCGACCTATTGTCCGGCCCGCTCGCTCGATATCACCAGGACGTCATATTCCACGGCGCTGTGCGGAGGCTGTGGATTCGGGCCCCGGGGCGGCCCGGACGGTGGTGCTAGGGTTGCCGTAATTCTGGCACGGGGCAGCGGAGATGAGCGCAGATGAAAATTCTTGTCACCGGCGGCGCGGGATATATCGGCAGTACGGTCGCGAGCGCGCTGCTGGACGAGGGGCACACCCCGGTCGTCCTCGACAGCCTGGTCACCGGGCTCGAAGAGTTCACCGAGGGCCGGGTGTTCTACCAGGGGGACATCGCGGACGGCGCGCTGCTGGACCGGGTTTTCCATGAGCACCCCGACATCACGGCGGCGGTGCACTGCGCGGCGCTGATCGTCGTCCCCGATTCGGTGGCCGAGCCGCTGCGCTACTACCGGGAAAACGTGGCGAAGACCATCGCGCTGCTCGAACACCTGGAACGCAACGGCTGCCACCGCGTCCTGTTCAGCTCCTCGGCCTCGGTCTACCTGCCGGGCGCGGACTTCACGGTGGACGAGGATTCCCCGGTGGCCGCGGGCAGCCCTTACGCGCAGACCAAGGCCGTGATCGACCGCATCCTGGCCGACACCGCCGCCGGTACGCCGCTGCGCGCGGTGTCGCTGCGCTACTTCAACCCCATCGGCGCCGACCCGCGCATGCGCACCGGCCTCCAGGTCCGCGAGCCCTCGCACGCGCTCGGCAAGATGATCGCCGCGTGGGAGAACGGGGACGTCTTCCGGGTGACCGGCGGGGACTGGCCGACCAGCGACGGCAGCGGCATCCGCGACTACATCCACGTCTGGGACCTCGCGCGCGCGCACGTCGCCGCGCTCACCCGCTTCGACACCGTCGTCGGCGGCGACCACCCCCCGCACCTCGTCGTCAACCTCGGTACGGGCAAGGGCACCACGGTGCGCGAGCTGGCCGCGGCCTTCGGCGAGGTCACCGGCACCCCGCTGCGCACCGAGGACGCACCGAGCCGCCCCGGGGACGTGGTGGGCGCCTACACCCGCACCGAGCGCTCCGCCCGGCTGCTGGGCTGGAAGGCCGAGTTCGACGTGCGCGACGGCATCCGCGACTCCCTCACCTGGCGCGGGCGGCTGCTGGAGCTGCTGGGCCCGGTCGAGGACTGACGCCCCGGGCCCGGGGCGGGCCGGTCGGCGGCCCGCCCCCGTCCGGTCAGGGCGCGGGCGGCAGGTCCACCCGGGCCGCCAGCAGGCGGCGGTGGTGGCCGGGGGAGCCCAGCGCGATCTCGTCGGCCTTCGCGCGCTTGAGGTACAGATGCGCCGGATGCTCCCACGTCATGCCGATGCCGCCGTGCAGCTGCACCGCCTCCTCCGCCGCGCGCACCGCGACGGGCGCGGTGTACGCCTGCGCGACGGCCACCGCGATCTCCGTCTCGGCGCTCTGCGCGGGCGGCTCCCAGGAGGCCAGCGCGGCGGCCGCGCTGCGGGCCGCGGCACGGGCCGACACGACCTCCAGCCACAGGTCGGCCAGCCGGTGCTTGAGCGCCTGGAAGGAACCCACCACCCGGCCGAACTGGTGCCGCTGCTTCAGATGGCCGACCGTCTCGTCCAGGCACCACTGCGCCGCGCCCAGCTGCTCGGAGGCCAGCAGCCCCGCGCCCGTCAGCAGCGCCCGCTCCAGCGCCTCCCGCGCGGTGTCCCCGGCGGCCAGCAGCCGCCCCGGCACCCCCTCCAGCGTGACGTCGGCCAGCGGCCGGGTCAGGTCCAGGCTCACCGGCCGGTGCAGCAGCACCGACGCCGCGGCCACCTCGTACAGCCCGGGTCCGTCCGGCCCCTCGGCCGGCACCACCAGGACGTCCGCGGTCAGCGCGTCGGCGACGCTCGTGACCCGTCCCGACAGCCGGCCGGCGGAATCCGCCCGCACACCCGCCGGGAAGCCGCCGCCCGGGGCTGCGGACAGCGGCACCGCGAGGGCCGCGGTGACCTCGCCCGCCGCCAGCCGCCCGAGCGGCGCGGCAGCCGCGTCCCCGGCCCCCGCGCAGCCCAGCAGCGCCGTCGCCGCGAGCACCGCGCTGCCCAGGAAGGGCGTCGGCGCCACCGCGCCGCCCAGCTCCTCCAGCACCACCGCGGCCTCCCGCGCGGAGCCGCCCTGCCCGCCGTACTCCTCGGGCACCAGCAGCCCGGCCAGGCCCAGTTCGCCGCCCAGCACCCGCCACAGCGCGGGGTCGTACGGCTCGTCCGTCTCGATCCGGCCCAGCACCGCGGCCGGTCCGCAGCGGTCGGCGAGCACCGAGCGGACCGCGGCCCGCAGATCGTCCTCGACGTCGGAGTACAGCAGTCCGGGCGCCGCGGGGGAGGGGGTCGTGGCGGTCATCGGGGCAGGTCCTTCCACGGGACGTCCTTGTCGTTGCGGGGCTCGGAGGGCAGTCCGAGCACGCGCTCGGCCACGATGTTCCGCAGGATCTCCGACGTGCCGCCCTCGATCGAGTTGCCCTTGGCGCGCAGATAGCGGTAGCCCGCGTCGCGCCCGTAGAAGTCGACACTGCCGGGGCGCACCATCGTCCAGTCGCCGTAGCGCAGCCCCTGCTCGCCGAGCAGTTCCAGCTCCAGCCCGCTGAGCTGCTGGTTGAGCCGGGCCATCGACAGCTTCAGGCCCGAGCCCTCCGGGCCCGGGGCGCCCGCCGCCATCTGCTGCCGGACCCGCTCGGCGGTCAGCCGCGCCACCTCCGCCTCCACCCACAGCCGCAGCAGCCGGTCGTGCAGCTCGGGCGTGCGCAGCTCGGGGTGCTCGCGCCAGGTCGCCGCGACCGGCCCGGCCATGCCGCTCTCGCGCGGCACGGACGAGCCGCCGCCGATCGCGACCCGCTCGTTCATCAGCGTCGCCTGTGCCACCCGCCAGCCGTCGCCGACCGCGCCCAGCCGGTGCGCGTCCGGGATCCGCACCCCGGTCAGGAACACCTCGTTGAACTCCGCCTCACCGGTGATCTGCCGCAGCGGCCTGACCTCCACGCCCGGGTCGGTCATGTCGCACACGAAGTACGTGATGCCGCGGTGCTTGGGCACCTCCGGGTCGGTGCGGGCGATGAGGATCGCCCAGCGCGCGGTGTGGGCGCTGGACGTCCACACCTTCTGGCCGTCCACGACCCAGTCGTCGCCGTCGCGCACCGCGCGCGTCCGCAGCCCCGCCAGGTCCGACCCGGCGCCCGGCTCGCTGAAGAGCTGGCACCAGACCTCCTCGCCGGTCCACAGCGGCCGCAGGAAGCGGGCCTGCTGCTCGGGGGTGCCGTACGCGAGGATCGTCGGGGCCGCCATGCCCAGGCCGATGCCGATCCGCCGCGGGTCGTTGCCGGGCGCCCCGGCCGCGTCCAGCACCTCGTCCACCGCCCGCTGCAGTCCGCGCGGCGCCCCGAGCCCCCCGAGCCCCGCCGGGAAGTGCACCCAGGCCAGCCCGGCGTCGAACCGCGCCCGCAGGAACTCCGCCGCCGGTGTGCGCTCCGGCGGGTGCGCCGCGAGCAGGGCCCGGGCCCGCTCCCGTACCCCGTCGGCCTCGATGCTTCCCATACGCTGCCGTCCCTTCCGCTTCCGGGCTCTCCGGATGGCTAAGCAAGCGCTTGGTAAGTTACTCCCCCGGAAGCCGTACGGCCAGCGCGTACAGCCGGGTGATCTGGTTCGCGCTGTCGTTGTCGTCCGAGACCATCAGCAGCGGCCGCCACCCCTTGCGCGGGCCGTCCTCCCACCGCGGCCCCAGGGCCATGCCCTCGACGTTGTCCAGCAGCGGGTTGCGCTGGTCGGACTCCGACCGGGTGACCGCGGGCACCCCCTGGCGCAGGAGGACGGCGGGTCGTCCGCGCGATCAGCGCCAGTGGCACGGCGCCGCGCAGGGGCGCGGGGAACTGCGCGCTCGGCCACGACGGCGGGAGGTTCGCGCGTCCAGCGCAGGGGGCACCCCTTGGCGCAGGAGGAC
>NZ_JBIRPW010000004.1:346888-471947 GCF_044332905.1 Streptomyces sp. NPDC021224 | reverse complement strand
ACGGCGGGTCGTCCGCGCGATCAGCGCCAGTGGCACGGCGCCGCGCAGGGGCGCGGGGAACTGCGCGCTCGGCCACGACGGCGGGAGGTTCGCGCGTCCAGCGCAGGGGGCACCCCTTGGCGCAGGAGGACGGCGGGTCGTCCGCGCGATCAGCGCCAGTGGCACGGCGCCGCGCAGGGGCGCGGGGAATTGCGCGCTCGGCCAGGACGGCGGGAGGTTCGCGCGTCCAGCGCAGGGGGCACCCCCTGGCGCAGCAGGACGGCGGGTCGTTCGTGCGTCCAGCGCAAGGGGCGCGGGGAACTGCGCGCTCAGCCACGACGGCGGGATGTCCGCGCGACCAGCGCAAGAGGCACTCACCCACCACCCCTCAGAAGTGGTGACACCCCTGCACCGTCGCGATGATCACCGCCGCCAGCAGCGTCACGACCACGAACACCGCGAGCCGCTGCCGCATCAGGCGCCGCCGCCCGGCCGCGGGCGCGACGGGCCGCCGCCCGCCCGCCGTGCGCACCGGCGTGCGCGCGGAGGGCATCGTCGTCCGCATCGTCGGCCTCGGCGCTCCCGCGGCGCCGCCACCCGCGGCGCTTCCGGCGGAGCCCTGCGCAGGGCCCTGCGCGGAGGACGCGGGCCCGCGGCCCGATGCGCGCCCGGCCGCGCCGCCCCCACCGGTGGGGTCGAGCCGCGGCGGGGTCCGCCGCTGCGTGCGCTGCTGCGCGTATTCCTCCGCGCGCCGCCCGACGGGCCGTTCGGGCCGCGGCCCGGCGGCCTTGGGCAGGCCCTCACGGCGCGGCGCGCCGATCCCGCGGGCCTCGCGCGTCGCGATCTCGGTGAGCCGCTCCGAGAGCTGCACCGTGCTGGGCCGCTCCTCCGGATCCTTGGCCAGGCAGGCGTAGACGAGCGGCGCGAGCGCGTCCGGCACCGCGCCGAGGTCGGGCTCCTCGTGGACGACCCGGTAGAGCATGACCTCGGAGCTGCCCTGCCCGAAGGGCGAGTCCGCGGTGGCCGCGTAGGCGAGCGTCGCGCCGAAGGCGAAGACGTCGGTGGCCGGGGCGACGGGCAGCCCGCGCACCTGCTCGGGCGCGAGGAAGCCGGGCGAACCGACCGCCGTCCCGACGTGCGTGAGCGTGCTCGCCCCGGTGGCCCAGGCGATGCCGAAGTCGATGATCCGCGGGCCCTTGGGTGACAGCAGGATGTTGGACGGCTTGAGGTCGCGGTGGACGACCCCGGCCTCGTGCACGGCGACCAGGCCTTCGGCGAGCGCGGCGCCCATCGAGGCGGTCTCGGCGGCGGAGAGCACCCCGTGCTCGGCGACCTTGTCGTGCAGCGAGGGGCCGGGCACGTACTGCGTGGCGAACCAGGGGCGCTCGGCCTCCAGGTCCGCGGCGACCAGCCGCGCCGTGCAGCCGCCACGGATGCGCCGCGCGGCGGACACCTCGCGGGCGAAGCGCGAGCGGAATTCCTGGTCCTCCGCCAGTTCGGGGCGGATCACCTTCAGCGCGACCCGCTGGCCGCGCTTGTCCGCGCCCAGGTAGACCACGCCCATGCCGCCCGCGCCGAGCCGCCGGTGCAGTCGGAAGGCGCCGACGACCCGCGGATCCTCGCGCCGCAGCCGCATCATCGCCATGTCCGTACCCCTGCCTCCGGTGGGGGCGGACCCCCTGCTGCTCCACTGCGCCACTTCGGCCGCTGCTGCCCGGCGGGGGCCGGGTCAGTGGCCGGGTGGGCCGCCCACAGCTTACGGACTCACCTCCCGTCGCGCGGTGAAGGCCCGCAGGCGACGGGCAGTGAATTGTCAGTGCCGGGTGGGAAGCTGGAGGCAACGGTGAGGTGCCGGTCCGACAGCGGGCCGTCACCTGGCCGCGATCCGCCAACGGTCCATCCTGCGAAGGGGAATGACGCCGTGAAAGGTGATCGCGTGGAGATAGTCGTCGATGCGGGGGACAGCACCCGCACCTATGAGGTCGTGGCCACCCGGGCCGGTCGCCGGGTGGAGACCGCGGTGCGCCGCGGGGTCGTGGAAGTGAGCGAGGTCACCCGCAGCGGGACGGTCGTGCGGACCGCGCGCTTCATGGCGACGCGGGTGCTCGCCCTGGTCGAGCAGCCCGTGCCGCGGGACGACGAGCGGGCCGAGGAACAGGCGCACGAGCGGGCCGCGGGGGCCCGGGCGGCTCAGGGATGACCCTGGGGAGCCGGGGCGCGGGATCCACCCAGGGGAGTACGCGCGGCTGCCGCCGTCATCCTCCGGGAGGCCTGCGAAGGGGTACCAGGGCCTGACGACCGGGGCTCCGGACGCACCTAATGTTGAGGTCAAGCGGCGGGCGGAGCACTCGTCCCCCGAGGTCAAGCGCCCGCCGCCCCCCAGACGTACCGGTCCACCGGCCCGGTCCGTCTCCTGCACCTTCTTCAACTGCACAACGAACGACCACACGGCGGACCCCGGAAGGGGGCGGGAATGGCGAACACGGTGACGCGCACCGCGCGTGCCATGCGCGGCACCCGGCGGACCGGCCCCCGGCACCCGCTGGTGGCGGCGGCCATGGTGCTGCCGCTCGCCGCACTGCTCGCCTACCTCTTCGGAGGGGTGGACGCGGTGGTCGTACAGGCGTCGTCCGTTGCCGGCCTGCTGGGGCGCTGAAAGGCGCCCCGATCCGGAAGAGCGGTCCGGGTCAGGGACTCACCGGTGGACCCCGTGGGGACGGGGGTAGGGCGGACGACTGCGCTTGCCCGGGTATCTCATGCGGATACCCGGGCATTGCGCTGCCCGGCTCCGGCTCGCGAGGGCCCCACGGACCCGCGCCCCGAACGGCCTCCGTGCGGCGTGCGGACGGCCGCGGGGGGCGGCGGGCCCGGGCGGCGGCCCGGGGAGCCTCCGGACGGCGGATTCCGCCGGGACGGGGTGGCGGGGGGATGCTTGACTGGGGCAATGACGACCACGGGGGAGCAGTCCGGGGCCGCCCGGCAGGGCGGCGCGGTCCGTATCGACCGGCAGGCGGCGCGCCGCACCGCCGTCCCCGTCGCGGACGACGCCCTCGTCACCGCGCTCGCCGCGACCGCGGCCGCCGCCGCCCGGCGCACCCCGCAGGCTGTCCGGCGGGCGGCGGGCCCGGTGGCCGGTCAGCCCACCGTGCCCGCCGCGACCACCGTGCTGGCCGACCGCCCCGACGGCACCGTGGTGCGGGTCGGCGCGGTCGTGGCCAAGGCGCACGCACCCGGCACGGACGCCGCCGCGCTCGCCGTCCGCGTCGGCGTCGCGGGCCATCCGGCCCTGCGCGGGATCCTGCTGGCCCCGCTGCCGCAGGATCCGCCGCCGCGCGCGCTCGCCCTGGACGCCGCCGTGCTGTCCGCCGCCACGGGCGGCAGGCCCGTCAGCGCTTGGCCCTACGGTGTGCCCGTGGACCGGCACGACCCGGCCGCCGCGCCCTGGGCGGAGGCGGCGGTGCTGCTCGCCCGGCTGCACCTGGTGCCGCCGGGCGCGTTGCCGGGTCCGCTGCCGCCGATGCGGGGTCCCGCGAAGGCCGCGCTCGCGGTGGCCCGGCTGCGCGGGGTTGCGGATTCGGCGGCGGCCCGTACCGTACGGCGGGCGTGGCGGCGGCTGCCCGCGTGGGCCAGGGACGAGGCCCCGCACCCGGGCCCCGCGGCGCTGTGCCACGGCGACCTGCACCTGGGCCAGCTCGTCCGGCACCCGGCGCCCGACGGCCCCTGGCAGCTCATCGACGTCGACGACCTCGGCACGGGCCCGGCCGCGTGGGACCTGGCCCGTCCGGCGATGTGGTTCGCGGCCGGGCTGCTGGAGCCGGAGGCGTGGGCGCGCTTCCTGGCGGCGTACCGTTCCGCGGGCGGCCCCGCCGTACCGCAGGACGGCGACCCCTGGGGCCAACTGGACGTCCCCGCACGGGCGCTGGCCGTGCAGACCGCCGCGATCGGCGTCGCCAAGGCGGCCCGCGAGGGGCGCGAGCTCGACGAGGCGGAGTCCGAACTCGTGGCCACCTGCGCCCGTATCGCCCATCTAGAGTGAACTCACGTGTTCGAAGCGAGGAGTTGATTCGACGATGGTCTGTCCCAAGTGCCACGGCCAGATGCAGACGTTCAACCGCAGTGGCGTCCAGATCGAGCAGTGCCTGAACTGCCGCGGCATCTTCCTCGACTACGGCGAGCTGGAGGCCCTGACCCAGCTCGAAGGCAAGTGGAACCAGCCCGTCCCGCCGCCGCAGGCCTACCCGGCAGCCCCCGTCCCGCCGCCGCCCGCCTACCCGCAGGCCCCCGGCTGGGGCGCCCCGCAGTACGGCCACGGCCATGGGCACGGGCACGGCCACAAGCACCACGGCCACGGCGGCTTCGCGCACATGCTCTTCTCGTCCTGACCGGCGCCGGGCGGTCCACGGCGGACCGCCCGGCCACGGCGCGCCCACCGCACGCGGACACGGCCGAGGGCCCGGAAGCTGCTGCTTCCGGGCCCTCGGCCGTGTGCTGGTGGACGATACTGGGATTGAACCAGTGACCTCTTCCGTGTCAGGGAAGCGCTCTCCCGCTGAGCTAATCGTCCGGGATGGCGGGGCGCCGCCCGGGGCGCCGTACCGAGTGCGCGATACTGGGATTGAACCAGTGACCTCTTCCGTGTCAGGGAAGCGCTCTCCCGCTGAGCTAATCGCGCGGGAAGGTGCTGCTCAGGGCCCGGTGGGGCCCAGTGGACGATACTGGGATTGAACCAGTGACCTCTTCCGTGTCAGGGAAGCGCTCTCCCGCTGAGCTAATCGTCCTTGGAGGTGGAGACGGGATTTGAACCCGTGTAGACGGCTTTGCAGGCCGTTGCCTCGCCTCTCGGCCACTCCACCAACAGCGGAGGATCCCGGAGGATCCCCCACATCGAGCGGACGACGAGATTCGAACTCGCGACCCTCACCTTGGCAAGGTGATGCTCTACCAACTGAGCCACGTCCGCAGGTCTGCTCCGCAACAACTCCGGGGCGACGCGTTGAACTCTAGCGGATTCCGGGTCCAGCTCAAAAACCGGTTTCCGCAGCGTGCCGGGCCAATGACGGCGAGTTGGTGCGCCCGGCGCCGCGGGAGTGCCCGGCACGCGCCCTCCGCGGCCCCTGTGCGGGCGGCGTGAAAGCCCTGCGTGCGTGGGGTGCGCGCCACCGCGCGACGCCCGCCCGGCCCCTCCCTCGGCCACCGGTCCGCTCACCCTAGACTCGGGTTCCGACCGCTCCAGCCTCCCGGGGAAGCACCGTGCGCGATCTCGTCCCGCTGGCCCGTTTCCACGGGCTCGTCGCCACCGGGCTGCGTGACGTCACCGACGATCCCGCCGCCCTGGACTCCACGGGCTTCTGGGCGGTCGTCGCGGACTTCGAGGGCCGCACCGTCTGCGCGCGCTTCGCCGACGTGCACCGCACCCCGCGCTCCGGCACCGGCCCGGACACCGGCGCCGGGACCGCCGCCCGCGCCGCCCGCTGGCGCGGCCCCGACCCGGCCGCCTGGACGTCCTCCATGGACCGCGCCGCCTACGAGGCGGGCGTGCACGCGATCCGGGCCCGGATCGCCGCCGGCGACGTCTACCAGGTCAACCTCTGCCGCGTCCTGCACGCCCCGCTGCCGCCCGGCCCAGGCGGCGAGGCCCCCGACGTCGACGCGCTCGCGGCCGTCCTGGAGCTGGGCAACCCCGCCCCGTACGCGGCGACCGTCCGGCTGCCCGGCCACGGGGTCGAGGTCGCCACCGCCTCGCCCGAGCTCTTCCTGCGCCGCACCGGCACCACCGTCGAATCCGGCCCGATCAAGGGCACCGCGACCACCGCGGACGACTTCCTGCCCAAGGACCGGGCGGAGAACGTGATGATCGTCGACCTGGTCCGCAACGACCTGGGCCGGGTCTGCGCCACCGGTTCGGTCACCGTTCCCGCGCTGTGCGCGGTCGAGCCGCACCCCGGGCTGGCCCACCTCGTCTCGACCGTGCGCGGCGAGCTGCGACCGGGCGCGGGCTGGCCCGACCTGCTCGCCGCCGCCTTCCCGCCAGGCTCGGTCACCGGCGCGCCCAAGTCCAGCGCCCTGCGCATCATCGACGAGCTGGAGACGGCGCTGCGCGGCCCGTACTGCGGTGCGGTCGGCTGGGTCGACGCCGACCGCCGCACCGCCGCCCTCGCGGTCGGCATCCGCACCTTCTGGGTCGCCCGCGACGCCGCCGACCGCCCCGAACTGCGCTTCGGCACCGGCGCCGGCATCACCTGGGGATCGGACGCCGCGGGCGAGTGGGAGGAGACCGAGCTCAAGGCCCGGCGGCTGCTGGCGGTAGCGTCGGGTGCGGCGGGTCCCGAACCCACGCACGGGAACGGCACCGGCGACAGGAACGGCAGCGTCAGCGGGAGGACACAGCGGTGAGGATCTGGGTGGACGGTGGGCTGCGGGACACCGCGGACGCCACCGTGTCGGTGCTCGACCACGGCCTGACGGTCGGCGACGGCGTCTTCGAGACGCTCAAGGCCACCGACGGGCACACCTTCGCGCTGGACCGGCACCTGCGGCGGCTGACCCGCTCCGCGCTCGGTCTCGGCCTGCCCGAACCGGACACCGCCGAGGTCGCCCGCGCCTGCGAGGCCGTCCTGGCCGCCAACCCGCTGCCGCACGCACGCCTGCGGATCACCTACACCGGCGGCATCTCCCCGCTCGGCTCCGACCGCGGCGAGTCCGGCCCCACCCTCGTCGTCGCCGCGAGCCCCGCCCCCGCGCACCCCGCCGCCGGCGCCGTCGTCACCGTCCCCTGGACGCGCAACGAACGCGGCGCCCTCACCGGCCTGAAGACCACCTCGTACGGCGAGAACGTCGTCGCCCTCGCCCGCGCCCGCGAACAGGGCGCCACCGAGGCGATCTTCGCCAACACCACCGGGCGGCTCTGCGAGGGCACCGGCTCCAACGTCTTCGTCGTCCTCGACGGCCGCCTGCTGACCCCGCCGCTCTCCTCCGGCTGCCTCGCCGGCATCACCCGCGAACTCGTCGTCGAATGGTGCGGCGCCCTGGAGGAGGACCTGCCGTACGAGGCCCTCGGCGAGGCGGAGGAGGTCTTCGTCACCTCCTCCCTCCGCGACATCCAGCCCGTCACCCGCGTCGACGCCCGCGAACTGCCCGCGGCGCCCGGCCCGGTGACCGCGAAGGCGATGGAGGTCTTCGCCGAGCGGGCCGCGGCGCACCCCAACCCGTAGGGAGGCGAGGCCCCGCCGGTCGGACCCGGGGCAACCCTTCTGCCTGACCGGTGGTCTCACCCCCAACGCAAAGAGGGGGGTTCATGCGTACTGTGCTGCGCAGGAGACGGGAGAAGACCGTGCTGGGCGCGACGGCCCTGGTGGTGGCCGTTGCCCTGGTGGGCCTCGGCTGCTCGTCGGGGTCGGAGGACTCCGCGGCACCGGGGGTCTCCGACCCGTCCCGCGGCCCCGGGACGCCCGGGGGCTCGCCCACGTACACGACGCCCGGGACGCCGGGCACGTCCGGCACCACGGGGACGCCGGGGGGCTCGGGCGGATCCGGCGCGTCGGCCACAACCGGGGCGTCCGGCGATGCGAAGGACTCCGGCCCGGCGGACCCCGGCAAGTACCAGATCATGTACAAGATCGTGCCGCCGAAGGCGGTCGGTACGTACAAGCTGTCCACCGGGTACAGCCAGTACGTCGACTACACGGACTGGTCCTGCGCGGACATGCCGTCCGACTCGGACTGCACGACGGCCGCGGAGGAGATCGGCGGCGTGGGCGTCAAGATCGAGGACGCCGACAGGATCGTCGTGAACGCGTCCGGCAACGGCGGTGACTACGGAAAGGGCAAGGTCGCCGGGCCCGGCACCTACGCCGTGGTCTTCCGTGGGCTGCAGGGCAGCATCCCCGACCCCGCGAAGGCGCTGGACCGTATGGTCCGTTCGATCCGCGGCGGCGAGCAGGCGCCGTTCCGGGGTGTCGCGCTCGCCGCCCACGGCCAGGAGTTCCCGCTCAACGGCGTGCAGGACGGGGCGCTGGAATGCCGGTCCGCGTCCTCCGCGAAGGCCACGTCGGCACTGTGCGTATGGGCCGACCATTACACCGTCGCCGCTGTCCAGGTCGGGCTTCCCCTCAACAGGGCCGCGGACCTGACGAAGGAGTTCTACCGGACCGCCCGGGTCAAGGTCGTGCCCCGGGAGCCCCGGCCGACCCCGAGCCCGACGCAGTCCCTCCCGTTCCACGGCTACGTGACGCCCCCGGCGTCCGCCACGGGCGCGAGCACCTACGGCTACGCGGTCGTGCCACCGAAGACGGTTGACGGGTACACGGCTGACGGCACCTCCTACCGGAAGTACGTCGGGTCCAAGAGCTGCGGCTACGGGTACTACGAGCCGCTCTGCGCCGCCCGGGTGGGCATGCGGGGCACAGGGATCACACCGGCCGACGCCGCGCGGATCGTCCCGGAGTCGACCGGCACGGGCGCCGATTACCACACGACAACCGGTTCCCTCGTGACCTTCCGGGCTCTCCAGGGCCGGGTCGCCGATCCCCGCGCGGCGCTCTACCGCATGATCCAGTCGATCCAGCGGGGTGAGCAGACACCGTTCGTCTTCGCGACGACGGCGGACAGCACGTCGGTGTGGACCGGTAGGTCGAAGACCGTCCCGCTGAGCGGTTTCAAGGGAGCCGTCATGGTGTGCCTGGAGTCCCGGAACGAGTACTACGACAATGCGATGGAGGGTAGGACCACGCGCTTGCTCGACTTCTGCGTGTGGGCCGACCACAGCGCGGTGGGCGCGACGATGGGTGAGGGCGTGTCGCTGGACGGACTGGCCGCCACGACCGCTGACCTCTACCGGGCGTCCCGCGCAAGGAAGTGAGCCGGCCCGCGGGGGTGGGCAGCCGGGCGCCTTGGCCAAGTGCCTTCTGAGCACTCGGCCAAGGCGCCCGCCGTACACTCGGCCGCACCCCGCCCGGATGCCGCGCGGGGGAGGAGCGAAGGGGGAGCGGGACGCATGACGACGACGCTCAGACCGGCCGGGGAGGAGTACGCCCTGCCCGGTGGCGCCCGCTCCCGCGACTTCACCGTGTGCGTCAACGGCCGCCCCGTCGGCGGGCTCCGGCTGACCGCCGAGGCACCGGGCGGCTCGGGCCGTATCGACGCGCTCACCGTGGCCGAGCCCGACCGGCGGCGCGGCCGCGGCACGGTCGCCGCGCTCGCCGCGGAGGAGGTGCTGCGGCAGTGGGGCTGCACCCGGGTGACCGCCGAGATCCCGCGGGGCGCGGACTACGGGCTGCGGATCGCGCGGGCCCTCGGCTACACCGAGACCAACCGCGCCCTCGCCAGGGAACTGCCCGCCGGAGCCGCGCCCGCACCGCTCCCGGCCGGCTGCCGCCTCCACGAGGTGGACACCGGATCCGCCGCCGAGTGGCTCGCCGAGCTGGAACGCGGGTACGCCGCCGAGCTCGTGCGGACCGGCGTCCCCGCCGGGCGGGCCGCCGAGGAGGCCGCGGCCTCGACCGCCGCCGCGCTCCCCACCGGCCGCCTCCTCGCCCTCGACGCGGACGGCGCCACGGTGGGCCGTCTGTGGCTGCGCACGGAGCCGCTGCCCGCGTGGGTGCTGGCCGTGGAGGTCCTCCCCGCGCACCGCGGCCGCGGCTTCGGCCGCACCCTCATGCTGGCCGCCGAATCCGTGTGCCGCTCCGCGGGGGTGCGGGAGGTCGGCCTGAACGTCTTCACCACCAACGCGGTGGGCCTCCACCTCTACGCCGCGCTGGGCTACGAGGTACGGTCCCGCTCCTTCTCGAAGGGCCTGTAGCCCGGGTCCTCCGCGCCCCGGTACGCCTACGACAGGAGCGCGTCCGCCAGGGACTCGATGCGCGTGCGCAGGCCCTCCTGGGAGGCGCCGCCGTCGAGGCGTTCGCCGCCGATGACGTACGTGGGCGTGCCGGTCACGCCGATCGCGCGGCCCTCCGCCTCGTCCGCGTCCACGACGAGCAGGTGCCGTCCGTCGACGAGCGCGGTGTCGACCTCCTCCGCGTCCAGGCCCAGCTCGCGCGCGACCTCGACGAGCAGCGGCTCGCCCACCGTGCCGAGTTCCTCCGCGCGGGCGAGCACCGCCTGCGCGTACTCCCAGCCGCGGCCCTGCGCGTGGGCCTCCTCGTACGCCTGCGCGGCGGCCAGCGCGTGCTGGTGCTTGGGGAGCGGGAAGTGCCGCAGCTGGATGTCGAGGGCGGCGCCGTACCGCTCGCGCAGGGCGGCGATGTCGCCGAGAGCGGTGCGGCAGTCGGGGCACTGGAGTTCGCACCAGACCTCGAGGACGACGGGCGAGGCGGGGGCGGCGGGGCCGGGGTGTTCCATGGGGCCAGTCTCCCACTCGCGGAGGAGACGCCCCGGAGATCCCCCTGAACATCCGCGCCGACCGTGGCCCTTGGCGACCGCGGCGAGGCACGATGGGGAGGGACCGACCGACGGGAGCCGCGAATGCTGACCACGACGCTGTGTGCCGCCCTGTCCGCGGGTGGACTGGGCATCGCCGTGATGACCGCCTACCGGCGCCGCTTCCTGGCGGCGACCAGGATCGCCGCGGTGTCGCTGCTGCCGGTGGGGCTGGCGATGGCCGGGCTGGTGACGCTGGGCCGCAAGATCGGTACGGCCACCGCGCACTGGGGCGCCGACCTGGTCTTCAAGCCGACGGTGTGGATGGGCTTCGGTGTGCTCGCGGTCGCCGCGCTGCTGTACGGGGTGACGCGGCTGATCTCCGCCCGACTCCCGGAGGGCGGCGGTGCGGCGGAGCGCGGCCCGGCGTCCGTGCGGGGCGGTGCGGCGGCTCCGGCGATCGCCGGGAACCGTCCGGCGGCGGTGTCCGGCCGCCGCTCGCGCGGGTCCGACAGCGGCCTGTCGGAGTTCGCCGACGTCGAGGAGATCCTCAAGCGCCGCGGCATCTGACCGCGTCCGCCCCGCCCGCGTCCGCGGTGCGGGGCCCGTTCGACCGCGCTGCGAACGGCTCCCCCCGGAGTGCTGAAGATCACGGCGAAGTCCGCCGGGGGTGCCTCGGCACCCTGCGGGCTAGGCGAAGATCATCGTGTGCTGCCCACCACCGGCGACCGTGTCGCCGCACAGCGGCGGCCGGAGAGTGCCGTGCCGGCTGCCCCCGACGTCCTCGCCGTCCCCGCTCCGCGCACACCGGTGCGCACCCGGACCGTCGCGTGTCCGGCCCCCGCGGGCTCCGCGGCCGCGGAGCCCGCGGGGCGTCCGCAGCCGGTGGCGGGCGACGGTGAGGGGCGCGCCGAGGACGCCGTACCGGCCGGGCCCGCGGTGGAGCCGCAGGGGTGCCTGTACGCGCTGTCGCAGCCGCCGCTGATGCTGTTCCTGCTGGTCGTCGGCGGCCTGCTGGGCACGGGCGCCGCGTACGACCTGATCTTCCTGTGAGCCTGGGGCAGGCCCTAGACGGCCGCTTCCGCCGGGTCGCCCGACTCGCGGCGCCGGGCGCGGTACGCGGCGACGTGCAGCCGGTTGCCGCAGGTCCGGCTGTCGCAGTAGCGGCGGGAGCGGTTGCGGGAGAGGTCGACGAAGGCGCGGCGGCAGTCGGGGGCGTCGCAGCGGCGCAGCCGCTCCCGCTCGCCGGCGACGATCAGGAAGGCCAGCGCCATGCCGCAGTCGGCCGCGAGGTGGTCGGCGAGGGAGGCGCCCGGCGCGAAGTAGTGCACGTGCCAGTCGTAGCCGTCGTGGTCGGTGAGCCGCGGGGTGGTGCTCGCGGCGGCGATGAGCGTGTTGAGCAGGCCCGCGGCGGCCGCGTCGTCCTCGGCGGCGAAGACCTCGGCGAAGCGGGCGCGGACCGCCCGGACCGCGGTGAGGTCCTGCCCGTCGAGCCGTCCGACCTCGCTGATGTCCCGCCGCTCGACGAAGGCCCGCAGGTCGGAGAGTTCGGCGAGCCGCTCGCGGCCCTCGCTCGCGGGTGCGGTGTTGAGCAGATCCACCGCGCTGTCGAGCGCGCACCTGGTGTCATGGTTGATCAGCACGAAACGCTCCCTGCGCCGGCGTCGTCGTTCGGCTGCGTTCCGGTGACTCTAGCGTGCGAGAGCCGCCGCCGTGGGGTGTGTCGGCCCCACCGCGGCGGCTCTCGTTCCTGCGGTGTCAGGCGGCCGGCGCGGGCCTGCGCCGCCTTGGGTGTCCGGGCGGTCCCCCCGAGTAGGACCGGCCGCGGACGGTCGGTGACCGCGGCTAGCTCTCCGCGAGGATGTGGGAGAGCTCGGTGTCGAGGTCGAAGTGGCGATGCTCGGTGCCCGGCGGGACCGCGGCGTCCGTCCGCTTCAGGAAGGACTCCAGGGCCCGTGCGGGGGCTTCGAGCAGGGCTTCGCCCTCCGGGGAGCTGAGGGCGATGCAGACGACGCCCTGACCGTGGCTGCGGGACGGCCAGACTCTGACGTCGCCGGTGCCGGTGGGGCGGTGCAGCCCCTCGGCGAGCAGGTCGCGGGCGAAGACCCATTCGACCGTCTCTTCGGCTCCGGTGTGGAAGGTGGCGTGCACGGCATACGGATCGGCCGTGTCGTACCGCAAGCCCGCGGGTACGGGCAGTGAGGATTCGCTCGACACAACGAGGCGCAGGTGCAGCTCGCAGCTGACCGTGGTGTTCATAAGCGCCAGGGCCTTTCGCTCAGTGTGCGCTCGGGGATTCGCACGTCGGCGAAATCGACATGCCACCTGCGGGGACGTTGTAAACCCCTCTGAGGGGTTTGTGAGGCTTCTGGTAGCTCGTCCGGACTAGTGGAGAGAAGGGCGGAAGGGCCGTTTCGGCTAATGCCCCGACGTCCGGTACGTTGGCATATGTGATCGCGGAGAGTGACCAGATCGATGAAGCTGTGGCCAATGGTTCGCAGCTCGGTTCGCGTGCGCCGGAGTTCGTCAAGCGGTCACGGCCGCTGCACGCGGCGTGGCGGGCGGGGATCTTCGTTGTCGGCCTCGCGGTCATCGGCGGCGGCATCGTGCTGCTGCCGCTGCCCGGACCCGGCTGGCTGATCATCTTCGGCGGCATGGCGATCTGGGGGACCGAGTTCGTCTGGGCGCAGAAGGTGCTGCGCTGGACGCGCCGCAAGGTCGCCGACTTCGCCAGGGCCGCCGCCGACCCCCGGGTGCGCCGCCGCAACCTGCTGATCACCACGGCGGTCGTGCTCGTGCTCGCCGGGCTGGCGGTCTGGTACGTGCTCGCCTTCGGCTTCACGATGCCGTGGAAGGCGGTGTGAGGCCGGCTGGTCGGGAGGGCCGCGCGGGTGCGGTAAAGTAGTCCGCACACCGGGGCGATTAGCTCAGCGGGAGAGCACTTCGTTCACACCGAAGGGGTCACTGGTTCGATCCCAGTATCGCCCACCCCGGACCGAGGGTCCCGGAGCCGTCACAGGCTCCGGGACCCTCGGCGTTTCCGCCCCCGCCGCCCGGTCCCGCGCGCACACTGGCCCCATGGACTGGAGTCACTACCGATTCCGCAGCGTCTGGCGGCTGGCCGCCGATCCGGACACCGTCTACCGCGTCCTGGAACGCCCGGACGCCTACCCGCGGTGGTGGCCGCAGATCCGCGAGGTCCGGCAGACCGGCGCCACCACCGGCGTGCTGCGCTTCCGCTCCCTGCTGCCGTACGACCTCGTCGTCACCGCCCGCTCCACCCGCCAGGACCCCGGCGCCCGGGTCCTCGAAGCGGCGATGGAGGGCGACTTGGAGGGCTGGGTGCGCTGGACGGCCGCCCCGGAGGGCACCGGCACCCGGCTGCTCTTCGAGCAGCAGGTCGTCGTCCGCAAACCCCTGATGCGCCTTCTCGCCGCCCCCGGGCGGCCCTTCTTCCTGGCCAACCACACGCTGATGATGTACGCGGGCCTGCGCGGACTGCGCGCCCTGCTGGCGGACGGGCGCGGCCATGTCGTTTGAACGCGCGCCGCGTTCACCTGTAAGGTTCTCGATGTCCCGGGCGATTAGCTCAGCGGGAGAGCACTTCGTTCACACCGAAGGGGTCACTGGTTCGATCCCAGTATCGCCCACACTTTCCGAGACGTTCAGGGCCGCCCTCACCGGGCGGCCCTTTCGTCGTTCCCGGGGGCGGGTCCCCCCGGCCGGGCTCAGTCCTCGCGGTGCGGGACGGTCGCGGTCTCCAGGAAGAACTGGTCGATGCTGCGCACCGACTCCAGGAAGTCGTCGAGGTTGACCGGCTTGGTGACGTACGCGTTGGCGTGCCGCTCGTAGGCCCCGCTCACGTCGGCGGGGGTCGCGGAGGTGGTGAGCACCACGACCGGGATGCTGCGCAGCGCGCCGTCCTCCTTGAGGACGTCGAGCAGTTCGCGGCCGTTCATCCGGGGCATGTTGAGGTCCAGGACGATCAGGTCCGGGCGCGGGTTGGCCGGGTCGCGGAGGTGGTCGAGCGCTTCGATGCCGTCGTCGGCCCGGGTGATGTCCCGGTCGATCCCCCTGCCGGTGAGCGCCTCCTCCACGAGGAGCGCGTCGGCGGGATCGTCCTCGACGAGGAGCACGCGGTAAGCGGGGTGCGGGACGAGGGAGTTCACTGCGGTGCTCCTGACGTTGTGGACGGCGGGGCGCCCGTACGGTCACTCGCAGGATATGCAGCCCAGGCCGCGTGAACAATCGAGCCTCCGCGAGACAGCCGCCCGGGCCTGTTCCCGGCGGCCGTTCCAGGTACGATGGCGCCGTCCGCGACCGGGCCCGCAGTTCGCGTGTCACGCGGCATCAGCGCCGGCCGGTCGTGAGGAGCAGGATGGACATCCAGATACCGCAGCAGCCTGCCGGACCGCAGGCAGTGCCGCAGCAGCCGCAGCCCGAGGAGGCCGGTCCGGACGCGGCGGGGCGCTGGACGACCCGGCGGTGGCTCACCATCGGCGCCGCGTCCGCCCTCGCCGTCCTGCTGCTGCTCGGAACGGCGGGCGGCCTGCTGCTGGCCCGCTCCGCGACGCTGACCGACCGCGTGCTGTCCGCCGACTCCGCCTTCGTCGCCGCCGTCCGGCTGGAAACCGCCCTGACCGACCAGGAGACCGGCATCCGCGGCTACGGCCTCGCCGGCCAGCCCGACTTCCTCGACCCCTACCGCACCGGTGTCAGCGACCAGCGCACCTTCGCCACCCGGCTGCGTACGGTCATGGGCGACCACGCCGACGTCGTCCGCGACCTCGACACGCTGGAGCAGCGGGCCGCCGTCTGGCAGGGGCGCATCGCCGAGCCCATCGCCACCGCCCCGCCCGGCGCCCCGGTCGCCCTGGCCTCCGAGCGCGCCGACGAGGGCAAGAGCGAGTTCGACGCCGTACGCGACGCCGCGGGCCGGCTCCAGCAGACCATCCAGCACGCCCGCGAGGACGCCCGCGCCCAGCTGCACTCGGCCACCACCGAACGCGACGTCCTCTTCGCCGCGATCGGCGCGCTCATCGTCGCCCTGACCACCGCCGTCTTCGTCGGGCTGCGCCGCGGTGTGACGCGCCCGCTGGAGCGGCTGTCCGGCGACGTACGGCTGGTCGCCGACGGCATGTTCGACCACCCCGTCACCCCGACCGGACCGGCCGACCTGCGGCAGATGGCCGCCGGTGTGGAGTCGATGCGGGTCCGGCTGGTCCGCGAGCTCGCCCGCACCGACGCCAACCGGCTGCAACTGGACGAGCAGGCCACCGAACTGCGCCGCTCCAACGCCGAGCTGGAGCAGTTCGCCTACGTCGCCTCGCACGACCTCCAGGAACCGCTGCGCAAGGTCGCCAGCTTCTGCCAGCTGCTCCAGCGCCGCTACGCCGACCGGCTCGACGAACGGGCCGGGCAGTACATCGGCTTCGCCGTGGACGGCGCCAACCGCATGCAGACCCTCATCAACGACCTGCTCGCCTTCTCCCGCGTCGGGCGGCTGAACGCCGAGACCTCCGAAGTGGACCTGGAGCAGCTCTTCACCCGCACCGCCGACGCGCTGAGCGTCGTGGTGGAGGAGGCGGGCGCCGAACTGGAGCACGACCCGCTGCCCACGGTCACCGGCGACGCCACCCAGCTGGGCATGCTGCTGCAGAACCTGCTGTCCAACGCGGTCAAGTTCCGCAGCCCCGACCGCCCGCCGCGGATCCGGCTCAGCGCCCACGCCGACGACGACGGCCTGTGGCACTTCGCCGTCAGCGACAACGGCATCGGCATCAGCGCGGAGTTCGCCGAGCAGGTCTTCGTCATCTTCCAGCGGCTGCACACCCGCGAGACCTACCCGGGCAACGGCATCGGCCTGGCCCTGTGCAAGAAGATCGTCGAATTCCACGGCGGGACCATCGCCGTCGACCCCGTCCACACCCCCGGGACGCGTATCGCCTTCACGCTCCCCGGGCCGTCCCCCGCCGCGGCGGCCGCCACGACGCAGGAGAACCATCGGTGAACCTTGCGGCAACCGGGCCGGCGGACGCGTCGGCCCACTCCACGCTGCGCGTTCTGCTCGTCGAGGACGACCCGGGCGACGCGCTGCTCGTCGAGGAGTACCTCGCCGACACCACCCTCGACGTCGACCTGACGTGGGTGCAGAGTCTGCACGAGGGCATCGCGCTGGCCACCCGGCAGGCGCCCGACTGCGTCCTGCTCGACCTGCACCTGCCCGACGCGCAGGGCGTCGGCGCCGTGCGCCGGGTGCAGGAGGCCTGCGGCGTCGCGGCCGTCATCGTGCTGACCGGCCTGGCCGAGGACACCGCGGGCGCCGACGCGGTGGCCTCCGGCGCGCAGGACTACCTGGTCAAAGGCTCCGTCACCGGCGAGCTGCTGGACCGGGCGATCCGCTACGCCGTGCACCGCAAACAGGTCGAGCACACCGCGGCGCAGCTGCGCGCCAACCAGCAGCGCGCGCAGGAGAACCAGCGGCTGGAACGCGGCCTGCTGCCCGTCCCGATGCTGCCGCCCGAACCCCGGGTCGTCCCGGCGTCCCGCTACCTGCCCGGACGCGAGGGCGCCCTGCTGGCCGGGGACTTCCTCGACGTCGTGGAGACCGCCGACGGCGTCGTGCACGCCGTCATCGGCGACGTCAGCGGCCACGGGCCCGACGAGGCCGCGATAGGGGTGTGCCTGCGGATCGCGTGGCGCACGCTGGTCCTCGGCGGCTACCGGGACGCCGCGCTGCTCGCGCTGCTGGAGCGGATCCTGGTCGCCGAGCGCACCGACCCGGCCATGTTCGCCACCGTCGCGACGCTGCGGCTGGACCCGGCGGCCGGCCACGCCGACATCACCCTCGCCGGGCACGAGGCACCGCTGCTGGTCGAGAAGGGCCAGGCGGCCCAGATCGCGGCCCGGCCCGGTATCGCGCTCGGCTTCCTGCCCGGCACCGAGGACTGGCGCACCTCACAGGTCGTGCTGCCCCCCGCCGGGGCCCTGCTGCTGTACACCGACGGGCTCACCGAGGGCCATGCGGGCAGCGGCCCGGAGCGGCTCGGCACCGAGGGCCTCATCACCGTCATCGCCGCCGCGCCCGAACCGTACGGCCAGGCCCTCCTGGACCACCTCACGGCCGCCACCCGCGCCCTGGACGGCGGGCGGCACCTCGACGACGTGGCCGTCCTGCTGCTGACCTGGGCGGCCACCGGCAGGCTGCCGGAGCCCAGGGCGCCGCAGAACGGACATGAGGTCGGTCACGGCAGGTAAGGGGACCCTTCCCCCGGGGCGGCACGGCTGGTAAGGATGGAAGGGTCCCCCCAGATCGGAAGTCCTGCCATGAATGCCGCCGATGCCCGCGATCCCCGCAATCCGGACCGCCCCGACCTCGTACCCTTCAGCCTCGACCTGACGCGCGACGAGGTCCGGCGGCGTGCCGAGGTCGTCGCCGCGCTGGGCCCGGACTGGGACCCGGTCGAGGTGCTGCGCGGCGAGGCAGAGGCGTACGCGCTGCTCTACTCCGGGCTGGACGCCGAGCAGCAGCGCGTCCACGACGAACTGGTCGCGGCCGGGGTCCTGCCGGGCCGCGGGCCCGGACCGCAGGACGGACCGGGGGAGGGGCCGGGCCGTGCGGCTGCCCATTGACCCCCAGGCCGACCCCGCCCGGCGGGCCTGGGTGGCCTGCCCCGGCTGCGACGACGCGCGTGACTGCGCGGCCTGCGCCGGCCGCCGCACCTGCGGGGAGCACTGGCGCTACCTGCTGTCCAACCGCGGCCCCGTCGTCCACCTCCAGTGCCCGCGCTGCACGCATGTGTGGTCGCTGAACACCCGCCCGGGCGCCGCGGGCCCCGGCGGCGGCTCCCCCTGCCCCTGAAGGCGGCCCCGCGGGCACCTGTGGACGGCCTGCGCGGGGGGACCTCCCGGCTCGGTACGATTCAGGCGTGCGGCGACCTCCGCCGCGGTCCGTAGACCTCAGTCAGGAGCAGACCGGTGTCAGACCTCCGTGTGATCATCAGACGCGATTCCGCCGAACCGGAAGAGCGGACGGTCACGACGGGCACGACGGCCGCCGGGCTCTTCGAGGGCGAGCGGTCCGTCGTCGCGGCCCGGGTCGGCGGCGAGCTGCGCGACCTGACGTACGTCCTGGCCGACGGCGAGACCGTCGAGCCGGTCGAGATCACCAGCGACGACGGGCTCGACATCCTGCGGCACTCGACCGCGCACGTCATGGCGCAGGCCGTGCAGGAGCTGTTCCCCGAGGCCAAGCTCGGTATCGGCCCGCCCATCAAGGACGGCTTCTACTACGACTTCGACGTCGACAAGCCCTTCCAGCCCGACGACCTCAAGGCCGTCGAGAGGAAGATGCAGGAGATCCAGAAGCGCGGCCAGCGCTTCTCCCGCCGCGTCGTCACCGAGGACGAGGCCCGCGCGGAGCTGGCCGCCGAGCCGTACAAGCTGGAGCTCATCGGCCTCAAGGGCTCCTCGGCCGGCAGCGAGGACGGCGCGGACGTCGAGGTGGGCGGCGGTGAGCTGACCATCTACGACAACCTCGACGCCAAGACCGGCGAGCTGTGCTGGAAGGACCTGTGCCGCGGCCCGCACCTGCCGAGCACCCGCCTCATCCCGGCCTTCAAGCTCATGCGCAACGCGGCGGCGTACTGGCGCGGCAGCGAGAAGAACCCGATGCTCCAGCGCATCTACGGCACCGCCTGGCCGACCAAGGACGAGCTGAAGGCGTACCTGGAGTTCCTGGAGGAGGCCGCCAAGCGCGACCACCGCAAGCTCGGCAGCGAGCTGGACCTCTTCTCCATCCCCGAGCAGATCGGCTCGGGCCTCGCGGTCTTCCACCCCAAGGGCGGCATCGTCCGCCGGGTCATGGAGGACTACTCGCGCCGCCGGCACGAGGAGGAGGGCTACGAGTTCGTCTACACCCCGCACGCCACCAAGGGCACGCTGTTCGAGACGTCGGGCCACCTGGACTGGTACGCCGACGGCATGTACCCGCCCATGCAGCTCGACGAGGGCACGGACTACTACCTCAAGCCCATGAACTGCCCGATGCACAACCTCATCTTCGACGCGCGCGGCCGCTCCTACCGCGAACTGCCGCTGCGGCTGTTCGAGTTCGGCACGGTCTACCGCTACGAGAAGTCGGGCGTCGTGCACGGCCTGACCCGGGCCCGCGGCTTCACGCAGGACGACGCGCACATCTACTGCACCAAGGAGCAGATGGCCGAGGAGCTCGACAAGACCCTCACCTTCGTCCTCAACCTGCTGCGCGACTACGGCCTCACCGACTTCTACCTGGAGCTGTCCACCAAGGATCCGGAGAAGTACGTCGGCTCCGACGAGGTGTGGGAGGAGGCCACCGAGACGCTGCGCCAGGTCGCCGAGAAGCAGGGCCTGCCGCTCGTGCCCGACCCGGGCGGCGCCGCCTTCTACGGCCCGAAGATCTCCGTCCAGACGAAGGACGCGATCGGCCGCAGCTGGCAGATGTCCACCGTGCAGCTGGACTTCAACCTGCCCGAGCGCTTCGACCTCCAGTACACCGCCCCCGACGGCTCGCGGCAGCGCCCCGTCATGATCCACCGGGCGCTGTTCGGCTCGATCGAGCGCTTCTTCGCGGTGCTGCTGGAGCACTACGCGGGCGCCTTCCCGGCGTGGCTCGCCCCCGTCCAGGCGGTCGGCATCCCGGTGGGCGACGCGCACGTGTCCTACCTGGAGGAGTTCGCGGGCGAGGCGAAGCGCAAGGGCCTGCGGGTCGAGGTGGACGCGTCCTCGGACCGGATGCAGAAGAAGATCCGCACGCACCAGAAGCTGAAGGTCCCGTTCATGATCATCGTCGGCGACGAGGACATGACGAACGGCACGGTGTCCTTCCGCTACCGGGACGGTTCGCAGGAGAACGGCGTTCCGCGGGACCAGGCGCTGGCCAAGCTGGTGGACGTCGTGGAGCGCCGCGTCCAGGTGTGAGCGCCCGCTGCCCCCGGCGCCGCCGCTCAGCGGTCCGGGGGCAGCTCGCCCTCGCGGGCGAAGACCTGGAAGAGCCAGGAGGAGAAGGAGCCGGTCACCGCGCCCAGCAGGGCCAGGCCCATCGCCATCAGGAAGGCCGCGATGGTCCGGCCGCCCACCGTGACCGGCGTGACGTCGCCGTAGCCGACCGTCGTGAGCGTCTCGCACACCCACCACACCGCGTCCCCGAAGGTGCGGATCGTCGCGCCCGGCGCGCCCCGCTCCTGCTGGTAGACGGCGAGCGCGCCCGCGAAGCCCATGAGCAGCGTCGAGATGCCCGCGTACGCGATGACGCGGCCGTACAGGCTGAGCCGCGGCTGCGCGTTGCGGCGCTGCATCACCTGGTAGATCTGCACCGCCCGCAGCGGGCGCAGCAGCGGCAGCAGCAGCACGACGGTGTCCAGCAGGTGGTGCGCGACGTAGCGCGGGCCGAAGCGCCGGCCGCTGAGCCGGACCCGCACCACGTAGTCGGCGAGGAAGCCCGCCCAGGTCGCGCCGATGACGGCGAGCAGCGCGGTGTGCGCGGCCCGCGGCAGCCCGGTGGCGAGCACGTGCACGGCGTAGGCGGCGAGGTAGAGCGTCGACAGCAGGAAGAGCGGGGTCTCGCTGCGGTTCTGCCAGCGCTCCAGCCGGTCGTGGTCCTCCATCGGGACAGGATCGCGGTACGGGCCCTGGGCCGGGCCCGGCGACACGCGCCCCGCCGGGGAAGTCCTATGCTGAGCGGCATGACGAGTGAGCCGGAGCACAGGCACGGGGCGGGGGTACCGGACGCGTTCCAGCGGCTGTGGACCCCGCACCGCATGGCGTACATCCAGGGGGAGAACAAGCCCACCGGTCCCGGCGCCGGCGACGGATGTCCGTTCTGCGCGATCCCGGCCGAGTCGGACGAGGACGGGCTGGTCATCAAGCGCGGCGAGCACGTGTACGCGGTGCTCAACCTCTACCCGTACAACAGCGGGCACCTGATGGTGGTGCCCTACCGGCATGTCGCCGACTACACCGAGCTGGACGCGGCGGAGACGCTGGAGCTGGCGGAGCTGACCAAGCGGGCGATGACGGCGCTGCGCGGCGCCTCGGGCGCGCACGGCTTCAACATCGGCATGAACCAGGGCGCGGTGGCGGGCGCGGGCATCGCCGCCCACCTGCACCAGCACGTGGTGCCGCGGTGGGGCGGCGACGTGAACTTCATGCCGGTCGTCGGCCACACGAAGGTGCTCCCGCAACTCCTGGCCGACACCCGCAAACTCCTCGCCGACGCCTGGCCCCGCTGAGGGCCCGGCGGCGCGGCGTCACGCGTCGTAGGCGTCGGCCTTCTTGGGCTCGGCGCTCTGCACCGCGCCGCTGAGGGAGGACGAGCGGCTGCTGAAGTGCGTGGTGTCCACGCCGTTCTCGGCCATGACCTGGATCGCGGCGGCGTGCACCGCGCGCAGCACGGGGGTCGCGGTGCGCAGCGCGTCGTCGGCCATGAAGCGGTGGCCCCACGGCTTGTCGACCCAGGTGTGGCGCAGCCCGAACGGCTCGGGGAGCGTGAGGGTGCCGCCGAGGTGGTCCAGGACCGGCGGGAACCAGGTCAGCGGGGCGCGGGCGGCGAGCCGGACGACCTCGGTCGAGTCGATCAGCGGCAGGTTGACGGTCCTGGTCTCCCAGAACTTGACCGACTTGCTGACGGTCTTGGTCCTGGCCGAAGGGCCCGAGGTGAACAGCCCGTTGACCGGGCCGAGGGCGTGCGCGGTGACGTCGACCCGCAGGGTGTGGGCGAGCACGGTCACCGTCGTCATGAGGGTGATGACGAGGTTGCCGTCCCACAGGGTGAACTGGATGCCCAGGTAGTGGCGGTTGCCCTTGCCGAACTGCTGGGTGTTGCAGATCCGCTGGATCTCGAAGTCCTTGACGGTGAAGGCGTCGACCTCAGCGCCGGTCGGGCGGGAGATCTTCGAGGCGCCCTCGCCGGTCGGGACGACGATCCAGTGCCGTATCGACGGCTTGCTGAAGCCGCCGGTGTGCAGCGGGGTGCGCTCCAGCATCCGCAGCCGGTCGTGGATCGCGCGGATCACGTCCCAGCTGCGGAAGGGGTTGATGTCCTTGACGCCCTCGGCGGGCACCAGCTCCTCGGCCATGTGCCAGCTGCCCCAGCGGCTGCCCATGCCGAGTATCCCCTTGGGGCCGGCGTAGAAGACGACGTTGCTGCGCTGCTCGGCGGAGAGCTTGGCGAGGGACTGGCGCAGCGTCTCGGCCTTGGTCTGGTTGGGGTTGCGCGGCACCGCCTCGGGGATCTTCGCGCCGACGCCGCTGCCCGCGACGAGGCCGCCCCAGCGGTCGCGCAGGTCCTTCGCGGTGCGCTCGCAGATCCGCTTGGCGTAGAACCAGCCGATGACCGGGACGATCATCATGACCCGGAAGTACTGCCGCCAGAAGCCGGAGAACGGCGGCACGACCGCCAGCAGCACGGCCAGCGCGACGGCGACGAAGAGCACCGCGCCGCCGAGCACGCCGTACTTCTTGCCGCCGGCCTTCGCGTTGCCGAGCGACTTGCGCAGCTGGAAGGCGCCGAGCCACAGCAGCACACCGGGCAGGAAGAGCGCGCCGAACACGCCCATCACGACGGTCAGCCGGGTGTCGCGCTCCTGCCGGATGCGGTTGGCGGCCAGGCAGTGCTCGACGACGGTCTGCGGTTCGACGCCGAAGGACTGCACGAGTTCGCCGCGGGCCCCGCCGAGCATCCGGGTCTGCACGGCGCGCGACCAGGCCTCGCCGAGGTTGGGCTCGAAGAGCGACAGGCGCGGAGGCTTGACCTTGGTGGCGTCGTTGATCTCGACCAGCGCCTCCATCTTGGAGTCCCGGTACGCCGCCGAGGCGAGCGCCTGCGTCGCGCCGGTCTCGCCGTCGGTGCCCGTGAGCGGGACCTGAGCCCCGGGGCTGAAGTCGAATCCGTTCGTCACCGATGCCCCCAGTCCGCCATGCCGCCGCACCACCCCGCTCCGACCGGCCCATTCCCCGCCGGAGTCCGTGTCACACGTTCGGAGCAGTCACCAGATTACCGGCGCGGCGGCCCGCGGTGGGGCCGCAAGCCGCCGACGCCTCGTCAACGCTCCGGCGTACGCCGGGTGTTGGCGGTGTCACGGGCCGGGGTCAGCCGGCCGGGACGGAGGTTCCCTCCTGCTCGCGCAGCTTCGCCGCGAGCGCCGCGGGCATCGGCTCGTGCCGGACGTAGTGCCGGCTGAAGCGCCCGGTGCCGTGCGACAGCGACCGCAGGTCCACCGCGTAGCGGCCGATCTCGATCTCCGGCACGTCGGCCCGCACCAGGGTGCGTCCCGGTCCCGCGGGTTCGGTGCCCAGGACCCGCCCGCGGCGCGCGGACAGGTCGCTCATCACCGGGCCGACGTACGCGTCCGGCACCATCACCCCGACCTCGGAGACCGGCTCCAGCAGGTCGATCCGGCACTCGGCCGCGGCCTCCCGCAGGGCGAGCGCCCCGGCGGTCTGGAAGGCGGCGTCGGAGGAGTCGACGGAGTGCGCCTTGCCGTCCGAGAGCGTGACGCGGATGTCGACCACCGGGAAGCCCATCGCGACCCCGCGGGCGGCCTGGGCGCGCACGCCCTTCTCCACCGACGGGACGAACTGCCGCGGCACCGCCCCGCCGACGACCTTGTCCACGAACTCGATGCCCGAGCCCGCGGGCAGCGGCTCCACCTCGATCTCGCAGATCGCGAACTGCCCGTGCCCGCCGGACTGCTTGACGTGCCGCCCGCGCGCAGCGGCCGGCCGCCCGAAGGTCTCCCGCAGCGGCACCCGGTAGGGCACCGCGTCGACCTGCACCCCGTACCGGCCGCGCAGCCGCTCCAGGGCCACCCCGGCATGCGCCTCGCCCAGGCACCACAGCACGACCTGCCCGGTCGCCCGGTTCTGCTCCAGCCGCATCGTCGGGTCCTCGGCGACCAGCCGGGACAGGCCCAGCGAGAGCTTGTCCTCGTCCGCCTTGCTGTGCGCCTCGATCGCGACGGGCAGCAGCGGGTCCGGCATCTGCCAGGGCTCCATCAGCAGCGGGCGGTCCTTGGCCGAGAGGGTGTCCCCGGTCTCCGCGCGGGCCAGCTTCGCCACGCACACCAGGTCGCCGGCCGCGGCGGACGGCACCGGGCGCTGGTGCCTGCCGAACGGTGAGGTCAGGGCGCCGACCCGCTCGTCCACGTCGTGGTCCTCGTGGCCGCGGTCGGCCATGCCGTGCCCGGACACGTGCACGGTGTCGTCGGGCCGCAGCGTCCCGGAGAAGACCCGCACCAGGCTGAGCCGCCCCACGTACGGGTCGGACGACGTCTTGACCACCTCGGCGGCCAGCGGCCCGTCCGGGTCGCAGGTCAGCGCGGTGCGTGCGCCGTCCAGCGCGGCGACCGGCGGCACCGCGCGCTCCAGCGGCGTCGGGAAGCCGCCGGTCATCAGCTCCAGCAGTTCGACGGTGCCCAGCCCCTGCCGGGCGCCCTCGGCGGCGGGGGCGGCGGCCAGCACCGGGTGGAAGGTGCCGCGGGCCACCGCGCGCTCCAGGTCGGCGATCAGCGTGCCGACGTCGATGTCCTCGCCGCCCAGGTAGCGGTCCATGAGGGTCTCGTCCTCGCTCTCGGCGATGATCCCCTCGATCAGCCGGTCGCGGGACCGCGCCAGCAGCGGCAGCAGGTCCTCCGGCGGATCCTGCGCGACCCGCTCGCCGGAGGAGTAGTCGTACACCCGCCGGGTCAGCAGCCCGGCCAGGCCCGTCACCGGGGCGTGCCCGTCGGGTCCCGGCTCCCCGTGCACGGGGAGGTAGAGCGGCAGCACCGCGTCCGGGTCGTCGCCGCCCAGCTCGCGGGCGACCTGCGCGGCCGTCTCCTCGAAGCCGGCCCGCGCCGACTCCAGGTGCGTCACCACGACCGCCCGCGGCATCCCGACGGCCGCGCACTCGTCCCACACCATCCGCGTCGCACCGCCGACGCCCTCGCCGTCCTGCGCCGCCGAGACGACGAAGAGGGCCGCGTCCGCCGCCCGCAGACCGGCCCGCAGCTCCCCGACGAAGTCGGCGTACCCGGGGGTGTCGAGCACGTTGACCTTGACGCCGTCCCATGCGACCGGCACCAGCGACAGCTGCACCGAGCGCCCCTGCCGCTGCTCGATCTCGTCGTGGTCGGAGACCGAGCCGCCGTCCTCCACCCGGCCCGCCCGGTTCACCGCGCCGGTGGTCAGCGCCAGCGCCTCCACCAGGGTCGTCTTGCCCGCTCCGCTGTGGCCGACCAGCACCACGTTGCGCACCTGCTCGGGGCGGTCGGCCGCCGGTGCCCTTCCGGCGGCCCCTGGCTGTCCGTTCCTGTCGGCTGCACCCATGTGCACTCGCCTCCCGGCCTTGCCCGCGTGGGGTCCGCGCCCTCGCCACGGGGGCGCGCTCCGGGACACCGCGTCACGACCGCGCGTACGTTCCGAGGCGGCCTGGCGGCGACGCCCGCGGTCTTTCGACCTTCCCACGGCGGTCAGGCGGCGTCCATACGTCGTACCGGCGCCGGTCACCCGGGGAGCCGGGGGACGGCCGCGGCCGGGGTGAGCGGCGGTTACGGCGGTGCCTGGCGCGTCCGCTCCTCGGCGGCTGGCTACGATGGGCCATCCGGCGGCGGACCACGGACCGCCACCGCAGGCGGCCGTGCGACGTACGGGACGCCGCGCTCACGTTCTCCGACCTGTCGGGAAGGCCATGCTGAACAAGTACGCGCGTGCTTTCTTCACGCGTGTTCTCACGCCGTTCGCCGCGTTTCTGCTGCGCAAGGGGGTGACCCCGGACACGGTGACGCTCGTCGGCACCGCGGGTGTCGTCGCCGGCGCGCTGGTGTTCTACCCCATGGGGCAGTTCTTCTGGGGCACGGTCGTGATCACGCTCTTCGTCTTCTCCGACCTGGTCGACGGGAACATGGCACGCCAGATGGGCCGCTCCAGCCGCTGGGGCGCCTTCCTCGACTCCACCCTGGACCGGGTCGCGGACGGCGCGGTCTTCGGCGGCCTGGCCCTGTGGTACGCGGGCAAGGGCGACGACCTGGTGCTGTGCGCCGTCACGATCTTCTGCCTGGCCAGCGGCCAGGTCGTGTCGTACACCAAGGCGCGCGGCGAGGCGATCGGCCTGCCGGTCAACGTCAACGGCCTGGTCGAGCGCTCCGAGCGGCTCGTCATCACCCTCGTGCTGTGCGGCCTGTCCGGCTTCCACCGCACCTTCGGGGTGCCCGGCATCCAGTACCTGCTGCCGGTCGCGCTGTGGGTCGTCGCCGTCGGCAGCCTCGTCACGCTGATCCAGCGGGTCGTCACGGTCCGCCGCGAGGCCGCGGAGGCGGACGCCGCCGCGGCGGCCGCCGGCCAGGGGAGCAGCGTGTGAGCGCTGACGGCACCTCCCGCGCCGCCCGCCTGCGGGGGAGCCTCGTCGACGGCCTGTACGGGGCCGGCTGGGGCGCGGTGAAGACGCTGCCGGAACCCGCGGCGCGGGCCCTGGGCCGTACCGTCGCCGACGCCGCGTGGCGCCGGCGCGGCAAGGGCGTGCGGCGGCTGGAGGCCAACCTCGCCCGGATCGTGCCGGACGCCGGCGAGGACGCGCTGCGCGAGCTGTCCCGCGCCGGGATGCGCTCCTACCTGCGCTACTGGATGGAGTCCTTCCGGCTCCCGGCGTGGAGCAAGGACCGCATCCGCGGCGGCTTCACCCCCTCCGACGTGCACTACCTGACCGGCGGCATGGCCGCGGGCAAGGGCGTCATCCTCGCGCTGCCGCACATGGCCAACTGGGACCTCGCGGGCGCCTGGGTCACCACCAAGCTGGAGACGCCCTTCACCACCGTCGCCGAACGCCTCAAGCCCGAGACGCTCTACGACCGCTTCGTCGCCTACCGCGAGGGCCTGGGCATGGAGGTGCTGCCGCACACCGGCGGCAGCGCCTTCGGCACCCTCGCCCGGCGGCTGCGCGACGGCGGCCTGGTGTGCCTGGTCGCCGACCGCGACCTGTCCGCCTCCGGCGTCGAGGTCGACTTCTTCGGCGCGAAGACCCGCATGCCGGCCGGCCCCGCGCTGCTCGCCCAGCACACCGGCGCCCTGCTGCTGCCGGTCACCCTCTGGTACGACGAGTCGCCGGTGCTCCAGGGCACCGTGCACCCGCCGGTCGCGGTGCCGGACGAGGGCACCCGGGCGCAGCGCACCGCGGTGATGACGCAGTCGCTCGCCGACACCTTCGCGGCGGGCATCGCCGCGCACCCGCAGGACTGGCACATGCTCCAGCGGCTGTGGCTCGACGACCTGGAGCCGCGCACCCGCGCGGCGGTGACGGGCGAGGGAACGGGGACCGCGTGAGGATCGGGATCGTCTGCCCGTACTCCTGGGACGTCCCCGGTGGCGTCCAGTTCCACATCCGCGACCTCGCCGAGCACCTCACCGGGCTCGGCCACCACGTCTCCGTCCTCGCGCCCGCCGACGACGAGACGCCGCTGCCGCCGTACGTGGTGTCCGCCGGGCGCGCGGTCCCGGTGCCGTACAACGGGTCGGTCGCCCGGCTGAACTTCGGCTTCCTGTCCGCCGCCCGGGTCCGGCGCTGGCTGCACGACGGCGGCTTCGACGTCGTCCACATCCACGAGCCCAGCTCGCCGTCGCTGGGGCTGCTCGCGTGCTGGGCCGCGCAGGGACCGATCGTGGCGACCTTCCACACCTCCAACCCGCGCTCACGGGCGATGATCGCCGCCTACCCGATCCTCCAGCCCGCGCTGGAGAAGATCCGGGCGCGCATCGCGGTGAGCGAGTACGCCCGCCGCACCCTCGTCGAGCACCTGGGCGGCGACGCCGTCGTCATCCCCAACGGCGTGGACGTCGGCTTCTTCGCGCGCGCCGAGCCCCGCCCGGAGTGGCAGGGCGACACCATCGGCTTCATGGGCCGCATCGACGAGCCCCGCAAGGGCCTGCCGGTGCTGATGCGCGCGCTGCCCGCGATCCTCGCGGCCCGGCCGCGGACCCGGCTGCTGGTCGCCGGGCGCGGCGACGCCGAGGAGGCCGTCGCCACGCTGCCGGAACGCCTGCGCGGGCAGGTCGAGTTCCTCGGCATGATCAGCGACGAGGACAAGGCCCGGCTGCTGCGCAGCGTCGACCTGTACGTGGCGCCCAACACCGGCGGCGAGTCCTTCGGCATCATCCTCGTCGAGGCGATGTCGGCCGGTGCCCCCGTGCTCGCCAGCGACCTGGACGCCTTCGCCCAGGTGCTCGCGCAGGGCACCGCGGGCGAGCTGTTCGGCAACGAGGACGCCGACGCGCTCGCCGAGGCCGCGCTGCGGCTGCTGGGCGACCCGGAGCGGCGCGCCGCGCTGAGCGAACGCGGCCGGGCGCACGTGCGGCGCTTCGACTGGTCCGAGGTCGGCGCGGAGATCCTCGCCGTCTACGAGACCGTCGCCGACGGCGCCGCGCGCGTCGCCACCGACGAACGCACCCGGCTGCGCGGCATCTTCGGGCCGACGCGCCGGTAGCCTTGCCGCCCGTGACCACCACCATCATCTGGATCGCGGTCGCGCTCGTCGCCGTCGGCCTCTACCTGAGCTGGACCGCGGGGCGCCTGGACCGGCTGCACGCCCGTATCGACGCCGCGCGCGCCGCACTGGACGCGCAGCTGCTGCGGCGCGCCTCGGTCGCCCAGGAGCTGGCGACCGCGGGCGTCCTCGACCCGGCCGCCTCGATCGTGCTGTACGAGTCCGCGCACGCCGCCCGGCAGGCCGAGCCCGAGCAGCGCGAAGTGGCCGAGAGCGAACTGAGCCAGGCGCTGCGCGCGGTCTTCCCGGACACCGAGGCGGTCGGCGAGGTGCGCGCCGCGCCCGGCGGCACCGCGGCGGTCGGCGAGCTGACGCAGGCGGTGCGCCGGGTGCCGATGGCCCGCCGCTTCCACAACGACGCGGTGCGTGCGGCCCGCGCGGTCCGCGAGCACCGTGTGGTGCGCTGGCTGCGGCTGGCCGGGCACGCGCCCTTCCCGCTGGCCTTCGAGATGGACGACGAACCCCCCGCGCCGCTGACCGCGGAGGGCGCGGGCGTACCGTAGAAGGTGCCCGCGCAACCGGTGGCACCACCGGTGACCTGCGGCGGGAGCCACCCGAGGCGAATTGGCCCTTTCCCGCGGCCACGCCCCGCCGGACCATGGGTGGGGTTTGCCAGCCAGCCACCGTCATCAGTGAGTGAGGTCACCGTGTCCACCACACCGTCCACCGCCAGCACCCCCGAGACCGGCACCGCGCGTGTGAAGCGCGGCATGGCCGAGCAGCTCAAGGGCGGCGTGATCATGGACGTCGTCACCCCGGAGCAGGCCAAGATCGCCGAGGACGCCGGCGCCGTCGCCGTCATGGCGCTGGAGCGCGTTCCGGCCGACATCCGCGCGCAGGGCGGTGTGGCCCGGATGTCCGACCCCGACATGATCGAGGGCATCATCAACGCCGTCTCCATCCCGGTGATGGCCAAGTCCCGTATCGGCCACTTCGTCGAGGCGCAGGTGCTCCAGTCGCTCGGCGTGGACTACATCGACGAGTCCGAGGTGCTGACCCCGGCCGACGAGGTCAACCACTCCGACAAGTGGGCCTTCACCACCCCCTTCGTGTGCGGCGCCACCAACCTGGGCGAGGCCCTGCGGCGTATCGCCGAGGGCGCGGCCATGATCCGCTCCAAGGGCGAGGCCGGCACCGGCAACGTCGTCGAGGCGGTCCGCCACCTGCGTCAGATCCGCGGTGAGATCGGCCGCCTCAAGGCGCTCGACAACCACGAGCTGTACGCCGCCGCCAAGGAGCTGCGCGCGCCCTACGAGCTGGTCAAGGAGGTCGCCGAGCTGGGCAAGCTGCCTGTCGTGCTGTTCTCCGCCGGCGGCGTGGCCACCCCCGCGGACGCGGCCCTGATGCGCCAGCTCGGCGCCGAGGGCGTCTTCGTCGGCTCGGGCATCTTCAAGTCCGGCGACCCGGCCAAGCGCGCCGCCGCGATCGTCCGCGCGACCACCTTCTTCGACGACCCGAAGGTCATCGCGGACTCCTCCCGCGACCTGGGCGAGGCCATGGTCGGCATCAACATCGACACGCTGCCGGAGTCCGAGCAGTACGCCAAGCGCGGCTGGTAAGCACCGATGACCCGGCCCACCATCGGCGTGCTCGCCCTCCAGGGCGACGTACGCGAACACCTTGCGGCGCTGGCCGCGGCGGACGCCGCGGCCGGCCCGGTCCGCCGCCCCGAGGAGCTGGCCGGGCTCGACGGCCTGGTGATACCCGGCGGCGAGTCCACCACCATCTCCAAGCTGGCGGCGCTCTTCGGCCTGATGGAGCCGCTGCGCGCGGCGATACGCGACGGCCTGCCGGTCTACGGCACGTGCGCCGGGCTGATCATGCTCGCCGACAAGATCCTCGACCCCAGGTCGGGTCAGGAGACCTTCGGCGGCATCGACATGATCGTGCGCCGCAACGCCTTCGGGCGGCAGAACGAGTCCTTCGAGGCGGCCGTCGAGATGGCGGAGGTCCCCGGCGGCCCGGTGGAGGGTGTCTTCATCCGGGCGCCCTGGGTCGAGTCGGTCGGTGCGAGCACCGAGGTGCTCGCCGAGCACCGGGGCCACATCGTGGCCGTCCGGCAGGGGAACGTGCTGGCCACGTCCTTCCATCCGGAGCTGACCGGCGACCACCGGGTGCATGAACTCTTCGTGTCCGCCGTGCGCGCCGCGGGGTGATCCGATCCCGGTAGGATCGACCGAGCCGAAGAACAGCACTGGGTGACGCGAAGGAGACTGTCGGATGTCCGGCCACTCTAAATGGGCTACGACGAAGCACAAGAAGGCCGTGATCGATGCCAAGCGCGGCAAGCTCTTCGCGAAGCTGATCAAGAACATCGAGGTCGCGGCCCGGACCGGTGGCGCGGACCCGGACGGCAACCCGACGCTCTTCGACGCCATCCAGAAGGCGAAGAAGAGCTCCGTCCCGAACAAGAACATCGACAGCGCGGTCAAGCGCGGTGCGGGCCTGGAGGCCGGCGGCGCCGACTACCAGACGATCATGTACGAGGGCTACGGACCGAACGGCGTCGCCGTCCTCATCGAGTGCCTGACCGACAACCGCAACCGCGCCGCCTCCGACGTCCGCGTGGCCATGACCCGCAACGGCGGTTCCATGGCCGACCCGGGCTCGGTGTCGTACCTGTTCAACCGCAAGGGCGTGGTGATCGTCCCCAAGAGCGGGCTGTCCGAGGACGACGTCCTCGGCGCCGTCCTGGACGCGGGCGCCGAGGAGGTCAACGACCTCGGCGAGTCCTTCGAGGTGATCAGCGAGGCCACCGACCTGGTGCCGGTCCGCAAGGCCCTCCAGGAGGCGAACATCGACTACGACTCGGCGGACGCCAACTTCCTGCCCACCATGCAGGTGGAGCTGGACGAGGACGGCGCGCGCAAGATCTTCAAGCTGATCGACGCGCTGGAGGACAGCGACGACGTGCAGAACGTCTTCGCGAATTTTGACGTCTCGGACGAGGTCATGGAGAAGGTCGACGCCTGACGCGAGCGGCGGGCGGGCCGGGGCGGGCCGGGCGGGAACACACCTGCCCGGCCCGCCCTTTGTTGTCGGTGCGAACCGATAGCCTGCGGGAACGAGCGGACGAGTGTGCGAGGGAAGGGGGCGGCGGTGCGGGTGCTCGGCGTGGACCCGGGGCTCACCCGGTGCGGCATCGGCGTGGTCGACGGCACCGCGGGCCGCCGGCTGGCGATGGCCGGCGTCGGTGTCGTGCGGACCCCGGCGGACGCGCCGGTCGGCGAACGGCTGGTGCTGGTCGAGCAGGGGATAGACGCCTGGCTCGACGAGTACGGGCCCGACGCCGTCGCCGTGGAGCGCGTCTTCAGCCAGCACAATGTGCGGACGGTGATGGGCACGGCGCAGGCCAGCGCGGTCGCCATCCTGTGCGCCGCCCGCCGCGGCCTGCCCGTCCACCTGCACACCCCCAGCGAGGTCAAGGCCGCCGTCACCGGCAGCGGCCGGGCCGACAAGGCGCAGGTCGGAGCGATGGTGACCCGGCTGCTGCGGCTGGACGCACCGCCCAAGCCGGCCGACGCGGCGGATGCGCTGGCGCTCGCCATCTGCCACATCTGGCGCGGCCCGGCCACCGACCGGCTGCTGCGCGCCGCCGCCGGACAGGCCGCGGCCGCCGGCGTACGCCCCCCGTCCGCGGTCGCCGCCCGCGCCGCCGCCGCCCGCCCCCGGCGGACCGCCGCCGCACCCCGTTCCGCCGCCCCTCGTTCCGCCGCACCCGGCACCGACGCCGTACGCAACCAGGAGTCCGCCCCGTGATCGCCTTCGTCAGCGGCCAGGTCGCCGCGCTCGCGCCCGACGCCGCCGTGATCGAGGTCGGCGGGGTCGGCCTGGCCGTGCAGTGCGCGCCGGGCACCCTCGCCGCCCTGCGTATCGGAGCCCCCGCCCGGCTGGCGACCTCGCTGGTCGTCCGGGAGGACTCGCTCACCCTCTACGGCTTCGCGGACGACGACGAGCGGCAGGTCTTCGAGCTGCTCCAGACGGTCAGCGGGGTCGGCCCGCGGCTGGCCCAGACGATGCTGGCCGTGCACGCGCCCGACGCGCTGCGGGCCGCGGTCGCCGCGGGCGACGAGAAGGCGCTCACCGCGGTGCCCGGTATCGGGAAGAAGGGGGCGCAGCGGCTGCTGCTCGAACTGAAGGACCGGCTCGGCGCCCCCGTCGGCACCGCCGCGGTGCCCGTCGCGGTGGCCGCGGGGCCCGCCGCGTGGAACGAGCAGCTGCACGCGGCGCTGCTGGGCCTCGGCTACGCGGCCCGCGAGGCGGACGAGGCGGTCGCCGCGGTCACCCCGCAGGCCGAGGCGTCGGCCGAGCCCAATGTGGGGGCGCTGCTGCGCAGCGCGCTGCAGTCCCTCAACCGCACCCGCTGACCACCCGCGCGCCCCCGCCGCGCGCCCCTCCGCCCGAGCCCGACCGTGCTGATCGCGCCGACCGCATCGACCGAACCGCCCGTCCGAACCGAGAGACCCGAGAGACCACACTCATGAACTGGGACGCCGCCGAAGAAGCCGCCGGCCCCGACCGCGCCGCCGACGCGTTCCCCGACCGGCTGGTGGGTGCCGTGGCCGACGGCGACGACCAGGCCGTGGAGGCCGCGCTGCGGCCGCGGGACCTGGGCGAGTTCGTCGGCCAGGAGCGGGTCCGCGAGCAGCTCGGCCTGGTCCTGCAGGCCGCCCGCCAGCGCGGCGGCACCGCCGACCACGTCCTGCTCTCCGGCGCCCCCGGCCTCGGCAAGACCACGCTGTCCATGATCATCGCGGCCGAGATGGGCGTCCCGATCCGGATCACCTCGGGCCCGGCCATCCAGCACGCGGGCGACCTGGCGTCGATCCTGTCCTCGCTCACCGAGGGCGAGGTGCTCTTCCTCGACGAGATCCACCGCATGTCCCGGCCCGCCGAGGAGATGCTGTACATGGCGATGGAGGACTTCCGGGTCGACGTGATCGTCGGCAAGGGGCCGGGCGCCACCGCCATCCCGCTGGAGCTGCCGCCCTTCACCCTGGTCGGCGCGACCACCCGGGCCGGGCTGCTGCCGCCGCCGCTGCGCGACCGCTTCGGCTTCACCGGGCACATGGAGTTCTACGCCCCCGCCGAACTGGAACGGGTGATCCACCGCTCGGCCGGTCTGCTGGACGTCACGATCGACACCGGCGGCGCCGCCGAGATCGCCGGGCGCTCCCGCGGCACCCCGCGTATCGCCAACCGGCTGCTGCGCCGGGTGCGGGACTACGCGCAGGTCAGGGCGGACGGCGTGGTCGACCGGGCAACGGCCGCCGCGGCTCTGGAGGTCTACGAGGTGGACGCACGCGGCCTGGACCGGCTGGACCGTGCGGTGCTTCATGCCCTGCTGTCCCTTTTTGGCGGCGGTCCTGTGGGTTTGTCCACACTTGCTGTCGCCGTGGGGGAGGAGCGTGAGACTGTGGAGGAGGTCGCCGAGCCCTTCCTCGTCAGGGAGGGGCTGCTGGCCCGCACCCCGCGGGGCAGGGTGGCGACCGCTGCCGCATGGGCGCACCTGGGCCTCGTACCCCCGCAAGCCACCGGGGGGCAGGGCGCGGGAGGAGGACCGGGACAGACCGGGCTGTTCGGGCCGTGACACGGCCCGGCTCGTCCGTCCAGGAACCTCAGTACCATGCTTGGCGTTGTTCCAGCGGCGAGCCAGCGCTTAGACTCCGCCGACGCCCTTCCTCCGGAGCGGCACCTCAGATCCCGAAACCCAGGCCAGCAGCGTTGGCCGTGCGAAGGAACGTCAGACCGTGAATCCCCTGATCCTCATCTTCATCGTCGCGATCGGCGGCATGCTGCTCATGACGAGGTCCGCGAAGAACAAGCAGCGCCAGGTTCTCGAAATGCGGGAGAAGATGGAGCCCGGCGCCGGGATCCGTACCATCGGCGGCATGTACGCCGTGGTGAAGGAGGTCAACCAGGAGACGGTCCTGCTGGAGCTGACCGACGGCGTGCACGCGCACTTCACCAAGGGCGCCATCTCCGCCGTGCTCAGCGAGCAGGAGTTCAACCGCATCGTGCACGGCATCGAGCCGGACGAGATCGACGACGTGGACGACGAAGGTGCCGAGGCCGCCGACGCCGCCGACACCGAGGCCACCGACGCCGACGGCGCGGAGGACACCGCGCAGGACGGCACGCACGGCGACGCCGTCGTCACGGCCGCCGACGGGGACCGCGTGGAACTGAAGAAGACCGAGGACGAGCCGGGGGCGGGCGGCTCGGGCCCCGCCAAGTAAGGGTCATTTTCGCGCAACACTCGTCACCGTCCCGCGGGCGCGCAGGCCCGGGTGCGGTAGGACAGGGAGACACAAGAAGGTGGCAGCAGCCAAGAAGGGCCGCAGGCCCTCGGGGAGCCAGGGTTACCCCGGGCGCGCTCTGGCCGTGATCCTCATCGCCCTGGTGGCGCTGACCGGGGGGATCTTCCTCACCGGTGACCGCACACCCCGGCTGGGCATCGACCTCGCCGGCGGCGTGAGCATGACCCTGACCGCCCGCCCCGGCCAGGGCGACGCGGTGAACAAGGCCAACATGAACACCGCGGTCAACATCATCAGCAACCGGGTCAACGGCCTGGGTGTCTCCGAGGCGGAGGTGCAGACCGAGGGATCGAAGAACATCATCGTCAACATCCCCAAGGGCACCAACGCCGACCAGGCGGAGAAGCAGGTCAACACCACGGCGAAGATGTACTTCCGCCAGGTGCTCGCGGCCACCGCCGGCACGCCCACGCCGACGGGCACGCCGACCCCGAGCGCCTCGGGCAGCGCCACCCCGTCCTCCTCCGGCACGCCGTCCCCCGGGGCGAGCAGCACGGCGACCCCCAAGGCCACCGGCAGTGCGACGAGCAGCCCCACGGCCAGCTCCTCCGCGCAGGGCCGCGCGCTCAGCGGCGCCCTGACCTCCTCGGTCGACAAGGCGCCCACCCCGCTGCCCTCCCCGTCCGCGACGGACGGCAGCGACGCGGCGCCCGACAGCGCCACCGACACCAGCGTCCCCGCCGACCTCCAGGCGAAGTTCGCCGCGCTCGACTGCACCAACCCCAAGCAGCGCGTCGCCGCCCAGGAGGCCGCCGGCGACCCGGCCAAGAAGGTCGTCACCTGCGGTGACGAGGGCGGGGTCTGGCAGAAGTACGTGCTCGGCCCGTCCGTGATCGACGGCAAGCGCATTTCCGGTGCCAACGCGGCCTTCGACACCCAGCAGGGCAACGGCTGGGTCGTCAACCTGACGTTCGACTCCAAGGGCGCCAGCCAGTTCACCTCGGTGACCAGCAACCTGGCCAGCCAGCAGGACCCGAACAACCGCTTCGCGATCGTCCTGGACGGCGACGTCCAGTCGGCCCCCTCGGTCCACGAGGCGCTGCCCGGCGGCAGCGCGCAGATCTCCGGCGCCTTCAAGCAGTCGGAGGCCCAGGACCTGGCGAACGTGCTCAAGTACGGTTCGCTGCCGCTGGCGTTCGACATCTCCGACAAGACCACGGTGTCCGCCGCGCTCGGCGGCGAGCAGCTGCACGGCGGCCTGGTGGCCGGCGCGGTCGGCCTCGCGCTGGTCGTGCTCTACATGTTCGCCTACTACCGCGGGCTGAGCCTGGTCGCCATCGCGAGCCTCATGGTCTCCGCTGGCCTGACGTACACGATCATGTGTCTGCTCGGCCGGGCCATCGGCTTCGCGCTGAACCTGCCGGCCGTCGCCGGTGCGATCGTGGCCATCGGTATCACCGCCGACTCCTTCATCGTGTTCTTCGAACGCATAAGGGACGAGTTGCGTGAGGGCCGGTCGCTGCAGCCCGCGGTGGCCCGCGGCTGGCCGCGTGCCCGGCGCACCATCCTGGTGTCCGACTTCGTGTCCTTCCTGGCCGCGGCGGTGCTCTACGTCGTGACCGTCGGCAAGGTCCGCGGCTTCGCCTTCACGCTGGGTCTGACGACGCTGCTGGACGTCGCGGTGGTCTTCCTCTTCACCAAGCCGCTGATGACGATCCTGGCCCGGCGGACGTTCTTCGCCGAGGGCCACAAGTGGTCCGGGCTCAACCCGAAGAGCCTCGGAGTCAAGGCGCCGCTGCGCCGTGTCCGCCGTACCCACAGCACCGAGACGAAGGAAGCCTGATGTCCAAGCTCGGCACTCTCGGTCACCGGCTGCACCGCGGCGAGGTCAGCTACGACTTCGTCGGCAAGCGGAAGCTCTGGTACGGCGTCTCGATCCTGATCACGGTCGTCGCGATCGTCGGTCTGGTGGTGAACGGGCTCAAGCTCGGTATCGAGTTCAAGGGCGGCGCGGTCTTCACCACGCCGAAGGTCCCGTACTCGACGTCGCAGGTGCACGACATGATCTCCGGCGACACCGCCGGGCACCCGGCGACGATCCAGAAGCTGGGCAACGGCGGCCTGCGCATCCAGGTCAGCGACATCTCCACGCAGACCTCCAAGGAGGTCCAGCAGAAGATCGCCGGTGACCTGAAGCTCGCCCCCACGAAGATCGACGCGGAGATCGTCGGCCCCAGCTGGGGCAAGGAGATCTCCAAGAAGGCCCTCCAGGGTCTGGTCATCTTCCTGGTGCTGGTGGTCATCTACCTGGCGATCGCCTTCGAGTGGCGCATGGCCATCGCGGCACTCGTCGCCCTGCTGCACGACCTGACGATCACCACCGGCGTGTACGCGATCGTCGGCTTCGAGGTCACACCGGGCACGGTCATCGGTCTGCTCACGATCCTCGGTTACTCCCTCTACGACACCGTCGTCGTCTTCGACGGTCTGAAGGAAGCCACCAAGGACATCACCAAGCAGAACCAGAAGACCTACAGCGAGCTGGCCAACCGCAGCCTGAACGGCACCCTGGTGCGGTCCATCAACACCACGGTCGTCGCGCTGCTGCCGGTCGCCGCGCTGCTCTTCATCGGCGGCGGCCTGCTCGGCGCCGGTGTGCTCAACGACATCGCGCTCGCGCTCTTCGTCGGCCTCACCGCCGGTGCCTACTCCTCGATCTTCATCGCCACCCCGATCGTGGCGGAGCTGAAGGAGCAGGAGCCGCAGATGAAGTCGCTGCGCAAGCGGGTGCTGGCCAAGCGCAAGGCGGACGCGGCCAAGGCCAAGGAGGCCGCGGCCCGCGGGGAGGAGCTGGAGGAGCCCTCCGACGAGGCCCCCGAGGACGCCGAGGACGGCGACGACGAGGAGACCGCCTCGGCGGGCGCCGGCGTGGTCTCCCTGCGCGCCCAGAGCGGTACCCGTTCGCGCACCCAGCCGCGCAGCGGCGGGCGCGGGGGACGGGGCCGCCCGTCCGGCCGGCGGCGCTGACGCCGCGCACCGCACCGCAGGATCCCGCGGAAGCCGCCCGGTCGCCACGGCCGGGCGGCTTCCGCACGTCCGGCGGGGGACAATGGAGCGCGCGCCGCCCGCGCGCCCGCCCCCGTCCCCACCTTTGTCCCGACGACCGACCAGAGCCGAGGAACACCCTGATGACCACCACGGAGACCCCGTCCGCCGAGCTGCGCGAGCTGCTGCTCGCCCACATCAGGGACGTCCCGGACTACCCGGAGCCCGGTGTGATGTTCAAGGACATCACCCCCCTGCTGGCCGATCCCGGGGCCTTCGGCGCGCTCGTCGAGGCGCTCGCGGAGCTGTGCGCCCGGCACGGCGCCACCAAGGTCGTCGGCCTGGAGGCACGCGGCTTCATCCTGGCCGCGCCCGCCGCGGTGCGCGCCGGGGTCGGCTTCGTACCGGTGCGCAAGGCGGGCAAGCTGCCCGGCACGGTGCACGGACAGGCCTACCAGCTGGAGTACGGCACCGCGGAGATCGAGGTGCACACCGACGCCTTCGCCGCGGACGACCGGGTCCTGGTGATCGACGACGTGCTGGCCACCGGCGGCACCGCCGAGGCCAGCGTGGAGCTGATCCGGCGGGCCGGTGCCACCGTGGCGGGCCTCGCGGTCCTGCTGGAGCTGAGCTTCCTCGGTGGGCGCGAGCGCCTGCTCCCCGCGCTCGGCGGGGCGCCGCTGGACGCGCTCATCACCGTCTGACACCGTCCGGGAACCGCGGGTTCCCCGGCGCCGGGCGCCCCTGGCGCCCCACGAACCGTGTCGCGTACCGCCCGGTGGCGCGGCGGGGGGCGCCCGGGCACCGCGCACGCCCGGGTGTCGGCCCAGGTCGATACCATGGGATTTCTACCGCGCGTGAGGAGTGCACTTGCCAGACAAGGCCCAGCCCCTCGGCGGCGCGGGCGGTACGGAACCGGCCCCGCGCGGCACGGACGCGCCCGCGCACAACCCGGCCGAGTCCGCGCCGAAGCCCTCGCCGCCCGCCGTCCGGCCGGTCCGCACCCCGGGCAGCGTGGCGCCGACCCGCCCCGGGGCGTCCTCCAGCCGGGTGCGCGCGCGGCTGGCCCGGCTCGGTGTGCAGCGCTCCAGCCCGTACAACCCCGTGCTCGAACCGCTGCTGCGGGTCGTGCGGGGCAACGACCCGAAGGGCGACACCGCCCAGCTGCGGCAGATCGAGGCCGCCTACCAGGTCGCCGAGCGCTGGCACCGCGGCCAGAAGCGCAAGAGCGGCGACCCGTACATCACCCACCCGCTCGCCGTGACGACCATCCTGGCCGAGCTGGGCATGGACCCTGCCACCCTGATGGCCGGGCTGCTGCACGACACCGTCGAGGACACCGAGTACGGCCTGGACCAGCTGCGCCGCGACTTCGGCGACCAGGTCGCGCTGCTGGTGGACGGCGTCACCAAGCTGGACAAGGTCAAGTTCGGCGAGGCCGCGCAGGCCGAGACGGTGCGCAAGATGGTCGTCGCGATGGCCAAGGACCCCCGGGTCCTGGTGATCAAGCTCGCCGACCGGCTGCACAACATGCGCACGATGCGCTACCTCAAGCGGGACAAGCAGGAGAAGAAGGCCCGCGAGACGCTGGAGATCTACGCCCCGCTGGCACACCGGCTGGGCATGAACACCATCAAGTGGGAGCTGGAGGACCTGGCCTTCGCCATCCTCTACCCCAAGATGTACGACGAGATCGTGCGGCTGGTCGCCGAGCGCGCGCCCAAGCGCGACGAGTACCTGGCGATCGTCACCGACCAGGTGCAGCAGGACCTGCGCGCGGCCCGGATCAAGGCCACCGTCACCGGACGGCCCAAGCACTACTACAGCGTGTACCAGAAGATGATCGTCCGCGGCCGGGACTTCGCGGAGATCTACGACCTGGTCGGCATCCGGGTCCTGGTCGACACCGTCCGTGACTGCTACGCGGCGCTCGGCACGATTCACGCGCGGTGGAATCCGGTCCCCGGCCGGTTCAAGGACTACATCGCGATGCCGAAGTTCAACATGTACCAGTCGCTGCACACCACGGTGATCGGTCCCAGCGGCAAGCCCGTCGAGCTGCAGATCCGCACCTTCGACATGCACCGCCGCGCCGAGTACGGCATCGCCGCGCACTGGAAGTACAAGCAGGACGCGGTGGCCGGCGCGTCCAAGGTCCGCACCGACAGCCCGCGCTCGGACAAGAAGGACGACGCGGTCAACGACATGGCGTGGCTGCGCCAGCTGCTGGACTGGCAGAAGGAGACCGAGGACCCGGGCGAGTTCCTGGAGTCGCTGCGCTTCGACCTGTCGCAGAGCGAGGTCTTCGTCTTCACGCCCAAGGGCGACGTGATAGCGCTGCCCGCGGGCGCCACCCCGGTGGACTTCGCGTACGCGGTGCACACCGAGGTCGGCCACCGCACCATAGGCGCCCGGGTCAACGGGCGGCTGGTGCCGCTGGAGTCGACTCTCGACAACGGCGACCTGGTCGAGGTCTTCACGTCCAAGGCCGCCGGCGCCGGCCCGTCGCGCGACTGGCTGGGCTTCGTCAAGTCGCCGCGGGCGCGCAACAAGATCCGCGCGTGGTTCTCCAAGGAGCGCCGCGAGGAGGCCGTCGAGCACGGCAAGGACGCCATCGCGCGCGCCATGCGCAAGCAGAACCTGCCGATCCAGCGGGTGCTCACCGGAGACTCCCTGGTCACGCTGGCGCACGAGATGCGCTACCCCGACATCTCCGCGCTGTACGCGGCGATCGGCGAGGGCCACATCACCGCGCAGTCGGTGGTGCAGAAGCTCGTCGACGCGCTCGGCGGCGAGGAGGGCGCGACCGAGGACGTCGAGGAGATCACCGCCCCGCCGCAGACCGGGCGCGGCAAGCGGCGCGGCATCGCCGACCCCGGCGTGGTCGTCAAGGGCACCAGCGACGTGTGGGTCAAGCTCTCCCGCTGCTGCACGCCCGTGCCCGGCGACCCGATCATCGGGTTCGTCACGCGCGGCAACGGGGTGTCGGTGCACCGCGCCGACTGCGTCAACGTCGACTCGCTGTCGCAGCAGCCGGAGCGGATCATCGACGTCGAGTGGGCGCCCACCCAGTCGTCGGTCTTCCTGGTCGCGATCCAGGTGGAGGCGCTGGACCGCTCCAGGCTGCTGTCGGACGTCACCCGGGTGCTGTCCGACCAGCACGTCAACATCCTGTCGGCGGCCGTGCAGACCTCCCGGGACCGGGTGGCCACCTCGCGCTTCACGTTCGAGATGGGCGACCCCAAGCACCTGGGGCACGTCCTGAAGGCCGTACGCGGCGTCGAGGGCGTCTACGACGTCTACCGGGTCACCTCGGGACGCCAGCGCTGACACAGGCCCGCAGCGGGGCCCTGAGCGCCGCTGCGGCCCCGGGACGCGAACAGCGAGCGGCCCCCGGTGCTCCGTGCACCGGGGGCCGCTCGCCGTCGTACGCGGGGCCGGGAGGTCAGCCGCCGAACTCCTGGAGGCCCTTGAGCGCCTGGTCCAGCAGCGCCTGGCGGCCCTCCAGCTCGGCCGCGAGCTTGTCCGCCTTGGCGGTGTTGCCCGCCGCGCGCGCGGTGTCGATCTGGCCGCGCAGCTTGTCCACCGCCGCCTGGAGCTGGCCGGTCAGGCCCTGGGCACGAGCCCGCACCTCGGGGTTGGTGCGCCGCCACTCGGCTTCCTCGGAATCCGCGAGCGCCCGCTCGACGGCGTGCATCCGCGACTCGATACGCGGCCGGGCGTCGCGCGGCACATGGCCGATGCCCTCCCAGCGCTCGTTGATCGAGCGGAAGGCGGCGCGGGCCGCCTTCAGGTCCGTCACCGGCAGCAGCTTCTCGGCCTCGACGACCAGCTGCTCCTTGGCCGCCAGGTTGTCGCGCTGCTCGCCGTCCCGCTCGGCGAAGACCTCGGAGCGGGCGGCGAAGAAGACGTCCTGCGCCCCGCGGAAACGATTCCACAGGTCGTCCTCGGCCTCGCGCTGCGCGCGGCCCGCGGCCTTCCACTCGGTCATCAGCTCGCGGTAACGGGCCGCGGTCGGCCCCCAGTCGGTGGAGTCCGACAGCGACTGCGCCTCGGCGACCAGCTTCTCCTTGGTGCACCGGGCCTGCTCGCGCTGCGCGTCCAGCGACGCGAAGTGCGCCTTGCGGCGCTTGGAGAAGACCGACCGCGCGTGACTGAAGCGGTGCCACAGCTCGTCGTCGCTCTTGCGGTCCAGCCGGGGCAGGCCCTTCCACGTGTCGACCAGCGCCCGCAGCCGCTCACCCGCGGTGCGCCACTGCTCGCTCTCCGCCAACTGCTCGGCCTCGGCGACCAGTTGCTCCTTGGCGGACCTGGCCTCCTCGCTCTGCTTGGCCTTGGCCGCGCGGCGCTCCTCGCGCCTTGAGTCCACCAGCGCGACGAGCGCGTCCAGCCGGCCCGCGAGCGCCGCCAGATCGCCGACCGCGTGCCCCTCGTCCACGGCCGCCCGCAGGTGCTCGATCGCGGCCAGCGCGTCCTTGGGCGCGAGGTCCGTGGTCTGCACCCGGCGTTCCAGGAGGCCGATCTCCACGACGAGCCCCTCGTACTTGCGCTCGAAGTAGGCGAGGGCCTCCGCCGGGGAGCCCGCCTGCCACGAACCGACCTCCTTCTCCCCGTCGGCCGTACGCACGTACACGGTCCCCGTCTCATCGACGCGGCCCCACGGGTCGCTGCTCACAGCGCCTCCTCCACGTGATGCCCGGCCGGGTGGCGGCTCGACGGCATCGTCCACAGTGTCTCCCCGGCGCATTCCCCGGGTGATTCTCCGGCCGGGCTGTGCGCACGGACCGGTCCAACGCCAACATAGGCGACCATCGCCCCGGCTGTCCGCATCCGATGCGGCGGGAATCAGGATTTGCCGACGGTCGCCTTGTTGATGACGACGGTGGCGTTCGGCGCCCCGTCGCCCTGCCCGCCGCTGTTCTCACCGGCGCCGGCGATCTTGTCCAGCACCTTGAGGCCGTCGGCGCTCAGGGTGCCGAACGGAGTGTAGTTGGGCTGGAGCGGGCTGTCCTTGTAGACGAGGAAGAACTGGCTCCCGCCGGTGTTCGGGCCGCTGTTGGCCATCGCCACGGTGCCCGCCGGGTACGTGACCACACCGCTGGCGTCGGCCTTGCCGAACGCCGTCAGGTTCTCGTCCGGGAGCGCGTAGCCCGGACCGCCGCTGCCGGAGGCCGTCGGGTCGCCGCACTGGAGCACGTAGATGCCCGCGGTGGTGAGCCGGTGGCATCGGGTGTGGTCGAAGAAGCCGTTGTCGGCGAGGAACTTGAAGGAGTTCACCGTCTCCGGCGCCTTCGCCGCGTCCAGCGTGACCGGCATCGAGCCGCACGTGGTGTCGAGCGTGAAGGTGTACTTCGCGCCCTTGTCGATCGCCATCGCCGGCTTCGACTTCCAGGTCTTCGTGCCCGGGTTGCCCGCGGCGGGCTTCTTGCAGGGGTCGGGCGCCGCGGTGGGCGCCGAGGTCGTGCTGCCGGAGGCGCTCGGCGTGCTGGACGCGGCGGCGCCGGCCGCGTCGTCCTTCTTCTTCGAGCTGCCGTCGAAGGCCCCCGCCGCCCACGCCCCGCCGGTGCCCGCGAGCGCGACCACCACGATCGCCGCGATGCCCGCGGTGCGCTGGCGCGCCTTGCGCTGGTGACTCACCCTGCGTGTCTGCTGCCGCTCGAACTTCTCCCGGGCGAGCTGCCGCCGCCGCTGATCCTTGGTGACCACTTCGCCTGCTCCCGGTCGCTGGGCCGGACCGTGCCGGCCGCCTCGTGTACGTACGTAGGTGTACGTCTGCGTCTGTCTTGGATGAGTCTGGTGCGGTTTGCTGTGTATCTGCTGGGGCGAATCTCCGACCCGCGGAAGCATTCTGCCGCAGGCCGTGTGAGCTGTGCTTTTGCTGTGGGTCCACGGCGCGGGCGCGAACCCGTACGAGGGTGTGTGCGCAGATCTTCGCGTCCCGTGGCGGGTCGAGTCCAGTCCGCCAACACGCCGATGCACGCCCGATACGAGTTCGCGACCGCGATGTTCTCGCCGGTAGGCTCGTGAACTGCCGACACCGCCCGCGGACGACAGAAGGACGAACGTGCTCATTGCCGGGTTCCCCGCCGGGGCCTGGGGGACCAACTGCTACGTGGTCGCCCCCGCCGCCGGCGAGGAGTGCGTGATCATCGACCCGGGCCACCTCGCGGCCCAGGGCGTCGAGGACATGCTCGCCAGACACCGTCTCAAGCCCGTCGCCGTCGTCCTCAGCCACGGCCACATCGACCACGTCGCCTCCGTCGTACCGGTGTGCGGCGCGCACGGCGTACCGGCCTACCTGCACCCGGCGGACCGCTACATGCTCAGCGACCCGGAGAAGGCGCTCGGCGGCACCATCGGCGCGGCCCTGATGGGGGAGCTGACCGTCGGCGAGCCCGACGACCTGCGCGAGCTCACCGACGGCGGCACGCTGTCGCTGGCCGGACTGGAGTTCTCCGTCGCGCACGCGCCCGGCCATACCAAGGGGTCGGTGACCTACCGGCTGCCGGAGGCCGCGGACGTCCCGTCCGTGCTGTTCTCCGGCGACCTGCTGTTCGCCGGCTCCGTCGGACGCACCGACCTGCCCGGGGGTTCCACGCCCGAGCTGCTCGAGTCGCTGGCCCGCGTGTGCCTGCCGCTCGACGACTCCACCGTGGTGCTGTCGGGGCACGGCCCCCAGACGACCATCGGCCGCGAGCGCGCCACCAACCCGTACCTGGGCGAGGTGGCCCGCGGCCAGGGAGCCCCGCACCCGGCGGCTCCCCGACGAGGATTGTGACGACTGCTGACGTGAGCACCATCCAGGCCCCCAAGGGCACCTACGACCTGCTGCCGCCGGACTCGGCGGCCTACCTCGCGGTGCGCGAGGCCATCGCGGCCCAGGCCCGCCGGGCCGGTTACGGCTACGTCGAGACCCCCGGCTTCGAGCACGTGGAACTGTTCTCCCGCGGCGTCGGCGAGTCCACCGACATCGTGACCAAGGAGATGTACACCCTCACCACCAAGGGCGGCACCGAACTGGCGCTGCGCCCCGAGGGCACCGCCTCGGTGCTGCGCGCGGCGCTGGAGGCCAACCTGCACAAGGCGGGCAACCTCCCGGTCAAGCTCTGGTACTCGGGCTCCTACTACCGCTACGAGCGCCCGCAGGCCGGGCGTTACCGGCACTTCTCGCAGGTCGGCGCCGAGGCGATCGGAGCCGAGGACCCGATGCTGGACGCCGAGCTGGTCATCATGGCCGCCGAGGCCTACCGCACGCTCGGGCTGCGCGACGTCCGGCTGCTGCTCAACTCGCTCGGCGACCGCGAGTGCCGCCCCGTCTACCGCGCCGCGCTCCAGGACTTCCTGCGCGGCCTGGACCTGGACGAGGACACCCGGCGCCGGATCGACATCAACCCGCTGCGGGTGCTGGACGACAAGCGCGAGTCCGTGCAGCGGCAGCTCACCGGCGCCCCGAAGATCTCCGACCACCTGTGCGAGGCGTGCAAGGCCTACCACGAGCAGGTGCGCGAGCTGCTGGACGAGGCGGGCGTGGCCTACGAGGACGACCCGAAGCTGGTGCGCGGCCTGGACTACTACACCCGCACCACCTTCGAGTTCGTGCACGACGCGCTCGGCTCGCAGTCCGCGGTCGGCGGCGGCGGGCGCTACGACGGCCTGTCGGAGATGCTCGGCGGCCCGGCGCTGCCGTCGGTCGGCTGGGCGCTCGGTGTGGACCGCACGGTCCTCGCGCTGCGCGCCGAGGGCGTCGAGCTGCCCCTGCCGCGGGTCACCGACGTCTACGCGGTGCCGCTCGGCGACGAGGCCCGGCGGGTGCTCTTCGGCGCGGTGACGCGGCTGCGCCGGGAGGGCGTCGCCGCGGACCTCGCGTACGGCGGCAAGGGCGTGAAGAACGCCATGAAGTCGGCCAACCGTTCGGGCGCCCGTTTCGCGCTCGTCGCGGGCGACCGGGATCTCGCCGAAGGTGTGGCCCAGCTCAAGGACCTCGACAGCGGCGAGCAGGTCGCGGTGCCGCTCGACGCGATCACCGCCGCGGTCAAGGAACGGCTGGCGTAAACCCCTCGTTCGTGTACGAGGGCGGCTCGGGCTTATTCCCTCCTGACCGCCCTCGTGCACAATGAATGTGCCCGCCCCCACGGACTCTGAGAGATCGGCGACCATGACGACTTCCGCGCTGGACGAGACGCGTACCTCCGGAGAGAGCGCACCACGCCCGGCCGCCGAAGGCATCGTGGCGGGCAAGGCGTTCACCTGGCTGCTGCTGGTCTGCGGCGCGCTGGGCCTGCTGGCCTCGTTCGTCATCACCGACGACAAGTTCAAGCTGCTCCAGGCCAAGGTCGAGGGCAAGTCGTACACCCCGGGGTGCAGCCTCAACCCGATCATCTCCTGCGGCAGCGTCATGGAGAGCGACCAGGCGCACGTCTTCGGCTTCCAGAACCCGATCATCGGCCTGGTCGCCTTCCCGGTCCTGATCACCCTGGCCGTGGGCATGTTCGCGGGCGCCCGCTACAAGGCCTGGTTCTGGTACGGGCTGCAGGCCGGCGGGCTGTTCGGCGTGTGCTTCATCAGCTGGCTCCAGTACCAGACGATCTACAACATCAACGCCATCTGCCTGTGGTGCTGCCTGGCCTGGATCGTGACCATCGCCACCTTCTGGTACACGGCGGTCCACAACATCAAGCACGGCCTGTACAAGGTGCCGGCCAAGGCGAAGGCGCTGGTGCTGGAGTTCCACTGGGTCGTGCCGGTGCTGTGGTACGGCATCATCGCGATGCTGATCCTGGTGCACTTCTGGTACTACTGGAAGACTGTCATCTGATCATGGACGGGCCGCCTCCGGGCGGCCCTCCGGCGGCCGCCGACCCCGCCCGCCACCCGGCTGTCAGTGCCGTGACCTAGGCTTCAGGACGTGGAGCCAGACCTTTTCACCGCCGCCGCCGAGGAACGCCGGGAGCGCGACCCGGGCGCCAGCCCGCTCGCCGTACGCATGCGCCCGCGCACCCTGGACGAGGTCGTCGGGCAGCAGCACCTGCTGCGGCCCGGCTCACCGCTGCGGCGCCTGGTGGGGGAGAGCGGCGGCGGCCCGGCGGGACCCTCGTCGGTGATCCTGTGGGGCCCGCCCGGCACCGGCAAGACGACCCTGGCGTACGTGGTGAGCAAGGCCACCAACAAGCGCTTCGTGGAGCTGTCGGCGATCACCGCGGGCGTCAAGGAGGTCCGCACGGTCATCGAGAGCGCCAAGCGGCAGTCCGGCGGCTTCCAGCGCGAGACGGTGCTCTTCCTCGACGAGATCCACCGCTTCAGCAAGGCCCAGCAGGACTCCCTGCTGCCCGCCGTGGAGAACCGCTGGGTCACGCTCATCGCGGCCACCACGGAGAATCCCTACTTCTCGGTGATCTCCCCGCTGCTGTCCCGCTCGCTGCTGCTGACCCTGGAGCCGCTCACCGACGACGACGTGCGCGGGGTGCTGCGCCGCGCCCTCGCCGCCGAGCAGGGCCTCGCGGGCGCGGTGAGCCTGCCCGAGGACACCGAGGACCATCTGCTGCGGATCGCCGGCGGCGACGCCCGCCGGGCGCTCACCGCGCTGGAGGCCGCCGCGGGCGCGGCGCTCGCCAAGGGCGAGGAGGCCATCGCGCTCGCCACCCTGGAGCAGACGGTGGACCGCGCCGCGGTCGCCTACGACCGGGACGGCGACCAGCACTACGACGTGGCCAGCGCCCTCATCAAGTCCATCCGCGGCTCGGACGTGGACGCGGCGCTGCACTACCTGGCCCGGATGATCGAGGCGGGCGAGGATCCGCGCTTCATCGCCCGGCGGCTGATGATCTCGGCGAGCGAGGACATCGGCCTGGCCGACCCGACGGCGCTGCCCACCGCCGTCGCCGCGGCGCAGGCGGTCGCGATGATCGGTTTCCCGGAGGCGTCGCTGATCCTGTCGCACGCCACCATCGCGCTCGCGCTGGCCCCCAAGTCCAACGCGGCGACCACCGCGATCGGCGCCGCGCTCGCCGACGTCAAGGCGGGGAAGGCGGGTCCCGTCCCGGCCCATCTGCGGGACGGCCACTACAAGGGCGCGGCCAAGCTCGGCCACGCCCAGGGCTACGTCTACCCGCACGACGTGCCCGGCGCCGTCGCCGCCCAGCAGTATCTGCCGGACGCGCTCGCCGGGCGCCGCTACTACGAGCCGACGCGCTACGGGGCGGAGGGCCGCTACGCCGACGTGCTGGAGTGGGTCCGCGGCCGGCTGGAGGGCAAGGGCGACAAATAGCCGCTCCCTCCCGCGCCGGGGCGTGATCTGCGGCACAGCGGGCGCGGCGGCCCGGCGGGCGGGAATCGGCCGGTCACGGGCCGGGTTACGCTCGAACGGAGTGCGCGCGCCGTACGGCCGTCGGGCCGACGGGCGCTCCTTCCTCTTCGGGACGCGGCTGACCGCGCCGCGGCCGTCTCCGGCCGCCGTTCGGGGTTCCCGGGTCGAAATCTGCGCACTCCTTCAGTTAAGGTAAGCCTTACCTAATTTCGATGGAGGTTCGACGCACGTGAACCAGTCGCGTCCCAAGGTCAAGAAGTCCAGGGCACTGGGCATCGCGCTGACCCCGAAAGCGGTCAAGTACTTCGAGGCCCGCCCCTACCCGCCGGGCGAGCACGGCCGCGGCCGCAAGCAGAACAGCGACTACAAGACGCGACTGCTGGAGAAGCAGCGGCTGCGCGCCCAGTACGACATCAGCGAGCGGCAGATGCAGCGCGCCTACGACGCCGCCAAGAAGGTCGCGGGCCTGCGCACCGGCGAGGCGCTGATCATCGAGCTGGAGCGCCGTCTCGACGCCCTCGTGCTGCGCTCCGGCCTGGCCCGCACCATCTACCAGGCCCGCCAGATGGTCGTGCACGGCCACATCGAGGTCAACGGGCGCAAGGTCGACAAGCCGTCCTTCCGGGTCCGCCCCGACGACGTCGTCCAGGTCCGCGAGCGCTCCCGCGAGAAGACCCCGTTCCTGGTCGCCCGCGAGGGCGGCTGGGCCGGTGAGGGCGAGACCCCGCGCTACCTCCAGGTCAACCTCCAGGCGCTCGCCTTCCGGCTGGACCGCGACCCCAACCGCAAGGAGATCCCGGTCATCTGCGACGAGCAGCTGGTCGTGGAGTACTACGCCCGCTGAGCCCGCGACCGGGCCCGCGCATCAGCCCGCCGCCTCGGGAGAGGCGGCGGGCTCGTGCGTGCGGGGCGCGGGCGGCCGCGCCGCACCGCGCTGCTCCGCCGGGCCCGCGCCGCCGCGCCGCCGGTCCAGTGCCCGGTGCGCCGCCGCGTCCAGGCCCAGCAGGGCGCCCTCGGCGAGCGCCGCGGCGTAGGCCGTGTCGCCCAGCGCCGCCCGCACCCGCTGCTCGCACACCGCGTGCGGGGCGTTGAAGTACCGCGAGCCGAACAGCCGCAGCCCCACCGACTCCCACAGCCGCCGCGCCGCGCCCTGCAGCACCGCCGCCTCGTACGGCGCCCCCTCGCCCTCGGTGATGAGGGCCAGCAGCTCCAGCGCCAGCACCGCGCCCACCAGGTCGTCGAAGCTGTGGTCGATCGCCAGCGCCTCCTCGGCCAGCAGCCGCGCCCGGTCCGGCCGCCCCTCCAGCCAGGCCGCGTACCCCAGCACGTACAGCGCGTAGGCCAGCGTCCACCGCTCCCCGTGGTCCCGGCAGATGTCCCGGACCTCCTCCACCAGGCCCACCGCCTTGGCCACATCGCCCTGGAAGGCCACCGACATCGCCAGCTCCACCTGCGCCATCAGCACATTGCTGTTCAGCTCGCCGATGCTGCGGTAGCGCACCAGCGCGTCGCCGATGAAGCGCTCGGCGCGCGGCATGTCGTCCGAGACCAGCGCCAGGCAGCCCAGCCGGTGCACCGCGTACGCCTCCGCGGTCGCGTTGCCCGCCGCGACCGCCTGGTCCCGGCAGTCCTGGAGCACCGCGAGGGCGGCCGCCGAATCGCCCTGGAGCAGGGCGACGTAGCCGTACACCCACATCGCCTTCGCACGCGCCTCGGTCGGCTCCGCCGACGCCTCCAGCGCCCGGTCCAGCCAGTGCCGGCCCTCCGCGAGCCGCCCGCAGCCCACCCAGCAGAACCACAGCGTGCCCGCCAGGTACTGGCCCACCGCCGGGTCCTCCGGCGGCTCGCCCGGCAGCCCGTCGAAGCTGAACTCCAGGGCCAGCCGCAGGTTGGGCAGGTCGGCGGCGACCCGCGCGGCCACCTCCGCCTGCCGCGGGCTGAACCAGTCCAGCTCGCACCAGGTGGCAAGGCCCAGGTACCAGTCGCGGTGCCGGCGCCGCACTCGCGGCTCGTCGCCCAGCGCCGCGAGCCACCCGGCGCCGTACTCGCGCACGCTCTCCAGCATCCGGTAGCGGACCCGGCCCGCGCCGTCCTCCTCGCGGCCGAGCACGGACTGGGCCACCAGCGCCGCGACCGCCTCCACCACGTCCTCCTCGGGGAGCCCGGTGCCCGCGCACACGTACTCAGCGGCGTCCAGGTCGAAGTGCCCGGCGAAGACCGACAGCCGCGCCCACAGCAGCCGTTCGGCGGGACTGCACAGCTCGTGGCTCCAGCCGATCGCGGTGCGCAGCGCCCGGTGCCGCTCGGGCGCGCTCGGGTCGCCGCCGGTCAGCAGCCGGAACCGGTCGTCGAGCCGGTCGAGCAACTGCTCCACCGACAGCGCGCGCAGCCGCACCGCCGCGAGCTCCAGCGCCAGCGGCAGACCGTCGAGGCGGGCGCACAGCTCGGTGACGGCCGCGCGGTTCGCCGCGGTCACGGCGAACCCGGGCACCACGGCCGCGGCCCGGTCGGCGAACAGCCGCCCCGCCTCCGCACCCGCCGCCAGCGGCTCCAGCGGCAGCAGCCGCTCACCCGTGACGCCCAGCGCCCGGCGGCCCGCCGCCAGCACCCGCAGCCCGGGGCTGCTCCGCAGCAGCTCGGCGACCAGCTCCGCGCAGGCGTCCGCGAGGCGGTCGAAGCCGTCGAGCACGAGCAGCATCTCGCGGTCGGCCAGATGCTCCACGAGCGCGGCACGCGGCGCCCGGCTGGTGTGGTCGGGCAGCCGCAGCGCCTCGGCGAGCGTGTGCTCCAGCAGGTCCGCGACGGGCAGCGCGGCGAGCTCGGCCAGGAAGACGCCGTCGGTGAAACGGTCCTGCAAGGCGGCGGCCGCACACAGCGCGAGGCGGGTCTTGCCGACTCCGCCGGCGCCGGTCACCGTCACCAGCCGGTCCGCTCCGCGCAGGGCGTCCACGACCTGCTCCACATCGGCCGCCCGGCCGACGAATCGGGTCAGCTCCGCTGGGAGGTTCGTCCTCATGATTGACGGAGCGTACCCGTACGCTTTCGCTGCGTACAACGGTGCCTCGGGCTGCGCCTGCCGGTGGGGGCCGCGCCCCGGGCTGCCTCTTGCGGTTTCCCGCGCGACCTTCCGCCGGTGGGAGCTGGTCGCGCAGTTCTCCCTGCGGCACCTCCCGGGAGGTGCCCCCACGCGCCCCTGACACACGCTTACCCGGCGTGGCAGGGAGCGCGTTTCTGCCACGCCGGGCAACAAATCAGGGGCGCGGGGAACTGCGCGCGCAACCCACCGCTCACCGCAGGATCCCGCCACCGGCGGAACCCGGCACCCCCGGGGGTAAAGCGGTGCGGGGTCAGGTCCGCGGAGCGGTAAGGTCAGGAGTCACTGACCTGGGGACGAGAGGAAGGCGCGGCAAGGTGTCCGGTGGAGAAGTGGCCGGCGTAGCCGGCCTGATCGTGGCGGTGTTCTGGGCGATCCTCGTGTCGTTCCTGGCCGTCGCGCTGGCGCGGCTCGCCCGCACGCTGCGGAGCACCACGGAGCTGGTGGCCGGTATCACGGAGCAGGCCGTTCCGCTGCTCGGTGAGGCCTCGGACGCGCTGCGCTCCGCGCACGAGCAGCTGGACCGGGTCGACACGATCACCGCGGACGTGGCCGAGGTGACGGCCAACGCCTCCGCGCTCTCCTCCACTGTCGCCAGCACCTTCGGCGGGCCCCTGGTGAAGGTCGCGGCCTTCGGCTACGGGGTGCGGCGGGCGGTCGGGCGGCAGGCTCGGGCCGGCGCGGACGTGCCGGCCGCCAGGCGGCGCGGACGCCGCAACCGCTCGAAGGACTGAGGCCCATGTTCCGCCGTCTGTTCTGGTTCCTGACCGGTGCCGCCACCGGTGTGTGGGCCACCACGAAGGTCAGCCGCGCGCTGCGCCGGCTGAGCCCCGACAGCCTCGCGGCGACCGCCGCGGACCGCGCGCTGGAGACCGGCGCGCGGCTGCGCGAGTTCGCCGCGGACGTCAGGTCGGGGATGGCACAGCGCGAGGGAGAGCTGCAGGACGCGCTGGGCCTGACCGGCGGCGAGCCCGACCGGGCCGCGCCCCGCCCCGCCCCGCGGGAACTGGACACCGACCTCCCGGCACCGCGCCGGGGCATCGCGTACAACACGTACGACCGGAAGGACGAACACTGATGGAGTCGGCAGAAATCCGCCGCCGCTGGCTGCGCTTCTTCGAGGAGCGCGGGCACACCGTTGTGCCGTCGGCGTCCCTCATCGCCGACGACCCGACGCTGCTGCTGGTCCCGGCGGGCATGGTCCCCTTCAAGCCCTACTTCCTCGGCGAGGTCAAGCCGCCCTTCGCGCGCGCCACCAGCGTGCAGAAGTGCGTGCGCACCCCGGACATCGAGGAGGTCGGCAAGACCACCCGGCACGGCACGTTCTTCCAGATGTGCGGCAACTTCTCCTTCGGCGACTACTTCAAGGAAGGCGCCATCCGCTTCGCCTGGGAGCTGCTCACCGAGCCCCTGGACAAGGGCGGTTACGGCCTGGAGCCGGAGAAGCTCTGGATCACCGTCTACGAGGAGGACGACGAGGCCGAGCAGATCTGGCGGGACGTCATCGGTGTGCCCGCCGAGCGCATCCAGCGGCTGGGCAAGGGGCCCAACTTCTGGTCCATGGGCGTCCCCGGCCCGTGCGGTCCGTGCTCGGAGATCAACTACGACCGCGGCCCGGAGTTCGGCGCCGAGGGCGGCCCGGCCGTCAACGACGAGCGCTACGTGGAGATCTGGAACCTGGTCTTCATGCAGTACGAGCGCGGTGCGGGCGAGGGCAAGGAGGACTTCCCGATCCTCGGCGACCTGCCCGCCAAGAACATCGACACCGGCCTCGGCCTGGAACGCCTCGCGATGATCCTGCAGGGCGTGCAGAACATGTACGAGACCGACACCCTGCGCGTCGTGATCGACAAGGCCACCGAGCTGACCGGCGTACCGTACGGCCGCTCGCACGACTCGGACGTGGCGCTGCGCGTGGTCGCCGACCACATGCGCACCTCCGTGATGCTCATCGGTGACGGCGTGACCCCCGGCAACGAGGGCCGCGGCTACGTGCTCCGCCGCATCATGCGCCGCGCCATCCGCAACATGCGGCTGCTGGGCGCCCACGAGCCCGTGGCGGCCGAGCTGCTGGACGTCGTCATCGGCATCATGGGCCTGCAGTACCCGGAGCTGGTCACCGACCGCAAGCGCATCGAGACCGTCGCGCTCGCCGAGGAGGCCGCCTTCCTCAAGACGCTCAAGGCCGGCACCAACATCCTCGACACCGCCGTGACGGAGACCAAAGCCGGCGGCGGCACGGTGCTCGCCGGCGACCAGGCCTTCCTGCTGCACGACACGTGGGGCTTCCCGATCGACCTCACCCTGGAGATGGCCGCCGAGCAGGGGCTGTCGGTGGACGAGGACGGCTTCCGGCGGCTCATGAAGGAGCAGCGCGACCGCGCCAAGGCCGACGCCCGCGCCAAGAAGACCGGCCACGCCGACCTGTCCGCCTACCGCGAGGTCGCCGACCGCACCGGCGGCACCGAGTTCACCGGCTACGCCGTGGACCGCAACGAGGCCACCGTCGTCGGCCTGCTGGTGGACGGTCTGCCGTCGCCCGCCGCGACCGAGGGCGACGAGGTCGAGGTCGTCCTCGACCGCACGCCGTTCTACGCCGAGGGCGGCGGCCAGCTCGCCGACACCGGGCGGATCCGGGTCGAGGGCGGCGCCGTCGTCGAGGTCCGCGACGTGCAGCAGCCCGTGCCCGGCGTCAGCGTGCACAAGGGCGTCGTCCAGGTCGGCGAGGTCACCGTGGGCGCCGCCGCGCTGGCCCAGATCGACCTGGTGCGCCGCCGGGCCATCGCCCGCGCCCACAGCGCCACCCACCTGACCCACCAGGCGCTGCGCGACGCCCTCGGCCCCACCGCGGCCCAGGCCGGTTCGGAGAACTCGCCCGGCCGCTTCCGCTTCGACTTCGGCTCGCCCGCGGCCGTGCCCGGCACGGTGCTCACCGACGTCGAGCAGAAGATCAACGAGGTGCTGGCCCGCGAACTCGACGTCACCGCCGAGATCCTGCCGATCGCCGAGGCCAAGCGGCAGGGCGCCATCGCGGAGTTCGGCGAGAAGTACGGCGAGCAGGTGCGCGTCGTCACCATCGGCGACTACTCCAAGGAGCTGTGCGGCGGCACCCACGTGGGCAACACCGCCCAGCTCGGCCTGGTCAAGCTGCTCGGCGAATCCTCCATCGGCTCCGGCGTGCGCCGGGTCGAGGCCCTGGTGGGCGTGGACGCGTACAACTTCCTCGCCCGCGAGCACACCGTGGTCGCCCAGCTGACCGAGCTGGTCAAGGGCCGCCCGGAGGAGCTGCCCGACCGGATCGCCGGGATGCTCGGACGGCTCAAGGACGCCGAGAAGGAGATCGAGCGCTTCCGCGCCGAGAAGGTGCTCCAGGCCGCCGCCGGGCTCGCCGAGGGCGCCGAGGACGTCAAGGGCGTCGCCCTGGTCACCGGCACCGTGCCGGAGGGCACCGGCGCCGACGACCTGCGCAAGCTGGTACTCGACGTGCGGCAGCGCGTCAGCGGCGGCCGTCCGGCCGTGGTGGCCCTTTTCACCGTGGCGGGCGGCCGTCCGCTGACCGTGGTCGCCACCAACGAGGCCGCCCGCGAGCGCGGCATCAAGGCCGGTGAGCTGGTGCGCACCGCCGCCAAGACGCTCGGCGGCGGGGGCGGCGGCAAGGACGACGTGGCCCAGGGCGGCGGCCAGAACCCGGCGGCCGTGCCCGAGGCCGTGGAGGCCGTGCGGCGGCTCGTCGCCGAGAAGGCGTGAGCGTGCACGACGCATCTGACGGCACCGAGCCGCCCCGGCCCGCCATGCGGCGCGGGCGGCGGCTCGGTGTCGATGTCGGGGACGCCAGGATCGGGGTCGCCTCGTGCGACCCGGACGGCATCCTGGCCACCCCCGTCGAGACGGTGCCGGGCCGGGACGTGCCCGCCGCGCTGCGCAGGCTGGCGCAGATCACCGCCGAGTACGAGCCGATCGAGGTCGTCATCGGGCTGCCCCGGTCGCTCAACGGCACGGAGGGACCGGCCGCGGCCAAGGTGCGGGCCTTCGCCCAGGGTGTGGCGAAAATCATCGGCCCGGTGCCGGTGCGGCTGGTGGACGAGCGGATGACCACCGTGACGGCCGCGCAGGGGCTGCGCGCGTCGGGCGTACGTGCGAAGAAGGGACGCTCCGTAGTCGATCAGGCAGCCGCGGTCATCATCCTGCAGAGCGCGCTGGAAGCCGAACGGCTGTCGGGTAAAGCTCCGGGGGAGAGCATCCAATCCTCTGTCTGATCGCGATACGGTAACGTTCCGCGCGACACGGCGGCGCCTCATGGCGCCGCCCGTTTCGCAAGGTCGGCAGGCCCGATGCCGACCGCGTACCAAGGGGACCGATGACTGACTATGGCCGGGGCTCCGGCTCCGAACCGTGGCACCCGGACGACCCGCTGTTCGGCGACACGTACGACCGGGGTCAGGGCCAGCAGCCGCCGCAGGAACAGTACGGCGGCGACTGGCAGGACCCGTACGCCTCGGGCCAGCACCAGCAGCAGTACCCGCAGCAGGGCACCGGCCAGTACCCGCAGACACCCCAGCAGCAGTACGGGCACCAGCAGGGCTACCCCCAGCAGCAGGGCCACACCGGCCAGTACCCCCAGCAGGGCGGCTACCCGCAGCAGGGCGGCTACGACACCGGCTCGCACCAGACGTACGACACCGGCAGCCACGGCACCTACGACACCGGCAGCCACGGCACCTACGACACCGGCAGCCACGGCACCTACGACACCGGCAGCCCTGGGACGTACGACACGGGTGGCCACGGCACCTACGACACCGGTTCGCACGGCACGTACGACACCGGCTCGCACCAGACCGGCGGCTACGGCAACCCGGACGCGTACGGCCGCGGCCCCCAGGATCCGTACGGCCATCCGCAGCAGCAGGGCGGCTACTACGACCAGAGCGGCGGCTACCAGCAGCAGTACCACCAGCCGCAGCAGCCCCAGCAGCCCGGCCCCGGCGGCCAGCAGGCCATGGGCGCGCCCGGCCAGACCCCCGGCCAGACCCCCGGCCCCGGTCAGGGGCAGGGCCGGGTGCAGCAGCCCCCGGCCGGCACCCGCCCGCAGGAGCCGCGCAGCACGCCGCTGCGCACCGGCCCGGCGGCCACCGACTGGGACGCCGACGAGGACAAGGGCCCGCGCGAGCACAACTTCTTCGCCAACCGCGACGACGACGATGACGACGACACCCCCGCGAGCACCGGCGGCCGCCGCACCGGCCGCGACCAGCAGGGCGGCCGCAAGCGCCGCAGCGGCTGCGCGTGCTTCGTCGTCGCCCTCGTGCTCGTCGGTGGCATCGCCGGCGGCGGCTACTACGGCTACGGCTTCTACCAGGACCACTTCGGCCCGGCCCCCGACTACTCCGGCCAGGGCACCGGCTCGGTGCAGGTGACGATCCCCAAGGGCGCGACCCTGACCACCATGGGCAACCTGCTCAAGGAGGCCGGCGTGGTCAAGAGCGTCGAGGCCTTCACCACCGCGGCCAACAAGAACCCCAAGGGCACGAGCATCCAGGCGGGCGTCTACTCGCTCAACAAGCAGATGTCGGCGGACTCCGCCGTCGCGATGATGCTCGACCCCAAGTCGCAGGACGCCCTGATCATCGCGGAGGGCATGCGCGACAAGCAGATCTACGCGACGATAGACACCAAGCTCGGCCTCAAGGCCGGCACCACCGAGGGCGTCGCCAAGGCCCAGTACAAGACCTTCGGCCTGCCCGACTGGGCCGTCGTCGGGCACAACGTGAAGGACCCGCTGGAGGGCTTCCTCTTCCCGACGAAGTACAGCGTCGCCAAGGGCATGAAGCCCGAGGCCCTGCTCAAGCAGATGGTCACCCAGGCGAACGCGCAGTACGCGCAGCTCGACCTCGCGGGCGAGGCCAAGAAGCACAACCTGTCCGGCCCGTACCAGTTCCTCACCGTCGCGAGCCTCGTGCAGGCCGAGGGCAAGACGGACGACGACTTCCGCAAGATGGCCAAGGTCGTCTACAACCGGCTGGACCCCGCCAACAAGCAGGGCACCAACGGACTGCTCCAGTTCGACTCGACGTACAACTACGTCAAGAACCGCAGCCAGGAGAAGATCTCCAACACGGAGATCCTCTCGCTGAAGGACAAGTACAACACCTACGTCTACAAGGGCCTGCCGCCTGGACCGATCGGTAACCCGGGTCTCGTCGCCCTCAAGGCCGCGATGAACCCCGACTCCGGCCCCTGGTATTTCTTCATCTCCAAGGACGGCAAGACCACCGAATTCACCGAGACCCGCTCGGAGTTCGAGAAGATCAAGAGCAGCTAGCCGCCACCGCGAAGACGAGCGACCACTCACGTGAACCCCACCGCATCCTCCGGCGGCGCCCGCCGAGCCGCCGTGCTCGGCTCGCCGATCGCCCACTCGCTGTCCCCGGTGCTGCACCGCGCCGCCTACGCGGCGATGGGCCTCGACGGCTGGCACTACGACCGCTTCGAGGTCGACGAGGCGGCCCTGCCGGCCTTCCTCGGCGGCCTGGACCCGGCCGAATGGGCCGGGCTGTCGCTGACCATGCCGCTCAAGCGCGCGGTGATCCCGCTGCTCGACGAGATCACGCCCACCGCCGCCTCCGTCGAGGCCGTCAACACCGTGGTGTTCGGCCCCGGCGGGCGGCGCGGCGACAACACCGACATCCCCGGGCTGCTCGCCGCGCTGTACGAGCGCGGCATCACCACCGTGCCGTCCGCCGCCGTGCTCGGCGCGGGCGCCACCGCGTCCTCCGCGCTCGCCGCCCTCTCCCGCATCTGCACCGGGGAGGTCACCGCGTACGTCCGCAGCGACGCGCGCGCCGCCGAGATGCGGCAGTGGGGCGAGCGGCTGGGCGTGGCGGTGCGCACCGCCGACTGGGCGGATGCCGCCGCCGCGTTCGTCGCCCCGCTGGTGATCGCCACCACCCCCGCGGGAGCCGCCGACCACCTGGCCGCCGCCGTACCGCGGCGGCCAGGCGCGCTCTTCGACGTCCTGTACCACCCGTGGCCGACCCCGCTGGCCGCCGCCTGGTCCGCCCGCGGCGGCACCGTCCTCGGCGGTCTCGACCTGCTCGTCCACCAGGCCGTCCTGCAGATCGAGCAGTACACCGGCCGCACCGGCGTACCCGTGGACGCGATGCGCGCGGCGGGCGAGGCGGCACTGCGCTGACCTCGCGCGGGCGCTGAGCACCGGGCCCGTCCCGCACCCTGGACGCCCGTCCGGGACGTGCCGCGAAACGTGGGAGGATCGGGGCGAGAACGGCAGGGCTTTGTCGAGGGAGCACCGTTGAGCAGGTTGCGCTGGCTGACCGCGGGGGAGTCGCACGGCCCCGCACTCGTGGCGACACTGGAAGGGCTGCCCTCCGGGGTGCCCGTCACCACCGACCTGGTGGCGGACGCGCTGGCGCGCCGCCGGCTCGGTTACGGCCGCGGGGCCCGGATGAAGTTCGAGCGCGACGAGGTGACCTTCCTCGGCGGCGTGCGCCACGGCCGCACCATGGGCAGCCCGGTCGCGGTCATGGTCGGCAACACCGAGTGGCCCAAGTGGGAGCAGGTCATGTCGGCCGACCCGGTCGACCCCGAGATCCTCGCGGGCCTCGCCCGCAACGCCCCGCTGACCCGGCCCCGGCCCGGCCACGCCGACCTCGCCGGGATGCAGAAGTACGACCTGGACGAGGCCCGCCCTGTCCTGGAGCGCGCCAGCGCCCGGGAGACCGCGGCCCGTGTCGCGCTCGGCGCCGTCGCCCGCTCCTACCTCAAGGAGACCACCGGCATCGAGATCGTCTCGCACGTCGTCGAACTCGCCGCCGCCAAGGCCCCGTACGGCGTGCTGCCGGTGCCCGCCGACGAGGCCCGGCTCGACGAGGACCCGGTGCGCTGCCTCGACGCCGACGCGAGCAAGCGGATGGTCGCCGAGATCGACCAGGCCCACAAGGACGGCGACACCCTCGGCGGCGTCGTCGAGGTGCTGGCCTACGGGGTGCCCGTCGGCCTCGGCTCGCACGTCCACTGGGACCGCCGGCTCGACGCCCGGCTCGCCGCCGCGCTCATGGGCATCCAGGCCATCAAGGGCGTCGAGGTCGGCGACGGCTTCGACCTCGCCCGTGTCCCCGGCTCGCAGGCGCACGACGAGATCGTGCCCGGCCCCGACGGCATCCGCCGCAGCTCCGGCCGCTCCGGCGGCACCGAGGGCGGCATGAGCACCGGCGAACTGCTCCGCGTACGCGCCGCGATGAAGCCCATCGCGACGGTGCCGCGGGCGCTCGCCACCGTCGACGTCACCACCGGTGAGCCCGCGCAGGCCCACCACCAGCGCTCCGACGTGTGCGCGGTGCCCGCCGCCGGCATCGTCGCCGAGGCCATGGTCGCGCTGGTGCTCGCCGACGCCGTCGCCGAAAAGTTCGGCGGCGACTCCGTCGCGCAGGTGCGCCGCAACGTCCAGGACTACCTCGACCACCTGGTCGTCCGGTGACGGCGCCGGCCGCGGGCGCGGCCGGGCCGCCCGTCGTCGTCCTGGTCGGCCCGCCCGGCGCGGGCAAGTCCACCGCGGGCCGCATCCTCGCCGAGCGGCTCGGCGTCGGCTACCGCGACACCGACGCCGACATCGAGGCGACCGCGGGCAAGCCGATCCCGGACATCTTCATCGACCACGGCGAGCCGCACTTCCGGGAGCTGGAGAGCGCCGCCGTCCGTGACGCGCTGGCCGGCCACGGCGGAGTCCTCGCGCTCGGCGGCGGCGCGATCATGGACGCCGGCACCCGCGCGCTGCTCGACGGCCTGGCGGTGGTCTTCCTCGACGTCGGCCTGCACTCCGCCGTGCACCGCGTCGGCCTCGACGCCCCGCGCCCGCTCCTCGCGGTCAACCCGCGGCAGCGCTGGCGGGAGCTGATGGAGGCGCGCCGCCCGCTCTACACCGAAGTCGCCCGGGCCGTCGTCCCCACCGACGACCGCACCCCCGAGGACGTGGCCGACGCCGTCCTCGACGTACTCCAGCTGAAGGACGCATGAGCGACACGCCCGAGACCCCGGTCCGCATCACCGTCGCCGGGACCGCCGGCACCGACCCGTACGACGTGCTCATCGGCCACCAGCTGCTCGGCGAACTCCCCGGCCTCATCGGCGACAGGGCCCGGCGGGTGGCCGTCCTGCACCCCGAGGCGCTGGCCGGTACCGGTGAGGCCGTCCGCGACGACCTCGCCGAGCAGGGCTACGAGGCCGTCGCCGTCCAGGTGCCCAACGCCGAGGAGGCCAAGACCGCCGAGGTCGCCGCCTACTGCTGGAAGGCCCTCGGCCAGTCCGGCTTCACCCGCACCGACGTCATCGTCGGCGTCGGCGGCGGCGCCACCACCGACCTCGCCGGATTCGTCGCCGCGAGCTGGCTGCGCGGGGTGCGCTGGATCGCCGTCCCCACCACGGTGCTCGGCATGGTCGACGCGGCCGTCGGCGGCAAGACCGGCATCAACACCGCCGAGGGCAAGAACCTCGTCGGCGCCTTCCACCCGCCCGCCGGTGTCCTGTGCGACCTCGCCGCCCTCGACTCGCTGCCCGCCAACGACTACGTCAGCGGCCTCGCCGAGATCATCAAGGCCGGTTTCATCGCCGACCCCGTCATCCTCGACCTGATCGAGGCCGACCCCGAGGGCGCCCGCAGCCCCGGCTACGCCCACACCGCCGAGCTGATCGAACGCGCCATCCGCGTCAAGGCCCACGTCGTCTCCAGCGACCTCAAGGAATCAGGGCTGCGGGAGATCCTCAACTACGGCCACACGCTCGCCCACGCCATCGAGAAGAACGAGCGCTACCGCTGGCGGCACGGCGCCGCCGTCTCCGTCGGCATGGTCTTCGCCGCCGAACTCGGCCGCCTCGCCGGACGCCTCGACGACGCCACCGCCGACCGGCACAGCGCCGTCCTCGGCGCGGTCGGCCTGCCCCTCACCTACCGCGGCGACCAGTGGCCGAAGCTGCTGGAGACCATGAAGGTCGACAAGAAGTCCCGCGGCGACCTGCTGCGCTTCATCGTCCTCGACGGCCTGGCCAAACCCACCGTCCTCGAAGGCCCCGACCCGGCGATCCTGCTCGCCGCCTACGGGGAGGTGTCCGCGTGACCCGCCCCGTCCTCGTCCTCAACGGCCCCAACCTCGGACGCCTCGGCTCCCGCGAGCCCGACGTCTACGGCTCCACCTCCTACGCGGGCCTCGTCGAGCGCTGCACCGCCTTCGGGACGAAGCTCGGCTTCGCCGTCGAGGTCCGTGAGACCAACGACGAGGGCGAGCTGATCCGCTGGCTGCACGAGGCGGCCGACGGGCAGGTGCCCGTCGTCCTCAACCCCGGTGCGTTCACGCACTACTCGTACGGCCTGCGCGACGCCGCGGCCCAGCGCACGGCGCCGCTCGTCGAGGTGCACATCTCCAACCCCTACGCGCGGGAGGCGTTCCGCCACGAGTCGGTGATCGCCCCGGTGGCCACGGGCACGATCGCCGGCTTCGGCCTCACCTCCTACCTCCTGGCCCTCCAGGCCCTCGCCGACCTCCCTACTGCGTAGGGCGTCGGCCCCAGGGCCGCGTATGCCGCGCCGGGCAACCACCAGGGGCGCGGGGAACTGCGCGAGCAACCACCCACCGGCCGGTGGTCCGGGAGCGACAGCAACTGCCCCCTCGGGTCGGTGTCTACCCACGCCCCGGTGGGGGCTGGGGGTACCGCCCAGGAGAAGCTCTGGGGGAGCGCAGTTCTCCCCCAGGCTCCGCCTGGGAGGTGCCCCCACGCGCCCCTGGGCGTACCGCCCTGCGCAGAGGGCAGCCCCCGAAGCCCGCCCGGCAAGGGCAGGGCACCGGGAAGGTTTCCCGGGCGTTCACCAAACGAAGCGCGGGAACGGTACCGTTCCATGTCAACCCGCGCGGCAGCGCACACCGCACGAGATGGAGTCGGCCGACATGCAGCACGCTGTGGGGGCGCCGCAGCCCGGCGGAGGCCCGACGCCCCCGGCCGTAAGCGTCACCGGGCACTTCCCGCTGCCCGCGGCCGCCCCGGTGCAGGCGCCCGTGCCGGACGGCAACGGTTCGCTGGGCGGCGCAGCCCACGGCCCGGTGGCCGTCCTGCTGATCGGCGCCGCGGGCGCCGGGAAGACGACCATCGCCCGGCACTGGGCGGACAACCGCGGCGCCCCGACCGCGCACATCAGCCTCGACGACGTGCGCGAGTGGGTACGGGCCGGGTTCGCCGACCCGCAGGCGGGGTGGAACGAGCACTCCGAGGCGCAGTACCGGCTCGCCCGCCGCACGTGCGGTTTCGCCGCGCGGAACTTCCTGGCCAACGGGGTGTCCTGCATCATCGACGACGCCGTCTTCCCCGACCGCCCGGCGGTGGGCCTGGGCGGCTGGAAGCGGCACGTCGGGCCCGGACTCGTCCCCGTGGTGCTCCTGCCGGGCCTGGACATCGTCCTGACCCGCAACGCCGAGCGCTCCGGCAACCGCCGGCTCTCCGACGAGGAGGTCGCCCGTATCCACGGCCGGATGGCCGGCTGGTACGGGTCGGGTCTGCCGATCATCGACAACTCCCACCTCGACGTCGAGGCCGCCGCCGCGGCCCTGGACCGCGTCGTGCTGCGCAGCCTGCAGGGCCCTCCCACCTGGTGAGGCCGTGCCCCGCGGGGGCACACCGGGCCCGCCTCCGCAAGGCGGCGGAAAAGGGGCGGGGGCCGACACGTCGACTTAAGCTCGCCGCATGGCGGAGGTGCATGGGACCCGGCGGGACCGGCTGCGCGAGCGATGCGCCGCGGCAGGCGCGGCCGCCGCGCTGATCACCCGACCGGCGAACGTCCGGTATCTGACCGGCTGCGCGCCGCCCGGCTCCGCACTGCTGGTCGGGCCGGGCGCCGAGGACACCCTCGTCCACCTGCGGCCGCCGCCGGACGACGAGGGCGCGGGCCGCGACCCGCGGGGTGCGGGGGAGCAGCCCCCGGAGGACCTGCGGGCGACCGTGCTGCCCTCGCCGGACGGCGACGCCGCCGTGGCCGCGGCCACGCTCGCACGCGAGCAGCACGCGGGGTCGCTCGCCGTCGAGGAGCACCACCTGACCGTGGCGCGGCACCGCGCCATCCGCTCGGTCGCGAACGGCATGCCGATGTCCGACCTCGGCGGGGCCGTGGAGCAGCTGCGGCTGGTCAAGGACGAGCACGAGATCGCCGCGCTGCGGATCGCCGCGGAGATCGCCGACCAGGCGCTCGGCGAGCTGCTGGAGTCGATCCTGGTGGGCCGCACCGAGCGGCACCTCGCGCTGGAGCTGGAGCGGCGGCTGGTCGACCACGGGGCCGACAGCGCGGCCTTCCCCACCTCCGTGGGCACCGGCCCGAACAGCGGTACGGCCCGGCACGTCCCGACGGACCGGCGGGTCGAGGAGGGCGACTTCCTCACCGTGCGGCTCGGCGCGTGCTACCGCGGGTACCGCTGCGAGGTGGGCCGTACGTTCGTGATCGGCACGGCTCCCGCGGGCTGGCAGATCGACCTGTACGACCTGGTCTTCAACGCCCAGCGGGCCGCGCGGGAGGCGCTGGCACCGGGTGTGGCCTGCCGGGACGTGGACCGGGTGGCCCGGCAGCCGCTGGTCGCGGCGGGGCACGGGGACGGTGTCGCGCAGTGGTCCGGGCACGGCGTGGGCCTGGAAATCGACGAGGACCCTCAGTTGTCACCTGCGGCCATGGGTAAACTGGACGCTTGCGTGCCGGTCACCGTCGAGCCGGGGGTCCACCTTCCGGGCCGCGGCGGGGTCCGCATCGACGACACACTCGTCGTACGCCCCGCGGCGGACGGCGGGCCCGAGCTACTCACCATCACGACCAAGGAACTCCTCGCCCTGTGACGGGCAGGGGGTGTCCGCGGTCCCCGAAGCAGCACATTCAGGAGATCCGCAACCGTGGCCACCACGAACGACCTCAAGAACGGCCTCGTGCTCAAGCTGGACGGCGGTCAGCTCTGGACCGTAGTCGAGTTCCAGCACGTCAAGCCCGGCAAGGGCCCCGCCTTCGTGCGCACCAAGCTGAAGCACGTGCTCTCCGGGAAGGTCGTCGACAAGACCTTCAACGCGGGTGTGAAGGTCGAGACCGCCAACGTCGACAAGCGCGGCATGCAGTTCTCCTACAAGGACGGCACCGACTTCGTCTTCATGGACACCGAGACCTTCGACCAGATCACCATCACCCCCGAGGTCGTCGGCGACGCCGCCAACTACCTGCTGGAGGGTTTCGAGGCCACCGTGGCGATGTACGAGGGCGCGCCCCTGTACGTCGAGCTGCCCGCGGCCGTCGAGCTGGTCATCGAGTACACCGAGCCGGGCGTCCAGGGCGACCGCTCGACGGGCGGCTCCAAGCCGGCGCGGCTGGAGACCGGCTACGAGATCGGTGTCCCGCTCTTCATCACCACGGGTGAGAAGGTCAAGGTCGACACCCGTACGGGCGACTACCTCGGCCGGGTGAACAGCTAACCGTGGCCGCACGGAACAAGGCCCGCAAGCGCGCCTTCCAGATCCTCTTCGAGGCCGACCAGCGGGGCGCCGACCCGGTGACCGTCATGGCGGACTGGATCCGGCTCGCCCGGACCGACGACCGGCAGCCGCAGGTCACCGAGTACACGATGCAGCTGGTCGAGGGGTACGCGGCGCACGCCGGGCCGATCGACGAGCTGCTGTCGCGGCACGCCGTGGGCTGGACGCTGGACCGGATGCCGGTCGTCGACCGCAATGTGCTGCGGCTCGGCGCCTACGAGCTGATCTGGGAGGACGACGTCCCGGACGCGGTGGTGCTGGACGAGGCGGTGGAGCTCGCCAAGGAGTTCTCCACGGACGAGTCGCCGTCCTTCGTCAACGGCCTGCTCGGCAAGCTCATGGAGCTCAAGCCGACCCTGCCGCGCTAGGCCGCGGGGCTCGCGCACCCCTGACGCACATCCTGACCAGGCCCGACAGCAGAAGGTGAACATTATTCTGCTTCGGGCCTGGTGCATGCCGCACACCGTGGCCTAGATTCCCGCGCATGGACGAAGCGGCGGGCCCCGGCGGCGACGACACGATCCTGGCCCACCTGGAGCGGCTGCGCGCGGCCGACCTGCCCGTGCGCGGCGGCCGCACCATGGCCTACGTCTACGACGCCGGGCTCGCCGGACTCGACGAGCTGGCGGCGCGGGCGCACACCGCGTTCGCGGGCGTCAACGGACTGGACATGACCGTCTTCCCCAGCGTTGTCGCGCTGGAGAACGACATCGTCCGGCAGACCGCCGACCTGCTCGGCGGCGGCCCCGGCACCGCCGGCACCTTCACCAGCGGCGGCACCGAGAGCTGCCTGCTCGCCGTGCTGACCGCCCGCGAGCACGCCGCCCGCACCCGCGGGGTCACCGCCCCCGAGATCGTGCTGCCGCAGACCGCGCACGCCGCCTTCCACAAGGCCGCCGCGCTCTTCGGGCTCACCCCCGTCACCGTCCCCGTCGATCCCGCGACCTTCCGGGCCGACCCGCACGCCACGGCCGCCGCGCTGACCGAGCGCACCGCCCTGGTCGTCGTGTCCGCGCCCTCGTACGCGCACGGGGTGGTCGACCCGGTGCCCGCCGTCGCGGCCGCCGCCGCCGAGCGCGGCATCCTCTGCCACGTCGACGCCTGCATCGGCGGCTGGTACCTCGGCCACCGGCGGCTCGCCGCCGGTATCGCCCCGCCGCCGCCCTTCGACCTGGCCGTACCCGGCGTCACCTCGCTCTCGGTCGACCTGCACAAGTACGGCTACACCCCCAAGGGCGCCTCCGTCCTGCTCTTCCGCGACGCCGAGCTGCGCCGCCACGGCTGGTTCGCGCACGCCTCCTGGCCCGGCTACCCGGTCGTCAACGCCACTCTCCAGGGCACCAAGTCCGCCGGGCCGCTCGCCGCCGCCTGGGCGGTGCTGCGGAAAGTCGGCACCACTGGTTACGTGGACCTGGCCCGCCGGGTGCACGAGGCGGCCGCCCGGCTCACCGAAGGCATCGGGCGCATCGAGGGCCTGCGCGTCCTCGGCACCCCCGATGCCTCGCTCGTCGCGGTGGCCGCCGCCGAGGAGGGGCTCGACCCCTTCGTCGTCGCCGACGAGATGCGGCTGCGCGGCTGGTACCTCCAGCCGCAGCCCGCCTTCGGCCCGTCCCCGGTTAACGTGCACCTGACCGTGACGGCTGCGGTCGCCGACCCGGCGCGGATCGACGAACTGCTCGCCGAACTGGCCGCCGCGACCGCGCGGGCCCGCGCCCTGGGCCCCGCGACCGCCGACCCGGCGATCGCCGCGGCCGCGGCCGGACTCGACCCCGCCGCCCTCGGACCGGACGAGGTCGCCTTCGCCCTCGACGTCGCCGGGGTCGGCACGGACGGCGCCCTGCCGGAGCGGATGGCCCCGGTGCTCGCCGTACTCCAGGCACTGCCCGCCCCGGTGACGGAACGTCTGCTGCCCGAGGTCGTCGCGCGGTTGTACACCGCCTGAGCCGCGCCCCGCGGAAAACCCGGTGCCCTCGGTGCCTCCCGCGCGCTACGCTCACGCCCGGAATCGCGCGCAGTCCGCCACGAGGAAGCTGCGCCCGCCGACGAACGAGGGGAGACGGCCGTGCGTACCGCCGCTGTCGTCCCCGCGCCGCGGCACCGGGTGATCCTGGTGTCTTCGTGCCTCCGGAGCCGGCTGCGCGGCCGGCCCCGGACCCCCTGACGCACCCGCACGCCCTCCGCCGCCAGGCGATCCGTGGGCCCGGTGCGCCCGGGGAATCGCGCCCGCCCGATTTCCGGATCACCCGAAAGGCCCAGGGCCGTGCGCAGCACCCGCACCCGTACCCGCCAGACCGCCAACCCCCTCGCGACCGTCCGCAACATCGGCATCCTCGCCCACGTGGACGCGGGCAAGACCACCGTCACCGAGCGGGTCCTCTACCTCACCGGCGCCACCCACAAGCGCGGCGAGGTCCACGACGGCACCACCGTCACCGACTTCGACCCGCAGGAGCGCGACCGCGGCATCACCATCTTCGCGGCCGCCGTCTCCTGCGACTGGGACGGCCACCGGATCAACCTGATCGACACACCCGGCCACGTCGACTTCGCCGACGAGGTCGAACGCTCGCTGCGCGTCCTGGACGGCGCGGTCGCCGTCTTCGACGCGGTCGCCGGCGTCGAGCCGCAGAGCGAGTCGGTGTGGCGGCAGGCCGACCGGCACGGCGTCCCGCGCATCGCCTTCGTCAACAAGCTGGACCGGGCCGGCGCCGACCTCGACGCCGCGGCCGACTCCATCCGGCGGCGGCTGCACACCGTACCGCTCGTCGTGCAACTCCCCATCGGCCGCGAGGACGGCTTCACCGGCGTCGTCGACCTGGTGGCGATGCGGGCACTGGTCTGGGCGGACGGCGCCGCCGCGTACACCGAGGGGGAGGTGCCGCAGGAGCTGCGCGACGAGGCCGTACGCCGCCGCAGGCTGCTGGAGGAGACGGTGGCGGAGCTGCACCCGGCCGCGCTGGAGGAGTTCTGCGCCGGGCGGACACTGAGCCCGCAGGCGCTGACCGCGGTCCTGCGCGACCTCACCCGCGGCGGCGAGGCCGTCGTCGTGCTGTGCGGCTCGGCCTACCGCAACCGCGGTGTCGAACCGCTGCTGGACGCCGTCACCGCCTACCTGCCCTCGCCGCTGGACGTCCCGGCGGTACGCGGCCGGGCGGCGGACGGGCCCGCGGAACGGCCCGCCGACCCGGCGGCGCCCTTCGCGGGGCTGGTGTTCAAGGTCAACGCGACCGCCACCGGGCGGCTCACGTTCCTGCGGATCTACTCGGGCACGCTGCGGAAGGGGGACACGGTGCTGGACGCGGGCACCCGGCGCACCGAACGCGTCGGCCGCATCCTGCGGGTGCAGGCCGACCGGCACGCCGAGGCCGAGCAGGCCGCTGCCGGAGACATCGTCGCCGTCGTCGGTCCCAAGGCCGCACGCCCCGGCGCGACGCTGTGCGCGCCCGGCGCGCCGCTGGTCCTGGAACCCCCGGCGGTGGCCGCCCCGGTCGTCTCCGTCGCGGTCGAGGCCGCGCTGTCCGCCGACACCGAACGGCTCGTCGGCGCGCTCGCCCGGCTCGCCGAGGAGGATCCGTCGCTGACGGTCCGCACCGACGCGGAGACCGGCCAGCTCGTGCTGGCCGGCATGGGCGAGCTGCACCTGGAGGTCGCGGTCGAGAAAGTGCGCATCGACCACGGCATCCGGGTCACGGTCGGCCGCCCGCAGGTCTCCTACCGGGAGACCGTGACGCGCGGGGTGACCGGGCACGTCCACCGGCACGTCAAGCAGGACGGCGGCGCCGGGCAGTACGCGCACGTGGTGATCGACGTCCACCCGCACGAAGGTGCTCCGCAGGGCGGGGGAGAGGAGGGGTTCGTGTTCGTGTTCGCGTCCACCGTGACCGGCGGGCGGGTGCCGCGCGAGTACGTACGCGCTGTCGCGGACGGGTGCCGGGACGCGCTCGCCGAGGGCCCCCTCGGCGGGCACCCCGTCACCGGCCTGCGGGTCGTCCTCACGGACGGGGCCACGCACCCCAAGGACTCCTCCGAGCTCGCGTTCCGCACCGCGGGCCGCGACGCCCTGCGCGGGGCGCTGCGGGCGTGCGGGATGGGGGTGCTGGAGCCTGTCGTCGAGGTCACGGTGATCTCGCCGGACGACTGCGTCGGGGCGGTGCTCGGTGATCTCGCCGCGCGGCGGGGGCGGGTGGCGGGCCAGCGGTCCGTCGGCGGGGCGACGGAAGTGACCGCGACGGTGCCGTTGGCGCGGCTCTTCGGCTACGCGGGGTCGCTGCGCGGCCGTACGCAGGGCCGTGCGACCTTCACGAGCCGCTCCGCGGGGTACGTGGCGGTCTGACCCGCGCGTGGGGGTGGTCCGGGGTGCGCCGCCCCGGGCTGCCCCTTGCGGTGCGGTGTGCGACCTTGCGGTGGGTGGGGGGTTGCTCGCGCCGTTCTCCCCCAGGCTCCGCCTGGGAGGTGCCCCCACGCGCCCCTGTCGCGGCGCCGCCGCTGGTGGGTCGGGTGCCGCCACGGGGCACCTCCTCGGAATGCGCCTTCACCCTCACCGGTAGCCGGTGAGCCCCTCCCAGCGCATTCCTGCGGGGGCACCCCGCACCGTCCCCCTCCGGGCCGGTTCAGCGGCTGCCTGCCGGCGGGGGTGAGGGCTCCCTTTGCAGGGGCCCGGCTGCGGGCGCCCGTTTTCAGCGGCGCGGCTGCTGGGCGACGGCACCCGTTTTTCAGGGCCTCGCCGCGGAGGAGAGGGCTCCCGTTTTTCAGGGGCCCGGCTGCGGGGTGGAGGGCACCCGTTTTTTAGGGGCGCGCCGCGGAGGAGAGGGCTCCCGTTTTTCAGGGGCGCGGCTGCGGGGCGACGGCACCCGTTTTTCAGGGGCGCGTGGGGGCACCTCCCAGGCGAAGCCTGGGGGAGAACTGCGCGGCAAGCCCCCACCGGCGGACAGGCGATGTGCCACCGCAAGTGGCTGCCACCCAGGCGCGCGGGGGGGGCGGGGCGGAGCCCCGGGGAGGGGGGACCGCCCCGCGGCGGGACGTTTCTGCTCAGGGCAGGGCGTCAGCCCTCTTCGTGCTGGACCGCGCGGCGCGCATCCGCGTCGAGGACGCCCCAGCCGATGAGCTGCTCGGTCAGGACCGAGGGCGACTGGTCGTAGATCACGGCGAGGGTGCGCAGGTCGTCCTGCCGGATCGACAGCACCTTGCCGTTGTAGTCGCCGCGCTGGCTCTGGATCGTCGCGGCGTACCGCTGGAGCGGGCCGGCCTTCTCCGGCGGGACCTGGGACAGCCGCTCCAGGTCGAGGACCAGCTTCGGCGGCGGCTCGGCGGCGCCGCCGGGGGTCGAGCCCGGCAGCAGTTCCTGGACCGGCACGCCGTAGAAGTCGGCGAGTTCGGCGAGGCGCTGGACGGTCACGGCACGGTCGCCGCGCTCGTACGAGCCGACGACCACTGCCTTCCAGCGGCCCTGGGACTTCTCCTCGACACCGTGCAGCGACAGTCCCTGCTGGGTGCGGATGGCGCGGAGCTTCGCGCCGAGCTGTTTGGCGTAATCGCTGGACATATGGCTCCCCGGACGGAATCTCGGTGACTCACTGTGAGGTTACGCAGCGTAATCCACGCTCGTCAAGCCGAATAGGTCCGACCGGTCTCTGACCTGGGCGGTCCGGGTCACCTGATACGGTGATGGGCGTACCCCCGACGTCCTTTAACGCCCGTCCCGTGAGGCGGGGAAGGAGGTCCCCGACCCATGGTCGAGAACCACACGGCCGCTTCGGCCGACGAAGCTATTACCGCCGGTATCGCCGATCCCCGGCAGGACCGCCCGGTCCTTGAGGCACCCGACATCGCCCGGGTCCTCACCCGTATCGCCCACGAGATCGTCGAACGCGCCAAGGGCGCCGACGACGTGGTGCTCCTCGGCATTCCCACCCGCGGTGTGTTCCTGGCCCGCCGGCTGGCCGCCAAGCTCGCCGAGATCACCGGCCGCGAGACCGCGGTGGGCTCCCTCGACACCACCATGTACCGCGACGACCTGCGGCTGCGCCCGCCGCGCGCGCTGGCCACGACGGAGATCCCGGGTGACGGGATCGACGGCAGGCTCGTCGTCCTGGTGGACGACGTGCTCTTCTCCGGCCGCACCATCCGCGCCGCCCTCGACGCGCTGGGCGACATCGGCCGCCCGCGGGCCGTCCAGCTCGCCGTGCTGGTCGACCGGGGCCACCGCGAGCTGCCGATCCGCGCCGACTACGTCGGCAAGAACCTCCCGACCTCGCAGCGCGAGACCGTCAGGGTGCTGCTCACCGAGCAGGACGGGCGCGACAGCGTCCTGCTCGGCCAGCGCGACCCGGCACCGCGCAGCGGCACGGCAGCGGACGAGTAGCGCCGTACCGACGGGACCCCCACGCCGGGGTCCCGCGCCGCCGCATGCCCGAAGGCCGCACCGCCATGCCCCCGCACACCCGGAGACGAGTCACCATGAAGCGCCACCTGATCTCGGCCGCCGACCTCACCCGTGACGACGCCCTGCTGATCCTCGACACCGCCGAGGAGATGGCCCGCGTCGCCGACCGGCCGATCAAGAAGCTGCCCACCCTGCGCGGCCGTACCGTCGTCAACCTGTTCTTCGAGGACTCGACGCGCACCCGCATCTCCTTCGAGGCGGCGGCCAAGCGGCTGTCCGCCGACGTCATCAACTTCTCCGCCAAGGGCTCCTCGGTCTCCAAGGGCGAATCGCTCAAGGACACCGCGCTGACGCTGGAGGCGATGGGCGCCGACGCCGTCGTCGTACGGCACCACTCCTCGGGCGCCCCGCACAACCTGGCCACCTCCGGCTGGATCAACGCCTCGGTGGTCAACGCCGGCGACGGCACGCACGAGCACCCCACGCAGGCGCTGCTGGACGCCTTCACCATGCGCCGCCACCTGTCCGGGGTGGGCCGCGACCTGGCCGGCCGCCGGATCACGATCGTCGGCGACATCCTGCACAGCCGCGTCGCCCGCTCCAACGTCCAGTTGCTGGCCACTCTCGGCGCCGGGGTCACCCTGGTCGCGCCGCCCACGCTGCTGCCGATCGGCGTGGAGACCTGGCCGTGCGAGGTCTCCTACGACCTGGACGCGGTCCTCGCGAAGTCCGACGCGGTCATGATGCTGCGGGTGCAGCGCGAGCGGATGAACGCCGCGTACTTCCCGACCGAGCGCGAGTACGCCCGCCGCTACGGCCTGGACGGCCGCCGGATGGCCGCGCTGCCCGAGCACGCCATCGTCATGCACCCCGGCCCGATGAACCGCGGCATGGAGATCACCGCCGAGGTCGCCGACTCGCCGCGCTGCACCGCGGTCGAGCAGGTCGCCAACGGCGTCAGCACCCGGATGGCGGTGCTGTACCTGCTGCTGGGCGGCTCCGAGCCGGCCCTCAGCACCGAACGACCCGCACCCGGCACGGAGCCGGGCACCGCCGCCCGCACCGAGGAGAGCAAGTGACCATGAGCGACACCACCCTGATCCGCGGCGCGAAGGTCCTCGGCGGCGCCGCGCAGGACGTGCTGATCACCGGCGAGACGGTGACCGCCGTCGGCGAGGGCCTGGCGGCCCCCGAGGGCGCGACGGTCGTCGAGGCGGCCGGGCACGTCCTGCTGCCCGGCCTGGTCGACCTGCACACCCACCTGCGCGAGCCCGGCCGCGAGGACTCCGAGACGGTGCTGACCGGCACCCGGGCGGCCGCGGCCGGCGGCTACACCGCCGTGCACGCCATGGCGAACACCTTCCCCGTCGCCGACACCGCGGGCGTCGTCGAGCAGGTCTGGCGGCTCGGCCGGGAGTCCGGCTACTGCGACGTCCAGCCGGTCGGCGCGGTCACCGTGGGCCTGGAGGGCAGGCAGCTCGCCGAGCTGGGCGCGATGGCCGACTCCGCCGCGCAGGTCCGGGTCTTCTCCGACGACGGCAAGTGCGTGGACGACGCGGTGATCATGCGCCGCGCGCTGGAGTACGTGAAGGCCTTCGACGGGGTCGTCGCCCAGCACGCCCAGGAGCCGCGGCTCACCGAGGGCGCCCAGATGAACGAGGGCACCGTCTCCGGCGAGCTGGGCCTGACCGGCTGGCCCGCGGTCGCCGAGGAGTCGATCATCGCCCGCGACGTGCTGCTGGCCGCGCACGTCCGCTCCCGCGTGCACATCTGCCACCTGTCCACGGCCGGGTCGGTGGAGATCGTGCGCTGGGCCAAGTCCAAGGGCTGGAACGTCACCGCCGAGGTCACCCCGCACCACCTGCTGCTGACCGACGAGCTGGTCCGCTCCTACGACCCGGTCTACAAGGTCAACCCGCCGCTGCGCACCGAGGCCGACGTCCTGGCGCTGCGCGAGGCGCTCGCGGACGGCACGATCGACTGCGTCGCCACCGACCACGCCCCGCACCCGCACGAGGACAAGGACTGCGAGTGGGCCGCCGCCGCCATGGGCATGGTCGGCCTGGAGACCGCGCTGTCCGTGGTGCAGCACACCATGGTCGACACCGGCCTGCTCGACTGGACCGGCGTCGCCGACCGGATGTCCGCCCGCCCCGCCGCCATCGGCCGGCTCGCCGGGCACGGCCGCCCGGTCGCCCCCGGCGAGCCCGCCAACCTGGTGCTGGTCGATCCCGCATACCGTGGGACCGTCAACCCCGCGGGCTTCGCCTCGCGCAGCCGCAACACCCCGTACGCGGGCCGTGAGCTGCCGGGCCGGGTCGTCGCCACCTTCCTGCGGGGCCGTGCGACGGTCAGGGACGGGAAGCTCGTATGACACCACTGGATCGGCTCACCCTCGCGGCCGCGCAGGCCGGGGACAAGCACTCGGCGAAGGTCACCCACTGGGGCGACCGGATCGGCTGGGTCGTGGGCCTGGCCCTGGTCGTCGGCCTCGTCTACTGGCTGATGCGGCAGGGCTGGCAGTGGCGCCGCACCCTCCAGGGCGGTCTGCCCGCCCTCCCGCAGCCCCCCGAGACCACCGGCGGGGTACTGCTCCAGGACGAGGGCCGCTACCACGGCAGCACCACCGCCGGGCAGTGGCTGGACCGCATCGTCGCGCACGGCCTGGGCGTCCGCAGCCGCGCCGGGCTCACCCTCACCGACCAGGGCCTGGACGTCGACCGCACCGGCGCACCCGGCTTCTTCGTCCCCACCGCCGCCCTGCGCGGCGCCCGGCTCGACAAGGGCATCGCCGGCAAGGTGCTCACCGAGGGCGGCCTGCTGGTCGTCACCTGGGAGCACGGCGGCACCCTCATCGACTCCGGCTTCCGCCTCGACAGCTCCGCGCGGCACCCCGCGTGGGCCGAGCGGATCACCGACCTCAGCGGCGACAGCGCTGTCGCCTTCACCGGCACCCGGCCGGAATCCGAGCAGCACCAGAAGGAAGGCGCGACATGACGACCTCCACCCGGGCGGCGCGCACGCCCGCCGTACTCGTCCTGGAGGACGGCCGCACCTTCCGCGGCCGCGCCTACGGCGCGGTGGGGGAGACCTTCGGCGAGGCGGTCTTCTCCACCGGCATGACCGGCTACCAGGAGACCCTGACCGACCCCTCCTACCACCGGCAGGTGGTCGTCATGACCGCCCCGCACGTCGGCAACACCGGCGTCAACGACGAGGACCCCGAGTCCCGCCGCATCTGGGTGTCCGGCTACGTCGTCCGCGACCCCGCCCGCCGCCCGTCCAACTGGCGCTCGGTGCGCTCGCTGGACGAGGAACTGGCCGCGCAGGGCGTCGTCGGCATCAGCGGCATCGACACCCGCGCCCTGACCCGGCACCTGCGCGAGCGCGGCGCCATGCGCGTCGGCATCTTCTCCGGCAACGCGGTGGCCGACGACGGCACCCTGCTGGCGAAGGTCCGCCAGGCGCCCGAGATGACCGGCGCCGACCTGGCCGGCGAGGTCGCCACCGAGCAGCCGTACGTGGTGCCCGCGATCGGCGCCAAGCGCTTCACCGTCGCCGCCCTCGACCTCGGCATCAAGGGCATGACCCCGCACCGGATGGCCGAGCGCGGCATCGAGGTGCACGTGCTGCCCGCGAACGCGACCGCCGAGGACGTGTACGCGGTCGCGCCCGACGGCGTCTTCCTGTCCAACGGCCCCGGCGACCCGGCCACCGCCGATCTCACCGTCGTCAAGGCGGTCCTGGAGCGCGGCACCCCGCTGTTCGGCATCTGCTTCGGCAACCAGCTGCTCGGCCGCGCACTCGGCTTCGGCACGTACAAGCTCAAGTACGGCCACCGCGGCATCAACCAGCCGGTGCAGGACCGCGCCACCGGCAAGGTCGAGGTCACCGCGCACAACCACGGCTTCGCCGTCGACGCCCCCCTCGACGAGGTCAGCCAGACCCCGTACGGGCGCGCCGAGGTCAGCCACGTCTGCCTCAACGACCAGGTGGTGGAAGGCCTGCGGCTGCTCGACCGGCCCGCCTTCTCCGTCCAGTACCACCCCGAGGCCGCGGCCGGCCCGCACGACGCCGCGTACCTGTTCGACCGCTTCGTCAAGCTCATGGAGGCCCAGCGTGCCTAAGCGCACCGACATCCGGTCCGTTCTGGTCATCGGCTCGGGTCCGATCGTCATCGGCCAGGCCGCGGAGTTCGACTACTCCGGCACCCAGGCCTGCCGCGTCCTCAAGGCCGAGGGCCTGCGCGTCATCCTGGTCAACTCCAACCCGGCCACGATCATGACCGACCCGGAGATCGCCGACGCCACCTACGTCGAGCCGATCACCCCGGAGTACGTCGAGAAGATCATCGCCAAGGAGCGCCCCGACGCGCTGCTGCCCACCCTCGGCGGCCAGACCGCGCTCAACACCGCGATCGCGCTGCACGAGAACGGCACCCTCACCGAGTACGGCGTCGAGCTGATCGGCGCCAACGTCGAGGCCATCCACAAGGGCGAGGACCGCGACCAGTTCAAGCGCGTCGTCGAGGCGGTCCGCGGCAAGATCGGCCACGGCGAGTCCGCCCGCTCGGTCATCTGCCACTCCATGGACGACGTCCTCGCCGGCGTCGACACCCTCGGCGGCTACCCCGTCGTCGTCCGCCCCTCCTTCACCATGGGCGGCGCCGGCTCCGGCTTCGCGCACGACGAGGAGGAGCTGCGCCGCATCGCCGGCCAGGGCCTGACCCTGTCGCCGACGACCGAGGTGCTGCTGGAGGAGTCCATCCTCGGCTGGAAGGAGTACGAGCTGGAGCTGATGCGCGACAAGCACGACAACGTCGTGGTCGTCTGCTCCATCGAGAACTTCGACCCGATGGGCGTGCACACCGGCGACTCCATCACCGTCGCGCCCGCCATGACGCTCACCGACCGCGAGTACCAGATCCTGCGCGACGTCGGCATCGCCGTGATCCGCGAGGTCGGCGTCGACACCGGCGGCTGCAACATCCAGTTCGCCGTCAACCCCGAGGACGGCCGGGTCATCGTCATCGAGATGAACCCCCGGGTCTCCCGCTCCTCCGCGCTGGCGTCCAAGGCCACCGGCTTCCCGATCGCCAAGATCGCCGCCCGACTCGCCGTCGGCTACACCCTCGACGAGATCCCCAACGACATCACCGAGAAGACCCCGGCGTCCTTCGAGCCCACGCTCGACTACGTCGTGGTCAAGGTGCCGCGCTTCGCCTTCGAGAAGTTCCCGGCCGCCGACTCCACCCTCACCACCACCATGAAGTCGGTCGGCGAGGCCATGGCCATCGGCCGCAACTTCACCGAGGCCCTCAACAAGGCGCTGCGCTCGCTGGAGAAGAAGGGCTCGCAGTTCGACTTCGCGACCCCCGCCGACCCGGCCGCCAAGGCCGAGCTGCTGGAGCTCGCCGCCGTCCCCACCGACGGCCGGATCAACACCGTCATGGCCGCGATCCGGGCCGGCGCCACCCCCGAGGAGGTCTTCGCGTCCACGAGGATCGACCCGTGGTTCGTCGACCAGCTCTTCCTCATCCACGAGTACGCCGAGGAGCTGGCCGCCGCCGACCGCCTCGACCCCGACCTGCTCGCCGAGGCCAAGCGGCACGGCTTCTCCGACGCCCAGATCGCCGGCATCCGCGACCTGCGCGAGGAGACCGTCCGCGAGGTGCGGCACGCGCTCGGCATCCGCCCGGTCTACAAGACCGTCGACACCTGCGCCGCCGAGTTCGCCGCCGCCACGCCGTACTTCTACTCCTCCTACGACGAGGAGACCGAGGTCGCGCCGCGGAGCAAGCCCGCGGTCATCATCCTGGGCTCCGGGCCCAACCGCATCGGCCAGGGCATCGAGTTCGACTACTCCTGCGTGCACGCCTCCTTCGCGCTGCACGACGCCGGGTACGAGACGGTCATGGTCAACTGCAACCCGGAGACCGTCTCCACCGACTACGACACCTCCGACCGGCTCTACTTCGAGCCGCTCACCCTGGAGGACGTCCTGGAGATCGTGCACGCCGAGACGCAGGCGGGCCCGGTCGCCGGTGTCATCGTCCAGCTCGGCGGCCAGACCCCGCTGGGCCTCGCCCAGGCCCTCAAGGACAACGGCGTGCCTGTCGTCGGCACCTCGCCCGAGGCCATCCACCTCGCCGAGGACCGCGGCGCCTTCGGCCGCGTCCTCGCCGACGCCGGTCTGCCCGCGCCCAAGCACGGCACCGCCACGTCCTTCCCCGGCGCCAAGGCCATCGCCGACGAGATCGGCTACCCGGTCCTCGTCCGGCCGTCCTACGTGCTCGGCGGGCGCGGCATGGAGATCGTCTACGACGAGACGCGGCTCGCCGCGTACATCGCCGAGTCCACCGAGATCAGCCACGACCGCCCGGTGCTCGTCGACCGCTTCCTCGACGACGCCATCGAGATCGACGTGGACGCCCTCTACGACGGCCACGAGCTCTACCTCGGCGGCGTCATGGAGCACATCGAGGAAGCCGGCATCCACTCCGGCGACTCCGCGTGCGCGCTGCCCCCGATCACGCTCGGCGGCCACGACATCAAGCGGCTGCGCGCCTCCACCGAGGCCATCGCCCGCGGTGTCGGGGTGCGCGGCCTGATCAACATCCAGTTCGCGCTCGCCGGGGACATCCTCTACGTCCTGGAGGCCAACCCGCGCGCCTCCCGCACCGTCCCCTTCACTTCGAAGGCCACCGCGGTGCCGCTCGCCAAGGCCGCCGCCCGTATCTCGCTCGGCGCGACCGTCGCCGAACTGCGCGCCGAGGGCCTGCTGCCCGCCACCGGCGACGGCGGGGAACTGCCGCTGGACGCGCCGATCTCCGTCAAGGAGGCCGTGCTGCCCTGGAGCCGCTTCCGCGATCCGCAGGGCCGCGGCGTCGACACCATCCTCGGCCCGGAGATGCGCTCCACCGGCGAGGTCATGGGCATCGACGCGGTCTTCGGCACCGCCTACGCCAAGTCCCAGGCCGGTGCGTACGGGGCCCTGCCCAGCAAGGGCCGCGCCTTTGTCTCGGTCGCCAACCGCGACAAGCGCGCCCTGATCTTCCCGGCCCGTGCGCTCATCGAGCACGGCTTCGAGCTGCTCGCCACCTCCGGCACCGCGGAGGTGCTGCGCCGCAACGGCATCCACGCGAAGGTCGTGCGCAAGCAGAGCGAGGGCGTCGGGCCCGAGGGCGAGCCCACGATCGTCACCCTCATCCACGAGGGCGAGGTGGACCTCATCGTGAACACCCCGTTCGGCACCGGGGGCCGGCTCGACGGGTACGACATCCGCACGGCCGCGGTGTCGCGGGGCATCCCCTGCCTCACGACGGTCCAGGCGCTCGCCGCGGCGGTCCAGGGCATCGACGCGCTGACCCGCGGGGAGATCGGGGTGGGCTCCCTCCAGGAGCACGCCGCCCGCCTGGCGGCCAGCCGCGCCTAGCCGCGCCCAGCCGCGCGGGGCGGGCGTGTGGGGGCGCCCGGGAGGTGCCCCCGCACGCCCCCTGGCGGGGCGCACCGAACCGTACGACGAGAAAGCGACGCATGTACGAGTTGCTCTTCCGGATGCTCTTCCGGCGGATGGACGCCGAGAAGGCGCATCACCTGGCCTTCGGGTGGATCCGGGCCGCGGCCCGGATCCCCGGGGTCCGGGCGCTGGCCGCCCGTGTGCTGGCCCCGCGGTACCCGGCCCTGCGGACCACCGCGTTCGGGCGGACGATGCCCGGCCCGTTCGGGCTGGCCGCCGGCTTCGACAAGAACGCGGTGGCCGTCGACGGCATGGCGATGCTCGGGTTCGACCACGTCGAGATCGGCACGGTCACCGCGCGGCCGCAGCCCGGCAATCCGCAGCCGCGGCTCTTCCGGCTGGTGCCGGACCGCGCGCTGATCAACCGGATGGGGTTCAACAACGACGGCTCCGCCGCCGTCGCGGCCCGGCTCGCGGCGCGGCGGGCCGTCTTCCCGGTCACCGTGGGCGTCAACATCGGCAAGACCAAGGTCGTCCCCGAGGGTGAGGCCGTACAGGATTACGTGACCTCCGCCGAGCGGCTGGCCCGGCACGCCGACTATCTGGTTGTCAATGTGTCCTCGCCGAACACGCCGGGGCTGCGCAACCTTCAGGCCACCGAGGCGCTGCGGCCGCTGCTGACCGGGGTGCGGGAGGCCGCCGACCGGGCGGTGCCCGAGCGGCGGGTGCCGCTGCTGGTCAAGATCGCGCCGGACCTCGCCGACGAGGACGTGGACGCGGTCGCCGACCTGGCCGTCGAGCTGGGTCTGGACGGCATCATCGCCACCAACACCACGATCGCCCGCGAGAGCCTGGGCCTGACCGGCGACCCCGCGATCGCGGCCGAGACCGGCGGGCTGTCCGGGGCGCCGCTGCGGGACCGCTCGCTGGAGGTGCTGCGGCGGCTGCACGCGCGGGTCGGCGACCGGATCACGCTGGTCGGCGTCGGCGGCGTCGCGGACGCCGAGGACGCGTGGCGGCGCATCCTCGCCGGTGCGACGCTCGTGCAGGGCTACAGCGCCTTCATCTACCGCGGGCCGTTCTGGATGCGCTCGGTCCACAAGGGGCTGGCCGCCCGGCTGGCCGCGAGCCCGTACGCCACCCTCGCCGACGCGGTCGGCGCCGACAGCAGGAAGGCCACCTCGTGAGCACCGAGCAGGAACCCTTCGGCGCGCGGCTGCGCCGGGCCATGGACACCCGGGGGCAGCTGTGCGTCGGGATCGACCCGCACGCCGCGCTGCTCGCCGAGTGGGGCGTCGGCGACGACGTCGCGGGGCTGGAGCGCTTCGCGATGACCACGGTCGAGGCACTGGGGGAGCAGGTCGCGGTGTTCAAGCCGCAGTCGGCGTTCTTCGAGCGCTTCGGCTCGCGCGGGGTCGCGGTGCTGGAGCGGGCCGTCGCGGCGGCCCGGCAGGCGGGCGCGCTGGTGCTGATGGACGCCAAGCGGGGCGACATCGGCTCGACCATGGCCGCGTACGCCGCCACCTACCTGGACCCGGCCTCACCGCTGTTCAGCGACGCGGTCACGGTCAGCCCCTACCTGGGCTTCGGCTCGCTGCGGCCCGCGCTGGACGCGGCCAGGGCGGCGGGCTCGGGCGTCTTCGTGCTGGCGCTGACCTCGAACCCGGAGGGCGCCGAGGTGCAGCGCGCGACGGCGGCGGACGGGCGGCCGGTCGCCCAGGTGATGCTGGACGCCGTCGCCGAGGAGAACGACGGGACGGCGCCGCTCGGCTCGGTCGGCGCGGTGGTCGGCGCGACGCTGGGCCGGGCGGGGGTGAACCTCGCGGTGAACGGGCCGCTGCTGGCGCCGGGCGTCGGCGCGCAGGGGGCGACCCCGGCCGACCTCCCGGAGGTCTTCGGCACGGCGCTGGGCAACGTGCTGCCGAGCGTGAGCCGCGGGGTGCTGCGGCACGGACCGGACGCGGCGGCGCTGCGCGGGGCCGTCCAGCGGTACACCGACGAGGTCCGTACGGCCTTCGCGGCGGCCTGAGGGGCCCCGCGGCGCCCCGGCACGGCGGCCGGCTCCGCCAGACGGGTCACCAAGCGGGGCAATAGTGCGGTAATACCTGCGGGTAATACGGTCGAATATCGAACAGAAAAAGGGCCGGATTCAACCACCTGCGACTTTGTGCCCGCAAGCTGTTCCGCTTTGTCCCAAATATCCCCTCGGATCAAGGCTGACCAGGACTTTTCGACTGTTCTCGCTGACTTGAGCCGTCCGGACCGCTAGTCTCCGACAGGAGCGCGCAGTTCACTCGCGCAGCTCCTCACCCCCGCACCAGTGCGGGGGGAGCGTGTATCCACACGGTCCATATCCGATTGCTCTACTTCCGAGGTGACGTAGGCGTGGCTCTTCCGCCCCTTACCCCTGAACAGCGCGCTGCCGCGCTCGAAAAGGCCGCCGCGGCTCGCCGGGAGCGCGCCGAGGTCAAGAACCGACTGAAGCACTCCGGCGCGTCCCTGCACGAGGTCATCAAGCAAGGCCAGGAGAACGACGTCATCGGCAAGATGAAGGTCTCCGCCCTGCTCGAGTCCCTTCCCGGTGTCGGGAAAGTGCGCGCCAAGCAGATCATGGAGCGGCTCGGTATCTCCGAGAGCCGCCGGGTGCGCGGTCTTGGCTCGAACCAGATCGCTTCCCTGGAGCGGGAGTTCGGCGGCACCGCCGCCTGATGTCCCGGGTCCTTCGGGAACCAGGGATAATCGCTCCATGAGCTCTGCTGTCTCCCGGGGGGCCGCCGGCCCCCTCGCTCCGCAGGGGGCCACCGCGGCCCCCCCGGTCAGACGTCCGCGACTGACCGTGCTCTCCGGCCCCTCCGGGGTCGGCAAGAGCACGGTCGTCGCCCACCTGCGCACCGTGCACCCCGAGGTGTGGCTCTCGGTGTCGGCGACGACCAGAAAGCCCCGCCCCGGTGAACGGGACGGTGTGCAGTATTTCTTCGTCGACGACGACGAGTTCGACAAACTCGTCGCGAACGGCGAACTGCTGGAGTGGGCCGAATTCGCCGGTCACCGCTACGGCACCCCGCGGCAGGCGGTACTCGACCGGCTCGCCGCCGGTGACCCCGTGCTGCTGGAGATCGACCTCCAGGGCGCCCGACTGGTGCGCGAGTCGATGCCGGAGGCCGATCTGGTCTTCCTCGCCCCGCCCAGCTGGGACGAGCTGGTCCGCCGGCTCACCGGCCGGGGCACCGAGTCGCCCGAGGTGATCGAGCGCCGACTGGCCGCGGCCCGGGTCGAGCTGGCCGCCGAGTCAGAGTTCGACCGCACCCTTGTCAACACCTCCGTCGAGGATGTAGCGCGTGAGCTGCTAGCCTTGATGCACATCGACTGAGTGGCATCTTTGTCCCGCGCGCCGGACCCCGGTCCGGCTTCCGCGCCCGCCACCCGGTCCGCACCGTCCACTCGTTCCCGTCAGTAGGGGTAGGTAGAGCGTGTCCTCTTCCATCACCACGCCCGAGGGCATCATCAACCCGCCGATCGACGAACTGCTCGAGGCGACCGACTCCAAGTACAGCCTGGTGATCTACGCGGCCAAGCGCGCCCGCCAGATCAACGCGTACTACTCCCAGCTCGGCGAGGGCCTGCTGGAGTACGTCGGCCCCCTGGTGGACACGCACGTCCACGAGAAGCCGCTGTCGATCGCGCTGCGCGAGATCAACGCGGGTCTGCTGACCTCCGAGGCCGTCGAGGCCCCGGCCACCTGAGCAGCCGCACCGCGCATCACGCGTACACAACCGCATGACCACAGGCCCGGCGGCGCGACCGCCGGGCCTGTGGTGTGTCATGGGAGCAGCGGCGCCGGCACCGGCGGGGGCCGGTGAGGGCGCGACGGCAGACGGGAGAGACGCATGGAGCGGCAGGCGGACGGTACGGCGGGCGGCAGGCCCCGGGTCGTGCTCGGGGTCGGCGGCGGCATCGCGGCGTACAAGTCCTGCGAGCTGCTGCGGCGGCTCACCGAGTCGGGGCACGACGTCACCGTGGTGCCCACCGAGTCGGCGCTGAACTTCGTCGGCGAGGCCACCTGGTCCGCGCTGTCCGGCCACCCGGTCGCCACCGGTGTGTGGACCGGCGTCCACGAGGTGCCGCACGTCAGGATCGGCCAGCACGCCGACCTGGTGGTCGTCGCCCCGGCCACTGCCGACCTGCTCGCACGGGCCGCCCACGGCCTGGCCGACGACCTGCTCACCAACACCCTGCTCACCGCGCGCTGCCCGGTCGTCTTCGTCCCGGCCATGCACACCGAGATGTGGGAGCACCCGGCGACCCAGGAGAACGTCGCGACGCTGCGCCGCCGCGGCGCCGTGGTCGTCGAGCCCGCGGTAGGCCGCCTCACCGGTGTCGACACCGGCAAGGGCCGGCTGCCCGAGCCCGCGGAGATCTTCGAGGTCTGCCGCCGGGTGCTCGCCCGCGGCGGCCTCACCCGGGACCTGGCCGGCCGCCATGTGGTCGTGAGCGCCGGCGGCACCCGCGAGGCGCTGGACCCCGTCCGCTTCCTCGGCAACCGCTCCTCCGGCAAGCAGGGCTACGCGCTCGCCCGGACCGCGGTCGCGCGCGGCGCCCGCGTCACACTGGTCGCCGCCAACACCGCGCTGCCCGATCCGGCGGGCGCCGACGTGGTGCCGGTCGGCAGCGCCGAGCAGCTGCGCGAGGCGGTGCTCGCCGCGTCCCGGGACGCCGACGCGGTCGTGATGGCGGCGGCTGTCGCGGATTTCCGTCCGTCTCATTATACGGATATGAAGATCAAGAAGCGGGACGGCCAGGGGCCCGAGCCGATCCGGCTCACGGAGAACCCCGACGTCCTCGCGGGCCTGTCCGCGGACCGTCCGCACCCCGGACTCGTCGTCGTCGGCTTCGCCGCGGAGACCGACGACGTCCTCGCCAACGGGCGCAGGAAACTCGCCCGCAAGGGCTGTGACCTGCTGGTCGTCAACGAGGTGGGGGAGGGCACGGCCTTCGGCACCGACCACAACGCCGCCGTCGTGCTGGGCGCCGACGGCAGCGAGACGGAGGTGCCGTACGGCCCGAAGGAGGTGCTCGCCGACACGGTCTGGGACCTTGTGTCCGTCCGGCTCGGCGGCACCACCCGGACGGGCTGACGCCCCCCGACCAGGTCATTGCGCGGAAATCCCCCGAACGGGTGTAACGAAACGGGCGGAAATCCCGCGAAATGCCTCCGTGGCGGGACTGATCGTCATACCGCCACGAGAAGTGACGCAGGTCATGCCGCATCCAAGGAACGAGATGTCGTGTCCGCTCGGGCGGCGCGAACGATAAACTTGCCGCCGGAGTGCCGGGCGCAGCCCCGCGCACTCCACCAAGAATCAGCCAGCAGCCGCTGCAACCCCAGGGAGCGATGTGTCCCGCCGCCTCTTCACCTCCGAGTCCGTCACCGAGGGCCACCCGGACAAGATCGCTGATCAGATCAGCGACACCATTCTCGACGCCCTGCTGACCGCCGACCCCACCTCGCGCGTCGCGGTCGAGACGCTGATCACCACCGGGCAGGTGCACATCGCGGGAGAGGTGACGACGACCGCGTACGTGGACATCGCCACCCTCGTCCGCAGCAGGATCCTCGACATCGGCTACGACTCCTCCAAGAAGGGCTTCGACGGCGCCTCCTGCGGCGTGTCGGTGTCCATCGGAGCGCAGTCCCCGGACATCGCCCAGGGCGTCGACACCGCCTACGAGGCCCGTGTCGAGGGCGCCGCGAACGAGGACGACCTCGACAAGCAGGGCGCGGGCGACCAGGGCCTGATGTTCGGCTACGCCTCGGACGAGACCCCCGAGCTGATGCCGCTGCCCATCACCCTCGCGCACCGCCTCTCCCGGCGGCTGACCGAGGTCCGCAAGAACGGGACCATCCCCTACCTGCGCCCCGACGGCAAGACCCAGGTCACCATCGAGTACGACGGCGACAAGGCCGTCCGCCTCGACACCGTCGTGGTCTCCTCGCAGCACGCCTCCGACATCGACCTGGAGTCGCTGCTCGCGCCCGACATCCGCGAGTTCGTCGTCGAGGTCGAGCTCAAGGCGCTCATCGAGGACGGCATCAAGCTCGACACCGAGGGCTACAAGCTGCTCGTCAACCCCACCGGGCGGTTCGAGATCGGCGGCCCGATGGGTGACGCGGGCCTGACCGGCCGCAAGATCATCATCGACACGTACGGGGGCATGGCCCGCCACGGCGGCGGCGCCTTCTCCGGCAAGGACCCGTCCAAGGTCGACCGCTCCGCCGCGTACGCGATGCGGTGGGTCGCCAAGAACGTCGTCGCCGCCGGGCTCGCGGCGCGCTGCGAGGTCCAGGTCGCCTACGCGATCGGCAAGGCGGAGCCCGTCGGGCTCTTCGTCGAGACCTTCGGCACGGAGAACGTCGACGTCGAGAAGATCGAGCAGGCGATCTCGCAGGTCTTCGACCTGCGGCCGGCCGCGATCATCCGCGACCTCGACCTGCTGCGGCCGATCTACGCGGCCACCGCCGCGTACGGGCACTTCGGGCGTGAGCTGCCCGACTTCACGTGGGAGCGGACGGATCGCGTGGAGGCGCTGCGCGCCGCCGCGGGCATCTGAGACAGCTCCCGGCCCCTCGCGGAGGACGGCTCCCCGCCGTCCCCTGCGGGGGGCTTTGCCGTGCACTTGTTTTCCGTGGGGGCGCCCCGGGCTGCCCCTTGCGGTGCTCTGCGCGACCGTCCGCCGGTGGGTGGCTGGTCGCGCAGTTCCCCGCGCCCCTTGCGCCCTGGGGGTGCCCGTTGCGGTGCTTTGTGCGACCGTCCGCCGGTGGGTGGCTGGTCGCGCAGTTCCCCGCGCCCCTTGCGCCCTGGGGGTGCCCGTTGCGGTGCTTTGTGCGACTGTCCGCCGGTGGGTGGCTGGTCGCGCAGTTCCCCGCGCCCCTTGCGCCCTGAGGTGCCCGTTGCGGTGCTTTGCGCGATCGTCCGCCGGTGGGTGGCTGGTCGCGCAGTTCTCCCCCAGGCTCCGCCCGGGAGCCGGCTGCCGTTGCGGGCGAGGGCATCCGTTTTTCAGGGGCGCGGGGAACTGCGCGGCCAGCCCCCACCGGACGGGAAGGTGGCATGCCACGCCAAGTGGCGGTCACCTGTGTGCTCAGCCCCCGGCAGGGGAAGATCGCGGCGCCCACCGCAGTGGGCAGGTCGGGGCGCACTGTCGGAGGCGTCTGGCAGGATTGCCGGGTGAGTGACCAGGACAAACCGGCGGAGCAACTCGCCCTCATCCGGGACGCCGCCCGCAGGGCGAAGCCGCGGACGTGGCGCGGTGCGGCCCTCGCCGAAGGGCTGCCGGTCGCCCGCGTGCTGGTCGACAAGGGACTTCTGCACCTGGACCAGTTCTTCGACTACGCCGTGCCCGCCGCGATGGACGCGGACGCGCAGCCCGGCGTACGGGTCCGCGTCCGCTTCGGGGCCCGCGTCGTCAAGGGACGGCGTGAAGGCGGCACCCTGCACGACGGCTTCATCGTCGAGCGCCGCGCCGAGAGCGACTACGCCGGGCCGCTCGCCCCGCTGGCCCAGGTGCTCTCCACCGAGCGAGTCCTCACCCCGCGGCTGCTCACCCTGTGCCGTCAGGTCGCCGACCGCTACGCCGGTGTGCTCGCCGACGTCGTCCAGCTCGCCGTGCCGCCCCGGATGGCCCGCGCGGAACGGGATCCGTCGCCCGAGCCGCCGCCCCGCCCCCCGGCCCCCGAACCCGGCAGCTGGGCGCGGTACGCCACCGGGCCCGGCTACCTCCAGGCGCTCGCCCGCGGCGACACCCCGCGGGCGGTCTGGCTCGCGCTCCCCGGCCCGCACTGGCCCGCCGAACTCGCCCGCGCCATGGCCGCGACCCTCGCGTCCGGCCGCGGCGCCCTCGCCGTGCTGCCCGACGGCCGTGCCGTCGCCCGCGCCGACGCCGCCCTCACCGAACTGCTCGGCGAGGGCCACCACGTCATGCTCACCGCCGACGCCGGTCCCGAGGAGCGCTACCGGAACTGGCTCGCCGTCAGCCGCGGCGCGGTCCGCGCCGTCGTCGGCACCCGCGCCGCCATGTTCGCCCCGGTCGCCGATCTCGGCCTCGTCGCCGTGTGGGACGACGGTGACTCCAGCCACTCCGAGCCGCGCGCGCCCTACCCGCACGCCCGGGACGTCCTGCTGCTGCGCGCCACCGAGGAGCGCACCGCCTTCCTGCTCGGCGGCCTGACCGGCACCGTCGAGGGCGCCCAGCTCGTCGACAGCGGCTGGGCGCTGCCGCTGGCCGCCGCCCGCGACCAGGTACGGGCCGCGGCCCCGCTCATCCGCACGATCGGCGACACCGACGAGGCCCGCGACGCCGCCGCCCGCGCCGCCCGGCTGCCCTCGCTCGCCTGGCAGGTCACCCGGGACGCGCTGGCCCGCGGCCCGGTCCTCGTGCAGGTGCCGCGGCGCGGCTACGTCCCCCGGCTGGCCTGCGGCTCCTGCCGTGCCGCCGCCCGCTGCGCCGCCTGCTCCGGGCCGCTGGAGCTGCGCGAGCAGGGCGGCACACCCGCGTGCGGCTGGTGCGGGCGCCCCGCCGCGGACTGGCACTGCCCCGAATGCGGCGGCTTCCGGCTGCGCGCCCAGGTCGTCGGCGCCCGCCGTACCGCGGAGGAGCTGGGCCGCGCCTTCCCCCGGGTGCCGGTGCGGACGTCGGGCCGCGACACCGTGCTGCCCTCCGTCGGCGCCGCGCCCGCGCTCGTCATCGCCACGCCGGGTGCCGAGCCCGTCGCCGAGGGGCCCGGCTACGCGGCCGGTCTGCTGCTCGACGGCTGGGCCCTCCTCGGGCGGCCCGACCTGCGGGCCGGTGAGGAGGCGCTGCGGCGCTGGGCCGCGGCTGCGGCGCTGGTGCGTCCCGCGGGGGAGGGCGGCACGGTCGTCGTCCTCGCCGAGCCGACCATGCGCCCCGTCCAGGCGCTCGTCCGGTGGGATCCCGCCGGGCACGCCGTGCGGGAGCTGGCGGAACGGGCGGAGCTGCGGTTTCCGCCGGTGGCGCGGATGGCGTCGGTCTCCGGCCCGGCCGGTGCGGTCGCGGAGCTGCTCGCGGTGCTACGGCTTCCGCCGGGAGCGGACCAGTTGGGGCCGGTGCCGGAGCCGTCGGGCGGGGAGAGGGTGCTGTTGCGGGTACCGCCGGGGAGCGGGGGCGCGCTGGCGCTGGCGCTGAGGGAGGCGCGGGTTGCGCGGGCCGCGCGGGGTGGGGGGGAGCCGGTCGCTGTCCGCCTCGACCCGGCGGACATCGGGTAGTTCCCGTTCGCCCGCCTGCCCACCGTTGTTCGGCCGTCTGCCGGTGCCACCGGCGGGTGGTCGGGTGTCGCGCCGGGGCACCTCCTCGGAATGCGCGTCCGACCTCATGACCTGGGCGGCGGCCCCCGCATGCGCATTCCTGCGGGGGCACCCCGGACCGTCCCCCTCCGGGAGCGTCGGCGGCGTTCCGCCCGGTGGGGGACGAGGAAGGACGGGGGGACTGCCCGCTCGCCCCCTGACGGCGAGCGCGGCCCACACACGGGCGTGCACGTGCCCCCCGCCGGGGAGACCCCGCGGGGCGCCGCACCCGCCAGCGGGAATGGCGGGCGCCCGACGCCGTATCCGTACCCTCGCGCAGCTAGCCGTTGCGGGGGCTGGGGAGGAGGGGGTCCGGGAGGGGGGCGTCCTCCGGGAGCGCGGGCGGGACGGGTGGGCGGCGCCCTCCGTAGCGGCGGTGGACCGCCTGTTTGGTCACCCCCAGGGCGGAGCCCACCGCGTCCCAGGAGAAGCCGAGGGAGCGGTCGAACTCGACCGCCGCGGTCACGAGGGTCTCGACGCTGTCCCGGAGCTCCTGCGCGAGCCGCACCGTGGGGGCGGGCGCGCGGCCGTAGACGACGAAGCCGGCGGTGGGGCCGCCGCGCCGCGGGCGGTAGACGTTGCCCAGCTGGGCGGTGAGCGTCCGCAGCGCGTCCGCCTGGCGGCGGACCCTTTCGATGTCCCGCACCAGCAGGTGCAGGCTGGCCCGCGCCTGGGCGTCAGGGGTTGCGTGGTCGGGCATCAACAGGCCTCTCCAACCGACGGTGACGGGTCGAACTCTCTTGACCAACGCGCCACCGGCCTCGGGAGTCACGCCCTGGGGGCGTGCGGTGGGTCGCGCACCCCCGGGGATCTAGAATTGGCAGCCGTTCCCCGTCCGGCAGGAGAGGCCCCACGTGACCGTCAAGCCCATCCGCCTGTTCGGCGATCCGGTGCTGCGTGAGGTGGCGCGTCCGGTGACGGACTTCGACGCCGAACTGCGCGCCCTGGTGCGGGACCTGACCGAGACGATGCAGGCCGCGCCCGGCGCCGGGCTCGCGGCGCCGCAACTGGGCGTGCCGCTGCGGGTGTTCACCTACTTCGTGGACGGCGAGCTGGGGCATCTGGTCAATCCGGAGCTGACGCTGGGCGAGGAGGTGCAGGACGGCCCGGAGGGCTGCCTGTCGATCCCGGGGCTCACGTACGACTGCCGGCGGGCGCTGGAAGTGGTTGCCCGGGGGCTGGACATGTACGGCGAGCCGCTGGAGATCCGCGGGACGCAGCGGCTGGCGCGGTGCATCCAGCACGAGACCGACCACCTGGACGGCATCCTGTTCGTCGACCGGCTGGACGCCGGGCAGCAGGCGGCGGCGATGCGGGCGATCCGTGAGGCCGAGTGGGCGGGGGAGATCCCGCCCGAGGTCAGGGTGTCGCCGCACGACACCTTCGGCCGCGGCCGGTAACCGAGAGAGGCACACCCGCACGATGAAGCTCGTCTTCGCCGGCACCCCCGAGGTCGCCGTTCCCGCGCTCGACGCCCTGATCGCCGCCGGGCGGCACGAGGTCGCCGCCGTCGTGACCCGGCCGGACGCGGTCGCCGGGCGCGGCCGCAAGCTCGTGGCCAGCCCGGTCGCGCAGCGCGCCGAGGAGGCCGGGATCGAGGTGCTCAAGCCCGGCAGGCCGCGCGAGCCCGAGTTCCTGGAGCGGCTGCGGGAGATCGCCCCGGACTGCTGCCCGGTCGTCGCGTACGGGGCGCTGCTGCCCCGGGTCGCGCTGGACGTGCCCCGGCACGGCTGGGTCAACCTGCACTTCTCGCTGCTGCCCGCGTGGCGCGGCGCCGCCCCCGTGCAGCACGCGGTCATGGCCGGTGACGAGATGACCGGGGCCTCCACCTTCCTGATCGAGGAGGGCCTGGACTCCGGGCCGGTCTACGGGGTCGTGACGGAGGCCGTGCGGCCGAAGGACACCAGCGGCGACCTGCTGGGACGGCTCGCGGTCAGCGGCGCCGGGCTGCTGGTCGCCACGATGGACGGCATCGAGGACGGCTCCCTCGTCGCGCGCGAGCAGCCCGACGACGGGGTCACCCTCGCGCCGAAGCTCAGCGTCGAGAACGCCGAGGTCGACTGGTCCGCGCCCGCCCTGCGGGTCGACCGCCTGGTACGCGGCTGCACCCCGGCCCCGGGCGCGTGGACGCTGATCGGCGGCGAGCGGCTCAAGCTCGGCCCCGTCACGCCCGCGCCCGACCGCACCGACCTCGCGCCCGGCGAGCTGGCCGTCGCCAAAAATTCCGTGCACGTCGGGACGGGCAGCCACGCGGTCCTGCTGGGCGAGGTGCAGGCGCAGGGCAAGAAGCGGATGCCCGCCGCCGACTGGGCCCGCGGCGTCCAGCCGCCCGCCGGCACGGTCCTCGGCCACTGACCGTACGGCGTAGGCTTACCGGGTTCGACGACAATCGTGACGAAACAGAGCGCAGTGAACGGCAGACACCAGCAGCGTCGCCCCCAGGGCACCCCCCACCGGCGCCCGCAGCGCGACCCCGTGCGGGTCCTCGCGTTCGAGGCGCTGCGCGCCGTCGACGAACGGGACGCGTACGCCAACCTGGTCCTGCCCGGACTGCTGCGCACCGCCGAGCGCGAGGCCGCCGCCCAGGACCGCTCCTTCGACCGGCGGGACGCGGCGCTGGCCACCGAGCTGGTCTACGGCACGCTGCGCAACCAGGGCACCTACGACGCGGTCATCGCCGCGTGCGTCGACCGGCCGCTGCGCGAGGTCGATCCGCCGGTGCTCGACGTCCTCTCGCTCGGCGCGCACCAGCTGCTCGCGACCCGCATCCCGCCGCACGCCGCGGTCTCCGCGACCGTCGACCTGGCCCGCGTGGTGCTGGGCGAGGGCCGCGCCCGGTTCGTCAACGCGGTGCTGCGCAAGGTCGCCGCGCACGACCTCGACGGCTGGCTGGAGCGTGTCGCGCCGCGTTACGAGGACGACGCCGAGGGGCACCTCGCCGTCGTCCACTCGCACCCGCGGTGGATCGTCTCCGCCCTGTGGGACGCGCTCGGCGGCGGCCGGACCGGCGTCGAGGAACTGCTCGCCGCCGACAACGCCCGGCCCGAGGTCACCCTCGTCGCCCGCCCCGGCCGCACCACCGCCGCGGACGTCGCCGCCTCCATGCCGGACGGCGCCACCGAACCCGGCCGCTGGTCGCCCTACGCCCTGCGGCTCGCCGAGGGCGGCGACCCCGCCGCGGTGCCGGCCGTGGCCGAGGGCCTGGCCGGCGTCCAGGACGAGGGCAGTCAGCTCGTCGCCGCCGCCCTCGCCGCGGTGCCCGTCGAGGGCCGTGACGAGCGCTGGCTCGACGGCTGCGCGGGCCCCGGCGGCAAGGCCGCGCTGCTCGCCGGGCTCGCCGCGGGGCGCGGCGCACGGCTCGTCGCCGTCGAGAAGCAGCCGCACCGCGCCCGGCTCGTCGGCCGCTCGCTGGCCGGCAACCCCGGGCCGTACCAGGTCCTCGTCGCCGACGGCACCCGCCCGGTGTGGGCGCCCGGCTCCTTCGACCGGGTCCTCGTCGACGTCCCCTGCACCGGGCTGGGCGCCCTGCGCCGCCGCCCCGAGGCCCGCTGGCGGCGCCGCGCGGAGGACGTCCGCGGTTTTGGGCCGCTCCAGCGGGGCCTCCTCACGGAGGCGGTCGCCGCGACGCGCGTCGGCGGTGTCGTCGGGTACGCCACGTGCTCGCCGCACCTCGCGGAGACGCGGGAGGTCGTCGAGGACGTCCTCGCCCGCACGCCGGGCCTCGAACTCCTCGACGCCCGTCCCTACCTCCCGGGCGTCCCGGACCTCGGGCCCGGCCCGACCGTCCAGCTCTGGCCGCATCTGCACGGCACGGACGCGATGTTCCTGGCACTCCTGCGCCGCACCTCCTGACCCTGCCCCTGTGGGGCGCGAGCCCTACGCAGCAGGGGTCCGCCCCAGGCGGGAGGGGAGCCACGTACGGTCGCCCAGGTCGAGCGCGATCGCGGACACCAGGACCGAGCGGACCACGAACGTGTCCAGCAGGACGCCGAAGGCCACCGCGAAGCCGATCTCCGCGAAGGCGACGACCGGCAGCGTGCCGAGGACCGCGAACGTGCCGGCGAGGACGAGGCCCGCGGAGGTGATGACGCCGCCGGTGGCGGCGAGCCCGGTCAGGACGCCCTGCCGGGTGCCCAGCGCCGCGCTCTCCTCGCGGATGCGGGTCATCAGGAAGATGTTGTAGTCGATGCCGAGCGCGACCAGGAAGACGAAGACGAACAGCGGGAAGGCGGTGTCCTCGCCCGCGTAGTCGAAGACGTGCGCGAAGACCAGCGAGCTGACGCCGAGCGCGGCGGTGAAGGACAGCACGACGGTCGCGATGAGCACCAGGGGTGCGACGAGCGCGCGCAGCAGCACCGCGAGGATGAGCAGCACGACCAGCAGGATCAGCGGGATGAGCAGGACGTTGTCGCGGCTGGAGGCGCGCGCGGTGTCCTGCTGGATCGCGGTGCTGCCGCCGACCTTCGCGTCGGCGCCGGGGATCGCGTGCAGGACGTCGCGGGCGTGGTCGACGGTGCGGCGGGCGGCGTCGGTGTCGGGCTTCTGGGTGAGGGTGGCCTCCAGGTAGACCAGGCCGTTCTTCCGCGGGGTGACGCCCGGTGGGGTGCCGACGCTCGCGGGCAGGACGCCGGGCAGCGAGCGCAGCGCCGAGGTGACCTGGGGGGCGGCGCCCGCGCGGGCGATGACGACCATGGGCTGGCCGCCGCCCGCGGGGAAGTAGCGGTCCTGAAGGTGCTGGCCGACGACCGAGTCGGGGGTGTCGGTGAAGCTGTCGGCCTGGGCCAGCCCGTCCGCGTTGATGGAGAACAGGCCGAAGCCGAGGGCGCCGAGGATCACGACGGTGGTGCTCCACACCAGGCGGGGGCGGCGGCTGATGCGCCGTCCGATGCGTGCCCAGAGGCCGGTCGCGGTCGGCTCGGGGGTGCCGACGTGCGGGATCGCGGGCCAGAAGACCCAGCGGCCGGCGATCACCAGCAGCGCGGGGAAGAGCGTGATCATCGAGGTGAGGGCGACGGCCACGCCGATCGCGGCGACCGGGCCGAGGCCCGAGGTGGAGTTCATGTCGGCGGCGAGCAGGCACAGCATGCTCAGGGCGACGGTCGCGGCGCTGGCGACGACGGCGGGCCCGGCGCGGTGCAGGGCCAGGGCCATCGCCTCGTGGCGGTCCTCGTGGTGGCGCAGCTCCTCGCGGTAGCGGGCCACGAGCAGCAGCGCGTAGTCCGTACCGGCGCCGAAGACCAGCACCGTCAGGATGCCGGCGCTCTGGGCGTTGACGACGAGGCCCGCGTGCCGGGCCAGCAGGTAGACGAGGGCCTCGGTGGTGAAGAGCGCGGCGATGACGGAGATCACCGGGAGCAGCAGCAGGGTCAGGCTGCGGTAGGTGACGAGCAGGATCACCACGACGACGGCGAGGGCCGCGAAGAGCAGGGTGCCGTCGATCCCGGCGAAGGCCTTGTTGGAGTCGGCGGCGAAGCCCCCGGGCCCGGTGATGTGGACCTGGAGCCCGTCGGTGCCGCGGGAGGCGGTGGCCCGCAGGTCGTTCACCGCGTCCTCGACGGACGTCCAGCCCTTCTCCTCCAGCACGATCGGCACGACGACCTGGGCGGCCCGCGGGTCCTGGCGGCGGTCGAGCTGCGGGCCGACGGTGCGCGAGCCGATGATGCCGTGCGCGGTCATGGCCCGGACGGCGTCGGTGTCGCGGCCGATGACGGCGACGTCGGCCGGGGTGAGGCCGCCGGGGCGGGTGTAGACGATGACGGCGGGGGCGGACTCGGGCACGAACTGCTTCTGCAGCTGGAGCACCTTCGTGGACTCCGCGTTGCCGGGCAGCCAGCTCGCCGCGTCGTTCTTCTCCGCGCCCATGAGCTTGGTGGCCAGCGGGGCGAGGGCGACGAGGACGACCACCCACAGGGCCAGCACGACCCATTTGCTGCGCCGTCCGGTGACCAGGTGCGCCAGCCGTCCCGCCGTGCCCGCCATCCGCGTGACCCCCACGATCCGCTCGGAGGTGGCCCCGTGACACCCCGGCAGGTACGCGGGGCGGGCCGGTCCCAGCATGGCACCGGTGTTCGGGCCGCGCCCGTCGGCCGCGGCGGACGCGGGCCCCGCGCGGCCCGTCCCGTACCGGGTTTCCGCAGGCCGCGGCGATCTGGTTTGCTGGGGGCCATGAGCGTGCAGATCAGCCCCAGCATCCTGTCCGCGGACTTCGCCCGGCTGGCCGACGAGGCCAGGGCGGTCGAGGGTGCCGACTGGCTCCATGTGGACGTCATGGACAACCACTTCGTGCCGAACCTGACGCTGGGTCTGCCGGTGGTGGAGTCGCTGCACAAGGCGACCGGGACGCCGCTGGACTGCCATCTGATGATCGAGGACCCGGACCGCTGGGCGCCCGCGTACGTCGAGGCCGGCGCCTCGTCGGTGACCTTCCACGTCGAGGCCGCGGCCGCGCCCGTCCGCATCGCCCGGGAGATCCGCGCCAAGGGCGCCCGCGCGTCGATGGCACTGCGTCCGGCGACCCCGATCGAGCCGTACGAGGACCTGCTGCCGGAACTCGACATGCTGCTGGTCATGACCGTGGAGCCGGGCTTCGGCGGGCAGAGGTTCCTGGACATCATGCTGCCGAAGATCCGCCGTACCCGGCAGCTGATCGACCGGCACGGTCTGGAGATGTGGCTCCAGGTGGACGGCGGGGTGTCCGCCGAGACCATCGAGCGCTGCGCGGAGGCGGGCGCCGACAACTTCGTGGCGGGCAACGCGGTGTACGGCGCCGCCGACCCGGCGGCGGCGGTCCGGGCCCTGCGGGAACAGGCCGCCTCGGCGCACCGGCACTGATCCTCCGTCCGCCGGGTGCTACGCGCCCGTAACCCCCGGCGTCTGCGAGGATGGCGGAGAAGCCGGACCGGCCGGGCGACTGGGGAGAGACGGACGTGAGCACAGGCCGCGCGCACGCGCGCATGGGCCCAGGGGAGATGGTCCAGGCGGCGGCGATGGCACGTCGCTTCTACCTGGAGGGCAAGTCCAAGATCCAGATCGCCGAGGAGTTCGGCGTGAGCCGCTTCAAGGTGGCCAGGGTTCTGGAGACCGCGCTGGAGCGTGAGCTGGTGCGGATCGAGATCCGGGTCCCGGCCGAACTGGACGCCGAACGCTCCGACGCGCTGCGCGCGCACTACGGGCTGCGGCACGCGGTCGTCGTGCAGACCCCGCCGGACCAGGCCGACGCCCCCGACCCGGAGAACCTGGGCGCGGTCGCCGCCGGGCTGCTCGGCGAGCTGGTCACCGACGGCGACGTGCTGGGCCTGGCCTGGGGCCGCTCCATCATCACCATGGCCAACGCCATCGACCGGCTCGCCCCCTGCACCGTCGTCCAGCTCACCGGTGTCTACGACGTCGGCACCGCCGAGCGCGGCTCGGTCGAGGCGGTACGCACCGCGGCCGCCGTCTCCGGCGGCGAGGCGCACCCGCTGTACGCGCCGATGGTGCTCGGCGACCCGGCCACCGCCGCCGCGCTGCGCGGCCAGAGCGGTATCGCCGCCGTCATGGGCCACTACGACAAGGTGACCGTCGCGGTGGTGTCCGTCGGCTCGTGGGAGGCGGGGGTCTCCACGGTCCACGACGCGCTCACCGACGAGGAGCGCGAGCACTACGCCGGGCTCGGGGTGGCCGCCGAGATGTCCTCGCACCTCTTCGACGCGGCCGGCCGCCGGGTGGGCCGCGACCTGGGGGAGCGCTGCATCACGATCGACGCCGACCGGCTGCGCCGCATCCCCGAGGTGGTGGCCATCGCGGGCGGTACGCGCAAGGCCGCCGCGATCGACGCGGTGCTGCGCTCCGGCCTGGTCACCAGCCTGGTCACGGACATCGCCGCCGCCGACCGGCTGCTGGCCGACACCCGCGCCCCGGAGCGCCCGGCGCTGGAGCGGGCAGACCCCGACGACCACTGACGGCCGCTGACGCGCACAGACGGCCCGGCGCGCCGCTGCCGCGCGCCCCGGCGTCCGCTGTGGCAGCATCGGCGCATGCTCGTGCTCGACCTGACCGGCGTCGCCGACCGGCAGGCGTTCATGGACCGGTGCACCGCCGACCTGGCCCTGCCGGAGTGGTTCGGCCGTACCTGGGACTCGCTCGCCGACTGCCTCACCGACCTGTCGTGGTGGCCCGCCGGACCGGACGGGCGGCGGCTGGACGTCCGCGGCTGGTCCGGTTTCGCGGCGGCGCTGCCGCGCGAGTGGCGGATCGTCCGGGACATCCTGCGGGACGCCGAGCTGTTCTGGCGGGGCACCGACACCGAGCTGCGGGTGGTCCTGGAGGAAGATACGAAGGGGCCTGGTCAAGAGCCGGATGTTCCTCCGTAGGCACCGCCGACCTTCGCATGCAAATATGAAGTACGTGCGTTTCCTCAATGATGTTCAGCCTCCGTACGACCTGACGTACGACGACGTTTTCATGGTGCCGAGCCGCAGCGCGGTGGGCTCCCGGCAGGGTGTGGACCTTCGGGCCCCCGACGGGACCGGCACCACGATTCCGCTGGTGGTCGCCAACATGACCGCCGTGGCCGGCCGCCGGATGGCCGAGACGATGGCCCGCCGCGGCGGGCTCGTCGTCATCCCGCAGGACATTCCGATCGATGTCGTCGCCGACGTGGTCGGCTACGTCAAGCGGCGCCACCTGGTGCTGGACACCCCGATCACCCTGGCCCCCGGCCAGACCGTCGCCGACGCGCTGTCGCTGCTGCCCAAGCGGGCGCACGGCGCGGGCGTGGTCGTCGAGGACGGCCGCCCGGTCGGTGTCGTCACCGAGTCCGACCTGACCGGTGTGGACCGCTTCACCCAGCTGTCCGAGGTGATGTCCGCCGACCTGCTGGTGCTCGACGCCGGCATAGACCCGCGGGACGCCTTCAACCGGCTGGAGGACGCCCACCGCAAGCTCGCCCCCGCCGTCGACGCCGACGGCCGGCTCGCCGGCATCCTCACCCGTACGGCCGCGCTGCGCGCCACGCTCTACCAGCCCGCCGTCGACGCCGAGGGGCGGCTGCGGATCGCCGCGGCCGTCGGCATCAACGGGGACGTGGCGGGCAAGGCGGCGCAGCTGCTCGAGGCCGGAGTGGACACCCTCGTGGTGGACACCGCGCACGGCCACCAGGAGTCGATGCTCGCCGCGGTCCGCGCGGTCCGGGCGCTCGACCCGGGGGTCCCGGTCGTCGCGGGCAACGTGGTGTCCGCCGAAGGCACCCGCGACCTCATCGAGGCGGGCGCCGACATCGTCAAGGTCGGCGTCGGACCCGGTGCGATGTGCACCACCCGGATGATGACCGGGGTGGGCCGCCCGCAGTTCTCCGCCGTCCTGGAGTGCGTCGCCGAGGCGCGCCGGCACGGCAGGCACGTCTGGGCCGACGGCGGCGTACGGCACCCGCGGGACGTCGCGATGGCGCTCGCGGCCGGTGCCTCCAACGTCATGATCGGCTCGTGGTTCGCGGGGACGTACGAGTCGCCCGGCGACCTCCAGCAGGCCGCGGACGGGCGGCTGTACAAGGAGTCCTTCGGCATGGCCTCGGCCCGCGCGGTCCGCAACCGCACCGCCGAGGAGTCGGCGTACGACCGGGCGCGCAAGGGGCTCTTCGAGGAGGGCATCTCCACCTCGCGGATGTACCTGGACCCGGTGCGGCCCGGCGTGGAGGACCTGGTCGACTCGATCATCGCCGGGGTCCGCAGCGCGTGCACGTACGCGGGCGCGGGCTCGCTCGCGGAGTTCGAGCGCAACGCGATCGTCGGCATCCAGAGCGCCGCGGGATACGCCGAGGGCAAGCCCTTGCACGCCAGCTGGCAGTAGCCGGCGGTAGCGTCGGGCCTCGTGCCGCTCAACGAACTCGACGAACGCATCGTCCACGCGCTGGCCGCCGACGCCCGCCGCACCTACGCCGACATCGGCGCCGAGGTGGGCCTGTCGGCCCCCGCCGTCAAGCGCCGGGTGGACCGGCTGCGGGCGGCGGGGGCCATCACCGGCTTCACCGTGCGGGTCGATCCGGCCGCGCTCGGCTGGCAGACCGAGGCCCTCGTGGAGCTGTACTGCCGCCACAACACCTCGCCGGACGACATCCGGCGCGGGCTGTCCCGCTACCCGGAGGTGGCGTCCGCCTCGACCGTGACCGGCGAGGCGGACGCGGTGGTGCAGGTCTTCGCCGCCGACGTGCGGCACTTCGAGCAGGTGCTGGAGCGCATCGCCGGTGAGCCCTTCGTGACCAGGACCAAGTCGGTGCTGGTGCTCTCGCCGCTGCTGCGCCGTTACGGGGCGGGCAGCCCCGGCTGATCGCGCCCGGTGTCGCGGGCCGCCGCACGACACATCGGGCAAAATGTCTGATTCGTTAGGTTTTGCCGGATCCTCCCGGGTAATCCGTTCAGTGACCGTTCCCAGGTCACGGCAGCCCGTAGGAGGCGACATGATCACGCGCGAACAGATACCCCAGGTGGTGGGCCATCCGGTCCATGACGCCGAGGGCAAGAAGGTCGGCGACGCCAAGCACATGTACCTGGACGACAACACCGGAGCCCCCGAGTGGGTGACGGTCAAGACCGGGTTCTTCGGCAGCAACGAGACCTTCGTGCCGACCCGTTCCGCGCGGCTTGTCCAGGACCACCTGGAGGTGCCGTACGCGCGGGAGAAGATCAAGGGCGCGCCGAACGTCGACGTCGACTCCGGCGGCCACCTGTCGGTGGAGGAGGAGCAGCACCTCTACCGGTACTACGGCATCGAGCGCAGCGGCGACAAGAGCGAGTCCGCCGACACCTCGGGCAAGAAGGCCGCCGCCGCGGGCGGGGCCGCCGGGGCGGCAGGCGCCGCGGCGGGCACGAAGCGCTCCGCGCGGGACACCGGGGCCGACATCCCGGGCGGGACGGACGAGAAGTCCGCCGCCGCGGGCGCGGGCGCCGGGGCCGGCATGGGCACCTCCGGGATGCCCGGCCGCACGGGCGCACCCGAGCGCGGCACCGCCGCCGGAGCCGAGAACGAGGCCCTGACCCGCTCCGAGGAGGAGATGCACGTCAAGGTCGAACGCCACGCCTCGGGCAAGGCCAGGCTGCGCAAGTTCGTCGAGGTCGAGGAGGTCGAGCAGACCGTCCCCGTACGCCACGAGGAGGTCAAGGTCGAGCGCGAACCGCTGAGCGCCACCGACCGCGAGGCCCTGCGCTCCGGCCGCGAGATCAGCGAGGCCGAGAGCTACGTGACCCTGCACGAGGAGAGCCCCGTCGTCGAGACGGAGGTCGTCCCCAAGGAGCGGGTGCGGATGCGGGTCGAGGAGCACGTGGAGCAGAAGAAGGTCCACGGGCGGGTGCGGAAGGAAAGGATCGAGGCGGACATGGAGTCCCCCTCGGACCCCCTCCCGGGTGACACCCCCTGACCGCCCCTCCTCGGCGGTCCCCCGCCCGGTCTCCGGCCCCCCGGAGACCGGGCGCCTTCTCGTCCCAAGGGCCCGCGCTCCAGGGGCGCGGGCCCCACGCAACGGATCACCGGTGGTGGCCGGAAACGCGCAACGGATCGGGCAGCAGCGCGCAAGGGATGGGTCTTGAGTGCGCCGCACCCCGTACGTAGCGTCGAGTCGTACGGGGTGACCTGCGGAAAGAAGGAGTACGGGGTGCGGATCGCGCTGGCTCAGGGGGTGGCGCCCGGCGGGGCCGCGTTCGAGGCGGCGGCGCGCGAGGCCGCGCGCGGCGGGGCGCGGCTCATGGTCGCGCCCGAGCTGTCGTGGACCGGCTACGTGCTGGGCCCGCGGGCGGCCGAACTCGCGGAGGGCGCGGACGGGCCCGCCGCCGCGTGTGCGGCCCGGGTCGCGGCGGAGTACGGGCTCGCCGTGGTGTACGGCTGGCCCGAGCGCGACGGGGACACGGTCCGCAACACTGTCCGGCTCGTCGGGCCGGACGGCACCGTACGCGCCACGTACCGCAAGGCGCATCTGTACGGCGAGGGCGAGCGCGCCGCGTTCGCGCCCGGCACGGAGCCGGTCGTGCAGGCCGAGCTGGACGGCCTCGTGATCGGCCTGCTCGTCTGCTACGACGTGGAATTCCCCGAGGCGGTGCGCGCGCACGCGCTGGCCGGCACCGACGTGCTGGCGGTGCCCACCGCGCTGATGCGGCCGTACGAGGCGGTGCCGCGGCTGCTCGTACCGGCGCGGGCGTACGAGAACGGGCTGTTCGTCGCCTATGCCAACCGCTGCGGCCCGGAGGGCGGCTACGACTTCGCCGGGCTGAGCTGCCTGGCCGGGCCCGACGGCGAGGTCGCCGCGCGGGCCGGGGCGGGGCCCGGCGTGCTGTTCGGCGACGCCGACCCCGCGCGGATCGCCGAGGCGCGCGCGGCCACGCCGTACCTCGACGACCGCCGGCCCGACCTCTACCGCACCCTCACCGCCAGGAGCCCCCGCACATGACGTCCGTGCCCACCGCCGTCCACGACGAGCAGCACATCGAGGCGCAGACCCAGCCGCCCGTGACGATGTCCGGCCCCGACTTCCCCTTCCCCTACGACGACTTCCTCGCCCATCCGGCGGGGCTGGGCGCGGTGCCGCCGGCCGAGCACGGCACGGAGGTCGCGGTCGTCGGCGGCGGGCTGTCCGGGATCGTGGCCGCGTACGAGCTGCTGACCATGGGCCTGCGGCCGGTGGTCTACGAGGCGGACGGGATCGGCGGGCGGCTGCGTACCGTCGGCTTCGACGGCTGCGACCCGGAACTGACCGCGGAGATGGGCGCGATGCGCTTCCCGCCCTCCTCCACCGCCTTCTGGCACTACGCGGACCTGGTCGGCCTGCGCAGCTCGCCCTTCCCCAACCCGCTGGCGCCCGCGACCCCGTCGACCGTCGTCGACCTCAAGGGCGAGACGCACTACGCCACGTCGCTCGACGACCTGCCCGAGGTCTACCACCAGGTGATGCACGCCTGGAACGCCTGCCTGGAGGAGGGCGCCGACTTCTCCTCGATGCAGCGCGCGCTGCGCGAGCGGGACGTCCCGGAGATCCGCCGGATATGGTCCGCGCTGGTGGAGCGGCTGGACAACCAGACCTTCTACGGCTTCCTGTGCGACTCGCCCGCCTTCCGGTCCTTCCGGCACCGGGAGATCTTCGGGCAGGTCGGCTTCGGCACCGGCGGCTGGGACACCGACTTCCCCAACTCGATCCTGGAGATCCTGCGGGTCGTCTACACCGGCGCCGACGACGACCACCGCAGCATCGACGGCGGCAGCCGGCAACTGCCGCTGCGGCTGTGGGAGAAGGCCCCCGACAAGGCCGTGCACTGGCCCCGCGGCACCTCGCCGGCCTCGCTGCACGACGGCGGCGTCCCGCGCCCGGCCGTCACCGGGCTGCACCGCACCGCGGGCAACCGGATCACGGTCACCGACACCACCGGCGACATCCGCTCGTACAAGGCGGTGGTCTTCACCGCGCAGAGCTGGATGCTGCTGTCGAAGATCGCCTGCGACGACGCGCTCTTCCCGATCGACCACTGGACCGCGATCGAACGCACCCACTACATGGCGTCCAGCAAGCTCTTCGTGCCCGTGGACCGGCCCTTCTGGCGGGACAAGGACCCGCGCACCGGGCGGGACGTGATGTCGATGACGCTCACCGACCGGATGACCCGCGGCACCTATCTGCTGGAGCAGGGGCCGGACCGGCCGGCCGCGATCTGCCTGTCGTACACCTGGAGCGACGACAGCCTCAAATGGCTGCCGCTGAGCGCCCACGAGCGGATGGAGGTCATGCTCGGCTCGCTCGCCGAGATCTACCCGGGCGTCGACATCAGGAAGCACGTCATCGGCAACCCGGTGACCGTCTCGTGGGAGAACGAGCCGTACTTCATGGGCGCCTTCAAGGCGAACCTGCCCGGCCACTACCGCTACCAGCGGCGGCTGTTCACGCACTTCGTGCAGGACGCGCTGCCCGCCGACCGGCGCGGGCTGTTCCTCGCGGGCGACGACATCTCGTGGACCGCCGGGTGGGCCGAGGGCGCGGTGCAGACCGCGCTCAACGCGGTGTGGGGCGTCATGCGCCACCTCGGCGGCGCCACCGACCCGCTCAACCCCGGGCCCGGCGACCGCTACGACGAACTGGCGCCGGTGCTGCTGCCCGAGGACTGACCCCCGCACCCGGCCGGGGTCAGCAGCAGCCGGCCGACCAGCCCCACGCCCGCGTCCAGCCGGCTCACGCACTCGTCGTACGCGGCGGGCGAGCCGCGCAGCGCCCACAGCAGCCGGGCCGCCGCCCAGGCCGCGTCCCGGGCGCGGGCCAGCGACCAGGACCCCACCAGGTGGGTGAGCGGGTCGGCGGCCTCCAGCAGGTCAGGGCCGGGCATCAGCTCCTCGCGGACCCGCTCCTCGATGCCGGTGAGCACCTCGCCGATCCGGTCGAAGTCCGCTTCGAGCGCGGCGATCCCGAGCCCCGTCGCGCGGCAGGTGTCCAGCACCGCGAGGGCCAGGTCGTGCCCGACATGGGCGTTGATGCCGGCCAGCGCGAACTGCAGCGGCCGCACCCCCGGGTGGGCGCGCAGCGTGAACAGCGGGCGCCAGCACGCGGGCGGGCGGCGGCCCGCCGCGTCGTCCTCGACCGCCGCCAGGAAGCGCCCGGCGAACCGCACCGCGAGCCGGGCCGCGACCACCCGGTCGGTGAAGTCGCCGCCCGCGAGCCGCCGTTCGACCTCCTCGGTCACGGAGGCGTAGACCCGGGTGAAGACGGCGACGCCGTCCCCGTACGGCAGGCCCGCGTCGGTGGCCCGCATCCGCTCCAGCACGGCGGCTACGTCGGTCGTCATGCGCCCAGTCTGTCCGCGCCCGCCCGGCAACTCCCGTACGCCGCACCGCCGCACCGGTCCGCGCCACCCGTGCGGGTGCGTGTCAGAGCGCGCCCGCGTCGCGGGCCGTCCACACCGAGGGGAAGAGCGGGCGGTAGCCCAGCTCGTCGCGGATGCGGACGGTGGAGACGACGCCCTCCCACGGGTCCTCCAGCGGCCGGTCGGCGCTGCCCTCGGGGACCGGGACGCCGTTCAGCCAGTGCAGTTCGGCCGCGGAGACCGGGGCGTCGTCGGCGACGTTGTAGATCCGGCCCGCCACCCCGGGCGCGTACAGCACCCGCAGGACGCCCTGCGCCACGTCGGCGTGGTGCACCGTCTGGAGCCGCATGTGCGCCGCCCAGCCGCCCGCCCAGCGCAGCGAGTCCGCCAGGTGCGGATCGCCCTCCCCGTAGACGAAGGCGAGCCGCGCCACCCGCACGTCCAGGCCGCGCTCGCGGTGCAGCGCCAGCAGCCGGTCCTCGGCCTCCTTCTTCGCCGCCGGGTAGGCGCCCCACATGCGCCCGCCGGGGACCGGGACGTCGTCCTCGACCGACGGCCTGCCGTGTCCGGTGCCGTACACCAGATTGGTGCTGACCTGGACGAAGCGGGTGACGCCCGCGGCGGCCGCGGCCTCGCCCAGCGCGACGGCCGCGTCCCGGCAGACCGCCATGCACTCGTCGTCCGGCACCCCGCGGAAGGCCGCGGCGACGTTGACGACCGCGTCGGTGCCCTCCAGCGCCCTGGCGACGTCCGCGGGCTCGCGCAGGTCGCCCGCCAGCACCTCGGCCCCCGCGCGGGCCAGCGGCTCGGCCCGCGCCTCGTCGCGGACCAGTACGCGTACGGTGTCGTCCGGGCCGGTGCGCTGCAGCAGCCGCGGGACGAAGCGGCGGCCGACCTGGCCGGTGGCCCCGGTGACCAGAATCCTCATGATGTCCTCCTGGGATCGGTGCGGTGCACGGCGGACGGGACGCGTCCGCCGGCGCCCTCCACCCTGCGGCGGCCCCGTCCGGGCCGGGAGAGACCTGCCGATCCAGGGAGTGGCACTCCCTGGATAGCCCGCCCCGTCGGCCGCATGCTGGAGGGGTGGACCGACCAGAACTCGCCGACTTCCTGCGCCGCAGCCGCGCCCGCCTGGCACCCGCGGACGTGGGCCTGAACGGCGGCGCGCGCCGCCGCACCCCGGGACTGCGCCGGGAGGAGGTCGCCCAGCTGGCGTGCATGTCGGTGGACTACTACACCCGGCTGGAGCAGTCCCGCGGCCCGCATCCGTCCCGGCAGATGCTCACCACGCTGGCCCGCGCGCTGCGGCTGACCGCCGACGAGCGCGACCACCTCTTCCACCTGTGCGGGCAGGAGCCGCCGCGGGACACCGCGGGCAGCGGGCACGTGCGCCCCGGCCTGCTGCTGGTCCTGGACCGGCTGCACGACACGCCCGCCCAGGTCGTCAGCGACATCGGCGACGTCCTCGCGCAGAACGCGATGTCGGTCGCCCTCAGCGGTGACGTGTCGGCCCGGCCGCCCGCGATGCGCAACATGATGCGGCGGATGTTCACCGACCCGTCCGCCGGCGCGATCTTCCCCGCGGAGGACCGCGAGCACCACGCCCGCGCGAGCGTGGCCAACCTGCGCGCGGTGCTCGCCGCCCGGCCCGACGACCCGCGCGCCGCCGCACTGGTGGCCGAACTGCGGGCGGTGAGCGCGGAGTTCTCCCGGCTGTGGGACGAGCACCAGGTCGCGGTGCGCCGCTCGGACGCCAAGCGCTTCGTGCACCCGGTGGTGGGGGAGCTGACGCTGGACTGCGAGGTGCTGCTGAGCGCCGGGCACGACCAGCAGCTCATCGTCTACACCGCGCGGCCGGGAAGTGAGTCGTACGAGCGGCTACAGCTCCTGCGGGTGGTCGGACTGCAGGATCTGACGGCCCGCTGATCGTACTGCTGTTCCCCCGCGTGCGGGCCTGACGGCAGCTCAACTGCCGTGCGGGACACGGCAGGTGAATGCGCGCCTGTGCCATGGCGTAATCCCGCGGAATGAATTGCCCGTTGCGGGCTCCCTTCGGAGCGGCAGGCGCCGGTAACGTGGGCTTCGGTTCGGCGGGCGCGATTCCCCCGTGCGCGTCCGCCGAACCACTGACCGGCCGCTGCGTGAGCGCTCCGCACCGCAGGCCCCCTTCGCGGCGTGTGCGCCGACCGTATGAACCCCGCGGTCCGGCGGCCCTTCCGCGCCCGTGCCGCCCGTGCCGTGCCGCTTACGTTGAGGGCGCAAGCGGCGGCGGGCGGCGGCGAGGAGCGGGCACATGGTGCGCGGAGTGGGCTGGACGGTGCACGGCGACGGCCGCAGCCCGCGCCCCGGCGAGGTGGTCCGGCCCGGCGAACGCCTCAGCTGGGGCCGCACGGTGGGGCTGGGCGCGCAGCACGTCGTCGCGATGTTCGGCGCGACCTTCGTGGCCCCCGTCCTGATGGGCCTCGACCCCAACCTGGCCGTGCTGATGTCGGGCGTGGCCACCGTGCTGTTCCTGCTCGCGACCGCCGGGCGCGTCCCCAGCTACCTCGGCAGCAGCCTGGCCTTCGTCGGCGTGGCCGCGACCATCCGCGCGCAGGGCGGCGACAGCGCGACCCTCACCGGGGCGCTACTCGTCGTCGGGGCGGTGCTGTGCGCGTGCGGGCTCGCGGTGCGCGCGCTCGGACCGGGCGTCGTGCACGCGGTGCTGCCGCCGCCGGTGACGGGCGCGGTGGTGCTGCTCATCGGCTTCAACCTCGCGCCGGTCGCGGCCGGCACGTACTGGCCGCAGGACCAGTGGACCGCGCTGCTCACGCTGCTGTTCACCGGTTTCGCGCTGGTGGGGCTGCGCGGCTTCGCGGGGCGGATCGCGATCTTCCTCGGGCTGCTGTTCGGCTACGGGATCTCCTGGCTGTTCGACCGCGTCTTCGGCCGGATCGGCGTGCAGCACACGGCCACCGGGCACACCGGCGGCCACTGGCGGCTGGACCTGCACGAGGTCGGCCATGCCGCGTGGTTCGGCTGGCCGAGCACCCACGCGCCCTCCTTCGACGGCTCCGCGGTGCTCGTCGCGCTGCCCGTGGTGATCGCGCTCATCGCGGAGAACGCCGGGCACGTCAAGGCCGTCGGCGAGATGACCGGCGACCGGCTGGACTCCGTACTCGGCACCGCGATCGCCGCCGACGGCGGCACCACCGTGCTCTCCAGCGCCTTCGGCGGCCCGGCCACCACCACCTACGCCGAGAACATCGGCGTCATGGCCGCGACCCGGGTCTACTCCACCGCCGCCTACTGGGCGGCCGCGGGCTTCGCGATCCTCTTCGGCCTGTGCCCCAAGTTCGGCGCCGTGATCGCGGCGATCCCCGGCGGGGTGCTCGGCGGCATCACCGTCATCCTCTACGGCATGATCGGGCTGCTCGGCGCGCGCATCTGGGTGGAGAACCGGGTCGACCTGGCCAACCCCGTCAACCTGGTGCCGATCGCGGGCGGTGTCGTCGCGGGCATCGGCAACGTCACCCTGAAGATCACCGACACCTTCTCGCTGAGCGGCATCGCGCTCGGCACCGTCCTGGTGCTCGTCGGCTACCACGTGGCGCGCCTGGTCGCGCCCGCGTACCTGCGCACGGGCTCCTTCGGCGCGGACGGCGGACCGGGCGGCGGACCGGGCGGAGGATCCGGCGGCGAAGACGCCGGGGGAGCGGATACGCCGGGGGGCGGATGACACCGGACCGGCTCCCACTCCGGTCGGGGCCCCCGCCCCCCGGCGGGCTCTGGGGTGCTACTCGGCCGCCACGGGGGCCGGTTCGGGTGTGCCGCCCGCGACCTTGCGGCTCGCCCCGTGCGTCCCGACCACGCCCGCGCCGAACACCAGGCCCAGCGTCAGGACCGTGACCAGGCCGAAGGAGACGGTCAGCGACGACGCCCCGGCGATGCCGCCGATCGCGGCGGGCGCCACCAGGCCCGAGGTGTACGTGACGGTCGCGACGCCCGCGATCGTCCGGGCCGGGTTGGACCCACTGCGCCCGGCGGCCGCGAAGCACAGCGGCACCACGACCGAGATGCCCACGCCGATGAGCGCGAAGCCCGCGATGCCCGGGGCCGGGGAGTGGGCGAACACCACCAGCAGGCCGCCCGCGGTGGCGATCACGCCGCCCACCCGGATCGCCAGGACGGCGCCGAGCCGGCGGACCGCGATGTCGCCCAGCAGCCGGGCGGTGGCCATCGTGCAGGAGAAGGCGGTGTACGCGAGCGCGGCTATCGCGGGCGAGGCGTGTGCGATGTCGCGCAGGAAGACCGCGCACCAGTCGGCGGTGCCCCCCTCGGCGAAGACGCCGCAGAATCCGATCGCACCGATCACCAGCGCGGACTTCGGCGGCAGCGCGAAGCGCGGCGGCGCGTCCTCGTCGGCCGCCGGGTGCAGGTCGGGCACCTGCGAGGACAGCAGCAGCGCGACGGTCACCAGCACCGCGGCGACCACCCCGAGGTGGATCCGCCCGTCCAGCCGGGCGTGCGCGGCCGGCACGCCGACGGCGGCGCCGAACAGGGTGCCGACGCTCCACATGCCGTGCAGACCGGACATGATCGACTTGCCCTTGTGCTCCTCGACGGCGACGCCGACCGCGTTCATCACGACGTCGGCCATGCCGGCGCTCGCGCCGAACGCCAGCAGCGCCAGGCACAGGAACGGCAGCCCGGGGGCCAGCGGCGGCAGCACGAGGACCGCGCACCACAGGGCGAGCAGCATCCGCAGCGCGGCGCGTGAACCCAGCCGGTGCATCAGCCGCCCGGCCAGCGGCATCATCAGCACCGAGCCGATCGCCGGGCACACCAGCGCGATGCCCAGTTCGCCCGCGCTGAGCCCCAGATGGTCCTTGATCCACGGGATGCGGGTGGCGAAGGTGCCCTGGACGGCGCCGTGCACCGCGAAGACCGTGGCGATGGCCAGGTGGGAGCGGCGTACCCGGGCGGGTGTCCAGTTGGTGTCGGGGGCGCTCGTCGTCATGGTGCGTAAACTATCAGGAAGCCTGCCTGAAAGTTAAGTCCCGGGCAGCCACCGGTCTGGAAGGATCGCCCGCATGACCGCCACCCGCGCGCACCCCGCCAGGAACGCGTCACCGCGTACGGCCAGAGCCATCAACGACCGGCTCGCCCTGCGCCTGCTCCAGCAGGAAGGGCCGCTCACCGCCGCGCAGTTGAAGGAGCTCACCGGCCTCTCCCGGCCCAGCGTCGCCGACCTCGTCGAGCGCCTCCAGGAGTCCGGCCTGATCGAGGTCGTCGGGGAGTCGGGCGCCGCGCGCCGCGGCCCCAACGCGCGCGTCTACGGCATCGTCGCGGACCGCGCCCATGTCGCCGGGCTCGACGTGCGGGTGGACAGCGTCGGCGTGGAGATCGCCGACCTCCTCGGCCACACCGTCACCCGGGCCGCGCTGACCGTCGCCCCGGACGCCGACCCGGCCGCCACCGTCGAACGCGGCGTGCACCTGCTGCTCGGCGCGGCCGGCGGCACCCCCCTGCACACCGTCGCCTGCGGCGCGCCCGGCCTGGTCAACCCGGTCACCGGGCGGCTCGCCGTCACCGGCGAACTGCCCGCCTGGCACGGCGACCTCGTCGACGAGGTCCGCCGCAGGAGCGGCGTGCCGGTGCTGCTGGAGAACGAGGTCAACCTCGCCGCGGTCGCCGAGCAGCGGGTGCGCGGCGGCGCCCCCGACGAGACGTTCGTCCTGCTGTGGATCGGCGGCGGAGTCGGCGCCGCCCTCGTACTCGACGGGCGGCTGCGGCGCGGCTTCTCCGGCGGCGCGGGCGAGGTCGGCTTCCTGCCGGTGTCCACCTCCGGGCGGCTGCCCACCGCCACCAACTGCGACGACGGCTTCCACGGGCTCACCGGCAGCCGCGCAGTGTGCGCGCTGGCCGCCGAGCACGGCATCCGCACCGCCGCCCCCGCCGACGCCGCGGCCGCCGCGGACGCGGTGCGCACCGGGACCCCCGGCTTCCTCGACGACCTGGCCGCCCGGATCGCGGTGGGCGCCTCCGCGATCTGCGCGGTCCTCGACCCCGGGCTGCTGGTGCTGGCGGGCGAGGTGGGGGCGGCCGGCGGCCAGGACCTCGCCGACCGCGTCGGCGACCGGCTGGCCCGCCTCTCCCCGCTGCGGACCACGGTGGTGCCCACCGCGATCCCGTCCGGCCCCATCCTGCGCGGCGCGGTCATCACGGCGATGGACTCGGCCCAGGAGGCGGTCTTCGCCCCCGCGGGCTGAGATCCCGCGGGCTGAGATCCCGACGGGCGAGATCCGGTATGGGGCCGGGCCGCGGGGCGGCGTTCCGGTACGGCTCCCCGCCACGGCGCGGAGCCGTACCGGTGCGGGAACGGAGGAACGCCCTGGTGACGGCTGCGGCGGCGCGGGCGGGCGGGGCCGCACGCCCGCGCGCGCCGGGCGGCCGCAGTGGCGGAGCACACACCCGCCGGGGGAGGAGCGCGGTGAAACGCCCTGGAGCCGTGCCGGTCCGGCGTGGCAGACTGGGGAACGTACTTAGTGACGTACGCGCACTCCGGGGTCGGTGTAATTCCGAACCGGCGGTTACAGTCCGCGACCCGACCGCATCCAGCGGCCGGTTGACCAGGTGAAATTCCTGGACCGACGGTGAAAGTCCGGATGGGAGGCAGTGCGCGGCGGGCGTTCACGACGGTGCGCCGCCACGGCGGCAGGTCGGGTCGATCTGCCGGTGCCGCAAGGTGGGGTGTCGGGTGTGTACGCGCGTCGAAGCCCCGGAGTTCCGTGCCCGATGCGGCAGGAGGACCCGGTGGCCACCACCACGGAAACCGACGCGATGCGCCGAGCCGTCGCGCTCTCCGCACGCGCCCTCGGCGCGACCGCCCCCAACCCCGTCGTCGGCTGTGTGATCCTCGACGACGCCGGCAAGCCCGTCGGCGAGGGCTGGCACCGCAGGGCGGGCGGCCCGCACGCCGAGATCCACGCGCTGGAGGCGGCCGGCCCCGCGGCCCGCGGCGGCACCGCCGTCGTCACCCTCGAACCCTGCAACCACACCGGCCGGACCGGCCCCTGCGCCGTGGCGCTCGTCGAGGCCGGGGTCGCCCGTGTCGTCTACGCCGTGGCCGACCCCAGCCCCGCCGCGTCCGGCGGCGCCGCGACCCTGCGGGCCGCGGGAATCGACGTCGAGGGCGGGCTGCTCGCCGCCGAGGCCGAGGCCGTCAACGCCGCATGGCTCACCTCGGTGCGCCGCGGCCGCCCGTACGTGCTGTGGAAGTACGCGGCCACGCTGGACGGCCGGATCGCTGCCGCGGACGGCAGCAGCCGGTGGATCACCTCCGCGGAGTCCCGCGCCGACGTGCACCGGCTGCGCGCGCGGGCCGACGCGGTCGTCGTCGGCTCCGGCACCCTGCTCGCCGACGACCCGCACCTCGCGGTGCGCGGCGTCGAGGGCGCGGTGCAGCCGCTGCGGGTCGTCGTCGACACCCGGGCGCGCATCCGTCCCGGCGCGCGGGTCCTGGACGACGCGGCGCCCACGCTCGTCGCCGTCGCCAAGGACGCCGACACCGCCCACCTCGACACCCTCGACGGGCCCGAGACCGTCCGCCTGCCGTACGGACCCGGCCCCACCCGCGGGCTGGACGTCACCGCGCTGCTCGCCGAACTGCACGCCCGCGGCGTCCGCTCCGTCCTCCTGGAGGGCGGGCCGACGCTCGCCGGGGCCTTCGTGGCCGCCGGGGCCGTGGACACCGTCGTCGGCTATCTCGCGCCCGCCCTGCTGGGCGCGGGGCCGGGCGCTCTCGGCCCGGCAGGAATCAGCACCCTCGCGCAGGCGTTGCGGCTCGACGTGACCGACGTCGCCCGCCTCGGGCCCGACCTGCGTATCACCGCCGTCCCCACTGCTGCACAGGAGAAGTGACGTGTTCACCGGAATCGTCGAAGAACTGGGTGAGATCACCGCGGTCGAGGAGCAGTCCGACGCCGCCCGCTTCACCGTCCGCGGACCCGTCGTCACCGAGGGGGCGAAGCACGGCGACTCGATCGCCGTCAACGGGGTGTGCCTGACCGTCGTGGACCTCGGCGACGGCAGCTTCACCGCCGACGTCATGGACGAGACGCTCAAGCGCTCCAGCCTCGGCGCCCTGCGCCCCGGCTCCCGCGTCAACCTGGAGCGCCCGATGGCGCTCGGCGGCCGCCTCGGCGGACACCTGGTGCAGGGGCACGTGGACGGCACGGGCACGGTGCTGGAGCGCACCCCGGGCGAGCACTGGGAGATCGTGAAGATCTCGCTGCCCGCCGACCTGGCCCGCTACGTCGTCGAGAAGGGCTCGATCACCGTGGACGGCATCAGCCTGACCGTCGTGGACGCCGCCGCCGACCACTTCACCGTCAGCCTCATCCCGACCACCCTGGAGCTGACCACGCTCGGTGTGAAGCAGCCCGGCGACCCGGTCAACCTGGAGGTCGACGTCATCGCCAAGTACGTCGAGCGCATGCTCGGCGCGACCGGCTCCGGGGCCCCCGGAGATGTGCGATGAGCGCGCTGCACTGGCTCGACGCCGAGGCGTTCACCGCCTTCGACCAGCACGTCATGTGGTCCGACATGATCGGCAACCTGCTGGGCCTGGCCGCGCTCGCGCTCGGCTGGCGGCGCGCGATGCTGACCTGGCCCGTCCAGTTGCTGTCCGGTGCGGTGCTGGTCGCCGCGTTCTGGTCGGCGCACCTGGGCGGCGGGGTCGGCAAGCAGTTCGTCGTCATCACCGTCGCGGTGTGGGGCTGGTACCGCTGGCGCGGCGGCCGTACCGACGACGCCGGGCGGGTAGCGATCCGCTTCGCGACCTGGCGGGAGCGCGCCGTGCTGGTCGTCGCCACGGGAGCCGGCACCGCCGCGGTCGCCGGGCTCTTCCTGGCCTACCCGTCGCTGTCGTGGAACCCGTGGCCGGACGCGTACATCTTCACCGGCACGCTCGCCGCGATGTACGCCCAGGCGCGCGGCTGGGTCGAGTTCTGGTTCGCGTGGCTGGCCGTCGACGTGGTCGGCGTGCCGCTCAACTTCCACAGCGGCCTGCCCTTCTCGGGGCTGGTCTACATCGTCTACTTCGTCCTGGTCATCGCCGGGATGTACGCCTGGTGGCAGCAGACCCGCCGGCCCGACGCCGGGGCCCGGGTCCGCCCGAGCAGCACCGTCGCGGAAGGAGTGACGGCATGAGCGCCGTGACCGCACTGCAGGACGACTGGTACGACGACGAGGACCTGCGCCTGGACCCGGTGGAGCGGGCGATCGCCGACATCGCCGCGGGCCGGCCGATCGTCGTCGTCGACGACGAGAACCGGGAGAACGAGGGCGATCTGATCGTCGCCGCGGAGAAGATCACCCCGGAGATCGTGGCCTTCATGATGACCGAGTGCCGCGGGCTGATCTGCGTCCCGCTGGAGGCGCCCGACCTGGACCGGCTGGAGCTGCCGCAGATGGTGGACTCCAACACCGAGTCCATGCGGACCGCCTTCACCGTCTCCGTCGACGCCGGGCCCGAACACGGCGTGACCACCGGCATCTCGGCCGCCGACCGCGCCACCACCATCCGGCTGCTGGCCGAGTCCACCAGCGTGCCCGGCGACTTCGTCCGCCCCGGCCACGTCTTCCCGCTGCGCGCCCGCAGCGGCGGCGTGCTCACCCGCCCCGGCCACACCGAGGCCGGAGTGGACCTCGCCCGGCTCGCCGGACTGCGCCCGGCCGCGGCGATCGTGGAGATCGCCCGCGAGGACGGCACCATGGCCCGGCTGCCCGACCTGGTGCCCTTCGCCCGCAAGCACGGCCTGGCCATCATCTCCATCGAGGACCTGATCGCCTACCGCCGCTCCGCCGAGCCGACCGTGCGCCGCGAGGCGTCCACGACGCTGCCCACCGCGTACGGCGACTTCCGCGCGTACGGCTACCGCAGCACCGCCGACGGCGTCGAGCACATCGCGCTGGTCGCCGGGGACATCGGCGAGGGCGACGACGGCACCGACGTGCTGGTGCGCGTCCACTCCGAGTGCCTGACCGGCGACGTCTTCGGCTCGCAGCGCTGCGACTGCGGCCCGCAGCTCCAGGCGGCGCTGCGCCGGATCGCCGAGGAGGGCCGCGGCGTGGTGCTGTACCTGCGCGGGCACGAGGGCCGCGGCATCGGCCTGCTGTCCAAGCTGCGCGCGTACGAGCTGCAGGAGCGCGGCCGCGACACCCTGGACGCCAACCTCGAACTCGGCCTGCCCGCCGACGCGCGCGACTACGGCGCCGCCGCCCAGGTGCTGGCCGACCTCGGGGTGCGCTCGCTGCGGCTGATCACCAACAACCCCGCCAAGACCGGCGCGCTGGTCCGGCACGGCCTCGACGTCCTGGGACGCGAGCCGATGCCGGTCGGGGCCGGGGAGCACAATCTGCGGTACCTGCGGACCAAGCGCGACCGGATGGGGCACGACCTGCCCTGGCTGGACACCGTGGCCCGCCCCCGCACCGTCGAGGCCGGCAACGGCACTGAGCACCGAGGAGACAAGTGAGCGGCAAGGGCGCCCCCGAGCTGACCGTCAAGAACTGCGGCGACCTGCGGGTGGCGGTGATCGCGGCCCAGTGGCACCAGCAGGTCATGGACGGCCTCGTGGACGGGGCGATGCGCGCCCTGCACGACCTCGGCATCGAGGAGCCGACGCTGCTGCGCGTGCCGGGCAGCTTCGAACTGCCCGTCGTCGCCAAGGCGACGGCCGCCCGCGGCTACGACGCGGTCGTCGCCCTCGGGGTCATCATCCGCGGCGGCACCCCGCACTTCGAGTACGTCTCGCAGGGCGTCACCGCCGGGCTCACCCAGGTCACCGTGGACACCGGCGTACCGGTCGGCTTCGGCGTGCTGACCTGCGACACCGAGGAGCAGGCACTGGACCGCGCCGGACTTCCCGGGTCGAACGAGGACAAGGGCCACGAAGCGGTCACCGCCGCGGTGGCCACCGCGACCGTGATCCGTTCACTATCCGAGCCGTGGCGCTGACCGGTCCGCGCTTCCCCGTACGCTAGGGACCACCATGGCCAACAAGACATTCGAGCAGCTCTTCACCGAGCTGCAGCACAAGGCCGCCACGGCCGACCCCAGCACGTCCCGCACCGCCGAGCTGGTCGGCAAGGGCGTGCACGCGATCGGCAAGAAGGTGGTCGAGGAGGCCGCCGAGGTGTGGATGGCAGCGGAGTACGAGGGCGCTGCCGCCACCGCCGAGGAGATCTCCCAACTGCTGTACCACGTCCAGGTGATGATGGTCGCCCGCGGCATCTCGCTGGACGACGTGTACGCGCATCTGTGAGCCGTGCGGCCCGCGCCACCCGCGCGCGGGCCGCACGCGCGCGCCCGCGTACCCGCACGTACCCCCTTGCCCCACCCCGCCCTGACACCGCTCCGAGCGAAGGAACCCCACCCCATGCTGCGCATCGCCGTCCCCAACAAGGGCTCGCTGTCCGGACCCGCGGCGGCCATGCTCCATGAGGCCGGCTACCGGCAGCGCAAGGAGTCCAAGGAGCTGGTGCTGTTCGACAGCGCCAACGACGTGGAGTTCTTCTACCTGCGCCCGCGCGACATCGCCATCTACGTCGCCTCCGGCCGCCTCGACATCGGCATCACCGGCCGCGACCTGCTGCTGGACTCCGGCGCCAGCGCCGAGGAGATCCTCCAGCTCGGCTTCGCCCGCTCCACCTTCCGCTACGCCGCCCGCCCCGGCACCGCGGCCGGCGTCGCCGACCTCGGCGGCATGACCGTCGCCACCTCCTACGAGGGCGTCGTCGAGAAGCACCTCGCCGACAACGGCGTCGCCGCCACCGTCGTCCACCTCGACGGCGCCGTGGAGACCGCGATCCAGCTCGGCGTCGCCCAGGTCATCGCGGACGTCGTGGAGACCGGCACCTCGCTGCGCAACGCGGGCCTGGAGACCTTCGGCGAGCCGATCATGGCCTCCGAGGCGGTCGTCGTCCGCCCCGTCGGCGCGCCCGCCGGCGACCCCAAGGTGCAGAAGTTCCTGCGCCGGCTCCAGGGCGTCCTGGTCGCCCGGCGCTACGTGATGATGGACTACGACATCCGCGCCGAGCACGTCGACCAGGCCGTGGCCCTCACCCCGGGCCTGGAGTCGCCGACCGTCTCCCCGCTGCACCACGAGGGCTGGGTCGCGGTGCGGGCGATGGTCCCCACCACCGACGCCCAGCGGATCATGGACGAGCTGTACGACCTCGGCGCCCGCGCGATCCTGACCACCGGCATCCACGCCGCCCGGCTGTGACCGCCCCCGACGGCGGCGGCGCGGGCCACGGACGGCCGCCCGCCCCCGCCGCCGCCGTCGAGCGGCTCCCGCTCACCTTCCGGCCGCTGCTCACCCGTGTGGTCCTGCTCACGGTCGGCGTGCTGCTGCTCGCCACGCTGAGCACCCTCGCGGTGCTCATGCCGTCCGAGGGCGCGTCGCCGTGGACCACCGGCGACCGGGTCAGCATCGCCGTCGTCGGGGTCCTCGCACTGGGCGTCCTCATGCTGCTCAGCCGCCCCAAGGCGGTCGCCGACCGGGCCGGGCTCACCGTCGTCAACGTGATCGTCAGCCGCCGCCTGGCCTGGGCGGAGATCCTCGGCGTACGGCTGCGTCCGGGCGACGCCTGGGTGCACCTGGACCTCGCCGACGGCACCACGCTGGCCGTCATGGGCATCCAGCCCGGTATCGCCCGCCGGCAGGCCCTCGTCGACGCCCGGCTGCTGCGCGAACTGGTCACCGCGCTCGGTGAGGCACCTGTCGACAGGCGTGACGCACGGTGAAGCGGGCGTCCGGCCTGCGGTGAAGCCGTCGTGAAGGCGCCGTCCGCCGTCCTTCGCGGTCGGCGGGCCGTTGACTACTCTTGACCTGGGCCGTGCGTCACGCGCGGCCCGCCGACCTGCCCGCCCTACCGAGGAGTGACACCCACACCCCGATGGACGCACCGTCCGGTAGTACCAGCGCCGCCCCTCCCGCACGAAAACCCGGAGCGGCGGCCTCATGAGCACGTCCCTGCTGCTGCTCGCAGCGGCCTTCGTCCTGATCATCGCCAACGGCTTCTTCGTCGCCGCCGAATTCGGCCTGGTGACCGTGGAGCGCCCGGCCGCCGAACGCGCCGCGGCCGAGGGCGACCGGCGCGCGGCCGGCGTCGTCGCCGCCCTGCGCAAACTGTCCTTCCAGCTGTCCGGCACCCAGCTCGGCATCACCATCACCTCGCTGGTCGTCGGCATGCTCGCCGAACCCGCGCTCGCCGATCTGCTCACCGGCCCCATCCGGGCCGCCGGTATCCCGCACGGCGCCGCTGCCGGCATCGCCGTCGTCGCCGGCATGCTGGCCGCCGCCGCGGTGCAGATGGTGATCGGCGAGCTGGTCCCCAAGAACTGGGCGGTCTCCCGGCCGCTCGCCGTCGCCCGGATGGTCGCCGGGCCGCAGCGGGCCTTCTCCCGCGCCTTCCGGCCGGTCATCGAGCTGCTCAACGGCGCCGCCAACCGCCTGGTGCGGATGCTCGGCGTGGAGCCCGCCGACGAGCTGGCCTCCGCCCGCACCCCCACCGAGCTGGTCTCGCTGGCCCGGCACTCCGCGCGGGCCGGCGCGCTCGAACAGGACACCGCCGACCTGTTCGTCCGCACCCTGTCCCTCGGCGACCTCATCGCGGAGCACGTCATGACCCCGCGCGTGCGGGTGAGCGCCCTGGAGGACACCGCGACCGCCGCGGACGTGCTCAACCTCACCCGCGCCACCGGCCTGTCCCGCTTCCCCGTCTACCGCGACCGGCTCGACGACATCGTCGGCATGGTGCACCTCAAGGACGCCCTCGCGGTGCCCGCCGAGCTGCGCGACCGCACCGCCGTCAGCCGCATCGCGGTCGTCCCGCTGCTGGTGCCCGAGACGCTCGCCGCGCAGCCGCTGCTGGAACTGCTGCGCAGCCAGCAGCCCATCGCCGTGGTCGTCGACGAGTACGGCGGCACCGCCGGGGTCGTCACCCTGGAGGACATCGTCGAGGAACTCGTCGGCGAGGTCCGCGACGAGCACGACGCCGTCGACCTGCCCGAACTGGCGCAGGCTCCGCCGGAGGACGGCCGCCCCGCGTGGGACGCCGACGGCGGCTGCCGCGTCGACACGCTCGCCAGGATCGGCCTGGAAGCGCCCGAGGGCCCCTACGAGACCGTCGCCGGGCTGGTCGCCGACCTGCTCGGACGGATCCCCGCGGTGGGCGACACCGCGGACCTGCCCGGCTGGCGGCTGCGCGTCGCCGAGGTCGGGCACCACCGCGCCGAGCGGGTCCGCATCCTGCGCACCGCCCCCGCGCCGGACGCCACCGCGGACGAGGCGGGGGGTGAGGCCCGGTGAACGCGCTGATGCTCGTCCTCGCACTGCTGCTGGTCCTCGCCAACGGCTTCTTCGTCGGCGCCGAATTCGCCCTGGTCTCGGTCCGCCGCAGCCAGATCGAACCGCTCGCCGCGACCCACCGCGGCGCCCGCCGGGTGCTGTACGGGCTGGAGAACCTGCCGCAGATGATGGCGGCCGCCCAGTTCGGCGTCACCGTCTGCTCGCTGACGCTCGGCGCGGTCGCCGAGCCGACCGTCGCCCACCTGCTGGAACCGGTCTTCTCCGCCGTCCGCGTGCCTGAGGACCTGGTCCACCCGATCGGCTACGTGCTCGCGCTGGCCCTCGTGGTCTTCCTGCACCTGGTCATCGGCGAGCTGGTCCCGAAGAACCTGGCCATGGCCGACCCGGAGAAGACCGCGCTGTGGCTCAGCCCCGGACTCGTCGGCTTCGCGCGGGTCTTCCAGCCCGTCATCGTGGTGCTCGGCGCCGGTGCGCGGCTCATCCTGCGCGCCTTCCACGTCGAGCCCAAGGACGAGGTCGAGTCCGTCTTCACCAGCGCCGAACTGACGGTGCTGGTCGAGGACGCCCGGCGGGCCGGACTGCTGGACTCCGACGAGCAGGAACGGCTGGAGGACGCCCTGGAACTGGGCAGCCGCCCGGTCACCGAGGTACTGCTCACCCCCGACGAGCTGATCACCCTGGCCCCCACGGCGACGGCGAAGGAGGTCGAGGAGCTGACCGTACGGACCGGCTACTCGCGCTTCCCGGTCGCCGCCGAGTCCGGCACGGGCTACCTCGGCTACCTGCACGTCAAGGACGTCCTGGACCTGGAGGACCAGGACCGCCCGGTACCGCGCCGGCTGTGGCGGCCCATCACCACGCTGCGGGCCGACCTGCCGCTGGACGACGCGCTCACCTCGATGCGCCGGGCCGCCTCGCACCTCGCGGCCGTCGCCGAGCCGGGTGGCCGGGTGCTCGGCCTGGTCGCGCTGGAGGACGTCCTGGAGATGCTGGTGGGCGAGGTGCGGGACCCCTCGCACCCGGCGCACCGCACGATGCCGGGCCAACTCGTCCGCTGACCCCGGACGTCCCGCCGCCGGACCCCGCTACTCCGCGGGGTCCGGCGGCGGCACTCCCGGGCCGCGGCCCGAGAGCACCTCGCCGTACGCCTGCATCAGGTCCGGCAGCCGCAGCGTCGCCAGCTCGTCCCGGGTCGGCGTCGCCGGGTACTCCGACAGCCGCAGGTCGCGGTACGCGCAGCTCTTCTCGTACAGGGTGCGCAGCAGCCGGCCGTTGCCCAGCTCGTCGATCCAGCCCTGCTCCACCACATGGCCGCTGATCGCGCGCAGCTCGTCGATCGCCTCGTCGTCCCAGTGGTCGCCGTTCTCCGCGGCCAGCACCTCGCCGATCCGGGTCAGCTCGTTCGGACGGTAGCTCGGGAAGTCCACCCGGGTGGTGAAGCGCGAACCCAGACCCGGATTCGCGGCGAGCAGCCGGTCCATGCCCTCGGGGTAGCCCGCGAGGATCACCACCAGCCGGTCCCGGTTGTCCTCGGCCCGCTTCAGCAGCACCTGGAGGGCCTCGTCGCCGTACGCGTCACCCTTGCTGTAACCGGAGTTCGACAGCGCGTACGCCTCGTCCACGAACAGCACGCCGCCCAGCGCCGAGTCGATCAGTTCATTGGCCTTGACCGCGGTCTGGCCCAGGAACTCCCCGACCAGATCGGACCGCTGCGCCTCCACCAGGTGGTCGCCGCCGAGCAGGCCCAGCGCGTAGAACACCCGGCCCAGTATCCGGGCCACCGTGGTCTTGCCCGTGCCCGAGGGGCCGGAGAAGACGAAGTGGCGTTTCGGCGGCTGCACCGGCAGCCCCTGCCCGGCCCGCAGCCGGGCCATCCGCAACTGCGCCGACAGCGCCCGCACCTGGCGCTTCACCGGCTCCAGACCCACCATCCGGTCCAGCTCCGCGAGCGCCTGCGCCAGCAGCGCCGGATCCGAGCCGCCGAGCGGCAGCGGGATCTGCGGGGCGCCCGCCAGCGGGGCGGCGCCGCGGTCGCGCGGGTCCTCCTCCAGCGGCCCCGGCGGGACCAGCAGCACGTCGTCCACCTCGACAGGCTCCGGCACGGCGGGCGGCCGGCCCTCGCCCGGATCCGCGTACAGCCCGGCCTCCAGGTCCGTACCGCCCTCCGGCACCGCCTGCCCGCCCGCCAGCGACACCGCGGTGGCCAGGCCCGCGCTCTCGTCGAGGCCGTCGTCCGTCTCGTGTATCGCCGCCAGCCGCGCAGCGGTGTCCATGAACGCCGGATCCACCCGGTGCACCGCCCGGTACAGCGGTACGGCCGCGGCGGTACGACCCGTGCCCTCGTACGCCCTGGCCAGCCAGTACCGCAGCTCCTTGCGCTGCGGCTGCTCGCTGCGGCAGCGCATCAGCGCCGCGGACAGCAGCGGTTCGGCCTGCCCGCACATCTCCAGGCGCACCCGCGCCATCCCGCCGAACAGGCCCGCCTCGATCCCCAGCAGCTGGTCGCCCAGCAGCGGCTCGGTGTGCCGGACCAGATGCTCCCAGTCCTTGACCAGATACGCCCGGCAGGCGTGCAGGAAACGCACCTGCGGATCGGTGTCGACCGGGGGGCAGTCCGCGAGCGCGCGGTCCAGCTCGGCGACATGCCGTCCGTCCAGCCAGTGGCTCGCGTGCGCGAGCAGCAGATCACGGCTGGTCTCCAGCACCGGCTGCACCCACCAGCCCAGCCAGTACCAGGAGTTCAGCGTACGGCGGTGGGCGGCGCGCTGCTCGCCGAAGCGGTCGCGGTGCCGGTACATCTGGAGCAGGGCCGTCGCGGTGTCCGCGCGCAGCGCGTGCAGGCCGAGCCAGGCGTCGGCCATCCCGGCGTCCAGCCGGACCGCGGTCCTGAACTCCTCCTCGGCCTGGGCGTAGGCGCCCACGGTGTACGCGTCGATGCCGCGCAGCCAGGCGAGATCGGCAGGGCCGCCCGCGCGGTCGGTGCCGAAGTCCATGTGGTCCCCACCCTCGTTGCCCCGCGCCCCTCGCCGACGGCTCCCGCCGCCAACCGGAAGGCGACACGCAGGAGTTGAAACGTGTGGTGACTCCCCAGGGCACCACCGCGACCCCTCCGCATCGTACCCGCGAAGCGGGCGGGGCCGTAGAGTGCGTGGCCCCTGCGGGGTTGCTCCCGGGGGGCTGCGCCTTGCGCTGGGGCTTCCCGCTTGCCCCGGCGGGGGGCCCGCGCTCCCCGGGCGGGGGCGCGGGCCGGTGGCGCTCCGGGGGGCGTGGTGCGGTGCGGTGTGCGACCTTGCGGTGGGTGGGGGTTGCTCGCGCCGTTCTCCCCCAGGGCTTCGCCCGGGAGGTGCCCCCACGCGCCCCTGGTGTTGCCCGGCGGGGCATCGCGCTTTCCCTCCGGGGGGTGGGTCGGGGGCCGCCACGGGGCACCTCCTCGGAATGCGCGTTCGGCCTCTTCCCACGTGGGTGAGCCACCGACAGCGCATTCCTGCGGGGGCACCCCGCACCGTCCCCCTCCAGGCCGGTTCGGCGGCTGCCTGCCGACGGGGGGTGAGGGTTCTCGTTTTTAGGGGCGCGGCCGCGTGGGAGGGCACCCGTTTTTACGGGCGCGGCTGCGGGGGAGGGCACCCGTTTTTAGGGGCGCGTGGGGGCACCTCCCAGGCGAAGCCCTGGGGGAGAACTGCGCGCTCAGTCCCCACCGGCGGAAAGGCGAACTGCCACCCCACGTGGCAATCACCTAGGAGCGCGTGGGGGAGAAGGGAGCGACCGGCCGCGACGGCGGGACGATCGTGGACGTCACCGCAAGGGCCAGTCGTGGCGCAAAAGGAGGGGTAGACGGAGCCCCCGGTCACGGGGGAACAACCGGGGGCTCCGTGCTACGGAAAGCGGTCTTCCGGGACCGCTTGGTTGAAAACGTAATTGCTCGCCGCCAAGCGGTCAAGCCGTCTCCGCAGGTCCCCGCGCGGGGCCGCGCACCGCGCGGTAACCGTCGTCCGTCTGATGGACCAGCAGGTCCGCGAAGGGCCGCGTCGGGTCGGAGGCGAAGTGCGCGTCCTCCGCGGCGGACCACCCGGTCCAGAAGTGTTCGAGGGCGGGACCGTCCCGTCGTATCCCGCGGCCCCGCGCGGTCACGCGGTCGACTTCCAGCCACAGCGTGAGCGCGAGGTGCGGGCGCAGGGCGAGGCGTCCGGCCCCGACGCCCTCGACGAGTACGACCGGGGCCGCCGGGACGTCGCGGGCGGACGCGAACCGCCGGGCCGTCCAGTCGTAGACCTCGTGCCGCGCGGCGCGCCCCGCGGCGAGGGGGCCGACGACCTGCGCCGCGAACCGCTCCTCCCAGTCGAACGGCTCCTCGTGCGTGGCGAGGTCGTCGGTGTGCACGACGGGCACCCCGTCGAGTTCCGCGGCGAGCCGCCCCGCCAGCGTGGTCTTGCCCGAGCCCGCGTGGCCGTCGACGGCGACCAGCCGGACCGGGCCGCAGGACGGTGACAGCACGCCCAGTTCCGCGGCCAGCTCGCGCAGCGACAGGCCCTGTTCGTCGTCCATGTTCCAGGACCCTACGCGTCCCGCCGGGCGCCCCGGCGGCACGCCGTCCGGGCGGCGCGCGGCGTGCCGGAAAATATCGGCGTCCCGAGCGGGCGGGGCGTTTACCGTGGGCGGCGTGACCGTTACCGAGCAGAATGCCGACGCGCTCCACCCCGCCGAGCGCCTCACCCTCGCCAGGAAGGCCGCGGGCGACGCCGGCCTCGACGCGCTGCTGATCTCGCCGGGCGCGGACCTGCGGTATCTGACCGGCTACCAGGCGCTCCCGCTGGAGCGGCTGACGTGCCTGGTGGTGCCCGCCGAGGCCGACCCGTTCCTGGTGGTGCCCGCGCTGGAGCGCCCCGCCGCGACGGCCTCCCCGGCCGGCGGCCTGGGCCTGGACATCACCGGCTTCGCCGAGACCGACGACGCGTACGCGATGATCGCCCGCCGGCTGCCCGCGGGCGTCCGCCGCTTCGCGGTCGACAACCACATGTGGGCGGAGAAGCTGCTGGCCTTCCAGGCGGCGCTGCCGGAGGCCCAGGCGTGCCTGGCGGGCGACGTGCTGACGGAGCTGCGGATGCGCAAGAGCCCCGCGGAGGTGGCCGCGCTGCGCCGCGCGGGCGCGGCGATCGACCGGGTGCACCGCCGGGTGGGGGAGTGGCTGCGCCCCGGCCGCACCGAGCGCGAGGTCGCCCGTGACATCGCCGACGCCATCATCGAGGCGGGCCACGTGACGGTGGACTTCGTCATCGTCGGCTCGGGCCCGAACAGCGCGAGCCCGCACCACGAGGTGTCCGACCGGGTCATCCGCGCCGGCGACCCGGTCGTGGTCGACATCGGCGGCACCACCGCGGACGGCTACTGCTCGGACTCCACCCGCACCTACGCCGTCGGCGAGCCCCCCGCGGGCTTCCGCGAGCTGTACGCGGTGCTGCTGCGCGCGCAGACCACGCAGACCGAGGCGGTGCGGCCCGGCGTCACCGCCGAGCAGCTCGACGCGGTGGGCCGCGACATCATCACCGCCGCCGGCTACGGCGAGCACTTCATCCACCGCACCGGGCACGGCATCGGCATGGAGTCGCACGAGGAGCCGTACATCGTGGCGGGCAGCAGCCGGCCGCTCGCGCCCGGCATGGCGTTCTCGATCGAGCCCGGCATCTATCTGCCCGACACGTACGGCGCGCGCATCGAGGACATCGCGGTGTGCACCGAGGACGGCGGCGAGCGGCTGAATCTGACCGGGCGCGACCTGGTCGTGCTGCCCGGCTGAACGGTGGCCCGGCGCCACTGGAACAGACCAATGACGGTGCCGCCACGCGGCCGGAAAGCCTGGTGGAAGGGCGGGTCGTGCTGCCATGGTGGTGCGACCTGCCCGCCGGCGGCGCGCAGGGGTGCCCACGCCTGTCCCGGCACGCCCAGGAACGAGCAACGCCGAGGGAAACGAAGGGGATTCAGCCATGACCAGTAACGCGCCCCGCCGTACCGTCATCACCGCGGCGCTGGCCGCCGCGGCAGCGGCCGCCACCACCGCCGTCGCGCGGCCCGCGGCCGCGGCGCCCGCCGCGGCGGGCACGCCCGGCGCCGCGCAGGACGGGCACGGCGGCGCAGCCGCGCCCGACGACGCACCGGTCGACTACCACGGCTGGACGACCTTCCCCGACTGGCTGTTCGGCGCGCACTCCGGCACCCGCCCGGTGCCCGGCGCGCGGCCCGGCCTGGAGATCGGCCGGGCCACCGGCTCGCTGGACTACACCGACCCGCACACCGGCACCACCGCGACCTGGGAGTCCGCCTCGTGGACCTCGCCGGTGCGCAAGGTGCCGCACCCGGCGACCGAGCTGATCGCGTCCTGGAACGCGCACACCCCGGCGGGCACCTGGCTCCAGGTCGAGCTGCTCGGCACGTACACCGACGGCACCGCGACCCCGGCGTACGTCATGGGCCGCTGGACGGCGGGCGACGGGCCCGAGGACATCCGGCGCACCTCCGTCGACGACCAGACCGACGGCAAGAGCAGCATCTGGACGGACACCTTCTCCATCGACGACGCCGCGGCCGGCCCGCTGCTCGCGTCGTACCGGCTGCGCCTGACCCTCTTCCGCAAGCCCGGCAGCAAGCTGACGCCCACGGTGTGGCGGCTCGGCGCGATGGCCTCGAACATCCCGGACCGCTTCACCGTGCCGGCCTCGGTGCCCGGGGTCGCGACGGGCGTGGAACTGCCCGTGCCCGCGTACTCGCAGAACATCCACAAGGGCCAGTACCCGGAGTACGACAACGGCGGCGAGGCGTGGTGCAGCCCGACGTCGTCGACGATGGTCATCGAGTACTGGGGCCGCGGCCCCACCGCGGAGCAGCTGGCGTGGGTCGACCCCGCGTACGCCGACCCGCAGGTCGACCAGGGCGCCCGCTACACGTACGACTACCAGTACGAGGGCTGCGGCAACTGGCCCTTCAACGCGGCCTACGCGGCCACCTACCGGGACATGCAGGGCGTCATCACCCGGCTGCACTCCCTCAACGACGTCGAGACGCTCATCGCCGCCGGCATCCCGGTGATAACGTCCCAGTCCTTCCTGGCCTCCGAGCTGGACGGCGCCGGCTACGGCACGTCCGGCCACCTGATGGCCCTGGTCGGCTTCACGGCGGAGGGCGACGTGGTCGCCAACGACCCCGCGAGCGACAGCGACGCGGTGGTCCGCAACGTCTACAAGCGGGCGCAGTTCGAGACGATCTGGCTCCGCACCAAGCGCATCAACGCCACCGGCGGCACGAGCGGCGGCACCGGCGGCGTCTGCTACCTCTACTTCCCCGCCCGCCCCACCCCCCGCCAACGCCGCGCCCTCGCCTCGGTCGGCGTGATCTGACCCCCGCCCGGGGGCGGACCCCACGGCCCGCCCCCCGGCAGCCCTCGCCGCGCCGGCGACACGTTCCCCCCGTCCGGCGCGAGTCGCCCACGTGCTGCTTCGCCCCGGCACGGGTGTCCCCGGCGCCCGCCCGCGCCGTGGCAGCGGCACGTCACCCCCGTCCGGCGCG